>NZ_JAFIFQ010000004.1 GCF_020831925.1 Alkalimonas sp.
ATGACCGTATTGATGCATCAAGGTACAGGAGTCGATAGCATCGGTGATGCCATCTTGCTGTGCTTGCAGATGTACCTTAGTAATATCCTGCAAACAAAAACTTTGTGGTGCCTTTGCTAAACGGGAATGTTTGCGCAAAGGCACATCCTGCACCACCATCTCATCATTCACAACAACAAAGGTTTCAATAGTTGGCGATGTCGTTATCGCATTGCCACTCACAGCAACTTGTTGAATGTTCGCGGTAATAATTTGGTGGTTTATCAGAGGACGAACACCATCATGTATAAGTACCGTAGACTCCTTTGGAAAGTTCTGCTCCACGCATTGCAAACCATGAAAGATAGAAAGTTGCCCAGTGGCTCCGCCTGGAACAACATCCACCACCTTGGTCAGCTGGTAGCGCTCAATCAACTGCTTGGTATAGGCTATCCAGTCCGCGACCATCGCGATCACAATGCCATCAATCTCAGGGTGGCTTTGAAAAATTTCAAGGGTGTAAACAATGATGGGCTTGCCATGTAGTTCAAGAAACTGTTTCGGCTTGGCTTTTGAGCTCATACGAGTACCAACCCCACCCGAAAAAATGACGGCGATATTTTTCTTAGCTCCGTTCATAAATCCCCCGCAATAAACTGGCTGGTGATCTTTCCAATATGTTGTTTAACAGAACCTTTGTACTCAGACCATGAACTTTGAACATAACCTTTATCGCGAGCATCCATTGCCATAGCCACAACCTGTTTTGCCGTGATCTGCTCGGGTTGCACAAACCTGTCAGGATACCCAATATCTTGACCAAACATTTTTAGTTTGTCGTTCCATACCAGCCCAACCGAAGGAACATTGAGTGCATAAGCGATGATATTTGCATGCAATCTGGCAGCAATCACCACAGAAAATTTAGCAATCATCTCGACCAGCTGCCTATCGGTTTGAGGCACCACAACATCCAATTGCTTGCGGCCTAGCCTGGCCTCAATGCCAGCAATAAGCTCAATGTCAGCGGCCAGTCCATTGGTGAAAAGCTGGTACGGCAAGGCTAATTGCTCTATCTCAATAATCAACTGGCAATAAAACTCAGTCAGCTCATCCGCTGAAATATCTTTATTGTTATCACGGAATATACCTCCGCGGATCAAGCCAATCCCAATGGTTTTTGAAGTGTGCTTAGCCACCCGATAAACTTCATCGGCATACACTGCCGGATCAGAGGTTTTCGCAGTTCGAGCTCGGTTCTCTGAAAGCATGTAAGCATTCTGCAATAACTCGATATCATCACGTGTGGTGATACTTTTTACGATTGGTTTATTCAAAGCCTTTTTTAACATTTGGCAACGAAAATCATGACTGTCATAGCCTTCCACACCCACCGAGTTAAATACAATGGGGATACTTAGAGCTTCCGCCACCTCAATCAATGCCACTAAATAGATAAAAAACCGCTGATACTTATATTTGATTAAGCCACCACCAACCACAACGATTAAATCAATATCATTGAGATGTTTGCGATACTCCAGCTTTGAGTCATTGATCAACTTGTTTATTTTTGTACTCCGGGTGTTCAGCCGGAAAAAGTCCATGATAGCAATCTTGAGGTTATAAAAAGCTCCAGCTCTCCTGCTCTGAGCTTTAATATCCAATCTTGAAAAATCAACATCGGCCCCCTCTGACAAAGCTTTTTTGTAAAGGGATTCTGCTGTTTTTAAAATGACCACATCACCAAGATTGGTTTCCGACACCAGTCCGGCAAAGCATATTTTTCTTGTCATCTTCGGCTACCCATAACGAAAGCGTCGTATTGAACAGCTGGACCAATGGGCCTTTGTAGGTTTCCATTGATATTGATAGTGGGAAACTTCACTCCACCACTTAATTTGTACTGCAGCACTTCAGGGTTCATGAGCAACCTCAAACCGGAGTACTCTGGTGTTTATTCATTAAATAACTCACTGAGACACCGTCCATTTGCAGTGGCTCACTCTGATATGAATCGGCAGCCTCTTGCAAGTAAGCCTTCCAGATAGCGAGTACTTCAGCAAAAGCTTTACCATATTCTGCCGGATCCGCGTCAATACTGACCGCCAGCTTGGTGAGCACTGCCGAAATGTAGTTGGTGCTGCCAAGCATCATTAGGTACAGCAGATTGTTGGGCTCTTTTCCGCATTCACGTAAAAATAGCCACTGAGCATCAATCATGCCCAAAGCCTCTGTGGTACTGGTAATCTCAGGCTCCAACAACTCCAGCCAAGCGTTAACTTTCGTGACAAAAGCAGCTGCATCAAAGCTCTGTTGGACGGTATCGGCTAACCCGGTTAAGGTTGGGTAGCAGGCCTCGGCAAAGAAGCTCTCGATACTGGTGGTTTTATCAGCCAAATTTGCAGGCAATAAAATATTTTCTGGCTGAAGTGGCACTGCACCATCAATACGGGCACCGTCACTGCAATTGTAAACCTCAACCCGGCCTTTTTGTGCCTTGATGGCCTGCTCCAGCAATTTGCGCGATACATCGAACTCGGTTTTGGTGAACACCTGAGCTCGGAAATTCCCTCGGGTAGCAAGACCTCCGCCATGAACTCGCTGATAGTCATAGATTTGAGCGCCGTCATGCTTATAGTAAGCCGAAGACTTGGAATGGTGGTAATTCACATCCACATAGCCCAAGTCCACACCAAATAAATACAGCAGACGAGCACCTAGTTTCAGCAACGTATTCACCACCAAATTAGTCACTGTTGGGTACGCATAGCTTAAAGATTCAATCCGGATCCCTTCGTTCGTAAGCGCCCGTTCAAATACGATGGTGGAGGTTTCCCCTTCTTTTAAGCAGAGATAAGTATCGGCAAACAGTGCTGCCGTATCCGGGTGAATGCCATTAATGCTGAGTAAGCGAATGCCTTTGAGGTATTCCGGGTCCTTGACTTGACTGACCCAGTCAAAGGTTGCGCGATTTTGTTCAATCTCAGCATGAAAATCCGGCTGTATGCCATGGCTGTGCAGCGCTTTTAACGCCGTGCCACAACTGATAATAATGGCCTGGTCCTGATAGGCTTTCAGGTGCTCAAAGGTGCTGTCAAGGCTAGGGCCATTGCCCACCACAAACACGGGCAACGTCAAAAAATCGTGTTGTGTCAGCTGCTTTCTGTCTTTCTTAAAAAAACGGTGACCATTTTTCAGGCTAAAGTAGGTATGCGCCAAGCCATAGCGAGCATGATCAAAGTACTCCCCTATTGCCAGCACCACTTTGAGCTCGGCACGCAAATCATAAATCGCTTTTTGCATGCCCTCATTGTAATACGAACTCAGCATGTAGGTGTTGGCGATGGAATAGGCTCCCACCTGATAAAATTGCATCATCAAGTCGTAGAAATAGCGACTGCCATCGCCGCCTAAATTCAGATAAATCCGTCGCTTTTCTTCATCTGCCCGCTCAAAAATGCCGGCCCAGTCGGTGACATGCAAGCTGGCGGCAAAGAAATCCAGGTTAGGCTCGCAAATGTACAAGTGTTTGATACGATGCTGCTCGGTCAGTTGTTCCAGATGCTTACCAAGAGCCACACCAAATACAATCAAAGAGTCGATATGCTCTGCCAGTTGACTGTTTTTTTGCAAGGTTTTCGATAAGATCGGTTGCACCTGCTGCATGTATCGAAAATGCAGGTAATGCTTAAGTTTTCGGGTAATGCGCTGGCCCAGAATCACATCATCCTTGTAGGGATGATGAACAAAATAATCAACCAGTGACTCAGAATCTTGCTCGAGATCACGATAAAACAACGCTTTACGCTTTGTGTGATATAGGTTTGGTTGCCCGTGCTCGGCCACTAGTTGCCAATGCTCAGCCTGATGTTTTTGAATGGCCTGATGCACCTTTGGGTAGAACTTTTTGAGTGCTCCCATATTCCGTTGGTAACGCTCGTCATTGGAAAACGACTGAGGCTGACATGTACCTAACACGCCCGGATTGCGTTCACTGACAAAATCATACAAATGTTCATAACGCCCTATATGAGCACTCTCCGCCAGCAATTTACTGGACTCGCCCTGATGTGTCATGGCGTAATCAATGACTTTATCCATCACTGGATGAAAGTAATGACGATACAGGTACACTCTATCTTGCTCCGTTGCCTGACAAAGTTCTGCTAAATCCGTGGTAAGCGAGCTGCCATCATTTCCTAGCTGAAGAAAAATTTGGGTATTTAATGCAGCAGCTGTTTCGAATAAAGCCAGCCAGTCATTCGCTTGCAGTGAACAAAACAGCATATCGACTGAAGGCTCATAAACAATAAGGTAACGTAGCCGAACCTGCTGCAGTAGCTCATTGAGTTGGTAACCAAACCCCATACCAAACACAACCAGGGTATTAATTTGTGCTGGCAACGGCTCTGCTGGCCAGTCAGCTGCTCCAGCATCAGAATGGTATAAATCGACATAAGGCGCATTCGTTACAAAGTTAGCGACCTCTTCTGCCACCTCTTGGATTGGATCAGAGCCATAAACAACTCGTCCTGTAGCAAAGTCGACAATATTGAGCATGGCATCTTTGGTGCTGAATACCGAGTATTGCTGAATGCTGTGTTGCTGCACGATGTCGACAACTGACGGGATAAATTGTTGGAAAGCAGCCATATTTGCAGTAAAGATTGAGTTAATCTTTGCAGCGGCTTGCTGCTCGACCTGAGCCTGGCGCTCAGCATCCTCGTGCAACTGGTAATTAATGTATTTGAGCATAGATGTTCCGGCAGTTCAGAACGGACAGCCGGTGTGGATCTGTCAGTTCAGGTATTCTGATCGTAGCCTGACTTCGCTTTTTTTCGGCGTTCGAGTTGCAACAACTCCGCTGCTGCCGTCACTTTTTCAGCTTCAAACAGGACAATTTGTTGTTGCAACCAGTCTAGCTGCTCGCGAAGGAAAAGACCATAAGACTCAGAGTCTTCAGCAAATTTCACGCCAGAATGAAGCAACTGCTGATACTGCTGAAATTGCAGCTGGGCTTTGGAGAGATCGGTTGTATCCTGCATCAACTGGCTCAGCTGTTGCTGAGCCGAGGTCACCTGATTTTTCCAGTCGTTAAAAGATGGCATTAAAAACCTGAGGCGCTTTGGCTTTGACGGGCAACTTGCATTTGGTAACCTTTTTCCCGCTCACTGACAGGAATTTGATCCCAAGCACCTTTAATGGATAGCATTAATTCCATCACTTCATCTACTTTGCTTGGGCTGTTGCTGCGGCTGGCCAGCATCAAATGATTGACCATAAAATCGTACAAAGCCCAGAGATTATCAGAAATCTCACCACCGGCTTCCATATCCAATGAGCCTTGCAAAGCGGAAATAATTGTCATGGCTTTGGAAACCGCCGCCGATTTACCGGCATAATCTTTCCGCTCCATACTACCTTTTGCTTTGGCCATATTCTCCAGGGCACCTTGCATCAATAACTGAATCACACGGTGTGGATCAGCCACGGCCAAATCATCTTTTACCCCAACGGATTTGTACGCTTTAATGCCATAACTCATAGGAACCTCGATTATTAGGATTTATTCACACCAAACCCTGGCAGGTTGGCTAATTGGGCTGTTACAAAGTTGGCGGTATTTTGCATCGAGCCAAGCAGGCTATCGAGCGCACCATAACGTTTGCGCAAGGTATCTTCAAAACTTGCCAGGTACCGTTCAGCCGCTTCACTTGCCTTGGTATTCTGAGAGAGTTGATCACGTAATACCGATTCTTTGGTCGCAATAATGCCACCAGCTTGACTGAATTCAGTAATGTACTTGTCTAATTTATCAACCAAGCCATCGTCTGCACCAAAAAAACGGGCCATATCATCGTAATTTTGGTCAAGCGTGCGCTCAAAGCGCTGACGGCCAGACTCACCACCAAATTCACGATTGCTGCTGATAGATAACTTTCCATCATTGGTAAAGCCTATCCCCATCTGATACAGAGTGGAAACGTTGCTGTCTTCAACATCAAGCTTTAAGCTAACTAAGTTTCTAAGTTGCGACATCAGCGTACGCGGTAAGGGATCACCAGACAAGGATCCGCCCTCAGCCTCTACTGTTTTGCCATCGGTCGATAGTTTTCGGGCTTTGGTTAACTCACCAATCAAAGTCACCACCGCATTGTAGCGTTCAATAAAGGTATTGATTTTTTCTTCCGCCGCCTCTTTGTCGGTGGCAATTTCCAAACGAATAGGATTGCCCGGCTCAGTCAGCTCCTCGGCAAAAATAGTGGTGTCCTGAATAACGTTTTTAAAGGTGTTGGTTTTGCTGGTTGCGGTAATACCATCGACTTCAATAATGGCGTTGCGGGCATTGCGACTGTATTCAAGACCCGCAGGATCAGGGCCAGTGGCTACGGTCGATAATTTATCAAGCTCTGCGTTATTATTGCTAATAACCAGGTCATTCCCATCCCCGGTAACCTTTGAAGTAAATACCATTTTGGTACCGAGGCCATCACCAGCATTGATTAAATTGACATCGACACCAAAGTTGTTTTTGTTCTGGTTGATACGTAAGCGTAACTGGTCGAGTGTCATGCCAGCGGTCACGTTGATGGTAAAATTTTTACCATCAGCACTAAAAGTTAGCTGACCAGCAGTGGTGGATACAACATCGTTTGCAGAATTAAAGTCACCATCAGCAGACTCGAGCCGACTGCCACCAGCCAACTGATTGACGTTCACCTCAAACCGACCTGGCGCTGCACTGAAATTGGTTTCAGCACGAAAATAAGTTTTGTCTTCAGGCTGATTAATCAAAGCCTGGCGTTGATTCAGCTTAGTCCCGCCAATGTCACGACTGGCTTGACGTAGGCCGGATAAGGCCGACTTAAGCCGACCAAATCCGGATAAAGAAGCATCCAGTTGTTTTCTGGTGTCCTCGATGCGGCCCATTTTTGTCTGACGCTCAACGTTGACAAAGGACATCACCAAGTCATTAAGTGGTAAGCCAGAGGCTGACCCTAAAAAGTTTACACCAGACATTGTTGAATACTCCTACACTCTTTTATCGATTAACAGGCCAATCGATTGCCCCATCTCCTCCTGGAGTCGTTTAATATCCTGCGCTACTTTCAGAATTTCTTCTGACGGTATTTGCCGTATTAACTCATCCGTTGCCAGATCCCTGACTTTGATGATGGAGCGACCAGAAAGATCATCAATGGTAAAGCTCAATCCACGTTGATCCAGTTCGACCGCCTGGTTGATAACATCCACTGCATTTTGCAGCTGTTGCTTATCAACCGGCTCGGCAGCCGCAGCCTGCATGGGCTCTGACGCCGCCTTGCTGTTATTGGGCAAGGTAGCGGAAGAGCTGCTTGGTGCGGCTTCCGAACCTTGCGGTAACGGAGTGACCATAACAGCCGCACTTGTTGCATTCACACTACTCATTGCTTAACTCCTTATCGACCCGAACGGCGAAAACTTTAAAGCGAGTTTTCGCCGACCGTATCAATTAAGTTTAGCCCAACAATGACAGAGCCGCCTGCGGCCGCTGATTTGCCTGTGCCAACACAGTAGTACTGGTTTGCTGCAAAATCTGTGCCCGAGTCAACTCAGCAGTTTCTCTCGCAAAATCTGTGTCACGGATCCGGCTACGAGCACCAGAAACGTTCTCAGAAATGTTGGTCAAGTTACGAATCGTAGCTTGGAAACGGTTTTGCAAGGCACCCAAGTCAGCACGTACACCATCAATCCGTGTCAATGCACTGTCAATCGATGCCAATGCTGCTGAAGCACCACCGACTGAAGAGATGCTAAGTTTTGCCAGACCAAGGCCTGAAGTACCAAAGCTTTTGCCATCATTACTGACACCTGACAGGTTAATACTGATGGTTTGGCCTGCATTAGCGCCCACCAGGAACACTGCAGAGTACTTACCATTCAGAATATTTTGCTTACCGAACTGAGTATTGGCCGCAATACGACTCATTTCCAGCTTCAACTGCGTGACTTCTTTTTGCAGTGCTGCCCGGTCAGATGAGTTGTTGATGCCGTTCTGAGCCTGAATCGCCAGCACCCGGATCCGCTGCAATGAGTTGGTAATTTCTTCCAGGGCACCTTCAGCAACCTGAGCAACAGAAATACCGTCATTGGCATTACGTACCGCCTGATCCAAACCATTAATTTGGCTGGTTAAACGGTTAGATATTTGCAAACCGGCTGCATCGTCGGCTGCACTGTTGATCCGGAAGCCCGAAGACAAACGCTTAAAAGCGACGTCCAGAGCATTACCAGAATTAAATAATTGACGCTGAGCATTCAGCGACGAGGTATTGGTATTGACAAATAAAGACATGAGTCACTCCTTAGTATCCAGCACGGGTTCTGCAAAACCGTTATGCCTTCTACTTTGTTTTTGCACTACGGGTATCGGTATTTACCGACGGACCGTCAACGGAGCCAAGCTGCAACTCGGCTTAACCAGTGTTTCGGCTTGGCTCATGAGAACTTTAGGGAAAATTTCTCTTTTTTTTATGAATTCGACGAAAAAAAATTAAGTTACTGTTTTTGCGAAAAAATTTAAAATAAAAAAAGCCACCTAAACGGTGGCTGATGAGCAGAGTAAGGCAATTTAAGAGTCACTCCGGAGTATATTTCCTGCCTTTCGGCCTTTGTTCTATCCGGCAAAACTGCAATTTAACCGGGGCTAAAAGTGGCCTCTCTTGTCTTGCTCGTTAAAACGGGTTTATCCTGAGTCAAGCACCAGCAACGCAGCTTGAGGTCGTTGATTCGCCTGTGCCAGCACACTGATACTACTCTGCTGGATAATTTGAGTCCGAGTCAGCTCTGTGGTTTCTTTCGCATAATCGGTATCTTTGATACGACCGCGTGATGCAGAGACATTCTCACTAACATTACTCAGGTTTTTTATGGTCGATTGCAGAGCATTCTGGATGGCACCATAGTCGGTCCGAGCACTATCGATTTGTAACAAAGCATCATCTATAGAAGTCAAAATGCTTTCAGTATCATCCTCTCGCAAGTCCACTTCACCTAAATCCAGGCCAGCCGGGCTCACCCGATAATCCTGATCAAGGACGATTACCTTTTTTTGCCCGGCTTCAGCGCCTATCAAAAATGTCAGCTCCCCTGCCGTCCCATCCAGCAAAGGGATCCCAGCAAACTCGGAGTTGGTTGCAATTGAATCGATACTCTGACGCATTTGATCAAACTCTTGCTGCAATGCATTCAAATCGACCTCAGTGTTCAAACCATTCTCAGCTTGAATAGCTAAAACCCGCATACGCTGGAGATTGGTTGCGATTTCATCCATCGCACTATCAGTCACCTGCACCAACGAAATAGCATCATTTGCATTGCGCACAGCTTGATTCAAAGCAAGAACCTGGTTAGTCAAGGTACCACTGATCACCAGGCCAGCCGCATCATCTGCTGCCCTGTTAATCCGATACCCCGAACTCAGTTTCTCAAAGGTTGAACTCAAACCTGCTGTCGCATTGCTCAGCAAACGTTGAGATGCCAATGACGACTGGTTGGTATTTACCATTAAAGCCATACTGACTTCCTTCTGACAAGCTACCAAACAGGCCACGGCATGGCGTCAAACAGACGCCGCCGCTTCAATGCCTGCACGGTCAATAGGTTGTATGCTCACATGGCGCTCTGCATGAACCAGATAGAATTATCTGATCATGCAGAGACCAAGGCGAACAACCCTATTGTCTGGCAAAGTCCTCACCAAAGCGTGAGTACTCCGCTGTCACTGAGGCTGAATTACTGCAGCAAACTCAGGGCAGCCTGTGGCCGCTGGTTGGCCTGCGCCAACACAGTGGTACTGGTCTGTTGCAAGATCTGCGTGCGTGTCAGCTCTGCAGTTTCCTTAGCAAAATCGGTATCACGGATCCGGCTACGCGCACCGGAAACATTTTCAGAGATATTGCTCAGGTTCCGAATGGTTGCCTGGAAACGGTTTTGCAACGCACCCAAATCGGCCCGGGTGCCATCAATAATGGCAATCGCACTGTCGATTGAAGCTAAAGCTGCGGATGCTAACCCAACCGTAGATACACTCAGATTTGATAAGCCAAGGCCTGAAGTTCCAAAACCACCACCAGCACGCGATAAATTGACACTGATGTTTTGGCCTGCATTGGCACCTACCAGAAAGACTGCCGAATAGGTTCCTTGCAACAGGTTTTGTTTACCAAACTGAGTGGTCTCAGCAATCCGGCTCATTTCCAACTTCAGTTGGGTTACTTCTTTTTGTAGCGCAGCACGATCAGCCGAGTTGTTGATACCATTCTGTGCCTGGATAGCAAGCACGCGAATGCGCTGCAGCGAGTTGGTGATTTCATCCATAGCCCCTTCAGCGACCTGAGCCAGTGAAATACCGTCGTTGGCATTACGGACCGCCTGATCCAGACCATTAACCTGACTGGTTAACCGGTTGGAAATCTGCAGGCCAGCCGCATCATCGGCGGCGCTGTTAATCCGGAAGCCGGATGACAAACGCTTAAAGGCAACATCCAGCGAGTTGCCCGAGTTAAACAATTGTCGCTGAGCATTCAGCGACGAGGTATTGGTATTGACATATAATGACATGGTTGTTCTCCTGTCTGGGTTTATCGCATGGAAAAATTAAATCCATACAGTCTATATATCGGATAAATATAGATAAACTTTAGAAAGCAACCAAAAATAAAGGCTTGATACCTACAATTAACTAGAAACGCAAAAAGCCGCGATTGCGGCTTTTTTGGTTTGAAGCAGGAGTATTCGTTTACTGCAGCAGACTTAAAGCTGCCTGTGGTCGCTGATTTGCCTGAGCCAATACAGTAGTGCTGGTCTGCTGCAGAATCTGAGTGCGTGTTAGTTCAGCAGTTTCTTTGGCAAAGTCGGTGTCACGGATCCGACTACGAGCACCAGCTACGTTCTCTGAGATATTAGTCAGGTTACGAATCGTCGCTTGGAAACGGTTTTGGATGGCACCAAGGTCAGCGCGAGTCCCATCAATAACGGCAATGGCACTATCCAGGGCCGCCAGTGCAGCGGAAGCGCCACCAACTGATGAAACGCTCAGGTTTGATAAACCAAGCCCTGAAGTTCCATAACCACCACCAGCACGAGACAAGTTGATATTGATGTTCTGGCCAGCATTAGCACCCACCAGGAAGACTGCAGAATAGGTTCCGGTCAGCAAGTTCTGCTTACCAAACTGCGTAGTCTGGGCGATCCGGCTAATTTCCAGCTTTAATTGCGTAACCTCTTTTTGCAAAGCTGCACGGTCTGCTGAGTTGTTGATACCATTCTGAGCCTGAATAGCCAACACCCGGATACGTTGCAACGAATTGGTAATTTCATCCATCGCACCTTCCGCCACCTGAGCCAGAGAAATACCGTCGTTGGCATTCCGGGCGGCCTGGTCAAGGCCATTCACCTGACTGGTTAGACGGTTAGAGATTTGCAAGCCTGCCGCATCATCAGCTGCACTGTTGATGCGAAAACCAGAAGAAAGACGCTTGAAAGCTACATCCAGTGCATTACCAGAGTTAAACAGCTGACGTTGCGCGTTCAGTGATGAGGTATTGGTATTGACGTAAAGTGACATAATAAGTCTCCTGCCTGCTTCGCTGTATCGTTGTGTTGTGAGGCTGTCACAACATCATCTCAGATACTTATTTATCGGAAGCTAAGGCAGGAAGTTTAGAGAAATTTCGAATTTTTTTGATTTCAGCTAAAAAAAAATAGCTAGCCTACATTTATGCAGTTTATCTCGAAAAAATCATTTAGCGAAGAAAATCGAATAGTGACACACCAGATACCTTGGTAAAGGTTGCCGAGATCGCCTGCAAAGCAATTTCTTGCTTGGTGATTTCTGTTAATGCAGCAGCATAATCCACTTCAGATAAATCAGCCCGGTACGACTTGTTGTTGATTTTAAGATCTTCATTGGTTTCAAACACACTATCAATCACATTGATACGACCACCAACATTGGCCATGAAGTTATCTACTTTATCGGCAGAGTTGGAAATTTGGGATATAGCATCCAAGATACCTTCATTGAGCTGAAAAGCCGATAAGTCAGGATTCTCAAGCCGAGCAATGAATTCTTCCAATGTGTCCAGAATGTTCTTTTTCTCTGGCGGCTGCAAACTAAAGTCGACCTGACCTGGCACCGCAGGACCATCAATCGTGATGCGGGTACCTCGAAAATTAATGGGTTCGCCTGCAGAGTAAGTTCCGGTGACCGGCGGCACCAAAGAGGTCCCATTTTGCTGAATTTCATACTGGTCCGGTGCGGTAAATACTACATTGAACGTATTGTTCGCCGGAGTCAGGTTGTCGTAGTTTAAGCGGTAAAATCTATCAAATTGATCCTGATTGGTAACAGTGATCGATGCAGTGGTTGCTCCACCAGCAACGATACTGGCAGCACTGGTTTTGAACCTCGCTGGTACATCATCAAATACAAATTTGCCGCTATCGTTACCCGGTAAAGCTATAGTCGGAGAAATCTGCAGTGATTTCTGGCCATCATCCCCTTCAAATTCATAGCGTCCGGAGACAGGATTAAAAACATAGGGTACATTCTTATCCTGGTAGCCAGCGAAGATATAGCCACCCTCAGAATTCTTGGTATTCATCAAGTCTTGCAGCTCAATCTGAATATTACGAAGCTCCGCGGCTACAGCTCTTAAATCTTCCTCTGCATAGGCACCATTACCAGACGCGATCGCCAATACCCGGGCGCGATCCATGGAAGTGCGCATATTGGATAAAACTGTTTCCTGCAATGCAAGATTGTTCTTAAGTAAAATAGAATTGTTTTGATACTGCTCTGTCTGCGCCAGGCTTTGATCCAGGCCGAGTACCTTTGCTGAAGATGCCGGATCATCGGCAGGGGTCAAGATACGGGTCTGCTTGGTCAGTTGTTCCTGCGCACGGGACATCTTGGCGTTGGTGTTCAGCACTCCATTCAGACCCAGATTGAACTTCATATTAAAGGACATACGCATAAGAATTACCTCACAGCCGCCAGCAGCGTGTCAAAAATGGTTTGTGATGTAGAAATAATGCGGGTCGCCGCCTGGTAGGTTTGTTGGAACCGAACCAAATTGGCAGCCTCTTCATCCAGACTAACACCCGATAAGGACTCAAACCACAGCTTGCTTTGTTGCAACAAAGCATCATTGGCTGCTTCGCTATTACGCGCCTGGTTGGTACGCTCACCGATTAAACTCACCATCGATGCATACGTCTGGTTAAAGCTGGCACTGTTGACACCACCAGGGGTGGATAACGCATTGAGCCGAGTAGTAGTGGTATCGGTTTGTAAACCGGCCAGCTTCAACCCATTCCGGTTATCGTTAAAACCGCCACTATTGAACTCAATGGTAAAAGTATCACCGGCACTTGGAATACCGCTAATCGAAAAGTCAAAGCCTACATCTAGCCCAGCCTCTGCAAACAGATTTTGATAGTTGGCCGAAGCAAAATTGGGGTTTGCGATTACGTTACCCGCATTATCTTCAATCTGAAAACTGTTGCTGCCAAGGTAAGTCACGGTCCATGGACCATCCACAAGACCAGCTGGCGCCGTAAAACCATAATCGGGCGCAGTTGCAGGAGTGGTATCCGTAACCTCCAAATTAGCGACTTTACCATTACCCAGATTACCAAGCGTTTGATCTATTCGAATGGGTGAGGCCAGAGCTATATCTTCTGGCCTTGTCGTCGCAAGGCCTACCTGACGAGCCGCGGTAGCTAATGGTTTAAATTCAAACTGATCACCAACGGCACCATTAATTTCAAAACTAAAACCATAGAGATCACCGCCTGCATCATCAGCTGTAATAGTGGCAGGAAAACCGGCAACGTTGACCACGATCTCAGAGCCAGCAATCACATTGCCTTTTAAATCGACCGCCTGTACCTGCACTTCAGTGGCAGATAATATCGTTACACGCAAATCATTTGGCGGAATTTTACTGCCCTGCCCGGCTTCAACCGTGCCAGTTAAACTAGAGGTTGCACTGTTGCCCTGATAAGGAAAACCATTGAAGGTTGGTAAGGTGAACAGCGGACCGCCCAACTCACCATTCAAGTTCATACCCAGCTTGTTTTGCTCGTTCAGCGCATCGGCCAAGGATAACGCCACCTGACCAAGCTTATTTTGGGTTGGGTCTAAAATTTCTTCCCGAAACGCAATCAGTGCTCCCAGCTTGCCACCCAGCTGTTTTACATTGATATCGCGAATGACGTTGGTATTGCCTGAGAGTTGTAAACGTAACTCTTTGCGGGAAGGATCTGGATTGCCACGCGCAGCTAGCAAAGAAAAATCACCGTTTTCTACCACCAAGGATTGGCCTGTTGCCATAAACACCAGCTTCTCACCGTTTCTGGCATCCAAAGTACGAATTTCGACCATTTCGGACAATTTCCGTATGGCTTCGTCACGCTTATCCAGCAAGTTAAGAGGAATTGGACGACTGGAGCCAGTCCCATAGCTGGCAATTTCTTTGTTCAGTTGAGCAATCTGCTTGATGTAGCCATTGGACTCATCCACATAAATATCCAGCTGCTGATTGATAAATAAATCTTGATCCAGCACCAGGGTGGACATGGTGTTGAAACGATCCAGCAACGCCTCTGAGCTGCCTATAATCAGCTGGCGGTTCGCAAGCGTTGTTGGGTCGTTATTGGCAATTTGGAATTGATCAAACAACTGGTTCATGCCAGTCGCAATACTGTTGGCCGGATTGGAGAACAGTGCATCTACCCGGTTAGCTTCATCCAGGTACTGTCTGGAAAATGCATAGGAAGATGTATCACGACGCAGCTGCTTTAAGGTAAATTCATTGACCAGCCGCTCAGTGGTGCCTTTGCCAACGCCTAGCCCCAGGATTTGCGCTTCGAATTCAGTACGTTGGCGTACATACCCTTCGGTATTGATATTGGCAATGTTGTTACTGGTGGTATTCAGCAAGGTGCTGCTTGCCATGACGGCTGAAGACCCTATTCTGAGTAAGTTATCCGACATCTTGCGACTCCACCAAAGTGTTTGTTACCACCAACCATAGCTGTTATCGGCCAGTATCCGTTAATCTTGAGCTGCACTGCGAAAGGCCCGAATCGTCGGACTGCTTAATACCGACTTAATTTTCTCTGCATAATTTGGATCCGTGGCATAACCTGCTGCCTGTAACTGGTGAAAATATGCCACGCTGTCCGAGGCAACTTTCACCGCATCTTGATAGCGGGCACTGCCACGAATGAACTGAACATAGTCTTGCAAGCTTTGTTCCGGCGAGGCATAGGCTCGAAACTTCGCTTTTTCTTTTTGCGCTACACCCTGGCGGTATTCCAAGGTATCCACGACCGCCGTATCACCCTGCCAACCGCGGCTGGCTTTGATCCCAAAGAGGTTGTAACTGTTTTCACCATTCGCAGTGCGGATCATATGCTGGCCCCAACCGGTTTCCAGCGCAGCTTGAGCAACCAAGGCCAAAGGATCCAGCCCAAGCGCAGAAGCAGCTTCCCTTGCAGCTGGCAACAAACGTTCTACAAACTCTGCCGGTGAAGCAACCTGCCAACTGCTTGGTTTTTTCACTGCTTTCGCAGACAGAGCTTCTTGCTCTTGCGCAGCAGTGACCTCAATACGAGGCCTCTGCTGTTGGCTTTGGCGCTGTATCGGCTGCGGCATCAGTAAGTCACCTGGTATAGGCGGACGTGCACTGCTTACGGCAGCTGTGGGATCAAGCTGCTGCACAATCAAATCCGCCAATCCCAAACTACCACTTTGCGACAGATCTGAGGCCAACTGGTTGTCGTGCATATCGCGGTAAAAACGCGTGGTTTCGCTGTGCATCATGCCTTCAGCTTCAAAGTGTGCATTGGCTTCACGCATACTTTTAAGCAACATATTCATAAATATGGCTTCAAACTGCTCTGCTGCCTGACGCAGGCCTTGCTTTTCATCCTGCCCCGCCGACTGGCGTATTTGCTGCAGGCTGTTGATATCATGGTACGACAGCGGTTGGCGAATTGAGTCCATGCTTCTACTCCTAGATCACCACCAGTTCGCCATGAATGGCACCGGCTTCTTTGAGCGCTTCTAAAATCGCCATCAGATCGCCTGGCGCTGCCCCCACCGCATTGACGGTACGAACCAGATCATCCAGGGTCACGCCGGGGTCGAACTTAAACATCCGCGAACGCTCAGGATTCACATCGATGATGGTGCTTTCTTCTATCATGGTTTCACCAGCAGCAAAGGGGTTAGGCTGAATCACCCTCGGATTTTCAGCAATGGTCACGGTTAAGCCGCCATGAGTCACTGCAGCCGGGAAAAGCCGTACTTCTTTTCCAATTACGATGGTGCCGGTTCTGGAGTTGATAATAATGCGTGCGGAGTTGCTAGCTGGCTCGAAAGTCAGGTTCTCTAAAGTCGACAAATACGCTACCCGCTGACTCATATCTCGTGGCGCTCGCACTCGAATAGAGGAGCCATCCAGAGAGTAAGCAGTATCCGGACCGATAAAGGCATTGATGGTCTCGGTCAATCGGCGTGAAGTGGTAAAATCCGGCCGGTGCAGATTAAAAGTAATGTAATCGCCATCAGCAAAAGGTGACGGTACTTCCTGCTCAACAGTCGCACCATTGGGGATACGCCCTACCGTTGGCGTATTTACCAGAATACGTGATCCATCCATGCCTTCCGCACCCAGGCCACTGACAATCAGGCTACCTTGAGCCACCGCATAGACTTCGCCATCCAGCCCCACCAAAAAGGTTTGCAGCAAGGTTCCGCCACGCAAACTGCTGGCACTGCCAACCGAAGAAACCGTGACATCAATGCTCTGACCTGGCTTGGCAAAAGGAGGTAGTTCGGCATGCACCGCCACAGCGGCCACGTTTTTTATCTGTGTTCGACTGCCAGGCGGCAAATTAATGCCGAAGTTGGACAACATGGCCCGAAAGCTTTGCTCGGTAAAGGGGCTCTGCTCACCGGTCCCCGGCAAACCCACCACCAGGCCATAGCCTACCAGTTGGTTACTGCGAACGCCTTCTACGTCCGCGACATCTTTCACCCGGGCAGCCTGTACTGTGCTGGTCACCAGTAAAAAGCCAAGCAGTATTAGTCGTTGCCAGAAGTTCATACACTACCCTCAAAATGGCCAGGCTGGCCCTGAGAAGAACCGGGTAAGCCAACCTGGAGATTGACCACCATGAAATGCACCGGTACCACTGTATTCAATACGGGCATTGGCAATTTTATTGGATTCTATGGTGTTATCGCGCTCTACATCTTCTTGCCGGATGATGCCCGTTAACCGGATAAACTCTCTGCCAGTATTGAGCTGTAGCCATTTCTCACCGCGAATTAGCAAGTTGCCATTAGGTTGCACTTCAATCACATTGACCGTGATATCCCCGGTCAGGCTATTGCTCTGATTCGATTTGGCATCGCCTTTAAAATCATTGCTGCTGTTGGTACCTAGCTGAATAGTATTCAACTGGCGCCCCCCTAAGCCAACGATGGGATCAATTTGGTTGCTACTGTCACGTTGGGTTTCAGTGCGGGCATTTTTTGACGCCTGAGTTCGCTCTCTGAGCACAACCGTAATAATATCGCCCTCGCGACGGGCGCGACTATCCGAGTACATGCTGTTGGCATAGCGTGCCTGGAACAAGGAACCATTACGCTCAATGGCTCTGGGCGCAGGTGCCGGCGGCATCGGCGCATAAAAAGGATCGTCCTGCTTGGGCGGCTGCATACTGGAGCAACCAGCCAGCAAGAGTCCACAGGTAACCGAAGTTAAAACTCGCATCACCGCCTCCTTCAATTAAAGTTGTTGAATGGCAAAGCCAAGCATCTGATCCACCGATGAAATGACTTTGGAGTTCATCTCATACACCCGTTGGCTTTCAATCAAGCTAACCAGCTCTTCAGTGACATTGACATTGGAGGTTTCCAACGCTCCTTGCACAATCAAGCCTAACCCCTCTAAACCTGGAATGCCCTGCACCGGATCGCCACTGGCCGCCGTTTCGCGAAACAGGTTTTGCCCAATAGGCTCCAGACCAGCCGGATTGATAAAGTTGGTCACCGTGATCTGCCCTAGCACCGCATTATCGGCCTGGCCGGGGATCCGTGCTGAAACCTCACCATCTTGCGATACGGTAATACCTGTGGCTTCAGGTGGTACCACAATGTTTGGCTCAAGCTGAAAACCTGCGCCAGAGGTCACCATATTGCCATCCTGATCGACGGTAAACTGGCCATTACGGGTATAGGAAATGGTGCCATCAGGCATCAGGATCTCAAAAAAACCATGCCCCTGAATCATCAGGTCAAGGCTATTTTCGGTGGTAATCATGTTGCCCTGAGTAAAATTTTTCTGAGTTGCCACCACCTTAGTACCAGCGCCTATCATCAGGCCATTGGGCAGCTCGGAGTTTTGCGATGAGCGACCACCAGGCTGGTTGACATTCTGATACAGCAAATCTTCAAACACCGCCCGGCTCTTTTTAAAACCAATGGTGCTGGCATTCGCCAGGTTATTTGAGATAACAGAGATATCCCGTTGCTTGGCATCTAAGCCCGTTTTACTTATCCACAATGCTGGATGCATGATTGCCTCCTTCGCTTAACCCATGATGTACAGAAGCGAATCTTGCTTCTGATCGATTTGTTGCGCGTTCTTCATCATTTTCACCTGCATTTCAAACTGTCGTTGCAGGCTAATCATATGTGTCATTTCTGCCACCGCATTGACATTGCTGCGCTCCAGCGCGCGGTTAATCAAAACCACCTCCGGACTTTCCAGTTCAACCACACCATCTTTGCGCCGGAACAAGCCATCCAGGCCTTTTTCAATGTCTGCAAGCTCTGGGTTCACCAACTTTATGCGGCCGACCTCAAACAACGCTTCAGCCGGTGCGCCTTGGGGCAACACACTAATAGTCCCATCCTGGCCAATTTCGACTTTGGCCAAAGGCAAAGGAAGTTGGATCGGTCCATCTTCCCCAATCACCGGCAGGCCACTGGCGGTTTCCAGCATGCCAAAGGCATTAATTTGCAAACTGCCTGCCCGACTGTAGGCTTCAGTGCCATCAACCGATTGCACGGCAAACCAACCATCACCTTTAATGGCAATGTCCAGGTCACGTTCGGTCATCACCAGGGGCCCAGCGTCAAAATTATGACCAGGACGCTCTGTCATCGAAAACACCCGAGTCGGTAAACCGGCACCAAATGCCTGCATAGCTCTGGCTTGTTCAAAATCCGCTTTAAAGCCCGTAGTACCGACATTGGCCAGGTTATTGGCCCGCACACTGATGGCATGCTGATTTTCTTTGGCTCCGCTCATGGCGATATAAAGCAAATTATCCATCACGGCCTCCTGCTAATTGGCGTGGTTGTGGCTGCTAGCTTTAATCAATGCAAAACAAGTGCCATAACATGCTATGTGGTGTAAAAACAACAAAGCCACCCGCAGGTGGCTTTGAAAAGCGAAATTGAATGGATTAACGGATCTGCAGGATGGTCTGCTGCAAGGTACTGTTTACCTCTAGCGCCCGCGAGTTGGCCTGGAAGTTCCGCTGAGCACTAATCAAATCCACCAGTTCGGTTGTCAGGTTCACGTTGGATTGTTCGAGTGCCGAAGAGTTGATCGCACCAAAGGTACCCACATTGGCCTGTCCGGCAATCGGCTCACCCGAAGTAATGGTCTGCTGCCAGGAAGTATTACCTACCTGCTTTAACCCCTGCACATTGGCAAACTGTACCAGAGTCACCTGAGCCAGATACTCTTCATCACCATTGCTGTAGGTGGCCAGCACCCGGCCAAAAGCATCGATATCCACCCCGGTAAGATTACCAACAGTAGTACCATCCTGGCTCAGGTTGGTGACATCAAAAGGTGCAGCATACTGTGTTGGTGTACGGATACCTGCTGGATCGCGGAAGTTAATTACCACGTCCGTCAAAAACTCAGCACCATTGGTTAAGTAGCCATTTACCGGATCATTCAGAGTAGCTGCATCCAGCGCCAATACTGGGGGTGTTGGTGGCGGCCCTGGAGGAATGATCAATTCACCACTGGAGTCAAATTGAAGGTTAGTCGGTCCAAAAGGGGCAGCCGTCACATCATCCCACACGGCAAATACTTCCCACTCACCAACAGCTGCCTTACGGAAGTACATAGACAGAATGTGCGGCTCGCCTAAACTATCGTACACCGTTACCGAGGTTGAGTGGCTGTACGTCGCTGGATCCGTAGGTTCAAAAGTGGTGGTATTAATCAGCTCGGATGAATTCAGGTTTGCCGTAATAAACACATTATTGGTCGCACGCGGTGCACCAGCCGTAGTTGGAATTGAAATCGGTTGTGTCGTACTCAAACTCACCGATTGATTCTGACCAGTGGACGGATCTACGCTAAAACCCTGCAAATAATTGCCGCGGTTATCGACAATAAAGTTGTCTTTATCCAGTTTAAAGTTACCGGCCCGGGTGTAGGTAAAGTCGCGTGACAAACGGTCCGGCGTAGTGGCAAAGAAACCTTCACCAGTAATCGCCAGATCGAGCGAGTTATTGGTAAACTGCAACGAGCCTTGGTTAAACTGCTGTGCCACCACCGAGGTTGTCACACCATCCCCTACTTTGGTTCGGCCGGAGGCAAAAATCGAGGTTGCATACACATCAGCAAACTCAGCCCGAGACTCTTTAAAACCGGTGGTATTGACGTTGGCTATGTTATTTGCGGTAACGTCCAGATCTTTTTGTGCTGCGGCCAGGCCGCTTAACGCGATATTAAAACTCATAACTCACCTCTCATCCAAGGCTATGGCAGCGGCCATTAACCGTAAGAAATCTCACGTACATCTGCTAATTTAAAGGCACCCAAGCCAACCAGGTTCAGGGTTATCCCTTTGCCAGATTGACCTAAACTGACACTGGAGACCGGTGCATACACCATCACCGGTACCGACTGATTCTCACCACCCATATTGGCATCTACTTTGATCTTGTAGACCCCAGGTGGCATGTCCTGATCCTTTGAGTTGGTACCGTCCCAAACAAAGTCAAACTTACCAGCCGCTACTTCAGGAATAGTGATGGTTTGCACCAATTCCCCATTGGGCTTTTCGATACGTACCCGCACATTGGTCGCACGCTGTTCAAAATCAATGATGCCACGCGATAAATCCTGGCCGGTAAAGACCATCTCGGAAGATGGCACCAATACACTACGGCCAACCAATGATGAAGCTTGCAACGCCTGATTCGAGCTCATGCTCTCAGCAAAGCTTTTGAAGTTGGTATTCAGTGAGCTGATGCCATCCGCCATGGTAAAATTGGTCATCTGTGCAATCATCTGATCATTCTCGACCGGCTTCGTCGGATCCTGAAACGCCAGTTGTTGCGTCAGCAAGGCAAAAAAGTCAGCCTGGGTCAAAGCACCATTATTACGCTCTGGTACTTTATTGTCGTCCTGCCAGTAGAGGTCCCGGCTCAAGCCATTGGTTGCATTGATGGTCATCACTCAGCCCTCATTACTGTTGCTGACCAAGACGCAGCGTCCGGATCAACATTTTCTTGGCCGCATCCGCGGTATTCACATTGGTCTCATACGAGCGGGTAGCTGATATCATATTGGCCATTTCTTCCATCACATTGATGTTTGGCTTGTAGATAAAACCATTCTCATCAGCCAATGGATGATTTGGGTTGTATTCCATATTCAGCGGTGCATCCGACTCCACAATGCCCAGTACCTGCACCCCGGAAACCTCACCTTGCATCCGCTTAGCCTCGGCCAGCTCTGCGGCAAACACCGGATGCCGACCGCGGTAGGTTTGCTCGATGCTGCTACTAACACTGTTGGCATTGGCAATATTACTGGCGGTAGTATTGAGCCGGACTGACTGGGCAGTCATGCCACTGCCGGCGATATCAAATACTTTGAAAGAGCTCATGGTTATTGTCCTTTCACTGCTTTTTTCAAACTGGTGATCCGGCCATCCAGAAACTGCAAGCTGGTGCGATAAGCCAAATCATTTTGCATAAACAAATTACGCTCACGATGAATATCGACGCTGTTGCCATCACCAGTATCCGGTTGGTCCGGGTTGCGGTATTGCATCTCTTTACGCACCGAACTATCGATCGCAAAATGCTTTTCATGGGTACGGGCAGCTGCCCGGCTCTGCCTGTGCTGTGTATTGGCAAGCACCTGCTGAAAATCAATGTCGCGCGCTTTAAAACCCGGCGTATCAGCATTGGCAATATTCTCGGCCAGCACCTGGGTGCGCTTTTCACGAATCACCATCGCGTCAGGGTGCATGCCAAAGGCATTTTTAAAACTGATTGACATGATATTTGCCTCACCTCCATCCTTCTGATGAAAACAAAGCAAAAGGCGGGCCAAATATTTTTTCAGATGCTATTTAGGTGGGTATAAAAGGTGTTAAGCCTTTTTACGATAGATGATGCCAGGGTTACAACGAATCATCTCGAAGTCGGAGTTGACGCTGGATAGCGACTCGGAAGCGCCTAAAATCAGGTAGCCGCGCGGTGCTAAAGCACCGGCAAACTGCCGAATAATCTTGGCTTTCACCTCTGGAGAAAAGTAAATCAATACATTACGGCAAAAGATAATATCGAACTTACCCAGCAGTGCGTAACTATCCAGTAAGTTCAGATGGCGGAAACTGACATTCTTCCGCACGGCAGCTTTTAGCCGCATCATGCCGTTGCCACTGTCTTCAAAAAACTTAGCCCGCCGCTCAGGCGATAATCCACGCGATAATGCCAGGCCATCGTATTCAGCACGCTGGCAATGTTCCAGCATGGTATTGGAGATATCGGTTCCAAGCACATGCAGCCCCAAGCTAAAAGCACCCGGTCGGCTTTGCTGGTATTCAAGACCGGTCATGGCAATGGAGTATGGCTCCTGACCTGAAGAACTGGCTGCCGACCAGATTTTTAAAGTACGGCTGGTTTTTTCCAACTCAGGCAGAATTTGTTTCTTTAACAATTCGAATGGATAGGTATCACGAAACCACAAAGTCTCATTGGTCGTCATCGCATCTATTACAGCAGAACGCAACTGGCGCTCAAAGGGACTAAGGGTTTTTGCTACCAGCTCAGACAAAGATGATACATTGAAACGAGCCATCAAAGGACCAAGCCGGCTTTTCACCAGATACTGCTTGTTCTCGCCCAAAACAATACCGCATTGCTGCTCCAGGAAGTCACGGAACACCTTGTACTCGCTGTCTTGCAGCTCACGATTTGGCATCGATTGGTTCCTTAACTGCCATTAATCCACATGCAGCCACTTCTGAACAGATTCGGCCAGCTCATCGGGGTTAAACTTGGCGATGAAATCATCTGCCCCTACCTTTTTTACCATCTGCTGATTAAAGACACCACTTAAAGAGGTATGAAGTATCACATGCAGCTTTTGTAGTTTTGGTTCAGCTTTCAGGGCAGCGGTCAGGGTATAACCATCCATTTCCGGCATTTCAATATCCGAAATTAACAAGCCCACTTTTTCAGTAATCGATGACTCACAATCGGCTGCTGTTTGCTGCAAAAACTCAAAGGCTTCACGACCATTTTTCACCAGGTGCATTTTTACACCCAGATTTTCCAGAGCTTTTTTCACCTGATTTCGAGCGACTGCCGAATCATCAGCAATCAGAATGAAGCGCTCCCCCAAATCATGCTGGACACTATCAATTGAAATATCTTTGCTTAAACTGGTTGGTGAAGGGCTAATTTCTTCCAGAATTTTTTCCACATCCAGGATTTCAATCAACTCGCCATCCACCTCAGTCACTGCGGTCAGATAGCTCTGCTTACCGGCTGTTCCTTCCGGTGGGGCCATAATGGAATCCCAGTTGATATTAATAATGCGCTCAACACCTTGCACTAAAAAGCCCTGGACGGAGCGGTTGTACTCAGCAATCACAACGAAACTCGTTGCTAAATCGGTAACCGGCTTACCGCCAATCGCCAAGCTTAAATCAATCACTGAAATGGTTTGACCGCGAACATGAGCAATGCCACGCACCCATTTATTACGTTTTGGTAGCGCCGTTAAATTAGGGCACAGCAATACTTCGCGTACTTTAAAGACATTGATCCCATAGCGCTGCTTGCCAGGAAGGCGAAACAGCAGCAACTCCAACCGGTTTTGTCCCACCAGCTGCGTGCGTTGATTTACGGAATCTAAAATACTTGCCATCTGCGGCTCCTGTCATCGGGCAAAGAGGATCGATTCTTGCTATTCCACTACCACGAGGCGCTTTCGATTCAAACCGCCTGAATTTTGACACTGGTTTTATTACAGAAACTCGTCACTAAGCATAGCCGAAACCTTATGAAAATGTACGATAAAATCTGCTGCATTGCCAAAATTATCCTGCCAATCGTGGTTATTTTCACCACTATAGCAGTAAAAGCCGATGCACCGCTCCATCAGTATTCGACAGAGGAACTGACTGAACTGGCATTGCAATGGTTAAATGAAACGCAACAGCAAGATGAACAAGCAGAGCGTGAGTGGCAACTGCAAGGCTTAGATCCCCGTATCGGGGTAAAAAGCTGTGCTGCACCATTAGAGCTAAGCCTGCCTGGTGCCCTGCGCAATCGCCAGGCCACGGTACAAATTCGTTGCGAAGCCCCTCAACCCTGGCAACTCTTTATACCGGCCCGCTTCACTGACCTGGTCACAGCGGTGGTTGCCCGGCAAAACTTATCGCCTGGTACTCGGTTAACTGCCGACATGCTGCAACTGGAACAACGCGAACGGCGCTTGCAGCGCGGTACACCCGTTGATAACCCTGATTTTATTTTAGGTGCCCGTAATCGCAGAGCTATTAGCCTGGGCCAAATTGTCAGTCTGCAGGATCTTTGTCTTGTATGTCGTGGCGATGTTGTTACAATTCATGTAGATCATGCAAGCTTAAGTGTCAGCGCCACAGGCATTGCCGAGCAGGATGGTAGCCTGGGTGATTTGATTCGGATACGAAACCGTCAATCAAATCAGCTGATTGAAGCCAGAGTCACGGCAGTGAATGAAGTAAAGGTACACTTTTAATCATTCAGAGAAAAAAATTCTAAAGTTTTCTGTATCCCTGCCGTTAGTATGAGCATAGGGAGTTTGATCAGTAGGTAGAGGTTTCAGATGGTCAGTCAAATTAACAACACCCCGCCAGCCAACGCTGGCAATCAGGTAAAAAAAGAAACGGTTGAACAAACCAACCAAAGGCAGCAGGTTACGCAGCAAAAACAAGCTGGCGCTACCCCACAGCCGACGGCTCCGCAAGCCAAGCAGGACTCTGTGTCAATCACGCCACAGGCCAAGCAAATGGCGCGCTTGCAGGAAAAAGCCAACAACAGTACTGGCATAGACCAGGAAAAAGTTGAAAAAATTAAACGGGCTATTGCTGATGGCAAGTACCAGATTAATGTCGAGCAGTTGGCCAAACGCATTATGCAATTTGAGAGCGAAATTTTTCGTAAAAACTGATGACAGCCACTGATCTGAACACCCTACTGTTACAGCAAAAGGAGCACCTGAATGTGCTCCTTTCGTTATTGCGGCAAGAAATTGCCGCTATCGCTAGTCGTCAGCCAGATGAATTGGAAAGCCTGGGACAGCAGAAAGTCGCTTGTCTGGAGGCCTTGCAGCAACTTGATCAGCGCATTGCTGAGCATTCACAGCTGCAAGACGCAAGACAAACAGAAGATTTCCAGCAAGCCGTGTCGGAAATGGATCAGCTGCTGGCCAGCTGCAAACAGCAAAATGAAGTGAACCGCCTTGCACTGGAACAAAGCCAGCTCAACTTGCAGCACTTTAAAAATGAACTGCTGCAGCTGCATGGTAAATCAGGACTAACTTACGATCGTAAAGGCAAACCTGCGGTCGATCACAAAGGCAAAGGCTTTAAAGCCTAAGCATCTTTTTGCAATACCTACTTAGTAATAGCGTACATGCCGAATACGACGTTGTGGCTGCTGCGCCTGATACAGCTCATAGACATCCCTAAAGTCCAGCTCCAGCTCTGTTGCATAGGCATCCCCGACCGGATAACTTTTCACCACCCGGGCTCCCCGAATCACCCCCTGAACTGAGGCTCTTAACTGCTCATTACGAACCAGCAGTTGCTGCATGCTGGTATTGGCATCAATGCGCTGACCATAGACTTGCTCTGCCAACTCACGGTAAGCATCCAGCTTGGATGCCTGTAATGCCATCAGCATTTTATGCTGCTCGTTTTCTCCTGGTTGCAATGATAAAGGTGCATAGCCTACAGCCCGAAGCACCGGGAACTGCTCTGGTGGGACAGTTTCCCACTCCACATGGCGATCTGCTACCAGACTGCAAGCCGACAACAGCAGTGAGCTGCAAATAATCAGGATTTTGTTCATCATCAATCTCCACAGGTGATACATTTTTAAAAGCAAAACACGCGCCAACTTGCCTTAACGAGCCTGGTTTTGAGAACAGTGGTACACAACTTGCTTTTTCAATCGTCAGAGACCAAATAACGTCAAAAGTCTGGCATAGTTCAGTGCTGAGGAAAATCATCATGCGAATGCTGTTTATTGGGCTAGGGTTGCTGCTTATCAGCTTGAGTGCTGCAGCCGACTGGGTTGAAGCCAGTGGTCAGGCGGTGATCCGCGGTGGTGACGAAGCCGAAGCCCGCGCCAGAGCAACCGAGGATGCCGTCCGGCGAGCCTTGCTTTATGCAGGTGCCTCCATCAGCAGTGTGCAGCAGGTTACTAATGGCTTGCTGACTGAAAGCTCTATGCAATGGCAAAGCCATGCGGAAGTTAGGCAAATTGAAGTGGTACGTGAGCAACGTATTGGCCGTACACTGGAAGTAACCATTCGGGCCGATATCTTTCCGCAGCATGCTCAGTGCCAAGGTGCAGGTTACAAAAAACCGCTGCTGGTTAGTCCCTTTGCCCTGCGCCACCCCCAGCAAAGTGTCATTGGCGATCTACAAAGCATTGGTGAAGTCAGTGCCAGAAAGGTGCACCAACAGCTGCAGGGATTATCCCATAGCACTTTGCCAGCCTGGCTGGACTATCCGGATCTGAACCGCCACTTGTCCACGCGCGAACGCAGCAGTTTATTGCAGCAAACTAACGCGGATTATCTGGTCACTGCCAGTATCGAAGATGTCTCTTTGGGTGAGCGGACAGATATGAACCTGCGGTTCTGGTCAGATGCCAGGCGCGAACGCTTTTTTCATATGCAGCTCCAACTTCGGCAGTTAAGCACTGGCAAGGTGCTGTTTCAACAGGAATACCGTACTCAGGCGCGCTGGGATTACCGTAAACGCACCAGCATCTCCCCGCTTGATCATCGTTTTTGGCTAACCAGCTATGGCGAAGCCATCACTCGGGTGCTGGATGCAGCTGTGATTGATATTGAAGATGCTATGCGCTGCGAGCCCTTCATCGCTGCCATCACCGAAGTGGGCAACAATCGGATCCAGTTACAAAGTGGGCAAAATGTCGGACTTAGCCGTGGTGATGAACTGACCATCTTGTATCGTCAGCACGGTATTCAAGGAGACAACACCCGCTTTCGCGTCAGCCCACTGACTGTCCGCATTACCGATCTTGGCTACGACTGGGCCATTGCCGAAAGCGTGGGTGAGCGCTTACTCAGCAATGTACAAGTGGGTGATGCCGTGACCAAACTAACTCCCTAGCTAATCAAAAATATGGGCGAGCCCTGCACCTTTCATTCAAATTTATGGAAACATCCTTTACAGGCCTGACCATTATCTGTACAATTCGCGCCTCCACTTGGCAAGTCAGCTGAAAAGCTGCACACGCAAAGTCATGGGCCTAACGGAACTCTGTTTCTATGGTAGCCAGACCGCACATTATCAAGCGTCTACTTGCCTCGATGGAATAACACTGTGTTGCTGGCCTTGGGGCCAACACATCGATTTCCCACCAATGATCGGGGTACAGATCCACATGGTATCAAAAATCAAACAACTTAGTCTGGGTGTATTGCTGGCAATGAGCGTCACTGCAGCGCAGGCGGAAATTCGCTTCAACGGTTTTGCATCCATTCAGGCAGGTAACACCCTTTCCAGCTCTGATCGCCTCTATGGCTACGATAACGAAGTCGACTTTAAAAACGAATCTCTGTTTGCCTTACAGGCCCAGGCTGACCTTGGCGATCGTTTGTCCGTGACCGCTCAGCTGATGGGCCGTGGTGCCAATGATTTTAATGCCGAATTTGAATGGGCTTACCTGACTTATGAGCTGAATAGCCAGACCCGCATCAATGCAGGTCGCCTGCGCACGCCTTTCTACCGTTATTCCGACTTTATGGATGTGGGCTACGCCTACGACTGGGCCCGGGTGCCAAGCTCAGTCTACAACCTTGATTTTAATAATCTGGAAGGGATTTCTCTGGTCCGCTTTGGTCAGTTAGGTGAGGTAGATTCTACACTGCAATTGATTCTGGGAAGCTACAGCGGCACCACCGCCATTACCCCGGCCCCAGCTGATGCAAATATTGAACGGATTGCCGGTGCTACCTGGGAGCTGGTACAGGGTAATTTTAGTGCTCGCGTAGCTTATTTAACTGGCAAGCTGACGCTGGTTGATCAAGATGGCGAACTGTCCGGCTTGCTGAGTTTGCTGGAACAATCCGGTTTCGCTGCTACGGCTAACCAAATCCGTATCGATGATGCCAGCAGTGCTTTTATGGGCCTGGCATTAGGTTATGATAACGGCAGCCTGGTGCTTAGTGGTGAAGTGGTCCGTGCCCGGGTGAAAAATACCGTGATCCCAAGTCAGAATGGCTATTACCTGTCGGCTGGTTACCGCATCGACAGTTTCACGCCTTTTGTCAGCTTCGAACAGCGTGATAACGATGGCAAGGCAGAAATTTATCAAGCCTTGGCCGCCGAAAATCCATTCCGCCCAGCTGTCACAACAGTAGTAGAATCCTTCACCACCAAACGTGACACCTGGAATATTGGCAGCCGCTATGATTTCCATCCGTCCGCCGCACTGAAAGTGCAGTTTAGTTCACAAAAAGACAAAGTAGCCGATCGTCGTGATCAGCTGCTGACTGTCGGCATCGATTTGGTCTTTTAAGGAGCTATCTATGAAAAAGTTTTTGCTTGCCAGCCTGGCGCTTGCTTCATCCGTCTGTGCTGCTGATATTGCGATTATCGCTCACCCGGCAACGGCTGAAGTCAGTATGGAAGAAGTATCCCGTATTTATATGGGCCGTGCCGGCAGCCTGATGCCGGTTAATTTGCCGGAGAACAACCCACTGCGCGATCAATTCGAGCAAGAAGCTTTAGGCCGAAGCCCGGCCCAAATGAAAGCCTACTGGTCCCGGCTGGTTTTTACCGGTAAAGGCCGGCCACCGGTTGAAGTCGACTCAGTCGCGGCTAAAATCGAATTTGTTGCCGCCAACCCGAACAGCCTGGGCTATATCCCAGCCAGTGAAGTGACCGATCAGGTACGGGTCATTGCCACCCTTGCCAACTAAGATCCGAGACACAGAAAAACGAATGCCGGCTTGATGCCGGCATTTCTTATGGAGCAAACAGAACAATCACAGCAAAGCAAAACCACTGGCGCGCTGCACCCGCTGCGTTATGGTGCTGGCCAGCACAGCCTCGTTATCGTAAATCAGGCTAAAGGTCGTTTTGGCCCGGGTGATGCCGGTATAAAGCAACTCGCGGGTAAGCACCGGGCTGCTGCTTGCAGGCAGCAGCAAGGCCGTATGCAGGAACTCCGAGCCCTGTGATTTATGCACCGTCATGGCAAAGACAGTTTCGGCGCTGTGCAAACGGCTGGGCAGCACCCAGCGAATGCCGCCTTCCCCATCCAAAAAAGCCACCCGCAGTACTGTCTCACCTTGTTCCTGCACGGGTAAACAGACGCCAATATCGCCGTTCATCAGTTGCACCTGATAATCGTTGCGGGTCATCAGCACCGGCCGCCCCGGATACCAGGCCTGCCCCTCTGGCCTGATCAGGCTATGCCGGGCCAGTAAGCGCTCGATGCGGGCATTCAGGCCCTGTACGCCCCAGTCGCCTTCGCGCACAGCGCCCAGCAGCTGAAAATTACGCTGCAGTGCCAAAATCTGCAGCGCCGCCTGATTCCGCTGCACGGTTTCAGCCTCCGGTGCAAAGGCTGCTACGGCGGTTAAATACGGCCGGTAGCCCGTTAGCAACAACGTCTTAAATGCCTCACTAAAAGGCATGGCAGTTGAAGCAGATGCGCCAGTCGGCACGGCGGACATGCCTTGCTGCAGCAATTGCACCGGGCTATTCGGTTCCGCCGCGATGGCTTTGATGGTCGTTACTGCAGAGCTGCCATCCCCCTCAACGTTATTGCCGTCAACCCCAGCGCCGTCAACAACAGTTCCGCCATGATTCACTAAAGTTGCCAACCGATGAATAGCGCCACCTTCGGTAAAGCGATAGCTGTGACGTAGCATGGCAGTGACCTGCGCCAGCGCCGGTGCGTCTTCTGCTGCAACATAGCGCTCTGGCACCTTAGCCGCGCACAGTTGCTGCAAATAAGCCACCGTGCCTGGCCGGTAGCTGCCTGTCTCGGCAAAGCGGCACAGGTCCCCCAATACCGAACCGGCTTCCACCGATGCCAGCTGATCTTTATCGCCCAGTAAATACAAACGGCAATCGGCCGGCAGGGCCTGCACCAGCGCCGCCATCAACTCCACATCCACCATCGAAGCTTCATCCACCACCACCACATCGGCCGCCAAGGGGTTCTGGCGCTGATGTTTAAAGTGCCGGCTGTCCGGCCGGGCGCCGAGCAAACGATGCACCGTCTGCACCTGGGTCGGTAACCAGGCTTTTAATTGCGCGGGATCTGGTAATGGCAAGGCACTGACATCCAGCTGCTGCAAACTCTGAGCAATGGATTCATTCAGGCGGGCTGCGGCTTTGCCGGTGGGCGCGGCCAGCAGGATCTGCAATGGTTTTTGCTGTCCGGTCAGCTGAAGTCCCTGCAGCAGTGCCAATAGCTTGAGCACAGTCGTGGTTTTACCGGTTCCTGGCCCACCGGTTATAATGGCAAAGCGGCTTCGCACCGCTAAAGCGCAGGCCGCCATCTGCCAGTCAAACGGCGCTGCGCGTTTATCTGCCGGAAAAAACCCCTGCAGCAACAGCGCCACACGATCAACGGCAAGCGGCGCTTCCGGTTGCAAACGCCTGGTAATTTCAGCAGCAATCAACTGCTCGTACTGCCAGTAGCGACGCATATAAAGCAGCGGCTTTTGCGCACTCCCGGCCAGCACAAAGGGGGCATTCGCCCTCGTATGCGCCTGTTGGTCTGGCAGTTGACTGGCCACCAGAGCCGAGCCTTGCAATGCCTGCACCCAATCCTGCACACGGTAAGCACTCAGATACTGCTTTAACTCAGCATCGGCCTGCTGCCAAAGCTCACTGCGCCCGGCCGAAGCTTTGATCTTACTCTGCAAAAGCACAGCACCAATATCCAGGCAAACATGCCCGCGACCATTGGCTTCACTGCACAGCAGCACCGCTAATAGCTCGAGCTCAGTCAACTCTGGCACTTGCCTGCTGAAAAACTGCGCCAGCATCCAATCCAGGCTGCGGATCAGCCCGGCCTGGCACCAGGCTTCGGCCTGCTGCAATAAAGTGGGCAGGGTCGGCGTTCGGCTCTGAGCATTCATGATGTCACCTCACCAGCTGCATGAGCATTTTGCGGCGGTTCACCATGCGTTGGCTCACCCGGCACGAGTTCTCCCCGGAACAAAGCATCCAGCTGCTCTATCAATGCCCGCTCTGGCCGGTACTGCCAAAGCCCGTGCTGGCCTGGCTCGGCAAAGCCACGCACAAACCAGTACCAGGCACCGCCAATATGGCGATCGTAGTCGTAATCGGCTAAACGGCTTTGCAATAAGCGATGCAGCGCCAGCAGATAAAGCACACACTGCATGTCGTAGCGATGGCTCAGCATCGCCTGCTGCATCGCTTGCTGACTGTAGCTGGCGTCTTCATCACCCAGGCTGTTGGTTTTCCAGTCCAGTACATAGTAACGCCCCTGATGCTCAACTACCCCATCAATAAAGCCTTTGATCATGCCGTTTAGCTGCTCGGGTTCGGCGTTAGGACGCACTTCGCCTGGCAACACAAAGCGCTGGATCAGCCGATCGAGCTGAACACTGCTGACCTGCTCACTCGGTAATAAAAACTCCAGCTCCACCGCAATCTGCTCAGGTGCGACGGCCATCAGCTGCAATGGCTGCGCTTCACCATTAAGCGGCACCGATTGCTGTAAAAACTGACACAGCCAGTCACTGAGTGCGCCGGCAGACTCCTCCAGCCCCACGGCCTGACAACGGCTTTGCAGCTGTACCGCCCGGCCCTGCTCATCCTGCACCGCAGCCGCAAAGCCAGACCAATGCTGGCCGGCAGCATCCTGATAGCGATGGGCTGCAGCCCATTCCAGCAAGGCGTGGATAAAGGTACCAAAGGCCGCTCCTTTGGGCAGTTGATGCATCCATTGGCTTGCTGAAGCAGGAAGAGTTAGCCGGGCAGCGTTCTTAGCTGCAAAGGGAGCTCCGGCAGTGGCTGCGGCATACAACTCGGCCTGTAGTGCGGCTTTGGCATCTTCGGGCTCGCTCAAAGGCTCAGCACTGCTCGCGGGGCTACTGGCAAAGTGTTCGGCGGTCTGAGCCTGAAAACGGATGGCTGAGTAACTGGCAATCCACCAGCGCCGATAAGGCGGCAGCTGCGGGCAAGCGGCTGGTTCCAGCTCTGGCAGCGCCTCTGCCGGCTGATAAGGCTCGGCTTCATCAGTTGATTGCAGCTGCAGCACAGCACCTTGACCGGTTAAGGCCTGCAACTGCTGTTGCAACTCGACAGGCTGCTGATACGCTGCCTCCCCGTTGAACAAATAACCAAAAGCGCCCTGATGGTTTTGCATTTTTTTGCCCTGCACACAGACGGCGGCCGTCCCCAGCCAAAGACCATGCCGGGCTCTGGTCAGGGCGACATACAACAGCCGCATGTCCTCGCTAAGCCGCTCATCATCAGCCTGCTGCCAGGCAGCTGGAAAAGCGTCCTTACCGGCTACTTCGGTGCCAGTATGGCTGGCATCCCGGTAAGGCACCTGCCGTACCTTGCCATCGATGGTGCGCCACCCCACCACAAAGGGCAAAAACACCAGCGGGTATTCCAGGCCTTTGGATTTATGAATGGTGATGATTTTGACCAGGGCAGCATCGCTTTCCAACCGGATCACCTGCTCTTCGCCGGGCTCGTCCAGATGCTCGGCCAGTTGGCGGATCAGTGCCTGCTCGCCTTCCAACTGCACCGCCTGTTGCTGCAACCAGTCGGCCAGATGCAACAGGTTGGTCAGTTGACGTTCACCATCTTGCTGGCGCAATAAACGGGCCGGCAGCTGGTAGTGATCAAGCAACTGCCGCAACATGGCCAGCACACCCTGGCTGCGCCAGCAGGCCTGCAAGCGCAAAAAACACTGTACCTGAGCTTCCAGTGCCAGTTCATCCTGCTGCCAGGCCATCAGTTGCTGCAAGGAGAGGCCGAGGCTCGGCGTGGCCAGCGCAGCTTTCACCAGACTTAAGTCCATCGGGCTGGCGCAGGCCCTTAGCCAGAGCAGCACATCCGCCGCTTCGGCCGTGGCGAACACCGAGCCCCGATCGGATAAGTACACCGCCGGTACCTGCAGTTTGGAAAGCTCCGCCTTGATCAACTGCGCTTCCTGCTGGCTGCGTACCAGCACAGCGATGTCTTGCGCTGCCAGCGGCCGGCTCTGTTCGCCCTCAAAGCGGCAACGCCCGGCACTGGCGGCATTGAGCAAAAAAGCAATACGGCTGGCACACTGATAAGCACTGTGTTCACGGTAAGCACTGATGCGCCAGGGCTCCTCGCCGGGGAGATGCTGAATATGCAGTGCCGGCACGGCTTTGCCATCCAGCAACAATCGCTCGTTGCGACCGCTGGCACTGACAGCAGTAAAGGGCAGCGGATTGTCGGTACTGCCTTCGGATTTAAAGCGAAAGGCAGCGCGTGGATGCGCTTCGGCCTGCAAAAACAGTTGATTGCAGGCATCAACCACCGCTTGGGTAGAACGAAAGTTACGGCTTAAACTGTAATGGCGACCCGCTGTATCCTGCCGCGCCTGCAAATAAGTATGAATATCGGCACCACGAAAGCTGTAAATGGCCTGCTTAGGATCGCCAATCAGCACCACAGCTGTGTTGGTGTCGTTGTCGGCAATACGGTAAATGCGGTTGAAAATGCCGTACTGCACCGGATCGGTATCCTGGAACTCATCAATCAACGCCACCGGGAAAGCCGCCCGAATACCAGCGGCCAGCTGACTGGCATGCTCGCCAGCTTGGGTAGGATCCAGGGCACTGTTCAGCTCAGTCAGTAAATCGTTAAAGCCAAGCTGTGCCTGGCGGTTGAGCCGTCGCTTCAGCTCCTGCCGACACCAGTAGAGCGCATGGCTCAATATGCCTTCTTTTAAGCGGATGCCATCACCACCATCAGCACCATCGTCAGCGTCGGCCTGCTGTTGCCACAGCTCAGCCAGCTGGGCCATGCCAACAAAGGCCGGATGATCCGGCTCCGCTTCTGGTGCCTGGCCTTTTTTCCAGACAAAACGCCCGCTGGCAAAATGCGTCATTTTTTTGTCGAAGGCGCCCTGCCCCCGGCTCCACTGTGCCAGCTCGGCCAGCATCTGACGGAATTTTTCATCGGTATTGGAGTAATGCTTCGTGGCATTAAAGCGACTTTGCAATGCCAGCAACTGCTGCTCAAGCTCTGGCCAGTGTTTGGCCCACAGCTGCCGTACCGATGGCTCCACACTGGCAAAGGCAGCCTGCCTGGCTTGCTGTTGTTGCCTGGCTGCGATGGCCTCCGCCAGCAATGACTGCAAGTCGGAGTCCTGTTCCAGTTGAAGCGGCGAGCCGGCGAACAGCAGCACAGGATCGGCCTGGCGCAACAAGGGCAACAGAGCTTTGCGCAACCGATCCGGGTTCAGATAACACTGCTGCACCACAGCGGCCCCTTCGGCCGACAGGGGGTAAAAATGCTGGCGCCAGTAATCTTTGACGATGCCATCCAGCAGCTCGGTTTGATCGGTCAGCAGCTCACGCTGAAACAACCCTCGGCTGTCAAAGGCATGCTCTGCCAGCATCTTATGGCACCAGCCATGAATGGTGGCGATCATGGCTTCATCCATGGCTTCGGCCGCGCGTTTTAACCGCAAGGCACAGCCAGGCCAGGCCTCATCCGGATAACTCAGCACCAGTTGCCACAGCGGATCCGCCTTGGTCGTTTTTTGGCGCAGCTCAGCCGGGGACTGGCGAAACAGGCGGGCCGCTTCAACCAGGCGCTGCCTGATCCGGCTGCGCAATTCCTCCGTTGCCGCCTCGGTAAAGGTCAGTACCAGAATATCCCGTGGCGTTAAAGCCCGGCTAAAGGCAGTGTGCTCATGACCTGAAGTCGTGCCATGGCCCAGCACCAGCCGCACATACAGCAAAGCCAGCGAGAACGTTTTACCGGTGCCGGCACTGGCTTCAATCAGGCGGCTGCCATTGAGGGGAAAATGCAGTAAATCCAAATCCTGTGCTTTCATCGGCGATCTCCTGCAACCGCATACTGCACCACATGCTGCAACAGGGGCACATACAAGGCCTCGCAAAGGGCATCAAAGTCGGCATCGGTGCTGAGTTGATTAAAATCAGGCCAGTAACGCTGCAACATTGGATAGTCCTGCACTTCAGCGGTGATGCTGTAATCGCCCTGAAAGTCGCTGCCTTCGTAGCTTTGGATCGCTGCTTTTTCATCACCACCCAGCAAGGCCAATACAGTTTTACAAGCCAGCGGCAAAGGGCGTTGCAACGCCTGCAGATAAACATCCAGTAATTGATTAAAAAGCTGCGTCGCCAGCGCTTTATCCAGCGGTGCTAAGCGAAAGATCGTATCCGGCCCTATCAGCAGGGTTTCGACAGCACCGGCCTGCTGCGCCAGCAGATGCGCTGGCCAAAAGCGACAGAGGTGATAACTTTTCAGTTGTTTTTTTGCATCAAACAACCGGCTGGGCTGCACCATCAGACGCAGCAAATGGCCATCCTGATGCTTACGAATATCGCTCAGGCTGTCTTCAAACACCACCGGCAGGGTTTCATCCAGCAGTTGCTGCCAGTACAGGGTTTCAGCAACCGGCTCAGATTGCAGCCGCAGCTGTTGCCACTGTGCCAGCAAAGCGGCCAGTTCCTGATTTTTTTGCTGCATCAGTAAATCGCCAAAGCCGCCCATCGGCAAAGCGCCGGCGCGCTGCAGCCGGGCCGTTTCCTGCTGCAGCAGCTGCTCGACGCTCAGTGGCTGACCATCGGTCATCGCATCCGTACTCAGGCCCTGCTCCAACCGGGCGATCAGCGCCTGATCCAGCACCCAACCATCCAGGCCACCGGCAGCAAAAAGCTCGTCGTCGCGCTCACTGTCCGACTCTGTGCCACTGTAGATCCCTAACCGCTTTTGATAGAGCACACGGCCCGGATGCCGTAACAAGCTGGCCAAATCGCTCAGGCGTATATGGGCGGCTTCTAAAGAGAAGCGTGGAGGCAGGGTTTCATCATTTGCCAAAGAAGAGGTCGCATCCAAAGCCGCGCGCCAATCCGCAGCATAGCTGAATAAACGTGGGTCGCGCTTTGGTTCGAAGTAACGCCGGCTAAAAGGCTGCAACGGATGATCCAGGGTCAGTTGCGCCAGCAAGGGCTGAGCCGGATAAGCGGTTTCCAGATAGTCGCGCAACTGGCCAACCAGCACCGAAGGCGGTTTTTCGCTGTTATCCCGGATGCTAAAGCCGACCCAGCTCAGCACCAGTTTGTGACGGGCGGCCAGCAACGCTTCCAGAAACAGGTAATGATCATCGTCCCGGCGCGAGCGATCACCGGGCCGGTAGCCCGCTTGCATCAGATCAAAGTCATTGCGCCTGACCGGACGCGGATAGTCGCCATCGTTCATGCCCAATAACCAAATTTGAGCAAAGGGAATGGCCCGCATCGGCATCAGGGTGGCAAAATTCACCGCCCCGGCTAAAAAGCGCTGCTGCAAACCAGGCTGATCCAGCTCGCTGAGCAGCGCATCGCGCACCACGTCCAGCGCTAATGGCTGCTCGCCCAGATCGCTGTCGGCCAGGTGCTGCTGCCAGCGGCTCAGTTGCTGACGAATACGCTCCTCAGCCTGCTGATCGGCCGGGCTTTGTGGTAAAAAGAATTGCTCCAGCAAGCGCAGCAGCAGCTGTTGCCAGTCACTGGCATGATGAGGATGCTGCAGCTGCTGCCAGCTGTGTTCCAGCGCACTTACCAGCTCGGCCAAAGGCCCAACCAGAGCAGCATCCAACCCGGCCACTTCATCATAAGGCTCAATGTCCTGCCAGGCTTCGCCCTCTCCTGCCACATACCCCAACAGCATCCGCTTTAAACCAAACCACCAGCTGTTTTGCTCCAGTTGCTCGGGCAGACCAAAGGCAGCACGTTGCCGGCCACTGAGTCCCCAGCGAATATTGGCCCCTTCAATCCAGGGTTTTAAACGGGCAACCCCGGCTTCATCGAGGCCAAAGCGCTGTTGCAGCGCTGGCGTATCCAGCAAATCCAGCATGGTACTGACGGTAAAGCGGTTATCCGGCAAACTGAGCAAGGCTTCAAAAGCCAGCAGCAAGGTGTTGCGATGGCGCAGCCCCTGGTCGGCGACAAAAAAGGGCAAATAACGCGGGTCTTCCGGCCGAAAACGCCCAAAGGTAGCAGCGATGTAGGGCGCGTACTGGTTAATATCCGGCACCATCACCAGAATATCGCGCGGCTGCAGCGGCTGGCCCTGCTGCCTGGCCTGACTGAGCTCATGCAACAGCTGATCGTGCAAAACCTCCAGCTCCCGCAACGGACTGTGGCAACGCATAAATTGCAGGCTGTGATCGCTGGCTGGCACTTGCGTCTTCATAGCAGCACGCTCTTCGGCCGAGTGCAGTTCAAGAATATCCTGCTGCAGCTGCTGCAACAACGTCGCTTCACCGGGCGATTCAAACAAATCAATGCGACCGGCAAAATACTGCTGATAACTGCCGCTGTCATCCAGCTCATCCAGCAGGTGCAGATAATCCCGCCCTTGTTTGCCAAGAGCCGCCAGCAAGGGGTTGCCGGCCAGGTGCAGCTGCTCTGCAGATAACTGCGCCAGTGGGTGCTGCGCGGGCCTCCTTGCCCGGCGGTACTCCTGACGCAAGAGATCACGGCCATCAATCAGATCACCCCAATACTGCCGGCAAGGATTACTGACAAAAAGCAGCACCTGACAAAATGGCGACAGTGCATGCAGTGCATCCAGCGTTTGACGGGGCAATGACGAAATGCCAAAGACCACCACCCGTCGGGGCAAGCCGGCCGGTCGTGCTTGCAATTGCTGACAGGCGGATAAAAATTGCTGGTGCACATCGGCGCGGTTTAAGGCTCCGGGCTGCTGGCTTTGGATCTCCTGCTGCAGGTGACGCCACAACCAGGGCTGCCAGAGCTGGTGAGCCGGCAGCGGATGGCCATCGATGCTGTTGTTGCCTTGCTGCCAATGCTGCAACCAGTCGGCCCGGTAGACCTGGTACTGATCGAATAAATCTGCCAGCTGAAACGCCAGCTGATAACAGCGCCTTGGATCGGTTGGGTCTTTGGCCAAAAACCCATACAAGGGTGCCAGCTCGGCCTGCTCCGGCAACTGCTGCAGCAGCCGGTACAAACGCCAGCCAAGCGCATCCTTGTTGTAGGGCGATTCGGCCGGCAAAGCCGGCAGCACAGCACGGTAGGCCTGCCATAAAAACCGACCAGGCAGTTCAGTACAAATCCCGGCAGCAATGCCAAGGCCGCCCTGGGTTTTCGGCGCTGCCAGTGCCAGTTTCAACCACTGGGCAATGCCGTTGCTTTGCACCAAAAAGGTTTCAGTTTCCAGCGGCGACAACGGATAGCGCTGACACCACTGCAACATGATGTCACGCAATTGCTCCAGCCGGTTGCCCTGTAACACCATAAAACCTGTTGGCCAGTCCTGTGCTGTCATCGGATCCCTGTTTTTTCATTGTCATTTTGCGTTTGCCACAGTATGCCATAGCTTCTTGCATTCAATGAATCCCTCCGTGGCAGATTGCAACAAGTGCAAACCGCTAAAAAATTGATTTATGACAGGAAATAACTAAAAGCTGATTGATCCATACACCGAATACTGACCTACTAGGCTCTAAGCTTTGGGAATAAGGGTGGTTCGGATGGCAAACAAGCCTTGGAGCAACACATACTGGCTGCTGGCAGCGTTGTTTATTGTGATCATTGGCTGGTTTGCCAGCGGTGACTTTCGCAGCGCGCAGCAAAGTATGGATCCCTTTCAGCAACAGGAAACGCTGGCCCTGCCCAGGGTTGAAACCCGAATCAGCCGGGCTGAGCTGATGCAGCCTGAACTGGTGTTGCAGGGGCACGTTCAGCCTTTTCAACGCGTACTTATTCAGGCGCAATTGGAAGGCACCGTGCAGCAACTGCTGGTTGAGCAAGGGCAGACGGTAACCGCCGCCGCGCCATTGCTGCAACTGTCCGACGAGGGCCGGAGCCAACGACTGCTTCAGGCAGAAGCTTTGGTACGGCTGCGTGAAGCCGAATACCTAAGTGCTCAAAAACTGGGAGCCGAGCAATTTTTATCCCAAACCGAGCTTATCCGCCTGGCCAGTGAGCTGGAAAGCGCCAGAACAGAGCGCAGTCATGCTGAGCGACAACTGGGGTATACCAAGCCGACAGCTCCATTTTCCGGCCACATCAACCGCCGCATGGTGGAGGTCGGTGATTTTGTACAAACCGGCAATCAGCTGCTGGAGCTGGTCCAGATTGAACGGCTAAAAGTCAGTGCCCAGATCCCGCAACAGCAAGTGCAGCGGGTGCAGGCTGGCCAGCAAGTGCGGCTTACACTGCTGGACGGCAGCGCTTTGGATGCCACAGTGCATTTTGTCAGCCTGCAGGCCGATGAAGCTACCCGAAGCTTTTATCTGGAGGTTTGGGCCGATAACCCTGATTTATTAAGGATTGCCGGTGCCAGTGCCACCTTGCATATTCAATTAGCGCCAGAGACAGCACACCGACTGTCACCAGCTCTGTTGCAACTGACCCCGGATGGTCAATTGGCAGTCAGTGTAGTGGAAGCACAGCAGGTAGTTCGTTACCCGGTGCAGCTGCTGCAAGCCGACCCTCAGGGGATTTGGGTGACTGGCCTGCCCGAACAGATAGAGCTGATCCAGACCGGGGCAGGTTTTGTCCGGCCCGGCGATCAGGTGCTGGTTACAAGGACAACGGAAGACACAAGGACGACTGAATGAGAACCATTATTGCCAGTGCGATGGATCGCAGCCGTGCCAGCCTGATGTTGCTGCTGTTTTTGTTTATAGCCGGTTTCTACGCCTATCAAAGCATTCCCAAAGAATCAAACCCCGATGTCGCCATACCACTGATTTATGTCTCCATGTCGCTGGATGGTATCAGCCCGGAAGATGGCGAGCGGTTGCTGGTCCGGCCGATGGAGCATGAACTGCGCTCTTTGGAAGGCATTAAGAAAATGACCTCCACAGCCAGTGAAGGCCATGCTTCGGTGATGCTGGAATTTGACGCCGGTTTCAATCCGGATCGTGCGCTGCAGGATGTCCGGGTGCGGGTGGATGCAGCCCGGGCCAAACTGCCATCCGAAGCCAAGGAGCCTACCGTCAACGAAATCAATGTCGGCCTGTTCCCGGTACTGACAGTCGGTTTATCCGGTCCGGTCTCCGAAATGCAGCTGGTTAGCATGGCCCGCCAGCTCAAAGAGCAGCTTGAAGGGATCCCTGAGGTGCTGGAAGTGGATATTGGCGGTGATCGGGAAGATCTGCTGGAAATTATTGTCAATCCTCAAGTGCTGGAAGCCTATGAGCTGGATTACCTGCAGTTGTTTAATCTGGTGGCCAATAACAACCGCTTAGTGGCGGCTGGTAGCCTGGATACCGGCGCTGGTCGTATGGCCATCAAGGTACCAGGGGTCATTGAAAACCTGGACGATGTGCTGAACATGCCGATCAAAGCCGTTGGCCAGCAAGTAGTCACCTTTGGCGATGTCGCCAGCATCCAGCACAGTTTTAAAGATCCACTGGGCTTTGCCCGGATTAATGGCCAACCTGCCGTGGTGCTGGAGATTAAAAAGCGCAGTGGTGCCAATATCATCAGCACGATTGAGCAAACCAAAGCCGTGATCGATGAACTAAGCGCAGCCTTCCCACCGGACATGCAGATCAATTACATCATGGACCAATCCAAACAAGTCACATTGATGCTAAGTGATTTGCTAAATAATGTGCTGACCGCCGTCATTCTGGTGTTACTACTGCTGATGGCGGCCATGGGTGTCCGCTCCGCCTTGCTGGTTGGCATCACCATTCCCGGTGCTTTCTTTGTCGGTATTTTATGGATTTGGAGCCTTGGCTTCACCATGAACATCATCGTGCTGTTTGCACTGATTTTGGTGGCAGGCATGCTGGTTGACGGCGCGGTTGTCGTCAGCGAACTGGCCGATCGCAATCAACAGCAAGGCCAGAGTGCCAGGAAAGCCTGGCTCAATGCCGCGCACCGAATGTCCTGGCCCATTATTGCCTCTACAGCCACCACGCTGGCGGTCTTTGTGCCCTTGCTGTTCTGGCCTGGCATGGTTGGTCAATTTATGAAATATCTGCCAGCCACTGTGATCCTGTGTTTACTGGCTTCCCTGGCCATGGCTTTGGTTTTCTTACCTGTAATGGGCGCTATTTCTGGCAAAAGCCAGCATCAGCACCCAACTCAGGTAAGCAAAGGTGGGCGCTTGTACCGCCAACTTCTGGCTAAACTACTGCACTACCCTGGCAGCACCTTCTGCGGCATGCTGGGCTTTATCCTGCTGATTTATGCAGCTTACTCCCAATGGAATCATGGTGTTGAATTTTTTCCGGCGGTAGAGCCTGAATCCGCCCAAGTCTGGCTGCGGGCACGTGGCGATTTATCGGTGCAGGAAAAAGATGCGCTGCTACGCCGGGTGGAAAACAAGCTGCAGGGCCTGACCGAAGTCGAAGCCCTCTATGCCCGCTCCATGGCATCGGCAGGCGGTGAACTGGGTGCGGATGTGATTGGCACCTTGCAATTTCAGTTTATCGATTGGCATCAACGCCGGCCAGCAGCGGCTATTTTGCAGGATATGCGGCAACTGACTGAGCATATACCAGGCATCGTACTGGAATTCAGACAGCAGCAGGCGGGCCCTGCGGCCGGTAAACCGATAGAACTGCAGGTCAGTGCTCAGGATCCGGCCCAGCTCGATGCTGCCATCGACAGCCTGGTACGGCGCATGCAGCAACTGGGTGGTTTTATCGACATTGAAGACGACCGCAGCCTGCCCGGCATTGAGTGGCGGGTCGAGGTAGACAGGGCCAATGCCGCCCGCTTTGGCACCGATGTGCAGGCGGTGGGCAACGCCGTCCAGATGATCAGCAATGGCTTGCTGTTGGCCAAATACCGGCCTGAATTTGCCAGCGATGAAGTGGATATTCGGGTTCGCTTTCCGGAATCCTGGCGCTCGCTGACCCAACTGACTCGTCTGACACTGCAAACGTCCTATGGGCAGGTGCCGCTAAGCCACTTTGTCCAACTGGTACCGGCGCCAAAAACCAGCGTCATTAAACGCATCGACGGCAACCGGGCAGTGACCATCAAAGCCGATTTAGCAAGCGGCTATCAGGTCAGTGAGCGCTTAAAAGCACTGCAAGAGTCTCAGTTGGAACTGCCTGATGGCGTTTTTATCCGCACAGCAGGCGAAGATGCCGATCAACAGGAAGCCGCCGCCTTCCTGATCAAAGCCTTTATCAGCGCTATCTTTTTAATGATGATGATTTTGCTGCTGCAATTTAATAGCTGGTATCAGACACTGCTGGTGTTATCCGCTATTTTGTTTTCTACCGCCGGCGTATTACTGGGCCTGCTGGTAAATGGCCAAAGCTTTGGCATTGTGATGGTGGGTATGGGCATCATCGGACTGGCCGGCATTGTGGTCAATAACAACATCGTGTTGATTGATACCTACAATGGCATGAAAGCACAAGGCATGTCCGCCTTAGAGGCAGCGCTGGAAACCGGCTGTCTGCGACTGCGGCCAGTGCTTCTGACCTCTTTAACCACGGTATTGGGTTTAATGCCGATGGTGCTGGCAGTGAATGTGAATCTGCTGGAGCCCAGCCTTGGTTTTGGCGCACCATCTACCCAGTGGTGGACTCAATTATCCAGCGCCATTGCCGGTGGCTTAACCTTTGCTACCTTGCTGACGTTATTTTTAACCCCTTGCATGCTGGTGCTGGGCGAAAAACTACGACCTGGTAAAGCAAAGGCTGATTCACCTTGAGCAGAGCAGCATCAAGATGATTCCTTTTGCTGTGCCTGTTGCTGCCACATGCGGGCGTACTCGCCTTGTTGCGCCAGCAGCTGCTGGTGAGTGCCTTGCTCAATCACCCTACCGTGCTGCAGCACGACAATACGATCAGCATCGGTAATGGTTGATAGCCGATGCGCAATTACCAGGCTGGTGTGCTGGCTGGCGACATCACGCATGGCCTTAAGAATGGCTTGCTCAGCCAGCGAGTCCAGCGATGAAGTGGCCTCATCGAATACCAGGATAGGTGCACCTTTCAAAATGGCGCGGGCAATCGCGATGCGCTGTTTTTCACCGCCGGACACTTTCAGGCCCCTTTCACCCACCAAGGTCTGATCGCCCTCTGGCAAGCGGCTGACAAAATCACGTAAATGCGCCATATCGATGGCTTTATCGACCTCGGCTGCGCTGGCGGCAGGTTTGGCATAAAGAATATTGTCGCGAATACTGCTGTTAAACAACACCGTATCCTGCGGCACTATGGCAATGGCCCGGCGCAGCGATGACAATGTCAGCTGGCTAATATCCTGCCCATCAATCAAAATCTGTCCTGCATTCAATTCATAGAAGCGATACAGCAAACGGGCAATGCTACTTTTACCAGCACCGGATGCTCCGACAATGGCTACCTTCTGGCCAGCGCTCACCTCAAAGCTAAGGTCATTCAGCACAGGTCTCCCCTGCTGATAAGCAAAACTCACGCGCTGAAAGCAAATAGCCCCACCAGCTATCGTCAACTCCGCAGCATCGGCTTTATCGGCGATACTGGGTTTGCGGGTGAGTAATCCCAACATATTTTCCAGATCGGTTACCGCCCGGCGGATTTCCCGGTAGACGAAACCAAGGAAGTTCAATGGCATAAACAGCTGCAGCAAATAAGCATTTAACATCACCAGCCCACCGATGCTTAAGGTGCCGGCCACTACTTCTGTCACCGCCAACCACATCAAAGCGGTCATAGCCAACGCAATCAGTAGCGCCTGCCCCGAATTAAGCACCAGCAGACTCAGTCGGTTCTTCAAACGGGCTTGCTCCCAGGTGGCCAAAAATCCATCGTAAATCCTGGCTTCATGCTGCTCGTTGTTAAAATATTTCACCGTCTCATAATTGAGTAAACTGTCGACTGCCCGGCTATTGGTGGTGTTATCGGCCTGATTAGCGGCGCGGATAAAGGCATTGCGCCATTCGGTGATAAATACCGTAAAAAAGATGTATAAACCAACGGCCAGCAGCATGATCAACGCATAGACTGGCGAAAACAGCAGGCTGAAGATCACGGCAACTGCCAGAATCTCCAGTAAGGTCGGCACGATGTTAAACATCAAAAAGCGCATCAGAAAACTCAAGCCATTGGTGCCACGCTCGATATCACGGCTGATCCCTCCGGTTTGCCGGTCCAAATGAAATGACAGCTCCAGGCTATGCAAGTGCTCAAATACTTTTAAACCAAGCTGACGCATCGCATGCTCAGTCACCCGGCCAAATAAAGCATCCCGCACTTCCCCTAAGAACACCATGGCAAAGCGCAGCAAACCATACAACACTACCAGGCCAACCGGGATCATCAACAACTGCTGACGCTGCCCATCTACCGCGTCGACAATTTCTTTTAGCGCCCACGGCATCAGCAACGTCGCCACTTTGGCTGCGACCAGGCAGAGCAAAGCCAGCAATACCCTCCCCTTAAACGCCATTAAATAGGGCCAGAGCGTCAGCACACTTTGTCGCAACGACATGGCATAACTGCGTTTGGATGGTTCCGTCTGTTTGGCGGCAGAGCGCATTCCACGCATCAAATTCTCACTTCAATCAAGAGACAGCTGGCAGCCAAGGTAAGAGGTATCGGTGCGGATCTCAACTGAAAAGTACAACAAGTTGCCCGGCAGACGTTACCAACCAGCCTGACGCAGCCGGCTGGTAACAGCATAGGTTGAGGTGCCGGCTACAACCAGGGCAGCTGCTGGCTTCGGTTTTGCTCGTACAAATCAATCTGCGGTGTCAGCTGTTCGCTGCAACCGATAAAATCCAGACCGAGCAACAGCCGTTGTTTGGCATCGGCATCGATGTCGAATGAAAAACGCACACCATCCTCACAGCATAACAGCTGCTGCTCCAGGTCAATGCTCCAAACCAGCTCGGGTTTACGGCTGTGCTGAAACAGTGTTTCGATCGCATCGGCGTCTAAACGAATCAATAAGATGCCATTATTCAGGCTGTTGCTGGCAAAGATATCGGCAAAGCTTTCGGCAATGATCACGCCAAAACCATACTGTTTTATCGCCCAGGGCGCATGCTCACGGCTGGAACCGCAGCCAAAATTGCGCCGACTTAACAGCATGGAGCACCCCTGATGCCGTGGCTGATTCAGCACAAAATCCGGGTTTGGCCTGCCATCGGCCAGATAGCGCCAGTCAAAAAACAGCGCATCGGCAAAACCATGGCGCTCAATCGAGGTTAAGAACTGCTTGGGAATGATCTGATCAGTATCGACATTGTTTTTATCAAGCGGACAGATACGCCCACTGGCAAAAATAGTGCTCATCAGCAGTCTCCCCGGCTAATATCTACAAAGTGCCCTGCAATGGCAGCAGCGGCAGCCATCGCCGGGCTCACCAGATGAGTACGGCCCCCCCGCCCCTGGCGACCTTCAAAGTTTCGGTTGCTGGTCGCGGCGCAGCGTTGACCTGCCAGCAAACGATCGTCATTCATGCCAAGGCACATGGAGCAGCCGGGCTCACGCCATTCAAAACCGGCGGCAATAAACTGTTGGGCTAAGCCTTCTGCTTCGGCCTGACGTTTCACCCGGCCTGAGCCTGGCACCACCAGGGCGCGCACTCCGGCTGCGACTTTTCGTCCTTTAATCATGGCCGCAGCGGCCCGCAAGTCTTCCAACCGGCTGTTGGTGCAGGAGCCAATGAACACCACATCGACCGCGGTGCCGCCAAGCTGTTGGCCAGGCTGCAGCCCCATGTAGTTCTGGGCACGCTGCGCTGCCTCTTGTTTGGCACTGTCGGCAAAGCTGTCCGGTGCCGGTACCGGCTGATCAATGGCGATCACCTGCTCCGGCGTGGTGCCCCAGCTGATCTGCGGTTTGATGCTGTCGGTGTTTATCTGGATCTCTCGGTCAAACACAGCATCCTGATCGGAGTGCAACGTCCGCCAGTAAGCAACCGCCTGCTGCCATTGTTCGCCTTTGGGGGCATTGGGTTTATCCTGCAAATAGGCAAAGGTGGTGTCATCCGGTGCAATCAGCCCGGCTTTGGCGCCCAGTTCAATGCTCATATTACACAGAGTCATTCGCCCTTCCATGCTCATCGCTTCAATGGCACTGCCACAAAATTCTGCCACGTATCCAGTGCCACCAGCCGTGCCCAGCTGGCCGATCACCGCCAGCGCTATGTCTTTGGCACTTACCCACGGAGCAAGCGGGCCATCCAGCTGGATCTTCAGTGTTTTGGCCGGCTGCTGTGGCAAAGTTTGGGTTGCCAGTACATGCTCCACTTCCGAGGTGCCGATGCCAAAGGCCAAAGCACCAAAGGCGCCATGGGTAGAGGTATGGGAATCGCCACACACAATGGTCATGCCCGGCAAGGTGTAGCCAAGCTCAGGGCCAACCACATGCACAATACCTTGATCCGGATGGGTTAAATCAAGCAGCGTAATGCCTTGCTCATCGCAATTGTGTGCCAGAGCTTCCAGCTGAATTCGTGAGGTCTCACCTGCGGCATCCAGGGTTCGCCTTTGGGTGGATACATTGTGATCCATCACGGCCAGCGTCAGCTCAGGCTTTCGCACCGCCCGTTTGGCTTGCCTGAGGCCGGCAAAGGCCTGGGGCGAAGTCACTTCATGGATAAAGTGACGATCAATGTACAACAGATCGGTGCCCGCATTCAGCGGCGCTACCAGATGGCTCTGATAAATTTTTTGGTATAAGGTCAGTCCCATTCAGAGCGTCTCCTCACGGTAATGGCTGATATCGGCCAGGATGCTATCTGCCGATAAGACGGCATTGATGCCATGCAAATCGGTCATGCTATCGGCCAGGCTTTTTGTTTCGCCCTGCTCGGCCAGGTGTTTCAGCAACTGCTGAGCCTGCGGAATAAAGCGGTTTAATAAGGATGCCGGAAATAATGCGATCTGGTAGCCAAGCGCTGCCAGCTGCTGGCGGCTGTGTACCGGGCTATTGCCCCCTTCCACCAGGTTGTGTACCAGCGGGATCCTGCCGGCAAATTGCGCACTGATGCGCTGCATCTGCTCGATGCTGTGCGGCGCCTCGATAAAAAGCGCGTCCACGCCAGTGGCCAGGTAATGTTCAGCCCGCTCCAGCGCATCGTCAAAGCCGGTTACCCCAAGCGCATCAGTGCGCGCCACAATCAGCGTATCATGCTGCTGACGCGCATCCAGCGCGGCTTTGAGCTTGCCAACCATTTCCTGACAGGAAATGACCTGCTTACCACGCATATGGCCGCAACGCTTGGGCATCTGCTGATCTTCAATTTGCAGCGCCGAAGCGCCCGAGCGCTCCAGCAGGCGCACGGCACGCTGCGTGTTCAGTGCATTGCCAAACCCGGTATCCATATCCACCAGCAAGGGTAAATCGACAGCTTCGCGGATTTGCGCTACACACTGGGCCAGTTCACTCAGGCTTACCAGGCCCAGATCCGGTTTACCAAGCCGGCTGAAAGCAACACAGGCACCGGAAACAAAAGCAGCAGAAAAACCAGCCTGGGCTACCAGTTGCGCCGACAAGCCATCGTAGACACCGGGCAGGCTCAGCGTATTGCCGGCTCTGAGCTGCTGTTTTAGCGATACAGTCGTCATGCTGCCCTACTCCGGCAAGGCACTATGTTCTGCCAGCAAAGAGCCAAAGCCCTGAATACGATCAGCAATGCCATTGCTTCGCAAGGCATGCCAGAAGGTCAGGGCGTTGATAGCCAGCACCGGTTTCCCCAGCTCTTTTTCCAGTTGCGCTGCCAGTTCGACAAAGTACAGATTGGTGCCGGCCTGCAGGATCAGATCGACATCATCGCCATCCACCTGCCGCACCAGCTGACGGGTTTTACCAAAGGATTCATGCGCAATTTCAACCGGGCCCGCTGAACAATGGCCAGCAATGCGCACTACCTCATAACCTATATCTGCTAAAAAGGTGACCACCTGGTTGTCACCCACCGGCATGTAAGGCGTCACCACGGCAATCTTCTTCACCCAGGGGTAGCATTTAAGCGCATCCATAATGGCCTGAGCGCCAAAGGTGACATTGCAGCCGCCCACTTCCTGAGCAATGGCGTTGTAACGGGCAAACTCCCGATCCGAGCGTTGTTTGCCGTCCCAGAAGGTTTCGGCCGAATAGCCAAAAATGACGTGATCGGGCCGGCAGGTCAGCGCATCGCGTAAGCCCTGCTCGGTAGCAGCCCCTATCGCCTGGACCATGGCAACAAATTCGTCTTCATTGGTCACCTTAAACGGTGGGATCACGCAACCACGGGTTGCCAGCACCACGCCTTCTGGCCGCATTTTATTGTATTCCAGCTCCACCGCCGTATTGGTGGAGGGCACCAACACAGCAAACTTTTTTCGATAGCCGTAGTAATCAACACTCATGGTAAAGGTTCCTGTTCGGTAAGGGGCAGACGGTCTACCGGCTGCTGGCTATGGATAAAGGCCAGGCTGTGCGCGACCAACTGCTCGATCTGCTTATTGCGACTTTGCAAACCGCTTTCGGTATTCAGCGCATCGGCAAAGTAGCCGTACTGCCAATGATTGGCGGCCGGCAATTCCATAAAAAGGGTATTGCCCGGAAAGCGCTGGCGGTAGGCCTGTATTTTTTCCGGCGTGGTTTGACTATCCAGCGCCGCACTCAGCGACAGGGTTGGCACGGTCAGTGCACTCAGATCAGACGCCGGGTAAGATGCCCAAAACAGCAAACTACTCAGTTGCTCTGGCTGTCGGTTGGCATAGGCCGCCGCCGCAACCCCACCCAGTGAATGGCCAATCAGATGCCAGCGTTCTATCGCTGGATAAGACGCCATCACCGCATCGGCCTTGTTCACGCCCAAAAACGCAGTATTAAGTGGCATCGGCACGATCACTGCCAACATGCCCTGCTCGGCAAAATGGCGCATCACAGGGGCAAAAGTCTCGGGCGCAGTTTTACCGCCCGGATAAAAAATCACCCCGTCGGTCGGCTGCTGCGCTTTTGGCACAAACTGGTACCAGGGCGTCTGACTGACCAGCACCGCATCATCCGACAGCAAAGCCTGCTGGGTGCGGTCCTGCTGATAGGCAAAGGGGATACTCATCCAGACAGCAACCACCAGCGTTGCCAACAGTAGAAGAGCCAGTAATCCCCAGAGCAATTTTTTCAGCATAACGCCTCCGGTTACCTTAATACTGCCGGGTCTCGGCAATTTGTTGCTGGCCCATGCGAAGCTCTATCATGCGCTCTACTTCCTCAGCACCAAATACCTTCACCGCCAGTTTATTCATTGGATCGCGTCGGTAACTCATTTCACGGATAATATGATCCTGTTGCTGCAAGCTCGCCCGCTCACCTACCGGCACCGGGCTGGCCGCATCCAGCCAGCCAAGCCAGCGATCCACTTTCTCGTGCAAGTAGTTTTCAAATACCGAGATGTTCTCATGGCTCAACTCACCCATCAGGCTCTGGGTCGCCGGGTTGTTTAAAGCGCGCATATAAGGACCATGACTGACCGACCAATGGAAATTGGGGTTACTGCGCAGCTTCAGGTACCAGTCATTCACCTCGTCATTGAAGTATTTGTCCAGGTAGTCGACATTCGTCAGCAGGTTGCGCCGCGGTGTGTAATCACAGTAACAAAACAGATGAGGCACAGTGCCAAAGACAATCACCAGATGCGGCACATCGGTTTGTTGATCAAGAAAAGCCGTGGTGTTCATATCCAGAATGCTGGCCTTGCGATTGCCTATCCAGGAGTTCACCAGCCAGTCCACTCCCGGGCCGGACCAGGCCTGATAACTGCCTTCCCACTCACCATTTGGCGAGGTGTAATAATCGCGGTCAAAGGTTGAAGGATGCTGCTGCAGCTCTGGAAAACGTCGGGCTATTTTGTCTTTTAATGCGGTCAGGATCCCCCAGCAGCGGCGCCAGTACTCAGTGACATCCACATTGGGGTTCTCTGCCAGAAACTCATCCAGGGTTTTGGTTTCTTTATGATTTGACATTGTTTTCTCCGGATTCAAAGGCCATAGGGGCTGAATTTATCAGCAGGCTTGCGAATACTGCCTTTCAGCAAACGCAGTAAGATTTTGGTACGCGACAGCCAGGCTATCTTTTGACCGCTTTTACGGCAACGCAACATGGCATCCACCAAGAATGGTGCCACGGTTTCGGGTTCATCGCAGACCAGGTTGGCAAGCGGCGGCGGCGCTCAAAGTTAGCCAGATCCGCTTTGGACTCCCGGATCACGCCTTCGGTGATGATCATGCCTGGCCGGATCTTGCCAACCAGCACACCGCTGCCAGCAAGCTCCTTGGCCAGCGCATCGGTAAAGTAATCCAGTGCCCGCTTGGTACTGCCATAAATCCCCATGCCGGCAAAGTACTCGCCATCGGAGCCGCCCCCCAGCATGGTAAAAATCTTGCCCTGCCCTTGCTGCTGCATCCACTTTGCGGCTACCCGGCTGCATTGCATGGTGCCCAGCACATTAGTAGTTACCATGCTTTGCAGAGCAGTCTGCGTGGTATCCAGAATGGACTTAGTAGTATTAGCAAGGCCGGCATTGTTCAGCCAGATATCCACCCCACCCATGCAATCCAGCGCTTTTGCCAGCAAAGCTTCTACCTGCTCAAGCTGCTGGATGTTGCAGACCGTGGTATAAAAGCGTTGATGATCATAAGCTGCCGCCAACGCAGCCAACTCGTCTTTATTCTGCCCGCACACCAACACCTGATGACCACGTCGCCAGAATTCATCGGCGATGGCGCGGCCAATGCCCTTGCTTCCACCTGTAATAACGATACGCATCAGTTACTCCACCCAGCGGGCATTCGGATCCGGCTGCTGCACCCGAAAACCAGTGGCATACAACTTGTCCGCTGATATTTTGCGGTTTGGTGCCAGGATCTGCCCTGAATAGGTTAATTCCGGCCAACCGTGGTGCCGGCAAATTGCATCAAACACCTGTTGATTGCTGTAAGGCACCCGCTCGTTATCGCAGACGTTGTAGATGCCGCTCAGTTGCTGTTCAATCGCATGCAACACCGAGCGCACCACATCATCAAAGTGAATGGCATACAAAGGCGCATCGGCCGAAAACACCGTCTTGCCGCCAAAATAATCCAGTGCCATCCGCACCCGGGCCGGAAAATCCAGATCGCCCGGGGCACCATACATATCGGGGTAACGCAGCACGCAACCGCTACGATGCTGCAGCACCGCCTGCTCGGCGGCCTGATAATACTTTGATGAAGGTTCATCGTGATTGGCGGTCGGCGTATTTTCACTGATGGGATCCGTGCCGTTCCCCCCATCGCCGTACACTGAAAAAGACGATAAAAAAATCACCCGCTGGCAGGCGGCAGCTGCATGCCGACAACTCAGCTCCAGCACCTGATGATAATGGGTTTCACGCTCTTCACGGGTACGGGTCTGCCGGACATTAGGAGCCACAGTGACAATGATCAGATCACAGCCTGCGGCGGCTTGCCTCAGCTTGTCGCTTTCTTCCCCTTTCAGCACATGCACCGCATCCACCAGCTCTGAGAGGGCCGCAACTTTTTCCGGGCTGGTAGTACTACCGGATACACGATGTCCCTGTTGTTTCAGAGCTTTGGCCAACGCTTTGCCAATGTGACCCAAACCTAAAATAAAACAATGCATGGCACCCCCTCAAGTTATATTGTAATATCATTATATCATATAGCAGTTTGACCGAGATACAAGACCTGATGAACGCCTTGATGACAAAAAAATTGCAACATTACCTGCTGGGCCTGCAACACGTCGGCTTTGTGGTTGCCGATCTGGAGCAAGCCTTGCTGGACTGGCAGCGTATTTATGGCCTTAGCCCGCAGCAAATCCGCCGGCCTGAGGGGCTGCCCATGAATGCACCGGTGCAATTTGCCTTTATTGACCTCGCCGGCCAGGAGTTTGAACTGATGCAGCCGCTGGCTGAGCCCTTCCTGAGCCTGCTGCTTGGCTTAAAAAGTGGCCAGGCCGGCATCAATCATCTGGCCTGGCGGGTACGGGACTTGTCATCCGCGCTGGCTACTTTAGAACAACAAGGGATCCATGCCGGCTATGTCACAGCAGATGGCCCGGTGCAGTATGGCACTAAGCGCATGCTGTATTTGGATCCGGCCACCACCGCCGGTCAACTAATAGAACTGATTGAACTCATCGATACCAGGGAGCCAGGCCATGTCTGATGCGATGACACTGTTGCAGCATGCCTTTTCAGCGCTGTCGCCAGCGATAGAATGGCAGCAACAAGGGGCCTATCAGTATCAACTGAATGGCCAGCCCACCGATATTCAGGAGCCCTGGCGGCAAGGCATCAATGCCAAAGGAGAGCGCATTATTCAAAGCCTGCGCTCCAGTGCACAGCACCAGATGCTGCTGAAAGTGCACTGGCAGCAACAGCCGCACGGCCAAAGCGCGCAGCTGTTTTGGCAAGATGGCACAGCCGAGCCGATTTCCGCCTGCTACCAGATCGAAGCCGAACGCTGGCATTGCCAGTTAGGCAACCGTCAGCTGAGCGGCAGCCAGGCTGCACCCTGGCACTTTTTTCCACTGCTACGGGTATTTAGTGGTGCTATGGTGCTGGCTTTGCAGCAGCCTCAGCCGCTGCTGCTACCGGATATCGAGCAGATTACAGCACCAGAAGATAAGCTGAGGCCTATATGGGATCATCGCCAGAGCCGCTGCATCAACCCATCCGCAGCACAACGGGAGTTTGTGCTAAGCGGTGGCCATTACCGGGAAGACAATGCTCGCTTTTTCCTGAACCAGGCAGGCCTGCTGCAGCAGTATAGCTGGCAGCAAAGCCCTGACGTTTGTTGGGAGATAACCCTTGCCCAAAGCGCTGACTGAGCCATCACCACCCTGGCTATTGCTCTGAAGAAGGCTCAGCAAACAGCTCCCGCTTACGAAAGCTGGCCATCCAGAAGCGACAAAGTGCTTTGCCGGTGGTCAGCCAGGCCACCTTGCTGCCAGAACGGTTGGTTTTTAAAATCTGCTCTACCAACCAGGGGGTCACGGTTTCCACTGTGTCACCCAGAATATTGAAAATTTTACGCGCTTTATGCCACTGTTCCGACGCTTGATCGTAGTCATTTACCAGCAAGTCCGTCACTACTATGCCAGGGCTGAGCGCATTGACCTGCACAGCGGTATCTTTGACTTCTTTTTGCAAGGCTTTGATCAGATAAGTCACAGCACGCTTGGTCGCGCCATAGGCAGCCATGCCAGGCTGAGTCGCACCGTTGCTGCCAAAACCTTCCATATTCCAAATTTGACCGCCGCCCTGCGCCTGCATTTCACGGATACACAGCTGATTGGCCAGCAAGATAGCCGTCAGATTGGTCTGCACAATACGTTCAAGATCGGCCGGGCTCTGCTCAGCCAACGGCTTACGCGTTATGCTGATGCCGGCATTGTTGATCCAGATATCCACCCGGCCAAACTGAGCGACCGCAAAGTCCCACAAGCTCTGCAGCTGGGTGGCATCCACCACATTGCAGGCCTGACCAATCACCTCGGCACCATCGAATGCCTGGCTCAACTCCGCCACGGTCTGATCGACCTGCTGTGGATCACGCCCGCAAATCACCACCTTGCAGCCCTGGCGCAGGAATTCAGCGGCCAGGCCACGGCCTATGCCACGGGTACTGCCGGTTATCACCACATTTTTCATGACATCCCCCTTAAATATTGTTATAACATTAATACAAATATAGCGATGCTTTGCAAGTACAATTTTTCAGCGATAAGGAGTGATATTGCATGCAATTCCCGGAAGGCAGCGTCGGCCATACTCTGATGCAAATGCGTGGGATCTGGCACGATAGCGTGGAGCTTTTTGAACTGGATGGCCGGCCACTGTCCGATGACACCGAAGCCGGCAGCGGCACACCTGGCTCATCCCCTTTTGACAATCTGGTCTATCTGGATTTCGACGGGGAGCAGTTGTGGCTAACCAATGTGCACTTTCGTGGCCGGCCGGCTGTAGCCAAAACCTTTAAAGGCCAGCTGCGTGATGGCTTGCTGGTGTTTGATCCGCTGGGTCCTGGAGCCTATGAGAATGTTGGTGTCTCGGGAGGTGCAGGCATTCTGACCTTCAATGCCCGCCAACTGGGGCCTGGCACCGATGTCTACATGGAGCCGGATTTCATTCTGCTGACCGCACCGGGGCAGCGGATCCGTCACACCGTGTTGTATCGCGATGGCCAGGCAGTTCGCACCCTGACCGCCAAAGGCACCCGGCTGTCGCCCTGTTGCAAACAGCGGCATGCATTGGATCCGCGCGGCCCGAATGGCCCTGTGCATGAAACACCCTTTCAATCGTCGATTTGGCAACACCTGAGCCGATAAAAAAACAGGCTGCACCAGTTAAGGTGACTGGGCAGCCTGCTTCAAACCGTATCAAAGCTAGTCCACAATCGACTCGGTGGCATTGGCAGAATCGGTAGTCAGTTCGGAGACTTCTTTTTCAAAAGCTTTCAGCGCCTGCGGCTGTCTCACTGGAGCCACAGTAGGCATGGCCTCAAACACCCACTTCTGCCCATTTTCCCGAGCCTCGCGCCTGGCTGGTGAAGGGATGGTAAGCACAGTGCGGCCTTTGAAACTGTCCCGCTTATCCAAATCGATGTGCCAGCCCTTCTCTTCTATCAGCTTACGCCGTGCCATGCGAAAGGTACTCATAAACTTATCCGATTTCACCGAAACTTCATTGGCCAGTGTTTCCGGCAAGTAATACGGATTGGATGCCTCAACGATGCGGGCATCTTCTTCCAAAATGGTCACCAACCGTCTGTGTGAGCTTTTATCAAAGATTTTAAACTTCATAAAGGAGCGGAACTGCCAGGCAAAGGTGCGGGTGGTGTGCTCATCGACCGGGGTATTGGCATCAAACATCACAATTTGCCAGCCTTCGCGCAAATCGATTTGGATCCGAACTACCATGCCCGGCAATTGCCATTCCGGATGCACCCTGGTTTCCTGCTTGTCTTTGCGGATCAGTTTACGCCAGCCCAGAAAGCCGCCCTTTAACTGCGGCGGAAACATCACATTGGTAGAGCGACCCCACCATTCGTGTTTTTCCACATTGTCGATGTAGTTATCCGGCGCTGTGCTGGGATAGCCAAATACCGGGTGCACAAAAGAGGCATGGGCAATATCAATGCCATTTTCCACCACCCGGGACGCTTCAGCCTTCCAGGTAAACTCGGCTGGCAAACCGCGCCAACCCGGATCGCCGTATTGCGGCAAGTCTGGAATGGGATAGCGTTCCTCTTCCGGCAAGTCGCCCATAAAGACCCAAATCATGCCGTAACGTTCTTCGACCGGATAAGCATCCACCCTAAACCGCGGTGGTACCTGGAAATCCGTGCCCTCGGATGGGATTTTCTCACACTTGCCTTTGCCGTTGTATTCCCAGCCATGGTAGGGGCAGACCACACAATCACGCTTTTCATTCAACCAGCCACCCGCCAGCGCCCCGCCCCGGTGTAAACAGACATTGGCCAGGCATTGAACTTTGCCGGTTAAATCGCGGAACAACACCAGATCCTGCCCCAGCACTTTGGTTTTAACTGGCTTGTCCTGCACGGTTTTGGACCATTCGGCCACATACCACAGATTGATAATCATGTACCTTTCCCCTTCTTGACGGATGACTAAACACTATTGATATATGTTTAGCTCAAACTTATGGTTCACTTATACCAGTGATTTTTGCTCAAGGGAATGCCTAATTGGCATTTGCTATTGCTATTTTGATATATTAATATAACAATATAACTTCTGATAGCAAGACAACCGGAAATCATTATGGCAGAAAAAGTACTTAAATCCGTGATCGAGCTGGTCGAGGAAAACCCATCCGTCAACAACAGAGCCGTATTTGAGCGCTTATGGGGCATTACTGAAAAAATGATTGCCCGTATTCATGCCCGCTTTGATACTCAGCCGGATCCCTGTTGCAAACAGTTTCAGGACTACCGCAACCTGTCCGAGCATGCCGGCGAAGGTAGTTTACAAGCCTACAGTGGCAAAGAGATTGACTGGCTGATCCATTCTTACATTGGCTCACCAGAGTCCAGCTTTACCAATATGCACATTACCATCAGCCTGGGGCCGCAGTATTTGGTGCCCAACTTTGGCTTTGCGCTTGGCACCATTCCGGACTTGTTCCTGTACATGGATTACATTCCCCGTACCGATTTACTGCTGGACATCGACTATGCCGATAAATACTACGAAGCCGTGAACGAGGAGTTTTTGCAATTGCAGGCAGACTCACGCTTTCGCCCCTTTATCAGCCGCGATCTGTACACCCGGATAGCGATGACGCCTACGGCGGTCGGCTACTGTGCCGATCCGGATCCAGCGGTGATTGATCTGGTAGAACGCATCGCCAATCAGCGGCTGGATCGCTGGCTGGACTGGGTCGATCAGGCCGAGCAAACGCCGCTGGAAATCCGCCAGCAATTGATGGCACGCGATGAGCAAATCCGTCGTAATATCTGCGAACGGGATCCGGCCAATAATCTGGCAGCAAAGCTGTTTGGTGAAGAAACCGCCAAGCAAATGGTTGCGACCCTGTGGGGTGGCAACCGCACTCTGCCACGGCCGGATGGCAGCGGTTAAGCCGAAGGAGACCCGATCATGTCTGTTTATCAGGTCTGGGAATGTCAGGTTTGTGGCTGGGTGTACGATGAAGCCAAAGGGGCACCGGCAGAAGGCATAGCGCCCGGTACCCGCTGGCAAGACATACCGGACGACTGGCTCTGCCCGGAGTGCGGTGTAGGTAAAGAAGATTTTGAGATGGTCGCCAGAACCCTGGCGCCTGCCGCAGGCCCTATAGCCGAGCAGGCACAGACTGCGAGGCAGACACAGCAGACACCGCCACTGGTGATCCTGGGTACCGGCCTTGCTGGCTACAATCTGCTGAAAACCTTGCGCGAGCAAGGCTATCAGAGCTCCATCCTGCTGATCACAGCCGATGATGGCAGTTACTACGCCAAGCCTCAGTTATCCACCGGCTTTGCCAGGCAAAAGTCAGCCGCCGAACTGGTGCAATTCAGTGCCGAGCAGATGGCCGAAAAATACCAGGCCGACATTCTTATTTTTAGCCGGGTCGAATGTATAGTGCCGGCAGAAAAATACCTGCAACTGAGCACTGGTGGCCGCATCTCCTACCAGAGTCTGGTGCTGGCCTGTGGCGCCAAACCGGTGCAATTGTCGCTGGCTGGCAATGGGTTGCAAGGGGTGCATGCTATCAATGACTTAATGGATTATGCCCGCTTTCGTACTCTGGCCGCTCAGAAAAAACGCATTCTGGTGATGGGTGCCGGTCTTATTGGCAGTGAATATGCCAATGATCTGGCGCAGGCTGGTTTTCAGGTCGATCTGGTTGACCCTCTGCCGGGCCCCTTACATAGCTTAGTACCTGAAGTCGCCAGTCAACGTCTGGCCGCCGCTTTTGGTCAAGCCGGCATCAACGGGCACTACAACTGCACGGTGCAATCGATTGAACAGAACCCGGCAGGCCTTCAGATCCAATTAAGCAATGGCGAGCAGCTGGCCGTCGATCTGGTGCTGTCCGCCGTTGGAGTCAAGCCCAATACCCAACTGGCACAAGCCGCCGGTCTGGCTGTTCATCAAGGGATCCAGGTGAACCGGCAACTGCAGAGCTCCGAGCCGGATATTTATGCCATCGGTGATTGCGCCGAAGTGGCCGGCCTGGTCCGGGTCTATGTTCAGCCCTTGCTGGCTCAGGTCAAGGCATTGGCCAACACCCTTAGCGGCACACCAACAGAAGTCAGCTATGGCGTGATGCCGGTCAGTATTAAAACCACCCTGCATCCGGTGGTGGTTAACCCACCACCAGCCGGGGCAACCGGACGATGGCAGTGCGACAACGACAGCGACCAGGGGGTTTGCGCCCGCTTTATCGGTGCCGAAGGCCAGTTACTGGGGTATGTCCTGACCGGGCAGCACACCAGTCAGGCCGCCAGGTTCAATCAACAATGTCCGGCCCTGCTGCCGGTATCATGCTAACAAACGGCAGCGCCGCCGTTTTTGGATAGACACTAACAAAGGTATTCTTTATGTCTGAACAGCAGCCCAGTAAATTTCAGCAAGCCATCACCGGAGAATGGCACGGTATCCCATCGGTATTTGATGCCGACGGCAATCACACCGGCTTTAATAAAGTCAACCGCGCCAGTGTGTTTGAAGGTGATCGCACCACCTACTGGATGGAAACCGATTTTCGCAACAGCGGCCCGCTGCGCAATCGTTTTGATACCGCCGGCGCTCGCTTTGAGTTTGGCGTCATCGACAGCGACAGCAATCGGGTTTACTGCGGCCCCGATTTCATGGGCTCAGGCCGCCCTTATGGTTTATTGGTCGACTCCAACTATTACTCGCCCGGTTGGAATACCGACTTACGTACCGTCAATCTGATCCTGCCGAAGCACGGCTTGCAGGTCTATTCCTCGCAACTGTTCGAAGCAGATACCCTGGTGGCGGTCTTCAATGGCCTCTACGTGGTAACACAGGATCATGCCAGCAACCAGGATACGCAGGCTTTTGTCGATAGTTTCCTGCAGCAGGAGCAAGCCAACGCCAGCAAACCTTTTATCCTGCCGGTAAAACATGCCGGACAGTGGCGTGGTGAGTTTGAAGTCTATAACGATAGCCAGCAGCTGCTTGGCAGCTGCGCTGTGCTGATCGATTACACCCCACTCTCGCTGACCAGTGCTGAGGTGACTGTGCATCTGACCGGTGCCATTGAACGAACCTTTAGTTACCGTCGCAGCCGTAACAATCAGGTACACCGCTTTGAAGGACCCGATGTCTATGGCAATGGCCGCGCCTATGGCCGCTACCTGTGGAGCACTCAACACTTTTATGGCGAAGCCTTCAAACTGAAAAGTCGCGACACCCTGCTCGATCAGCAAGGCACGCTCTGCTGTGTCTGGAACTTCTATGCTGGCGGCAAGGAGCAGCTGACCGCCTTTGGGGTACTGGACTGGCATCAGGGTGAGCAAATACTACAGGCTCGTTATGTTCAACCTTAAGCTAGCCAAGCGCTCAAAGGAGAATTCTAATGAATTACCCAAGCTTTGACAGCCGTGATTTTCGCCAGGCCTTAGGGCAGTTTCCCACCGGAGTCACCATTATCACCTGCAAAACCAGCGCCGGCGAGAACGTCGGCATGACGGCCAGCAGTTTTAACTCGGTGTCGCTGGAGCCGCCACTGGTGCTCTGGAGTATTGCCAAAGGTGCCTGGTCACTGGCCGCTTTTGCCGAAGCCAGGCACTTTGCCATTCATGTGCTGGCAGCGCATCAACAGGAGCTGTCCAATCAGTTTGCCCGCCAGGGAGCCGATAAGTTTCATGGCATCAACACCGATGAAGGCTTAGGGGGTGCGCCCTTATTGCAGGATTATTGCGCCCGCTTTCAATGCCAGATGCTGCATCAATACGATGGCGGCGATCATCTGATCCTGGTCGGGCGGGTGCTGGATTTTTGCAGCAAACCACAAGCCCCGCTGGTTTTTCACAGCGGCCGCTACGCCAGGCTGGAAGAGGCTGCCGTTGTCATTTAATCGCAAAAAAGCCGTGCCCCACTGGCACGGCTTTTTGCAAGAAACCGTCTTAAACATTTCAGGCCGCTTAACTAGCGGTTGGCAAAGGCCTGAAACGCCTGCTCCATTTCATCGATACCGGCTTTGACCGCCTCAAACTGCATCATCTGCGACCACCAGTCCTGTAAGGCCGCTTGCTCCGCCAATAAATCGCTGTCATGCCCTAGCATTCGGGGCAAGGCCAGTACAAAGTACAGCACAGGTACTAAGGCAATATCGGCCAGATCCAGCCCTCGCTCAGCCAAAGGCCCGGCCTGGCGCCAAATCACATTGGCTTTAGCCAGTTCCTGCCTGAGCAAAGCCAATTGCGCTGGCACATCGACCTGCTGGCGACCCAGCAAGACGCTAAACAGCGGAAAAGCAGCCGGAGCCAGCTGGGTATCGGCAAAACGGCCCCGCGCATTCATTTGTGCTTGCAACCAGGGATCTTCAGGCTGAAAGGATGGTGTATTATGAACACTTTCCAGATACTGCATAATGCTCCAGGACTCGGCCAGACACTCGCCATCCTCCCGCACCAGCACCGGGATCTTGCCGTATGGATACTTGCGGACAAAGGCCGGTGTGCGCAATGGCACATCCGGTGGCTCAATGGCAATATCCAGCTGCTTTAAGCGGATCAGGGTCCGGACCCTGGTAGCGTAAGGTGACAAATCAGAACTGAGTAATTTCATGGCGTACCTGTCATCAAAGTTGGATTAAATGCGTACCGATGGCTGCATTGATCAGCAAGCCCAGCCAGATGGTGTACACATACCATCTGGCTTTGGCCAGCGCCTGCTGCATGCTGCGATCAGACTGTGGCTGAATGCCGTGCTGAATCATCTGTTGCCAGGCCTGCATAAAAGGTTTTAACGCAAGGCGAATGCCAAGGCCGCACCCAACCAGGCCAGCAAACACCGTGAGCTTGACCGCCATCCGGGCTGTCAGCCAGGGTTCGGCCAAAAGCACCGTAGCAGCCAACAGCAAACACAGCCCTATCACGACACAGCGAAAGACGAAATCAAAACGGCCCAGACCCGCCAGCCAGGGTTTTCCCTTCACAAAGTGCAACACCAGCACCATGGCAAACCAAAACAGACCAATCAGCCAGACGAGCAATACCATACTGGCAGGAAGCTGGATCATGCCAAGTACAGCGCCTAGATGGAGACCGCTCGGTAAGATCAACGGCATGCATAAACGCGGCCCCTGATCCACACCGAGCATAATGTTGAGCGCTGTCGAGCGCTGGGCAACCGTCAGATCGGCACGTGCCACAAAGCGCGACGCGTAAAAGGTTCCAAGATCGCCGCCCAACCAATACACGAACAGCAACAAGTGAATAAAATTCAGCAGTAAAATTTCAGACATCAATAAAGGACCTTTCTGATTGAACTGACCCCAGAGCCAGACCGTAAGCCAACACAGGATGCCTGTTGTTGTAACACAGTGCCCCTGGCTCCTTATTGACAAAGGGCAAAACTAAATAAAAGCCTGGCTCCTGCAGCAAAAAGTCGACTTTGATACGGTTCGGCGCTAGCCATAATTGAATTATTGTTATATCATTTCTTGGTTATCACCTGTCGTACAAAGACGGAAAAACTTCAACACAAGGAAAATTATCGGTTATGACTTTTGAAGAGCTGTTAGCTGACTCAAGACTCAAATCCGCACTTTGGGAAAATGTGCCAACGCCTTTGTATCACCAGGTGTACCTGTATTTAAAAGAAAAAATACACCATGGCGATATCCCACATGGCGAAAAGATGCCCACCGAGCATCAGCTGTCGGAGGCCTTTGGCGTATCCCGCATTACCGCCAAACGAGCTATGGATGAGCTGGCAGCCGAAGGCTATATAGTGCGGCAACGCGGTAAAGGCTCCCATGTGGCTTACAAACACAGAGCCGAGCATTTGCAGGCCCCATTGAGTGCCTTGCTGGATAGCCTGAAAGTGATGGGCCAGGAAACTGTGGTCAAATCGCTGACCTTTGCCCGGCTAGTGCCGCCGCTGGATATTCAGGAGCGCTTTGGTACAGGTCCTGATCAGCCACTGATCCAGTCGGTCCGGCTGCGTTATGCCGACAACAAGCCTTTTGGTTATTTTGTCAGCTGGACGCGCGAAATCGGCGAGCTTTATACCGAAGAGAATATCTGCAAAATGTCGCGGATTGATATTTTCCGTAAATCGGGCATTGCGCTGGATAAAGTTGAGCAATCGGTCACTGCCACCCTGTCGAACACCGATACCGGCGCTTATCTGGAGGTGCCGGTGGGACGTCCGCTGCTGGTGCTGGATCGCTCCATGTTCGATGACAGCGGCCAACTGATTGATCATATGTATGCGTTGTACCGGCCGGATCAATACCAGTTCGAAATGCAATTTTCGATGAAATAACACCAGCAACAGGAGTTTGTATGACGGCACGATCGCTTTTTCTTGGTAGCTGCCTGGCAGCCGGCAGCCTGCTTGCCAGCCCGTTGCTGCTGGCGGACACTTTGTATTTGCATGTGCAAGGCATTGCTTCTGATCAAGGCCAGGTGGTGGTGCAGGTGTATGACTCCGAACAACATTGGCTATCGGATAAACCAGAACACATGGTGCTGCGTTTCAAGGTTGATGCCGCTGAAGTGGTTAGCAACCCAAAGCTGGCTTTGCCCCTGCCCTATGGCCGTTATGCCATCCAGGTGTTCCAGGATTTAGACAGCAACGGCAAGTTGCGCACCAACTGGCTGGGTATTCCGCGTGAGCCTGTCGGTACCTCCAACAATGCCACAGGCCGGATGGGCCCTCCAAAGTTTGATGATGCCAGCTTTGAATTTTCTGCAGAGAATCCGGAGCACAAACTGGATATGGTCAATATCTAATCCCAACAGCTTATTTTGGATGAAAAAAAGCCCCTGAGATTTCGACTTCAGGGGCTTTTTGTTGCTGTGGTTGGTTATGGGGTTGGTGCATCCTGAACAGCCATGGCGGTATCGTCCGGCGCCGGTTTTTGATAAGGCACCACCTTGTGGCGCACCATCAAACCCCAGATACAGACCAGCAAGGCACAACAACCGATAAAGACGAAGGGGCCGGAGTAATCCCAATGGTCAAACAGGTAACCACCCACCAGGCTGGAGACCAGAATACCCACAGCGCCGCTTAAATTAAAAATACCAATCACAGCACCACGCTTTTCCGCCGGAGTTTGCTGCGCAATCAGCACGCCCGAGGTAATGATGGCGCCAATTTCACTTAAACCAATCAGCACCACCACCAGCAGCATGGCGTGGCCAAAGGGATCGCTAATCAGGTAAGTGCTGGTGTAGCCGACAAAGGAGATGAAAAGCGCAATAATCAATGCATTCACCCGGGTAATCTTATCGGTCAGGATGCCAAAGAAGGGTGCTCCCAATAAAGCCACGCCCTGGGCGATAGCTACAATGATGCCGGCTTTTTTCAGCGCATCTGCCGGGCTCATGCCGGCATCAGCCACTCCGTAATTCGACAACCACAGCGTCATAAAAGCACCGACGATGGTCAGGTTGGCGCGCGAAACAAAAGCCCCGCCATAGGCCAGAGCAATGCCAGGATCACGGCCAGCTTTAACACCATTCACCACCATGGTCAGTAAAGGCAGCTTTTCACTATCATGGGTGGAAGCGCGTGACTTTAACCCCAACCAGGAAAACACGGCCAGCACCACCGACAGCACCACCACCAGGGTATAGGTACTCAAGCCGGATTGCATCGCATCCTGGCCGGCATTTTGGAACACTTGCGGCATACGCAGCAACACAAACAATGCGATCACAGCACCAAGGCCGTTGCAGATGCCCTGAAAGCCAGCAGCCTTGCCGCGGTTTTCATCGCGGGCAAAATCGGCCAGTAAGGTCACGATCATGCAGGTAGCCGCGGCAATACCGACACCATAAACCACCCGGTACATAAGCAGCTCAGTCACACTGCCGGCTCTGGGGTACAGATAAAACGCCAGACCGACCAGCAAGAAACCCATGGTCATCACAAAGCGACGGCCGATTTTGTCGGACACGGCGCCCCACAAACCAACGGTCGCAATAATGGCAATCTCACCGGCAAAGTTTAGTTTGCCTGTCAGCACCCCATGTTCAGCCCGTGGAATATTCATCATTTCACTGAACAAAAATGGCTGAAATGCATTCATAAAGGTACCGAGCAGAATTGATGCCAGGCAAGTCAGGTAAAACACCATCATATTGCCGGAGGAGACCCCTGGATTCACTTTTACACCCAAAAACGATTTCATTTCCTGTTGCATAGGACCTTCCTTCTGTTAAACCGGGGCGCCGACAGGCTCCGGCCGATTCAGACGCTGCCATAGAACCCAGCCGGCCAGAGCCAGACTGCCTTGTGTTGCGGTATTGCTGATTTGCGCCAGCCACTGAAAGGCTTCGCTGGGATCGCCGACTCTGGCCAGCCCTGACATCACGAACACACCGACGATGTTGGCAACAAATAAAGCCGCCGCCAGAGTGCTACCGGCCGCCAAACTTAGCTTCATCGCATGCCAGGTAAAGAGGATGTTTGCCAGCGTCAACTGCAGCAACAACACAAAGAACCAGACATTGGATTCCAACCGGATCGCCAACAACAAAGCCAACCCCAACCCCAGCATGCTGGCCGATAACGGGCAACGCCAGGCGGTAGCACGCAAGGGCCGCTGTGCCAGTTGTCGCCGCACCGACCAGATTGCAAAAGCAATAAAGGTAAAGCCGGGTGCCATCAACACAAATAAGGCATCGTTGAGTGGCATCCAGTTGATATCAAAAGCTGCAATCAGCAGTTTCCAGGTCGCTTTGCAAAAGCCTCCCAAACCGACCAGCACAATGGCAAAGCGCATCAGACGCGCCATCGAAGCATCCGTTTGTTCCAGACAACGGGCGGTAAAGAGCAGGCCAGTGACAAACAACACGATGGGAATGTAATCGTACAGGGCTAAAGCAAGACTGTATTGAACCATATGATCATCCTTCTACGCGCTCAGTATTGACATAATGATATACTAATAATACATTAAGTCTATCTTTACTTCGCGATTGTCGAAAGCGATCACCAAAAGGCGGGAAAAACATGAAAGTTGCAGCAGCACAATTCGCCGTAACCAACGATGTGGCACAGAATCTTGCGACTTGTCTAAGAATAATAGCACAAGCTGCCAAAGCACAACCGGATTTAATTGTCCTGCCGGAGTTTTGCAATCACAACTCCTGGTACGACGATGCAGCCCACTGTTATCAGGTGTCCGTCGCTTTGGATGGCGACTTCCTTAGCGCTATTGCGGAGGCCGCCCGGCAGGCAAAGGCTTATCTGGTGATCAATTGCACGGTACAGCGAGCCGAGCAGCAGGTGACTGGCACCAGTTTGCTGTACTCCCCCGATGGAGAGCTGCTGGCAGAAGCCGATAAACAGGTGTTGATCGGCCATGAAAACGACTTTCTACGCCGTGCTACCACGCCCAGCCCTATTGTGGAGACGCCCTTTGGTAAGCTAGCACTCTATGCCTGCATGGATGGCGTCATCAATGAAACACCCCGCTGTCTGGCACTTCGCGGCGCCCAATTGCTGTGCAACAGCCTGAACTCCTTTGCCATTGACGAAGGCAACCTGCATATCCCGGTGCGGGCCGCTGAGAACAAAGTATTTGTAGTGGCCGCCAATAAAGTAGGCCCGTTGATCCCAGAAGCGATGCTGCAGCCGGTATCTGAGGCCGTCAATATACCGGTGCAATTTTTAAGCGGTGCCGGCGACAGCCAGATTGTCGCACCGGATGGCACTGTACTGGCGCTGGCGGGCCATGACGAAGACATTATTTATGCCGAGATAGATTTAAACCAGGCGCTTGATAAAACCCGCCCCGACGGCACCGATATTTTCCATCAGCGCCAGCCTGCCCTGTATCAACCACTGGGCGAAGATCCGGCGCAGCAACAGCTACCTGCCTTCGAAGGCGTCCACCAATTGCAGGCAGCGAGCCTTGCCATTCATGCAACCGGCGAACAAGCGATTGCAGAAGCCGTGACGAGCGTGGAAAAATTGCAATCACAGCAAGTACCGCTGATTTGTTTGCCACAATTGCTGTGGCAGGATGGCAGCAGCAGCTATGATGATGCCGCTCTAAGCGCTCAACTTATCGACCAGCTAAGTAAGGTGTTAACAGCTGATACCCTGGTGGCCTGCAGTGTGCTGCTGCCCTATCAGAGCGGCTTGCGTCACTGCGCTGTACTGATTGCAGCCAGCGGCGTGGTGCACTGCCAGCCGCAAGTGCATCACTCCAACCGCTTTGCCCATCAGGTAGCAGGCGAGCGCTTTAGCATTTATCCCAGCCGCTTTGGCAAACTGGCTGTGCTGTGTGAAGACGATGCCATCTACCCGGAGACCATGCGCCTGATTGCAATGCAGGGCGCGGAAGTCGTGCTGGTGCCCTTGCAGTTGCAAGAAGCCTGGCTGACCGCCACCGGACTGGTCGAGCGTTCAGCCGAGAACAGGCTGAACCTGATTGCCGCCGATCGCAAAGAAGCCAACCATCTGATCTGCGATTTGCAAACCGACTTCACCCTGATGACCCCCTGGCAGGAGCGTGCCTTCGATGGCTTGCTCAGTGCGCCTGTGGTGCTCCGGGGGCAACAGCAACAGCCAGTCCTAAGCGCCACCATTCATCCGAGTGCAGCAGCCAATAAAGTGGCTTCGCATCGCACCGATCTGATTGCCAGCCGTCCCTGGCAATTGTTGCAACCTATGCTGTCCTACGCGACAACCAGAGGATAATCACCATGAGCCCATCACTGCCTCAACAACTCAGCGATACCACTCTGGCGGCCATTGTCGATCACTTTGAGCTGACCGAACAAACCAATGCCAACGGCGGCCCCTGCATGACTCTGCACAGCCAATTGCCGATGGTCCAGGGCCAGGTCGGCACTGTCCGGCTGTTTCAGGGGGACAGCATCCAACGCCTGGTGACCTGCTCCATTGTGGTACCGGCCATGCAACTGGATTCGCACATGATCTTTGCCTTTACCGCCAGCGATTCAGCCCTGCCTCACTTTACCCTGGACTCGGTCAAAGCCGGTGAGCACTACTCATTCCATTTGGATTTGATCCCACGACTGGATCTGGCAGCCCATACCGACTACATGAACGAGGTATTTTTGCCGCTAACGCCGCTGTTTCAAGAAGCAGAAGCCATTGCTGGCATAACGCCTGCTCATATTACCCCGGCGCAGCGCGCTACCATGTCACCCTGGATGCTGGTGCATCGGGCAACGGAGGCTGGCTTTAAGCAAGTCTTTCCTTTTGTTGAACGCTACCGGCTGTATTGGCAGGAGCTTATCGCCAAAGGCGTTACTTCCTCCGTCAGCAAAGCAGCGCTGGCCGAGCGGGACAGCGCCAACCGGGCCGCCATTTTTTCGCCGCAAATCGACCCGGTCTGGCAACGCATCGATGGCCTGATTGGCCAGGCCGCCGGCGAGCAGCTGCGTACCCTACTAAAAAGCAATCACTGAGCGATATAAGGCCAGCCAGCCTGACAGGAGAGGCGATGAAACTTACAGCAGAATACTTTGTAGAAGGCATGAATGCCGAGGAAAAAGCCAGGGCAGCACGGGTTGAAGCCGTGCTACCCGCTTTAAAAGAGGCCGCTAATACGGTCGATCAAAACGGCAGTTTCCATCAGCCCCACATCAAGACACTGAGCGAGGCAGGTCTGCTTGGGCTTATTATCCCGCAGCAATACGGTGGCCTTGGTGGCGGTTTGCGCGATCTGGCTGCAGCCACCTTTGCCATGGGCTCGGTCTGCCCTTCGACCGCCCTCGCCTATTTTTTCCATTGCTCGTCGGCATCGCGCGGCTTACTGGCACTGGAAGCCATTGAAGCCGGTTTATTTAACGATGAAGAAATCCCCAAAGTGCGGGACTTTGCCGAGAAAATACTACTGAACATGGGCCGTGACGGCCTCTGGTTGGCTAACTTTGCCAGTGAAACCGTCAAGTCGCAAACGGCTGCCATTACCATCAGCACCACAGCCAGCAAAGTGGCCGGCGGCTATCGGCTTAATGGCGTCAAAAGCTTTGGCTGCGCCACCGGTGTGGCAGACCGTTACCTGGTCACTGCCAGCCTGGAGGGTTCCAAAGATGCCAGTGGACTTTGTACCTTTTTTGTTGAACGCGATGCCGCAGGGGTGCGTGAACGGCAACAATGGGATGCGCTCGGCATGCGCGGCACCGCCACCCATGGCCTGATCCTGGAGGATGTCTTTGTTGCCGACCAGGATGCACTGACCCTGCCCGCTGCCTTTACCCGTTGCATGCAAATGAGTCGCGGCAGCTTTGTCGGCAATCAGCTGGCCGGCATCGCCGTCTATCTGGGCCAGGCCTGGTCGATTTACCGTGCCTGCCTGCAGATCCTGACCAGCTCCACCTTTGGCGACAGTGGTGCCACCATTGCCAGCTCACCGATGCACCAGCAATTGATTGGTGAAATGATGGCGGATCTTGAAACCGCTACCCTCTGGCTGCGACGGCAACTGGAGCTCGAAACCGCCGAGCCGGAGATCCTGCCCAAAAATGAGGTGGTTAAGCGTTGGCGTTTATGCAAAGGCCAGGTGTCTGAGTATGGCTTTAAAGTCGCCGTTAATGCACTGAAATGCCTGGGCACCACCGGCACCAACAACCACAGCCCGGCTGGCAAAGGCCTGCGTGATATGGCGATGGCGCTGGTGCAAGCCTTCCCGGCTGAGCGGGGCCGGCTGATGGCAGCTCAAATGGAAACCGATGGCGCCGAACAACAGCAATTTGGTGTCAAAGCGCCATGAGCCAGCTACCGGTCTTTCGCAACTACATCGCCGGTACCTGGCAACCAACCGAGCCGACCAGCCGGGCACTGACCAACCCGAATACCACAGAGGTGATTGGCTACCAGGCCAGCAGCAGTGCCATTCAGATAGAACAAGCCCTGGTGGCGGCTGAAGCCAGCTTTGCCAACGGCAGCTGGGCTTTGACAAAACCACAGCAAAGAGCCGATGTACTGGAGGCCATTGCCAGGCTGCTGGAACAGCAGCAAGAAGCCATTGCCCAATTGGACTCGATGCAAAATGGCGTGGTGATTGCTCAAACCCGCCTGGTAGCGGCGATTTGTCCGGCAGCCTTTAAAGCCGCCGCTCAGCTACTGCGCAGCCAACAGTCGATACGCTACCTGCCTGGCACCCACAGCGATGTTGAAGTAGAACGGCTGCCGCTGGGTGTGGCGGTCATTATCACGCCCTGGAATGCCCCGTCCGGTATCGCCTGCCATAAACTGGCCAGCGCTTTGGCCGCTGGCTGCAGCGTGATTTTCAAGCCCTCGGAATGGGCCGCCGCATCGGCGCAATTGATCGCCGAAGCCATTGCCGCTGCCGGACTGCCTGCCGGCGTCTTTTCGCTGCTACACGGCAGTGCCATGGTTGGTAGCCGCCTGGTGCGCGATGAACGCTGCCACTGCGTCTCTTTTACCGGCGGCGCCGTCGGCGGCGCTGCCATTGGCAAGGTCTGCGGTGAACAAATCAAACCGGTGCAACTGGAACTGGGTGGCAACAACCCCATGGTGGTGCTGGCAAGCGCCAATACCGACCAGGCGGCCGACGCCATCGTGACTGGCCTGACTACCATGAATGCGCAGTGGTGCCGGGCGCTGGGGCGTATTCTCGTCCATCAGGACATCAGTGCAGAATTGCTTGGCAAGGTTACGGAGCGGCTGGCTCAGCTACAACTGGGCTCTTCCGATGACAGCTGCGCACAGATGGGCCCGCTGGTACATCAGGGGCACTATCAGCACATTCGGCAATGCATCGAACAGTATCGCAAGCAAGGGGCCGAGATCCTGCAGCCCACGCCCTTGCCAGCACTGCCCGGTTACTTTGTGCCACCGACGCTGGTACTTGGGCTGGCCCCGGAGCTTACGCTGGAAGAAGTCTTTGGTCCGGTCGCCTGCTGGCACACCTTTAGTACCGAGCAACAAGCGACGGCCCTGGCCAATCAAACGCCGTTTGGCCTGGCAGCCTATGTGTTTGGCGACGAGCCAAGCGCCTGGCAGCTTGCCCGCACCCTCAGAACCGGTGGCGTCAAAATCAATGCCATCAGCTTGCTGAACCTGAACCCGATGGCGCCACGGCCAGCCTGGGGCAAAAGCGGCCTTGGCGATGAAGGTGTGGTGGAAACCTTTGAATTTTTCCGGGGCAACCGGGTAATAGGAGTGGCCGGATGAAGCAAACCGAGCTGTTGATTGGCGGTAAAGAACAAGCCGCTGTATCCGGTGACTATTTTGATGTGCTGGCCCCCGCCACCGAGCAGCGGCTTGGCCGGGCCGCCAGAGCAGGTAAAGTTGATGTCGAGCTAGCCGTTGCTGCAGCCCAGCAAGGCTTTGCTGAGTGGTCTTCGCTGGCACCGGCCAAACGGGAAGCCTGCCTGCTCAAAGCCGCGGAACTGGTGGAACAACAAGGCCAGGAGCGCTTACTGGATCTGCTGATCGATGAAAGCGGCTCCACCATCAGCAAAGCACGCAACGAAATTCGTTATACCGTGGATTTGCTGCGGACAGCGGCCGGTGAGGCACGCCGCCTTTATGGCCAAACCTTTCCGAATGATCACCCCGGCCGGCTATCGATGGTGCTCAGAGAGCCACTCGGCGTAGTAGCGGTGGTTTCACCCTACAACGCCCCGCTGGCGCTGCTGTGCAAGATGGTCGCCTTCCCGCTGGCGGCCGGTAATGCGGTGGTGATTAAACCTTCGGAAGAAACCCCGATGATCGCCATCGCTTTTGGCAAGATCCTGCTGGAGGCTGGCTTACCGCCAGAGGCCATCAGCATTCTGACCGGTTTTGGCGCTGAATGCGGTGCGCCGCTGATTGATCATGAGCAGGTGCATTGCATCGCCCTGACCGGCTCTACCCTAACCGGCCAGAAAGTCGGTGCCAGTGCCGCTAAACGCATGGTGCGCACTCAGCTGGAACTGGGCGGCAAAAGTGCCGTGCTGGTACTGCGCGATGTGGATCCAGTCAAAGCTGCCGCCATAGTGGCGCAGGGCATTTTTACTCACAGCGGCCAGATCTGCATGGCCAATAGCCGGGCCGTAGTAGAAGACGCAGTGTTTGATGCCTTTGTCGCTGCGCTTAAACAACATACCACTCAGCTGGTACTTGGCGATCTGCGCGATGAAGCCAGCTGCTATGGACCCTTGATCCACCGGCAGGCGCTGCACAAGGTACAACAGCATGTAGCCGCAGCCATCGATGCCGGTGCCAGCCTGCTGACCGGTGGTCAGGTGCAACAGGGCCTGGTGTACCAGCCGACCGTTTTGCTGCATACCCCGTCCGATTGCAGTGCCTGGCGTGAAGAATTGTTTGGCCCTGTGTTGTCGGTGGTGCGGGCCCGTGATCTCGCCGATGGCATTGCCAAAGTCAACGACAGCGATTACGCCCTGTCATCGGCGGTGCTGACCAAAAACATCCATTGGGCGATGCAGGCCGCCCGGCAGATCAAAGCCGGCTCTGTCCATATTGGCATGCATGCTTTTCAAAGCAACGCCCTGGCACCGATTGGGGGCAGCAAGCTATCCGGTGTTGGCCGCAGTGGCGGCGCCTACTCCACCGCTGAGTTTACCGAGCTTAAATGGATCAGCATGGAACTGGAAGAAAGCCTATGAGCCAGCGCCCCGTGGTGGAACGCTTTTACCTGAATACAGCCCAGGGTCAGCTGCATCTGAGGCAAACCGGCTCAGCCAGCAAGCCCTTGCTGCTCTTGTTGCATCAGGCTCCCAGTCACAGCCAGATGTATGAAGCTCTGATGCCGCAGCTGGCTGAGCACTATTACTGCGTGGCGCCGGATTTGCCCGGTTGTGGTCAGTCCGATCCGATCACCGCAGCCAGTATTGGCGAGCTGGCAGCCTGCCTGTTTGGTGCTCTGCAGCAAATCGGATCTGTAGCTGCCGTCTTGGGGCATCATACCGGTGCTGCGGTTGCGGCCGAGCTGGCTGCATTCTGGCTCACAGAGACCAAAGCCATCATTCTGTCCGGTCCACCCTTGCTAAGTGCAGAGCAGCGGCAGCAGTTGCAGGCCATGCAGCAACCACGGCCCGCCTCTGAAGATGGCCAGCATCTGCAGGCGTTATGGCAGTATTTACGCGGCAAAGATCCCAGCGCTGATGTGGCGTTGACCGAGCGCGAGCTCTGCGCCGCGCTTCGTCTTGGCAGTGGCTATCCAGCCCTGTATCAGGCGGTTGCGGCGCACGATTTCGCCGGCTGTCTGAGCAGCCTACGCTGCCCGGCCCTGGTGATGGCAGGTCAGAACGACAGTCTGTACGCGGCAGTGGCGCCAACCTTAGCTTTACTCAGCCAGGGAGAAAGCGCCGATCTTGGCCAGACCGGCACCTACCTGTTCGACACCGACAGCGAACGGGTCGCCGCTTTGATCCGCTCATTTTTAACCAAGTACGGGATCTGAACCATGGACTTGCAACGACAGAGTCTGACTTTAGGGCAACGCCCTGCCCTGATCCTGGTGGATATGATCCACGCCTTCACCGATCCCACTTGTCCGCTCGGCACCGAGTGTCCCGAGGTGGTGCAGGCTAATTTTCAGTTGCTGCAGGCCTTTCGTGCCAGACAGCTGCCAGTATTTTTTTCCACCGTCGTCTTCCATGCGCCGGAACAAGGCCGGGTGTTTCGTCAGCGGGTGCCAGCACTAAATGTACTGACCCCGGATTCCCACTGGGTACAGGTGGACGCCCGGCTAGCCCCGCTCGAAGGCGAAGCCGTGGTGACCAAACAGGGTGCCAGTGCTTTTTTTGGCACCGAACTGGCCAGCTTGTTGCAGCAAAGCGCTGCCGACTCAACGGTTATTACCGGCCTGACCACCAGTGGCTGCGTGCGTGCCACCGTGATTGATGCCATGCAACACAATTACCCGGTGCAGGTGCCCAAAGAGGCAGTCGGTGATCGCAACCCGGCCGCCCACCAGGCTAATTTATTTGATCTGCATGCCAAATATGCCGATGTGGTCAGCCTCGACCACATTTTGACTCAACTATCCCAAACCGAGAGCCATTAACATGACCACCCAACCTGTTCTTATCGCCGGCTCAGGCCCTGCAGGCTCCTTGCTGGCACTGTATTTATCACAACAAGAGATCCCGGTGATCCTGTTTGAAAAACAGCCGGATCTGCCGGTTGATCTGCGCGCCTCGACCTTCCATCCCCCTTCACTGGAGATGTTGGATGAACTGGGTGTGGCCGATGCCATGATTGCCAAAGGCCTGAAAGTAGATCGCTATCAGTACCGTGACCGACGCACCAAGGAAGTGGCAGAATTTGATATGGGGCTGCTAAGCGACGATACGCGCTTTCCGTTTCGACTGCAGCTGGAGCAATACGAAATGACACGGATCATCAACCAGCAACTGGCCAATTACCCGACCGCTCAGGTGCTGTTTAGCCACGAGGTGCTGGGCTTTTCGCAGGATGACAACGGCGTCACCGTGCTGGTGAATACCCCGGACAACGAAAAGCAATTTCGTGGCAGTTTTCTGCTTGGCTGTGACGGTGCTTCCAGTCAGGTTCGTAAAGCGGCTGGCATCGGCTATGGCGGCTTCACCTACAACGAAAAGTTCCTGGTGGTCAGTACCCCATTTCCGTTTGAACAGGTGTTCGACAACCTGTCCTATGTGAACTACATCTCGGATCCGGACGAATGGTGCGTGCTGCTGCGAACCGAAAAACTATGGCGGGTGCTCTGGCCGACCGATCCGGCTGAGGCCAATCCGGCGCAAACCTATCTGAATGATCAGTACATTCAACAGCGACTGCAGCACCTGCATGCCAAAGCCGGTGACTACGACATCGGGCACAAAACACTGTATGCGGTGCATCAGCGGGTGGCCGAGCGTTATGTGCAGGGCCGGATGGTGCTGGTTGGCGATGCCGCCCATATCAACAATCCATTAGGCGGCATGGGCATGAATGGCGGCCTGCACGATGCCCATAACCTGGCGCAGAAGCTGACCTGCATTCTGAAAGAAGGTGCCAGCTACCCGGAACTGTTCGCCCAGTATGAACGCCAGCGCAAGGATTTGGCGGTGGAATTTGTGCAGCAACACACCATTGCCAACAAACAAATGATGGAAACCAAAGATCCCGAGCAGCAACAAAAACGCCAGCAGTGGTTTATGGAAACCGCCGCCGATCCGAGCAAGGCCAGAGCCTTTATGCTGGAACGCGCCATGTTTAACTGCCTGCGTGACAGCTTGCAACAGGCCTGAGCCGCGCCCAACAGGAGACACCGCTATGCAGAATTATCAGATTGCTCACCGGGCACAAATTGGCGTCATTATCCCCTCCACCAATACAGGGGTTGAATATGACTTGCAGAAGTTTGCCCTGGACGGGGTGAGCTGGCACCCGTCCCGCTTCTGGATTGAGCTTCGCAACTGGGCCGATGAGGTGCAGCAGACCGGCGACAACGAAAACGTAGTGTTTGAACGCTTTCTGGATATGATCCGCGATGAAATCCCCTTGTCTATCCGCAATGTACTGAGCGCCAAGGTCAACCACATTATGCTGGGTATGAGCGCCGAAACCTTTTGGGGGGGCCTGGAAGGCAATATCCGCTTTGAGCAGCAAATCCGCGACCAAATTGGCGATATGGGCCTAACCACAGGCGCTACCGCCACCCGAATGGCGCTGGAGAAGTTTAAAGCCCGTAAAATATCGGTGATCACGCCCTACCCACCGGTGGGCGATGACAATGTGTTTCGCTTTTTCAGCGACATCGGCTTTGAGGTACACAAAGTCAAAGGCCTGAACCGGCCCTCGGCAACGGCCATTGCCGAAACCCCCATTCAGCAGGTGATCGATGCCATCTACGAGGTGGATGGCGATCAGGTCGATGCCATTGTGCAATGCGGCACCAATCTGTCCACGGTCGATCTCTTCCCTACCTTCGAACATATTTTGGGCAAGCCGCTGCTGCCGATAAATGTCGCCACCGTCTGGCATGCCCTGCGCAGCTGCGGCATCGAAGACAGACTGACCGGCAAAGGCCGTTTACTGGAAGAGTTCTGACAGCAGGCCAGGTGCTTGCCTGGCCGTCGTGATAAAGAGCAGTTTACAAAGCCGGCTTAATTGATATATAGTTATATCATTAAACCATAAAATGGGGATGCGCCATGTTCAATAAGCCACTTGCCGGGATCAAGATTCTGGATTTAACCCATATGCTGTCCGGCCCTTACGGCACCATGCTGCTGGCCGATATGGGAGCCGATGTGATCAAAGTTGAGCCGCTGCAAGGAGAAGGCACCCGTAAGTTGCTGGCCAATGATCCAGACAACTCATTGGATGGCTTTGGTGCTTATTTTATTACTTTAAACCGCAATAAACGCTCCGTTGCCATTGATTTAAAAACGCAGCAAGGCAAGGAGCTGTTTTATCAGTTGGTGAAAAAAGTGGACGTGGTAGTCAGCAATTTTGGCCCTGGTGTGCCTGAGCGGCTTGGCATCGACTATGCAACTCTGCAACGCCATAATGAGCGCATTATCACCTGCACCATTACCGGCTTTGGCTCGGAAGGCCCGGGCGCCAACCGACCAGCCTTTGATCAGGTGGCCCAGGCCTTTGGTGGCGGTATGTCCATCACAGGCACCGATCCGGCAACCCCGATACGGGCCGGTATTCCAATTGGCGATTTGGGCGGTGGCATGTTTGCAGTGATGGGCATTCAGGCCGCGCTGATTGAGCGCTTTAGCAGTGGCAAAGGCCAGCATGTGGATATCTCGATGCTGGATTGCCAGATCTCCATGCTGAACTACATGGCCACCATGCATTTTCTATCGAAACAAGATCCCTACCCGATTGGCAATGGTCACTTTGTGCATGTGCCTTACAACAGTTACAAAACCCAGGATGGCCATATTATTCTGGCGGTGATTACCGACAACTTCTGGCAAAACCTCAAGGGCGTGGTGCAGATCCCGGCATTTGATGATCCCAAGTATGATGGTCAGCCCGGCCGTTTCGCCGATAAAGACTTTATTGATCAAACGCTGAATGTCTTGTTTGCTACCAATACCAATGCTTACTGGATTGAGCGGCTGGAGGCGGCCCGCATTCCCTGTGCGCCAGTCAATAAATTGAGCGATGCGCTTAGTGATCAGCAAGTGTTGCACCGCAAGATGGTAGTGGAAATCGCCCACCCATCGGGCGCAACCACGAAAGCACCTGGCAACCCGATTAAACTATCGCGCAGCCACCAAGACAGCTTCAGCCCGGCGCCTTATATTGGCCAGGATACCGAGCAGGTGTTGCAGCAGGAGCTGGGCCTGCCGCTGGACAACATTGCGGCCTTACGGCAGAGCAAGATCATTGCCTAGGAGCGCCAGCCATGCAAACTGATGTGCTGATCACCGATGTCGGCCCGCGCGATGGCCTGCAAAACCAAAGCCGGATTTTAAGCCCGGCACAGCGCATTGCCCTGATTGAGCAATTGATCGCCGCTGGGGTCCGCTCGATTGAAGCCGGTGCCATGGTGTCACCCAAAGCCGTGCCAGCCATGGCGGGCAGTGATGAGGTGATTGCCAGCATCGCAACCCGGTATCCGGTGCAACTGCAGGCGCTGGTGCCTAATGTGAAAGGCTATCAACTGGCCGTGCAGGCCGGGGCCAAAGCGGTGTTGTTTGTCATCTGTGCCAGCCAGAGCATGAATCAGAAAAATGTCCGGCTGAGTGTCGAAGACAGTCTGCTGCAGCTGCAGCAAATCCTGCAACTGGCGACGCAGGATCAGGTAGAGGTACTCACCTGCATTGCCGTAGCCTGGCATTGCCCCTTTGAAGGCAAAACCCCGGTGGCTACGGTCAGCCAGTTAGTCACTCAGTTGCAACGGCTAGGCGCCAGCCAGCTGGTACTGGCCGATACCATAGGCGCAGCCAATCCGGCTTCGGTGCGCCACTTGTTGCAGGTTATCGTGCAGCAACAGGATGCGGCACTGCTCGGTTGTCATTTTCATGATACCCGCGCCATGGGGCTGGCCAATGCCGCGGCGGCGGTGGATGTCGGGATCCGGCGTTTTGATGCCGCTATCGGTGGTCTTGGCGGTTGTCCTTTTGCACCCGGTGCTACCGGTAATGTCGCCACCGAAGATTTGGTGATGATGCTGGAGCAAATGGGGCTTCGCACCGGCATTGATCTGGCCGCTTTGTGTCAGGTCGGCACGTTTGCCGGCGAGCTAACCGGCCAATGCACCGGTGGCCGGGCCGATCGCTGGCGGCAACTGCAGCTGGCGGCCCAACAACCGCTTTATTAGCACCCTGACCAGGGTGCACCGGAGAGTACATTATGTGGCGCTGGTTGCTTCGTTTGCTTCTGCTGGTTTGCCTGCTGCTGGCTGGTTATGTCAGCTATGTGCTGCTGCGCTATGCCGATATTCCAGTGCAGCACCTGCTGAGCCAGCACCCCGATGGCCAGATCCAACAACTTATCGTCAAGGGCCAGCCACTGTTTTATCAGGATCAGGGGCAAGGCCAGCCCATCATTTTGCTGCATTCACACTTTTTCAGCATGCAGATGTGGCAGCCCTGGGCCGAGCCGCTGGCAGAGCATTACCGGGTGCTGCGTTTTGATCTCACTTCCCATGGCCTGACCGGGCCAGCGCTGGATAACGACTACAGCTTAGCGCGTGATATCGAATTATTGCATGGCTTTATTGAGCAACTGCAACTGGAAGATGTGGTGCTGGTGGGCAGCTCACTGGGCGGTAATATTGCCATCGGTTACAGTGCCCGTTATCCAGAGCAAGTGCGGGCACTGCTGCTGCAAAATTCCGGTGGTTTTCGTAAAGCCGACAGCCGGGGAGGTCGTGGCGAAGACTTGCCCCGCTTTGCCGATTACCTGCTGTATTTTTTGCCCCGCGCCGGCTACAACCGTTTTTTACAGTGGATGATGGCGGATGAAGCAACCATCAGCCCACAGTTGCAACGGCAATTTCACGATGGCTTTCGCCGCGCAGGCAATCGCAAGGCGGAGATGCAGCGCATTCGCCAGTTTCAGGAAGGCGGCGCTGCCGCGCAGTTGCAACAACTGACGTTGCCGGTGCTGATCCAATGGGGAGAGGCCAACCCACAGCTGCCCGTTGCCATGACCCAGTTATTTGTCGACAATCTGCCAAAAGCCAGCACAGTGCAGGTCATCACCTATCCGGATACTGGTCATGTGTTAGCGCTGGAGCGCCCGCAGCAAAGCCTGGCCGATGCGCTGCAATTTCTGCAGGAGTTACCATGAAGCCGCTCCTAACCTTGCCAGCGCTACTGAGTGCACTCCTTGTTCTCTTACTGAGCGCCTGCAGCAAAGCCCCTGAATTGCCAGTCGTATCAGAGTTTCCATTAAACCCGGAACAAGTAGCAACACTTTATGGCAGCCAGACCACCAGGCAGTCGCTGTTTGACAGCGGTGAGCAAAGGTTGAAGCTGGATGATCGGCACCTGAACATCCGTCTGCTGGCCCCGGCTAGCGCCGGTCAGTACCCGCTGATTGTCTTTTCGCACGGCAACTGGTCCAATCAACTGGAATACGATGCTCTGCTGCTGCATTGGGCCTCGCAAGGCTATGTGGTGCTAACGGTCAATCATCTGGATTGCTGTGGCATGGCCCGTGGCATTGTGGCAGCCTTGCGCTATGGCAATGTGCGCTTAATTGAGCAACGGGCCTGGGATCTGGCCATGCTGCTGAATCAACCGCAGCAGTTGGCATCCAGGCTGCCGGATGGCGTAACCGCCGATCAGAGCCGGGTGGCCCTGACCGGCCACTCCTTTGGTGCTTACACCGCACAGCTGTTTGCCGGTGCCACCTTGTTTGATAAGAAAATTCAGGCACAGCGCAGCGTGCCCTTGCAGCTGGCAGCGCCCGATGCTATCCGTGCCATTGTCGCCATTTCACCGCCAGGCCCAATGTTTACCGAGATTACCGAACACAGCTGGGATCACCTGCAAGGCCCGGTGCTGGTGACCACCGGCACCTGGGATGTTGAACCACGCTTTTTCCCGGATTATCGCTTGCATCTGATGTCGCACAAAAAAGCGGTGCCGGGCAGTCAATACGGTCTGGTGCTGGCCGGAGCCGATCACTATTTTGGGCGCTTGATTGGCCGCACCAACCGCAGAGAGCCAGCGCAACAGCACCAGTTTAGCTTGCTACTCTCAGTCAGCACGGCTTTTCTGGATGCCTATGTCAAAGACGAGGCCGAGGCACTGTATTTTTTGCAGAGCAACCAATTAACCGAACAAACCCAGGGCTTTGCTAGCCTGAGTATTCGTTAACTGCCCCATCGCTGGGGTTTGGATCAGGAAGAAGGGGGAGCCATGTCATTAAGCTACTTTTTTGCCAGCTATCTGCTGGTGCATCTGCTGTTGCTGGTGTTGTCTTTTCGCTGGCAACTGACAGGCCCTCGCAGCTGGTTGCTTCGGGCGATTTTAGTCGGCGTTATGTACGATAACACCATGCTGCTGCTCAGCAGCTGGTATGGCGGCGCTGCCTGGCTGGAGCCGCTGAACTACCCACGCTGGTGGCTGCATGGCCTTTTGCTGCCATTGCTGTCGCTTTTTACCTTGTCGCTGCTGCGCCAGGCCGGCGTCAGCATCGCCTACAGCCGCTGGTGTACCGGGCTTTTTGCTGTCGTGACGCTGGCCTGCCTGAGTTACGGCATCTGGTTCGATATCGTGCAGCTGCAACTTACCAGCCGGGTGTTTGAGGATCCAACAGGCTTGTTCCACAGCATGGAGCGCTTTAATGCCGTCGCAGCCTCACCACCGCTTGGCACCATTTTCACCAATATTTTTATCCTGCCCTGGGCCGTGGTGTTATGGCGCAAGACCGGCTGGAGCTGGCTGTTTGTCGGCTCCCTGACCATTTTTATTATCAACGCCGCCGGTGCCGCCCTCGCCTACGGTTTCCTGCTGGGCAATTTCGCCGAAATCCTGTTTTTGCTGGCGCTGTTAAAAACCGAGCAGCATTTTGGTACACCTAAAGCCGCCATAACGAAAAGCTAACAGCCCCCCTTTCCCACAACCCACTCAGTCCGCTCTACACCAAAGCGGGCTGAGTGGGATTTTTACTGCCTGCTCGTTTCTACTCGCAAGGACTGCAACTTATTGCATAAATTGCAGCTTGCCAGTTTCGAAGCCGTCATCTAACTTAATTTCGTAGCGGTTAAAAAACGACAAAAAGATCCTTCACTCTGCTCTTTGCATGATTTACCTCATGGCTTAATAGCAACAAGAGTGAATAAAACGAGGTGTTGGAGCGCACTGATGGCCAGTTAGTACATCCGCTGCAAGAGCCACAAGGAGATGAATCATGATTAACATTCCGGAAGGCTTCCACGAAAAGTGTGCATCCGCATTGATTCACAAAACGATTCGGAATATGCAGGATGAAAAATCCACAGAGGAACTACCCTTCGTTCAAGCTGTAACGCAAGGACTGGCTGATATCTGTGAAGGAAATACGGTGACACTGAATGAAGCAAAACAACAACTCGGTGTGATCTAAGCCCAGCTTGCCAGGCATAAAAAAGCCCCGGCACGAAGCCGGGGCAATAACCAGAGAACAACCAAGCTATCTGAATTTGTACGACAGGTTAATCCCTGCTGTTCTGCCCATTCTGGGCTCAACCACAAACTGCGGCTTACCATTCCACAGGTACTTACGGTAACCGCCGGATGGGGTGTCGTTATTGGTCAGGTTATTAACAAAGAGGCTCACCCGCAGCGACTCAGTTTCAAAACCTATGGTCAACCTGGCCGTGACCGCTGAAGGCAACTCCGTGCTATTGGTGGCATCCAGATATTGCTTGGAGCGGTAGCTGAACGACAGCTCGGAGAAGCTGTTCAGATTGCCCCAGTCACGGACATAATCGATGCTGGAGTTCAGCGTGACGCGGGAAGTCCGCGGCATGGTATTGCCGGAGATATCGCCATCCGACACCAAAGTACCCTCTGGTGGCAGCGTCATCTGCCCGACTACGCCAAAGAACGGTGGGCGGGTGCTGACCATCGTCAGTGTCTGACTAACCGGGTACTCGGTCGGGTTCATGCCCTGGGCTGCATAATCCAGAAAACCAAACTCCGGACCCAAACCACCGACTTTAACGGTGGCATCGTTGTAAGCCGCGGCAAAGTTCCAACCAAAGTTGTCGGTGATTTGCCAGCGACCATCGAGCTCCAGACCTTTGACTTCGGTTTTACCCAGGTTGGTGACGATCACCGCTGGTACTGCATTGGTATGGTTGCCCAGAGTCGAGAAATCACGTACCTGCTGCTTATCCCAATCGATGTAATAAGCCGCGATGTTAAAGCGCAGCCGGCTGTCAAATAGGAAAGATTTCATACCAACTTCATAGGTCCAGTTTTGCTCGGGATCGAAGGTCATTTCATCCCCTTCGGCAGAACCGTTCAAACCACCGGATTTAGCGCCCTTGGCCACGTTCAGATAATAAAGCGTGGTTTCGTTGGCATCCCAATCCAGCGTCACCCGCGGCGTGAAGTAGCTCCAGGATCCATCCATTTGCCCGGTTGGAAATAGCACGCCAGGCGCCCTGTTGTCGGTATGGTTGTTGGCATACTTGTCTTCCCGGGTCCAGCGTCCTTCCAACGACATGGTCCACTCATCACTCAGGTTAAAATCTACCGCACTAAACACCGACTTGGTGGTAGTTTCGTAGGAGGTGCCCTGCAGGGTAATCAGACCATTGTCTTCAAAACCAATACCAGCTGCATTGAAAATCATATTGGAGTAACTGTCGGTGCCCACCACGCCAAGAGTGGTCATCTGATCCAACTCTAACTTGCTGTAAAAAGCACCAAAGGCCCAGTCCATGCCATTGTGATTGCCAGCAAAGCGCAGCTCATGGCTGTATTCTTTACGATCGTCATTCGGCTGGCCACCTAAATCGTAACCACGAATGCCCATGTAAACAGTACCAAAGGACAGATTTTGCACCTGCAAGCCGGCTGGTGCATCCGGGAAGGCACTGGCTGGTGGCAGGTTCTGTGCCACAAAGGTTGGCAAGATGGTCATGCCGGCATGGTCTTTTAACTGACCTAGATTAATGGTGTAGTCGGTGCGGTTGTAGCCACCCAGGTAGGTGATGGAGAAGTTCTCCATATTGTGGTCAATCACCAAACTGGTGCGATCCACTTTGCGCTCAGTGCCGGTTGCTTCCGGTGCCACCCCGGTAAAACTGGAACGCCATAAATCGTTATCCACCACACCCAGGTATTTTTGCGGGTCGCCGGTAAACACCCAATCACCCAGCAGATCCCACTGGCCCGTTGCCGGGTTAAAGGTAATGTGGGTACCATTGACCAGCACACCAAACTCCTGCGCGGCATTGCGAATGCCAAAGCCACCATTGTGCTGCACATGAGCCGTGGCGCGCGGCGTTTCTTTGGTGTCGATGTGGGTATGAGACAGGCTGATGTTGGTATTATCGCCATCATAGACCAACCTTAACCGCGCCAGTTGATTGTCCATTTCTCCCAGTCGACGATTGTCAATGCGCTCCCCAGTAATGGTATTTACATTACGGATGGTAGAGCCGGTACTGCTGTCGCTTAAATCCAAGCGCGCTTTAAAGCGTTCGGTTAAAGCACCGCTCAGATACAAATGGGCATCATGCATGCCGTGCGTACCGGCCGAAGTATTGACACCAAACTCAAAGGTATCGGAAGGCGCCTTGGTGATGTAATTGATAGCACCGGCAAAGGCATTGCGACCATAGATGGCCGATTGTGGGCCACGGACCACTTCTACCCGTTGCAAACCGCCGTACGGCAGGAAGCTGGCATCCCGGCCAGAGGCATAGACCCCATCAATAAAAACCGCCACATTGGTTTCATCACCCACCAGGCCAGGCTGAGCCAGCCCGCGAATCACCGGTGAGCCGGATGCCATACCACCGATGGAGTCGTAGGTGACACCTGGGGTTGCTTCAATGATATCGTTGATATTGCGAATACCGGTCCGCTCCATCTGCTCACCACTGTAGGCGCTGACAGAGACCGGAATTTTGTTTAGTAACTCTTGGCGCAAACGCGCCGTAACGATAATGCGTTCTATCGGCTCTTTTGCTTCATCCTGCTCGGACTCAGCGGCCTCATTGGCAAACGTGGGTACAGACAGCATTAATGCGCTACCCAGTGCACTAAGCAGTATCGGATACCTTAACTTAAATGGTACCTGTTTCATCGGAACACCCTCCTGACTGCATTTTTTATAATGTATTTTTAGTGTTTCGTCTCTCGGCAGCCGATACTGCACTGGCATGCCACATTGATATAATGATATCATTATATATCATTTGTCAATGAGCAAAATTTGCGCAGCCAGATTTTTTGTTAAACCAATTTAAAAACAGTACCTTGTAATCATAAATATTTTTATTGCTCTAAGGAAATGACAGGATTTATTCCCAAAAACAGGAAGTCGACTCAGGTATTTTCAACCCTAGAATACCTGAGTTGCGGTGGCAAACTACCCTCTTTTGTGTTTTTTGCCATACTCAACAGACACACATTACAGGACAATCGCATGATGGCACTCGATACTTCGAAAGTTTCCATTAAAACCTCTCTGGCCGCCTGCTTTGGTCGCAATTTGTATGAGCAGCCAGGGGCCAATGAATTCCTGCAGGAGCTATCGCAATCTGCGCAGGAAGTTACCATTCAGCAAGGAAGTTACATCTTCAAAGAAGGCGATCCCAGCGATTACGTCTACATCGCTATCTCGGGTGCCATTATGCTGGAACGGACCTCACCGAAGGGCGCCCGCCATGTGTTTGCCTTTTTATTTACCGGCAACCTGCTCGGCCTATCGGAGTTTACCGTCTATTCGTTCAGCGCCGTGGCTTTGACCGGTGCCACCGTAGTGCGCATCAACAAACGCCTGATCCAGAATATTTTTGAGCGCCATCCCAAAATCGCCAAATGCTTCCACGATTTCACCACCCATGTGCTGCATTATGTGCTGGATCAGATGTACATCCTGGGCCAGAAAACCGCGCCACAGCGGCTGGCACATTTTTTACTGGATATGGATAGCCGGCTTGGCCGAGGCTCTGGCCAATTCTATTTGCCGATGAACCGGGTTGATATCGCCGATTATCTGGGCATGTCGCTGGAAACAACCAGCCGCAGCTTTAGCAATCTGAAAAAGCGCAAGCTGATTGAGATTGAGAGCAGCCATAAGATCATCATTGCCGAAAAAGCCAAGATGCAGGCTTTTATTGATGAGTAAGCCGTTGATAACCGGGCAAACGACAGCCGTATGCCCGGTTTTATCAGGCTTGCTTTTTCACCTGACTAATCAGCAGCAAAGCAATGGCCACCAGCACAATATAAATGATAAAGGCATTGTGATAACTGCCATAGATATCAAAAATTTTGCCAGTCAGGTAAATGCCTAAACCGCCGCCAATCGCATCCAAAATGGTAATGGTGCCAAGCAATCGCCCGGAGGCTTTTAGACCAAAGCTGTTGATGGCAGTAAGCTGCAACAGGGTGTAAAAACCGCCCCATGCCAGACCAATGATAAAAATCACCATCATCACTGTACCCGCGCCGGCAAATAGCAAGCCAATCAGCCCCAGAAACATCACCGACAAGTTACCGTACAGGATCATTCGCCCGGAGATCTTGTCTGCCAGCAGGCCAAACAGGAACTTACCGACCAACGCCGGAGTAAACAGCATGGCCAGGCCGGCCGATGCGCTTTGAATATCAAAACCGAGATCTTGCAAGTGCAACACCAAATTGGCCTGTAAACCCAGCAAGGTATAAAAAGTACACATGGCAATAATGGCAATAGCCCAGAAAGAGCGGGTTTTTAACGCTTCCCAGTAGCCAAGGCCATGGCTGGAAATATCGGCCTGACTATCCGTAGGACTAGCAACTACGCCATAGGGCAACAGCCCTCGCTGGGACGGCTTGTTGCGCACCAAAAAAAGCGCCAGCAAAAACAGCGAAGCCGGAATAAAAGCAGCCAACTGAAAGCCCTGTTGCCAGCTCATACCTGCTGCTAACCAGCTGCCGTACAAGGGGCCAAGCAGCGCGCCGCCTAGCGAGGTTCCTACCACCACAATGCCAATGGCGGTGCCGCGCAGCTTCACAAACCAGGTCGATACCAGTATGACTGCGACATTAAGGCCACAGGCCACCAACACCACCGCAAAGACGGCATGAACCATGTAGATTTGACGCAGATCGGTAATGTAGCCGTAGGCAAAGTAAGCCAACCCCAGGATGACCGAACCCACCATCATCAGGATACGTACCCCTACTTTGTCGATTAAAATACCAACCACAGGTGCCAACAAGCCGGCTAAGACCAAGGTGATCAGCTCGCGAAACTTCAGCTGCCCCCGGGTCCACTCCGGAAAGTCGGCCAGGATGGCGCTGTCAAAGGCGGTGATAGCGGTTAAGGTCATGCCGTTGGATATCAGTAAAGCAAAACAAGCGATCCAGACGGTGATCCAATGAAAGCGGGTTTGTTGTGGAAGGACTGTATCCTGTATCTGTAGTGTCGCCATTGAGAACTCCTGACCAAACCTGATTCAATTAGCAGGCTGTTTATGGTTGTTTTATGCACGAACTATGTATACCGAATTTGTCCGCACAAATCCCGCCGGTCGCCAGCGCTAGTTGATAAATATCAATTGGAAGTGGTTTCGTTTCGCAAAGGAGTGACGCCGATGCAGCAACTCAACCTGTTGCTGCATCGCAAGATAATGATATGTGTGAGTTAATGCACATAGGCAGGAACCGGCAACTCCCGTAAAAATGAGACTTCAAACTCTGCAACCCCCTGGCGATGAGGAATAATGGCTTGATAAGCCTCCGAATACCAAAAGTCTTTTGCTGCCTGTAAACAAGGGAATCTAGCCAGCACCATGCCACGAGATGCCGGCGGCTCCCCTTCCATCTGAGCCACGGCCGGACTAAATGCCAGGTGGTATGCCTGATGCTGTTGATACAATCCGCTCTCAGCCAAAGCGCTTACATAGCGACCAAAGCCTGCCCGATCAAAAATCTCACCATAAACCACCATAATCACCGGCTCATTGCATTGTTGCTGACCGACCGGTCGAAACTGATACCCACCGGCTGCTGGGCCCCACACCAAGTCGCCATTGGCGCTAAAACCACGGTCCCAGTTAACGAAGCCATCGGCGCTCACCTGAGTTTGCGATATCATGTAGCTGGCGCCGCGATGACTATTGCGACACTGTTGGCCCTGAGTCGCACCTTCAAAACGCTGCGCGCCGGTTTTTACCAGATAGACGGTACATCCCACCACTGGCTGCAAGTCTTCCGGCTTTAAAGCGGCAAAACGCTCCGGCTGTTGCCAGGCTCCCATAAAGGCTTCTTGCTCCGGCAATAAAAAACCATCGGCCTGAATGCTGCCGTCTGCTGCTAATTGAAAGCGGGTAATGCGCTGACGATAAGGGCGCTCTGCATCCGGTGCCCAGTTTTCTGCATAGGTCCAACGTACCTTGCTATCTCCAGGCCAGATTTCGGTAATGTGCCAAGTGATATCTGCATAGCGATCATCTCTGGCCGCTTGCTGGCTGGTATCAAAACTACCAACGGCCAGCTCAAGATACTGTTGCAACAGATCGCTGGCATGCACAGGCTTAACCAACAAGATGGCCGCCAACAGACCGTAACTTAGTACTTTCATCCATAATTCCTTAAATGCATCGGATAGAGGGCCGATGGTTTGAGTGGTGGCAAAATCCTAAACAGGCCCGCCAACAACCCCATTGATTTTTATCAATCGCACTGTACTTTTTCCGGAAAAACCCCTCCGGTGCAAATGCAGGGACAGACTGAGCCTTATCGGATTGCTTTTTATCAACTCAATTGCTAGCTTAGCAGAGCAATTCATGCAAAATACCCACTTAACGGATTGATGACGACTGCCCATGACGATTGACACCTCTAAAGTATCGATAAAAACCTCACTGGCATCCTGCTTTGGCCGCAACTTTCAGGAGCTGGAAGGTGCGAACAGTTTTTTGGAGGAACTTTCCAAGCACGCGCAGGAAATCCACATCAATGAAAACTGCTACATTTTCAAAGAAAAAGATCCCAGCGACTACATCTACATCCCGATTTCAGGGGTCATTATGCTGGAGCGCTCCACTTCCAAAGGCTCGCGCCATGTGTTTGCCTTTCTTTTTACCGGCAACCTGCTGGGCTTGTCTGAGTTTTCGTTCTATACCTTTAGTGCCCGGGCGCTGAGCAACGGTACCATTGTTAAAATCAACAAACAGCTGATCCAAAGTATTTTTGAACGCTATCCGGCCATTGCCAAACGTTTTCACGAATTTACCAATCATGTGCTCAATTACATTCTTGATCAGCTGTTTATTATGGGGCAAAAGTCTGCTCATCAAAGACTGGCCCATTTTCTGCTGGATATGTCGAACCGCATCGGCCATGGTACCAATAAGTTTTACCTGCCGATGAGCCGCCAGGATATTGCCGATTACCTGGGGATGTCGCTGGAAACCGCCAGCAGAGGCTTCAGCAGCCTGAAAAAGAAAGGCATGATTAGCATTCAAAACAACTATCGAATCACGATTTTGGACGAAGCAGCGCTCCATCGCTTTGCCGATGATTAATCTAAAGTTTCTTGGTGGATGAGGGGGTTAGCACATTGATGTAACGGTATCGATGTGCCGGGTAAATGCTCTCTGCAAGCAACACCAATTCGCCTTGTTTCGAGTAGTACTTTCGCACCACCTTCATCGCAGCTGACTGCGCCCTGTCATTCAGTTTTGTTGCCATCTCACAGGTCAGAAGGCAGGCGGTAAACTCTTGCTCTACCCGACCAATATTCGCACTACTTAGCAAATGCATCATTTGCCTGAGCGCGGCTTTCTTATCCAGGCTCTGTGCCAGCACCTCAGGGTGATAGCGAAACTGTTGAATGCTGGAATAGCAGATAGGCTTTTTATCATGCACTTCGGAGCGAATACCAGCCAGGTAGATGTAGTTCATAGGGCTTAACAGCTTTAAACGCGCCATCTCGTCCTTATCGGTCGACAGTAGCTGACAGACATCGATGTTAAAACGTGTTTGCTGGCCAAACTCCAGCAGCTCCTGTACCGACTGAGTGAATTGATTAATTTGCTCCGGCAGACTGCTGCGGATAACCCGGGTGCCGGCCCCTTGCCGGCGTTCGACCACCCCAATGCGTTCAATGTAGCGTAAACCTTCGCGCGCAGTATGACGACTGATCCCATGCTGCGCGCAAAGCTCTTTCTCGGTGGGCAGTAAAGAGCCTAACGGATAGTGCCCCTGCAGAATCTGCTGCAAAAGCAACTCACCTAACTCAATGTACTTGGCCTGCTTACTATGCATCCGTTGCTTTCCTTAGCTGCCTCAGGCTTTAAACCACCAGGGGGAAGGAACACCCGTATTGCGGATGAATGATTTTTTACGAATAAAACGACGTATAGATTCAGCGCCCATTCTGGAGCCTCCCATACCAGAGCATTGAAAGGATTGCTTTTCTGCCTCATGCACAAAACCCGTTAAAGACGCATCATTGATACTGATACCCCCGGCTTTCAGGGTTGCCGAAATCCGATACGCATTCGCCAGATCCTGGCTAAAGACGGCAGCGGATAAGCCGTACTTTGAGTCATTGGCCAGCCGCACAGCCTCGTCATTGGATTGCACCCGCTGCACCACCACAATAGCTGCAAAGGTTTCTTCCGTCACAATCTGCATGTTATTGCTAACCTGGTCCAATACCGTTGGCTCACAATAAAAACCGCCGCCTAGTTCCAGCACCTGCCCCCCACACAGCGCCCGGGCACCTTTTTCAAAGGCATCATCGAGCTGCTGGCGAATAACAGCGACCTGTTTATCCGAGATTACAGGCCCTATTTCACCGACCCGGATATCCGGGTAGTTGTGTCGTAATTTCTTTACTTTTTCTACCAAACGGCTGATAAATGCATCCGCAATACATTCATGCACATAGATACGCTCCAGGCTCATACAGGACTGTCCGGCATTCACCATACTCCCCCAGCACAAAGCACTGGTGGCCACTTCAATGTCCGCGTCATCGCAGACGATTGCGGCATCCTTACCACCAAGCTCTAAAAAAGCCGGGATAAACTGCTGGGCACACAACTCCCCGACTCGCCGCCCCGTGGCCACACTGCCGGTAAAACACAAGGTATCGACATGCTGAATCACTGCCTGCCCGGTTTCACCGGCTCCCGTCACTATTTGCAAAACCGCAGCTAGCGCAGGCGTCGCCCGAATGGCCTCTTGCAAAGGTGCCACAAAACGCGAGGTCACTTCACTGGGCTTAATCACTACCGCACAACCGGCCAAAAGTGCAGGAATAGCATCGACCAGGGACAACAGCAACGGAAAGTTCCACGGGCTAATCACACCGACCACTTCAAAGGGAAGGTAGCTGGGTTGGATCTCTAAAAATGGGATCTGCGCTTTTCTCGGCGGGGCCTCGGCCAACAGCTCAGGCGCATCTTTGCACCAGCGCTGAATGGTGCTGATAGTCACATCCACCTCGAGCTCAGACTCACTCCAGCGGCCTGTGTCTTCAGCAACAGCTGCAACCAATGCCTCCCTGTGCACAGCCAATTGCTCTGCAAAGTCCTGCATGGCCTTAACCCGTGCGGCCATACCGAGCTGCCACCACAAAGGTTGCGAGGCTCTTAAGTTCGCCGCCAGATGAGCCACCTCATCAAGCGATACCTCGTTTAAGTTAAAATCTAAACGGCCGGTTCTTGGGTTACGGATCTTCATTTTACGACTACTCCGCCAGGCTTAATAATGCCAGAAGCTTGCAAAGAACGAATCACCTCCAACTGGGTAGATTCAAAGTGGGATCGATTCACCGGGATTACCTGCTGTTGTTCATTCAGCATCGTATTGGCTGGATACACACTTTGCTGATAACTGGGAGCAAAGAGTTCATTTCTTTGCCTGGAAAGCAGGTTGGACATGCCTGGCTTGGCGCGGTAGCGACGCAGCAGCTCCATATCCAGCTCGGCATGAGCCACCATGGTTTCGCCGTTTGCAGCCTCGGCCAGCACCCGGCCCTTCATATCAATAATTTTTGACATGCCATCCGACGATTCTTGCGGCAGCTGAATACCGGAAAAGCCACCGCTATTGGCAGAAACCAAGTAGGCCATGCTTTCAATGGCTCTGGCACGCTTGGCAATATCTTTGGGCGTCAGGCCCGGCGCTGCGATTTCGGAAGTACTGTGCAGCAATACCTCAGCCCCCTTCATCGCCAGGCAGCGAGCAATTTCAGGGTACAGGATCTCTTCTGAGGCAATGGCCGCAAGACAACCGAGCTCGGTCTGTGCAACAGGGAACAGACCGTCATAGCCGTAAAGTTCAAGGTATCTATCCAGCACATCATGCGGTGTAGGCGCAAACATTGAAATCAACCGCCGATAACGCAGTACCACATCCCCCGAAGGGTTCATCAAAAATGAGCACTGGAAATACAGTTCAGGGAAATGAGGATCAACTTCGTAGACGTTACCGGATAAATACAGTTTATTTTCCTGCGCAATAACCGAAAGCCGGTCATACTCCGGGCCATCCATCGCAAGTACAGCCTTGGCTTGCCATTCTTCCATCGATTCAAAGGTAGGAAAGCCGGTCAGAAAATACTCGGGCAGAACGACCAGGCGAACATCATCACCGGTCAAAGTGCGAATAAACCCTTTACTGGCACGAACCTGCTGTTGCACCCGTTCCAGGTTGTGCATGATCTGCACCCTTGCGTCATCTACCCCAAGTGCATTTACAGCAAAACATTTTGTCTGCAACGCCAGAGCCGTGTATGCGTTCATTTGATATTCCCGTTTAAGCCATGAACCAACATGACATGAAAATGCCCGGTGCCGTCACGTAAAGCAATGAGTCGTTGGTAAGTATCAGACTGCCAAAATGCTCGGATTGCAGCTTCATCCGGCCAGCGTGAAATCACCACACTCGCTGGCTTATGCTGCCCTTCCAGCAGTTCATGCTGGTTATCCATCGCGATGTATTCACCACCGTAAGCACGCACCAAAGCGGGTACCTGACTGGTGTATGCTTTAAATCGCTCCCAATCTGTTACATCCGCCTGAATCACCATATAGGCTGCCATCGGAATACCTCACTGCGTGTATTGTGCATCTTAGTTCAAGACTGCTGAATTATAGGGGCCGAGTAAAGCCTGATTTTCATCCTGGCTGATATTTGTCAATTCAATCGGATAAATACCCAAAAAAAAGCCGCTTTGCAGCGGCAATGTGGGCAAAAAAAGCAACACATCAACAGCTTAGAATGGCTTAACAGCGCCAAAGAATGCGGTGGTTAAGATACCAATCCAGTAAATGTATGCCAGGCGGCGACCAAAGCGAATGGACTCTTCCAGCCGGTTTTCCACCTCTGGGTTGTTGCCATCAACAGCCAGCTTCCGGAACATCACTGTCCACTCACGCATAATGAAGCGCAGCAGTAAGCCAATCACCAGCAGGCCAGAGAAAATCAACATTTTGATGGCGAACCACTTCTGGCCATCACCGGCTGAGAATGGCCCATACCCCAATAACGAGGCGATACTGGCAATCGCCAATGCCGGGATCACGAAGTAGCGAATGGCTTCATCCAGCTTTGTCAGCACAAGGCCCCGGTCGGTTTCACGATAGATAAAGGCTGCCCAACACAAGGCTAACCAACCAAAAAAGAAGAGCCACATACCGGTTAACCAGGCACCAGCATAGGGCTGAACGCCCCAGAGATATCCCATGTGCATGCCGAGCGGGAATAGCATTATAATTCCGGTCCGGGCTAGAATATCAATGCGATACGCCGTTTCCATATGCCGCTTACGCTCCGGCATAGGCAGTTTGCGGTTGACTACATGGTAAGACGTTTGAAACACACCCCACTCGCCCCCCAGCCAATACACCATGGCCACTATATGAAACCATCGTAAGATGGGTAGTTCATACATGCTGATAAATTCCATACCAATCACCTTTGTTTGTTTTTACCAGCAAAGCTTAGGAGTGGAACTTTTTTCCATCATTGACAGATATCAATCACTGACCATATCCATTTCTGCGTTAAGGTTTTCATGAGGTACCTCGATAAACCACAGCCTCGATTGCCAATTGTCAATGGCATAACTGTGGTTGTTGTTAGCATCAATAACATGCTAACTCCATTAGGTAACTCGCTATGAAATTAAAAGAACGCATGCCTTTGCTGTCTCGTCATGAAGGGGTCTGGGAAGGCTATTACCGCTACTACAGCCCTGACGGTGAGAAAATAGATGAGCACCGCTCCAGGCTTTTGTGCCGTTTCCCATCAGATGACGTCTACCATCAGACCAACTTTTATTATTGGCCTGATGGGCGCAAAGAAGTGCGCGATTTTCCGACCAGAATAGAAAACAATAAAATTATTTTTTATACCGAAGTACAGGGCTGGGCAGCCGAAGTGCCACTGGATGATTTTCACCGCACCGTCATGCTGTACTGGGTGCGAACCAATGAAGAGGATTTACACCTGTATGAAATGATTCAACTGTCTGATTGCAGCAAGTATCGCTCACGGGTATGGCAATGGTTCAAAGCTGGCAAGCTACTGCAGCGCACATTGATTGACGAGCAGTTTATCAGCAACGATTGGGCCAGCTACGAAAACATCGACAGCAGCTTTGATCAGGTTGCTCAATTTTAAGTGTCACGGGAGTCACCAGCTATGACCTTTAAAATTGCTGCTTTTCAGGAAGCTATTGCCATTGTGAACGATTTTGGGCCTCTGATAACCTTGCTCTGTGAACATGGCGGCTGGCAAGAAATTCACCGGGGCCCCCTCTCAAGCAGTCTGCTTCAAGCCTGGCAACTATCGACAGAAACTGAAGCGGCAGAAGTTGTTTTGGCAAACCCAGGGATTAATAGTGGTTACCTGCGACTGATCCGTTTCACTCATCTGTCCCAAACCGTGATGCGGGCCAACGATCAAAGTTGGGATTATGGTGGCACTTTTGATTTCAACCTGAGAATAGCATCCATGGATGCATTGCAGCCAAAGCTGTCAAAGCTTGGTTGGCGCGGTGCATCCGAGCCTGTCGAGTTTTTCCTGGGTAGCTCCCGGGTCAAGGAATGGCTGGCAGTCAATCAAAACCATGTTCGTTTTGCTTTTATTGAGCGGGTGTCTCCGCCACTGCATGGCTGGGAGCATATGCAGCCTATCAGCCAGATATTTAACTCCAGCCAAATCGTGCAGGACTTTACTAAAAGTATGGCATTTTATCAGGATGTGCTTGGTTTTCAGTGTGTGGTACAAAGTGGCAACCTGACCGAGCAGCCTGGTGCGAATGTGCTCGGCATTCCTTTCGAGCGCGCTCATACCGAACCGTATCAACTGGCCATTCTGCAACCAGATGGCGAAATGCGGGGTTCCATTGAGTTGGTTTGCTTTGCTGCCAGTAAGGGCAAGGATTATAGCCAGGATAATACCCCACCTAACCTGGGTATGCTGGGCGTGCGCTTCCCGGTTGAAGGCATTGTTGAGCTAGCAGCACACCTTCAAACCCACCAGGTACCTTTGCCTGTGCCACTAACCGAACTGGACCTGCCACCATATGGCCGTGTTCAGCTACTGGCGGCTAAGACACCGGATGGCGCCTGGTTGGAGTTTTACCAGCCATGCATTTAATATCTTTGCAGATAAATGGAGTCCATGATGATACAGCCTAACCCGGCCGAAAAACTGACCGCTCTGATAGAAGAGCTCGGCACAGTTCTTTCACCCCAGTCGATTCAAAGCGACTTAGCCAGCCGTACCCTGATGTCGCAGGATGTTTTTTGTAAAAAAGAGCCGGCCGCTTTCGTGGTACAACCTGAAACAGTTAAACAACTGATTACTTTGGTACAAATAAGCACAAAGCATGGCTTTGCTGTACTGCCCCGCGGGGGTGGCATGTCCTACACCCAAGGCTATGTGCCGGTGCAGCAAAACTCAGTCATTGTGGATATGTCGGCGCTTGATCAGATCCTTGAAATCAATACTGACGATATGTACGTCACAGTGCAATGCGGTTGCAGTTGGGAAAAGCTGCATAAAGCATTAGCAGGAAGCGGATTTCGGACGCCTTTCTGGGGGACTTTATCGGGCCGCTTTGCCACTGTCGGCGGCGGGCTATCACAAAACTCCATTTTTTGGGGCTCAGGGCAGCATGGCTTTGCGGTTGACTCCGTGTTGTCCGTGGAAGTCGTGCTTGCGAATGGCCATGTTATTCGCACTGGCTCAGCGGGCCAATTGCATGCCAGCCCTTTTGCCCGACACTTTGGCCCGGATTTAACCGGATTGTTTTGCTGCGATAATTCCGCGCTCGGCATCAAGGCGACAGCTACACTGCGGTTAATTCCGGAGCTAAAATTTCATGATGGCTTGTCATTTAGTGCTACCAGTTTTGCCGCGCTGAGCCATCTAATGAGTGAAGCATCACGACAGGGGCTGATTAGTGAGTGTTTTGGTTTTGATCCCTTTTTACAGGCCCAGCGCATGCAAAGGGAAAGCCTGGGAAAAGATGTAAAATCGCTGCTCGGCGTGATGAAATCTGCTGGCAGTCTAGGCAAAGCCATTAAATCAGGGACAAAGGTTGCGCTGGCAGGCAGAAACTTTGTTCAGGCAGAAAGCTGGTCGGCACATTTCATGGTTGAAGACAGAACCGAGGCCGGGATACAGCATAAGCTGCAAGCCATCAAAGCGATTGCCAGCAAGCTGGATGTCAAAGCGATAGAAAACAGCATTCCAAAAATTCTACGGGCCAACCCCTTTGGCCCGGTCAATAACATGATAGGTCCGCAGGGTGAGCGCTGGGTACCTGTTCATGCAGTTGTTCCTCACTCCCAAACACAGCAGGCTTATCAAATCACCGAGCAAGTATTTTCAGAGAACCATGATCTCATAGAGAAGTTTTCTATTGGCATCGGTTATCTGGTGGCGACCGTGTCCAGCACGGCCTTTGTGCTTGAGCCGGTATTTTTCTGGCCAGATGAATTAAATGAGCTACACAAGCATGCAGTTGAAGCAAGTCATCTGAAGCGCCTTAAAGGATTTGCTGCCAATCCGGAAGCAACAAAGGCTATTGAAAAGATCCGGGCAGACTTGGTATTGGCATACAGCCAGCAAGGCTTTATTCATATGCAAATAGGCAAGTCTTATCGCTTCAAAGAAGGCCTGGCAGCTGAGAACTTTGAGTTGCTCAGAGCCATTAAAAGTTACCTCGATCCAACCAACAGCATGAACCCGGGCTGCCTTGGTTTCTAAACCTGTGGTGGTGCCTCTGGCTGGAGCACCACCTTGCAACCATCGTCGTACAGCAGCTATTTATCGCATTTACTCAGTAGGACCGGCCTGTTTGATAAAAATCAATTCTTGTTCGGTCCACGCTGCTTTATAACAAGAACAACTATCCATGAACCGAAGGACCCATTTGATGTTGACCACCGAAGTTCAGCCGCCAATGACCCAACAACGTACCCGTAAACATTGGTTGATGGTTTTTATTGCCATGATCAGTCTGATGGTGTCCAACGGCATGATTTTTACCGGCATCACAGCCTTCGACAGCTCCATCCTGGCTGAGTTTCCAGAGTGGTCCCGTGCCGATCTAAAGCTGCGTGAGTTAATTACGTTGATTTTATTGGGCTTGCTGGCTCCATTCATTGGCATTTTTATTGATCGGCTGGGTGTACGCGTCTTGATGATCGTGGGCTGCCTGGTGCTTATCCCAAGCTACTTTGCCTATGGCTACGTCACAAGCTTACTGCATATTTATATTATTCATGGCTTTTTTGCGCTGGTGATGGTGTCCTGCGGCTTAAATGTGGGTGTGATTCTGGTCTCGAACTGGTTTGTTAAAAACCGGGGTACCGCGATTGGCATTACCATCGTAGGAACTTCATTAGGTGGTGCTTTGCTTGCCCCATTGTTTGGCAGCTGGATGGCCGCTGGCATGGACTGGCGCCAGGGATTTCAGCTGGCTTCCATTATTCCCACCTTCCTTCTGTTGCTGGCTATTTTTCTGGTGAAAAGCAAACCTGCCGAAGCTGGCCTGGTTCCTTTTGGCTATCAGCAACAAGCAAACACCCAGTCGCATGATATTTCTAAACATGGTTTAAGCTACGTCGAAGCACTTAAAACCCGCTCTTTCTGGGCCATTACCTTTATTGCGATGTGCACTTTTTACATTCTGATGGGGCTTCAGGCCAACCTGGTGCTGCACTTGCAAGACATTGGTTTTGATATCCAGGCTGCAGCAGCTGGCCTTAGCATGTTATTTATTCCAGCCTTGATTGGTAAGTTTCTGTTTGGACTTTTTGCCGATAAATTCCATGGCAAAAAAATCCTCTATGCCAACTTATTGCTGATGTTTATTGGTTTGTTGGGGTTACTGTTCAGCAGTGCTGCAAGTGTTTTGACGGCGGTGGTTATTATCGGCTTTGCCTGGGGTGGCTTTTATACCCTGCTGCAATTAAATGCCGTGAATAACTTTGGGTTAAAAGCATCGGGTAAGATCCTTGGCACCATTACCGTGCTGGATGCGCTTGGTGGTGGCTTGGGTATTTACCTGACAGGCCTGATCTTTGATATCTACGGCAGTTATCATCATGCCTTTGTCATTTATATTGTCTTGTGTGCCATTGCGCTGGTTTTAATCAGTCAGGTGAAAAAGCACGTTTAAGTTAGGCTTTAAACTCTGCCGCCCCATCAAAAAAGCTCTGGTAAACCAGAGCTTTTTTATGCCTTATCAGGCTTGTTGCTTTCGCCTGAAAAAGGCTTTGAGCACCAGCTTTACTATAGCGGGCTTAAAACACAGCTTAAATAAGTTAGCCGCCTCTTCCGCGGTAACAATGGTTTCACATGGCATGGTACCCGCATAGCCACTCATCACAATGGTGTTGCCTTTTGCTTCAGCTTTTTCAATACGTACGCCAAGTTTCATGGATACGGTATTCACCTGCATAACTACTCCTGCTCCTGCCATGGCGATGTTTTAGCCAGGTTGCGTCCGGCCGCCCTACCTGAAATCATCGCTTCGGTTAAGTAACTACCATTTTGGTAAAGATTAGAAAACATCGAGCCTAACTCACCGGCTTCATACAAACGGGGAATCGGTTGACCGGCAGGGGTTAATACCTGTGACTCGATATTGCGTCGCCCTCCTCCACCAGTACAAACCACGGCAGGAACTATCTCAACCGCGTAAAACGGACCGGTGGCAATTGGTTGTAAGGTTACCGGGTTTCGACAGAAATCCGTATCCTCGCCTTGTGCACACATTTGATTGTAACGTTCCAGTTCTGCCGCAACCGCATTCGGGTCCCGTCCCATCTTTTCAGCCAGCTCTTCGATGCTGTCGGCTTTGAGAACTCGCCCCTGCTCAATTTCTTTTAAATTATCATCACTCCAATCCAAGCCTTCTGCCGCTATATTCCAGGTAAACGCTTTTAATGCCAGGCAGTTGTATGACCGGGTTGTTTCATCGAAAATCATGTGCACAGGACCAGCATTGATGTGCGGTGTATCCACCCAGTGATTGTGTTTCTTCTCTTTATAATGTGTCAGCTGTAGCTCTGCTGTTTCATTGTAAAAACGCTTATTATCTGCCGCGATTTCAAGCCAGCTGAAACTTTGCCAAAATAAATTACGCAAAAACACGGTTTCATAACCAGGCGCTTTCAAGCCTGGCCAAATACCGCCGGACTGTCCTTTATTACGCATATGCCACAAGTCGGCACCGGCTTTTTGCAGGATATGTATGCCATCACCAGTATTGCCCGGGGTTCCAAGGGGATACAACTTTTCATAGCCACAATAGTTGCGCTGCATTTCAAGATTCGCTTCATAGCCACCCACGGCAAGCACCACACCACGACGCGCTTTGATGGCTTGCAAGCGTCCATCACGTTCAACCCAGGCACCAAATACCTCCAGGGTATCTGGATCCTGAATCAAATCTTTTACTGGTGTCTCATACAACACTTCAATTGGCCGCTTATCGACATTGGCTTTAAACGCCAGCCAAACGCCTGCCGGAATTGGTAAAATGGTAGCTGTATAGGTTACAGCATCTGCAGCTCCCAGTTCAGGGAACTCCAAAACAGCCTGACGATCAGTAAAACCAGTCCCTTGAATATACTGAGAGCCGGCTTCTTCAGCTCGCTCTTTAATCCACGGCTCTAATTCTGACATTCTGTGCGCCCACGCATGCAGCATCTCCTCCGGAATTGGATTTGAAGTGCTCATGGCTCGCTGGTACTCAATCAAAGCCGCCGGGTTTTTCGCAATAAGCAGTGATTGGCCGGCAGCACGAGAGTTACCACCAGCATATTTCTCCGGCATTTTCTCACAAATCGTAACCTTCAATGAAGGATCCGCGGCCAAAGCTTCAATGGCGGCACTGGCCCCAGCTAAACCAAAACCCAGAATTAATACATCGGTTTCCAGATCCCATGCTTTAACTGCTGATAAACTTGACATAACTACCTCATAAAAAAATACAGCAACCCTAAGGTTGCTGTATAACAGCAAATACTACTTACATTCGGGTAATTTATTAGCCCGCTTCATTTTGGCGTAATAAGTCCAACTGGTTTCATTTGGCTGATAAAAGCTATCCGGTGCCGTCACATATTCAGGGAAGTGTTTTAAAGTATAGCTCTTCAATTGCTCGGATAAGTCATCAAAACTGTCGTATTTGCGGCCATGACCACTGTAAATAAGGTGTCCCGGCGTATCTGCCAGCATCATCCAGGGCAACCAGGGACCAGTCCGGGCCCAGGCATAGTGAGTGGGTGTACTGGTAGTGCTTGGATCAGTTAAATCCTCGGTTCTGGCGAAAAAGAAAAAGTGTTCCGATGCAATGTAGGTATCCCCGGTAGACTCTTTAGGAAACTCTTCAGGGCTTAATGGGTTGGGGTATTTTAGCGGAATATCCCAACGCAAGGCTGCGACATCGCCCATGACATCGAAGCTGGTAAAGAAAGCCATGGGGTTTGAGCCGTCCTGCGCCGGTGCCGGAAAGACATTACTGACCGGGTCATTAGCAACCTGCAATACGCACACGGTTTGCTCAGTCACCGGGTTAAACCAGGTTTCTGTAATCTCACCTGTTTTTAAATCCACGTAATAAGACACTTCACGGGTAACCCACTCATAACTGCCATCATCTTTAGCTATCATTTTGCCGGCATTAAAGCCGATGGTTCGGATAATCGGTTCTGGTTTTTCACCAGGCAAAGCCATAAATATAGTGGCATCCCAATCTTTAAATACTGGTGCGCCATTGAGATCCCCAACAAGACGAAGCATGGCTTTGTAAGCGTCATTGCTGTTGGTTAAATCCAGTCGTTCATCTGCAACCAGTCCGGTTGCAGCAACGGACAACGCCAAACCACAGGAAAGTACAATTTGCTTTAACTTCATAAATATTCCTTAACATTAACCCAAGGGAAAAACGCGGTTAATCCGCATAAACGTAGTGTTTTCATTGGCACCATGGGCTTTATTTTGTTCTATCAGCCGCTTCACCAAAGCTTCATCAGAGACATACTGAATTTCCAGCCTGGCTCCCTGATTCCGTTTAAACTTGTCTTCTTCATCTGGCGCATATTTGTACACCACGATAATAGCCGGCTGACCCGTTCGGAAATTTTGCCCGGTCTGGTTGTGACCCAGGCCAAACATCAGATATTTGTTGTCATGGGTGATACCAGGACGGATCACAGCACCATTGGCGCTGCCATCAGGATTGACCGTGGCAATAGCTACCGCTGCACGCATTTCCCGAATCACCCGCCAAAGCTCCTCTCCTTGTAGGGTGCTTGGCTGGTAATAAAAAATAGTGGAAGCCGATGTCCAGCCATCCACTGACGCTTTGGCATCCGCCGAGTCGGACCAACAACCAACAGCGCCAATCACTAGTGCTGCAGAGATTAAAAGTCGCATAAAATTACCTCAATCAAACCGCCGGGCTGTCACGAGCCCGGCTATTAAGCCATCAGAAGCGATACATCAGCTCCAGACCTACCTGGCGACCACGTCGTGGCGTTCCAAAAAATGCCCGCGGAGCACCTGACTCAGCACCTGCCGGCCCACCATAAGGTGCAGCAAAGGTAAAGTAGGGTGTTTGTAGCCAGCGAGTCGCGATAATGGTGCTATCTTCGTTACCAAGGTTGCGCCCGTAAGCGGTCAGGCTCCAGTTATCCGCCCGTACCCCTACCCGAGCACCAAAAATAGTCGCTGCAGGCACGTAAGCAAGGTTATGGACCTGTACATACTTTTTCGACTCATAACTCACGTCAAAGTTAACGAATCCCTCAATATCCCCGCTGACAGCCGTCATGTACTCCAAGAAAGCACTGGCCTGATGCTTGGAGCTCATCGGAAAGGCGTTGCCATTGATCGAGCAGCTCGGAGCACCGGCAAGATTAAAGTCAGCACTAAAATCAACGCCCGATTGGTTTAGCGGATCATTGAACTGACCACCACCACTGGTCAAAGACCACTGGAAATCATCACAACCATTGGTGAACTTAGTATCAGCCAAAGCGTAATTGAAGCGTCCAATCAGGTTGGCAGAAAAATTCATTGCGGCTTCCAACTCCAAGCCCTGAACCTGCCCCTTACCCTGATTGGTAGCGACTGAAATCAATGCCTGGCTGGTTGGATTAGGCACTGCAGTTGTTAATTGCAAGTCGGTAATTTCGTTTCTAAACACCGATGCAGCAAGGTTCAACCTATTAAACAAACGTGTTTTAACACCCAGTTCAACGGAGGTCGTTTCTTCCTGCTCGTACCTTGGAATACCACCAACTGCTCCAGCCGCACCATTCAAGCCACCAGGCTTCACCCCTTGAGCGAGAACACCAAACAGCATGGTTTGAGGGCTGTATTGGTAGTTTACTGTCATACGGGGCGTAAAGTTACGCCAGCTGCCCTCTCCGTCAAAGGTGCTGACACCCGCAGGATTAAACTGCTCCAGCCATTTATCTTCTTCCGACCAACGCAACTCCAAAGAAGCTTTCCATTGATCATTAAAGGTGTACTCCACCGAGCCAAATACGGCTTTATTGGTCAGATCATTCTCTTCTGCGAATACACCATCACGTGGTGAAGCAAAATTGAGCTCATAGCGCTTTTCATCTTTCTGGTAATAAAAGGCACCCAGCATCCACTCAAAATCGCCAATCGGAGAGCGCAATTGAATTTCAAACGACTTATCGATGACCTCATTGCGATCCGACATCGCAAAGAACGCCTGAGCGCCGGGAGCGAAGGTAAAGTTGATGGGTGAATGATCACTGTCCGAGCCGGTACGAATGGTATCACGACGATAAGTCACAGCAGTATCTAAAGTAAAACCACTGTCAAACTGGTAATCAACAGCAAGGCTGGTGAGCCAAAGATCACGCTCCATACCACTGAAAGCCATACCATTAGCGGTATCATAGAGATTACCAAAAAATACCGGGCCTCCAGGTAAAGGACCATCCTGTGGTACGCCAGGAACCAGAACAGGTTGCCCACTGGCAGAAGGGCCATCATTCAGTGCAATAGGTTGTGGTTTAATTTCACCACAAAAATACATGTTGTTATTGCTAGACCCACTGGTTGGCCAATAAGCCAGAGAACGATAACCAGGGAAGCAGTTATTCATTTCCGCCGATTGCAGGAAAAAAGGCCGGGTGCCATCATCGTCTTTGGAGTTCTGAATGCGCCAGCGTACATGCAAGGCATCGGTTGGTTCGGCATCGGCAACAAAGCTATAAGTACGGGAAGACTCGTCACCAATCGTTTTTTCAGTGACCAGGTTGGTCCACTCTCCGCCATAGGAATAATCCCGTATGGATAAAGCCACTGCCAACCAGTCGTTGATTGGCCCGGTCAGATAAACCTGCACATTGTGTTCATTGTGCTCGGCTATCGAAGCTTTGACCCGACCACCAAATTCATGCTGATCAGGACCTTTAGTAATAAAATTGATAGCACCGGAATAGGAGTTACGACCATACAAAGCACTTTGTGGGCCTTTAATGACCTCCACACGCTGAATATCAGCCATATCCAGGCTCTGTACTGAGCCGGCATAATAAACACCGTCAATGAAGTAAGCAGCGCCAGACTCTACACCAAATTGCACACCGGCGAGAACGTTGCTCATACCCCGAATGACAGGTCGCTCTGTGGCACGACCAAAGGCTTTGGAAAAACTTAAACCGGGTGCAAAGCGCGCAATGTCATCAATGCTTTGAAACCCTTGCTGCTCCAGCATTTGTTCATTAAATGCTGAAACCATCACAGGCACACGATTTAAAGATTCGACCCGGCGTCTGGCAGTGACTTCAATAATTTCGATGCTGTCTTCCTGTACTTCTGGAGTAGTTTCAGTATCATCCGCCAAAACAGCTTGGGCGCTTAAACCGAAACAGGCTGCTGTGACAGCGATGTAGAGTTTGCTCTTTTTCATTGGTTTCCCCTGTTGTGAGCTTATAGGTATATGTCTGGACAAATCTCTACTCTGTTATAAACCAAAACTTCTACTGACAGGGTATTGCGCGTTGACAATTATCAAATAGGCGATTCTTTGCTCAGCCACCTCCCCCAGAGAAGCACTCAATTCACCATAACAGCTCCTGACGGATAGCTCTATTGAACAAAGGTATCAATGGAATGAAGTCATTAAAATCAAATAAAACAATGACTTGATATAATCACAGCATTAAGATGCATTAAATTTTAATTAAAGTTTTACCTATGGTGTTGCCTGCTAACAGGCGACAAAATGCGACCTGCTTAACAACGAACGGAGCAAGTCCGGCTAGATGTCGTGCAAGCCGGACCTGGCGTTTTAACAGAAGAACAGATGACGAGAGAAGGCCCTTTTAAGCCTTTGAAACACTGCTTACAAAAGCCCCTCCCGCTTGCATCGACTGGATATCATGCCGGCTATACCCCAGTTCGGTTAAAATCGCCTCGGTATGCTCACTGAAGGCGGGCAGCTGCAACCTGGGTTGGGCTGGTTCCTGCTGGTACTTGATGGGCACGCCCAGGTGCTGATTGCCGGCCTTGTCGGTTAGCAGCATGTCACGCTGCTGCAGATGCGGCTCTTGCATGGCCTGGTAAAGGTCGCGTACCGGCGACCAGCAAACATCAATGTCGGCTAAAAAAGCTTGCCAATGGCTTAATGGCTGGCTGATAAAGCTTTGACGCAAGAAGTCTTTCACCGGCTGCTGCGCCTGGCCAGGCGGTAACTTGCAGAGCTCAATCAAGTCCGGTCGCTGCAAGGCGGTCAGTAGGTGACTAACAAACTTCAGCTCACTACCGCCCAGCGTCAGAAACTGGCCATCGCTGGTTTCATAAATCTGATAAAAAGCCGCCCCGCCCCAGCTACGTTCTTGTTTCACCTCTGGTGAGCGCTGCTCGGCAAAAGGTGGCCCCATCACATTGGGATACCAGGCTATCAGGGAGTCTTGCATGGAGATATCCAGGTAATCACCCTGCCCGCTTTGCTGTTTCTTTAACAGCGCCATCAGCACACCGGAAAATGCCATCAGGCTGCCCGCCATATCGGCTACCGGCATGCCGGGCATGGCGGGCTTGCCATCCTGGCCCTCATTAATAAAGACAGCGCCACTATCGGCCTGAATACTCAGATCATGGGCCGGTTGCTGGGCCTTTGGGCCATGCTGGCCATAGGCCGAAATTGAGCAATAAACAATGCCCGGATTCACCGCTTTGATGGCGGCATAATCCAGCCCCAGCCGCTGCATCACACCTGGGCGAAAAGCCTCCACCAGCACATCCACCGTGGCGCACAGTTTCAAAAATGCCTGCTTGCCGGCGGCTGATTTTAAATTGAGATTGATGCTTTTCTTGCCGCGATAGACATTACGAAACCAGACCGATAGCCCATCTTGCTGCAAACCAATCTGGCGCACCGGCTCGCCGCCAGGTGGTTCCAGACTGATCACCTCAGCCCCGTGATCGGCCATCATCATGGTAAAGTGCGGCCCCGGTAAAAAAAGCGATAAATCCAAAACCCGTATGCCCTGCAGTTTCATCATGCCTCCATTAGATCACGCTAGCCGATTTCAGGTCTTCAATCTCGGCACTGCTGTACCCCAGCTCAGATAAAATGCTCACCGAGTTTACCCCCATAGCACCAGCTGCTTTACCCGCCATGCGCTGACCATCCACTTTGATAGGACAACCCAGAATTTGCATATCGGCTTTTTCAGGGTGTGGTACAGTACGCACCATACCTATATCCCGGATATAAGGGTTTTGCAGTGCCTGGGGTAGATCCAGCACCGGTGCACAGGGAATATGACCTTTTAGCGTGTTCAGCCAGTCAGCTGTAGTTTTCTGGCTTAATACCCTATCCATTTCCAGCGTTAAGGCATCACGATGTTCCCGCCGCTTTGCCACCGTGGCAAAGCGAGGCTGAAGGAGTACCTCGTCCTGCAAGATACCCACCAATACCTGCCAGAATTTGTCCGTCATCGCCATCAGGAAGATAAAACCATCGGCAGTTTTATAAAGCTGGCAAGGCACGGTTGCCGGATGTGCAGAGCGCGCCACCCGCTCGGTGATATGCCCCTGATTCAAATACCAGGTCGCCGGGTACGACAGCTGATGCAAAGCCACATCGAACAAAGAGACATCCACATCACGCCCCTGGCCGGTCCGGTAAGCACCGAGCAACGCCGCCGTCAGGCCAAGGGAGGCGACAGCCCCCGTCATAAAATCCACCATGGAGACACCAAAGCGCGCGGGTGGCTGGCCCGGCTCACCAGTCAGCGACATCAAACCAGCTTCGGCCTGCATCAGATAGTCGTAGCCTGGCCAGCTTTTACGGTCGTTATCACGGCCATAAGCCGACAAATGGCCACAAACAATTTTTGGATTGATGTGCTGAAGTGCCTGGTAAGTCAAGCCCAATTTATCCGGCTGATCGCCACGCAAGTTATTAGTCACCGCATCAGCAGAGGCAACCAGCTTTTCAAACACGGCCCGGCCTTCAGGCTTTTTTAAATCCAGCGTCAGGCTTTTTTTATTCAGGTTAAAGGTCTGGAAAAAGTAGCTGTCGTTATCCCCCAGAAAAAATGGCCCGGTCTGGCGCGAGACATCACCACCAATGGCCGGGTTCTCTATCTTGATCACTTCAGCACCTAAGTCGGCCAGAAACATGGAGCCATATGGCCCGGCTCCATATTGTTCAACGGCAACAATGCGTATCCCTTCCAAAGGAAGTTGCTTCATGGTTGTATTCCCTCAGATTTTGTAGCGCTCAATCAGTTGTTTGGCAATGATGATGCGCTGCATCTCGTTGGTACCTTCACCAATGCACATCAGCATGGCATCGCGATAATAGCGCTCAATGTCGTACTCGACCGAGTAGCTATAGCCCCCGAAGATCCGCATCGCCTCATTGGCACAGAACACTCCGGCCTCAGAGCCGGCAAACTTCGCCATACCGGCTTCCATATCGCAGCGCTCACCAGCATCGTATTTAGCGGCCGCTTGTTCGATCAGCAGCCGGGCTGCCTCGACCTGTACTGCCATTTCGCCTAATTTGAGTTGAATAGCCTGATGGTTGCAGATGGCTTTACCGAAGGTTTCCCGCTCCTGGGCATAACGTACCGCCAAATCCAGGGCCCCTTTGGCGATGCCGGCACCACGGGCTGCTACATTGATCCGGCCCAGCTCCAACCCGCCCAGCGCCTGGACAAAACCTTTACCCTCAACCTCACCAATCAGGTTGGCCGCCGGTACCCGAAAGTCTTCAAACACCACTTCGCAGGTATCGATAGCGCGGTACCCCAGCTTTTTAAGTTTTGAAACCTTGATGCCCGGTTTAAAGTTGCCCTCAGCATCCTTGGTCTCGACAATAAACATGCTGGTGCCCTTGTGGGCAGGCACTGCTTTAGGATCGGTTTTCATCAGCACCGCCAACGAGTTACCGTTTAGCGAATTGGTGATCCAGGTTTTGGTGCCATTTAAAATGTAATGATCGCCATCGCGCACTGCCGTACCACGAATCGCCTGCAGATCGGTGCCCGCATTCGGTTCGGTCAACGCAATGCCACCGCGTAACTCACCACTGGCCATCCGCGGCAGAAAACGCTGCTTCTGTTCATCGGTACCGGCCCGCTCAATAGCGGACGCCTGAATAAGATGCGAATTGAAAATACCGCTGGGTGCCATCCAGGCAGAAGCCACGCAAAGTACGATTTTGGCATAAATAGTCGCGGGCAGACCCATGCCGCCATATTGCTGGCCGATGGTGGCACCGAACAGACCCAGCTCTTTCATCTGCTCTACCAGTTGATGCGGGTATTTATCCGCCTGATCAAACTCCTGGGCAATAGGCCGAACGTCTTGTTCGACCCAGCGCTCAATCATATCCAGGATGGATTGCTCGTCTTCTTTACTCCACAACTCGGACATAATGCTCTCCGCTTAATAATTAACTTTGTCTTCGACCGAGTGGCCTTGCTTGGCAATCAACATTTTGCGCACAAAACTGCAAACCACAGTGCCATGCTGGTTAAAGCCAGTGGTTTTTACCGTGACAATACCCGCCCCTGGCCGTGACTTGGATTCACGCTTATCCAGTACTTCGGATTCAGCCGTAAGGGTATCGTCTTCGAACAAGGGGTGCGTCAGCTTGATGTCATCCCAGCCCAGATTGGCGATGGCTTTTTGACTGACATCGGTCACGCTCATGCCAACCATTAGGGCTACCGTCAACGGCGAGCAGACAATGCATTTACCAAACTCACTGGCTTTGGCGTACTCATCATCAAAGTGCATTGGGTGGGTGTTCATGGTCAGCAGCGTGAACCAGGTATTGTCTGTTTTGGTAATGGTGCGACCAGGGCGATGCTCGTAGATATCGCCAATATGAAACTCTTCGTAATGACGGCCAAAGGATTCACGATAGCGGTTTTCACTGATTTTCTTTACATGTTGTACCATGATTAGTTCCACCTGAATTAATGCGCGCAGCTTGTATCATCAACTGCAGTTTCCCCGGCGTAAGCCAGTATTCGTTGACAAGAAAGTAAAACCGGTCGGTCGACCATTTTTCCATCCACCACCAACACCGCATCGGCGGAGTCGGCCAGGGCAGCTGCTACGACTTTTCTGGCATAGGTCAACTGCTCTGCACTTGGCTGTAAGGCCTCATGAATTGATTGAATTTGTTTCGGATGGATCGCCGCCTTGCCGCTAAAGCCAAGCGCCCGGATCCGGCGAGTTTCCTGCTGTAGACCCTGCAGATCCTGCAAGTCGACAAAAGGGACATCCAACAACTGAACGCCAGCAACAGCAGCTGCCTGTACCAGTTGACAGCGCGCCAACAGCAAGGGCTCATAACTGAAATCACAACCAAGCTCTGCTGCCAGATCAGCGCCGCCAAACATCAGCGCCACCAAGGTTTTGCTGGCCCGGGCAATCTGCTGGGCTTGCATCAAACCAGAGAGCGATTCAATTAAGCCAATCAATTTACTGCGCCCTTGCAACGAACGAGCCGCTCGCTCTACTTCTTCGGTGCTCTGACACTTTGCCAACATCAGATAAGCCGGTGGGCAGTTACTGAACCCAGTCAACTCACACTCACCCAACTGGGTTGATAATGGGTTCATCCGCACAGCCACCCGGTTACGCTGAGACGGTTCCAATTCAGCCAAAAAGGACTGCACCGCGGCAAAGGCCACATCTTTTTCAGCCAACGGTACTGCATCTTCCAGATCGATACAGATCAGATCGGCCTCGCTGGCTAAGGCTTTGTGAAACCGATCCGGCCGGTTACCCGGCACAAATAACAAGCTGCGAATTAGCCCCATGCCGGGTTCTCCTTCAGCTCAGCCGGTGGTACCTCGGCCTGAAAATGACGGGCAATTTGCTCACGACTGGCAAACCAAACACCAGGCTTGGCGGTGACATAACGAAAAAACTCCTCCAGTGCCCAAATGCGGCCAGGCCGCCCAATAATGCGAAGATGCAGCCCCAGACTCATCATTCTGGGTTGCTCTGCCCCTTCGGCATAGAGCACATCAAAACTGTCTTTGGCATACTTCAGCCATTGCTCCGGGGTATAGGAAGGTGCCACCCACATTTTCATGTCGTTCGAATCGAGCGCGTAAGGCACAATCACCATAGGCCTGTTTGAGCCTTCCACCCTGGCCCAAAAGGGCGCATCGGCACTGTAATCGTCCATGTGGTACAGAAAACCCTCTTCTTGCAGCAAGCGGCGGGTGTTGTCGGTTAGCAGATAGCGGGACAACCAACCCAGCGGCCGCTTGCCGGTGGTCTTTTCAATGCTGCTGACCGCCTGGCGAATAAAAGCCCGCTCTTCGTCTTCGTTCATACGAAACTGATGCACCCAGCGGTAGCCGTGCGAGCAGGTTTCATCCTCACGGCGGCGAATGGCTTCGGCCAGAGAAGGCGCTCGCTCCAGGCTTAAAGCAGCTGCTGTCCAGGTAGCGCGAATGCGGTATTTATCCAGCAAGGCAATAATGCGGCTGGCCCCTTCGTTCAGGCCATACTGGTAATTGGATTCATTGCCGTAATTGCGTATCGGCTTTTTCAGATGCACCTGCAACTCATCCACCGGCTCCATACCGGCATCACCGTCGCGGATGCTGTATTCAGAGCCTTCTTCCACGTTGACCACAATGGACAGGGCCAAACGAGCCTGATCCGGCCATGGGTATTGATGCTTCATAGCAGTAATCCTGTTTTAAATACCTGTCGAAAAATGAGCCATGACGCTACTAGTGATACTCTTCACCACCTGAGACATTCATCGCTTCGCCACTGATGTAAACAGCTTGCTCTGAACATAAAAAAGCACAGGCTTTGGCGATATCGTCCTGCAATCCCGGCCGCCCTAGCGGAATACGCGCCCGCATATCGGCCATGTATTGGTCATAGCCTTTGCCGGTCACTTCCGAAAAATGCGCGTTTTGCCAGGCACCGAGACCGGTGGTGACATGATTGGGGCATATTTGATTGACATTAATGCCATGGGGACCCAGCTCTTGCGCTGCCACCCGGGTTAAGCCCGTCATGCCGTGCTTGGAGGTGGTGTAGGCCGAAGCATGCGCAAAGGCAGATTTAGAGGCTTGTGAGCCAATATTGATAATTTTGCCGCCATTGCCCAACTGCACCATCTGCTCCGCAGCGTATTTGATGCCAAGGAAAGTACCGCGCAGATTGACATTCAGCACGGTATCCCACTCCTCGACGCTCATCTCTAATATGGGTTTCATCAGATAACCAACGCCGGCATTGTTCACCCAGATATCCAGGCTGCCAAAGCTATCCACCGCAAAGCGGGCAGCGGCAGCGACTTCTTCTGGCTTTAACACATTGCAGACAAAAGCCGCAGCCGTGCCGCCGGCCTGTTCGATTTCTTGCACGATGTCCTGCATTTCCTGCGTCGTGCCAATGGCGGTTTCCGGCAGATGCTCACCCTGGGCCTGCCCCAGATCGGTAATCACCACTTTGCAACCTTCGGCAGCCAGCCGCTTGGCCATCGCCTCGCCCAGCCCCTGACGACGACCGGCGCCGGTAATCACTGCCACTTTGCCTGCCAGATCCGGATACTGTGCCATACCCCCTCCTTAGATTTGTTCAGTCAAAATAAACAGTGGGTTATCGGCGAAGCTCTGAAACTCGCTGGCAACTTTTTGCATGGTTTCGCTGGCGACATCCTGGCCAAATTGCGCCATATCATTCACCTGAATCACTTCAATGTATTGGTAAGGAGGCGCTTGCTCACTCATCAAAAGCGCCTGGGATTTGTACAGCTTAAAGGCATCGACTGAAGGCAAGGCGCCCGCCGTTGGCAGATCGGTTTGTTTGGCCCACTGCTCATACGCCTGCTGATCGGCATCCGTTTTAAGATTAAACAGCACCACTAGCGTTGTCATTGTCCGCTCCTCTTCTCAAGTTGTACGGACAAATCTAGCTGAGCTAACACCCCGAGTCCATGTGGCTTGGCGGGCGAAATTGACAATTGACAAAAGGCGGGAAAAAACCGCCGCTAAAAGGGGGTTAACGACCTTTTAGCAGCTGCTGCAAGACGGCTTCGGTATGCTCACCAAGCTCAGGTGGAGCCGAGTCAAACGACAAGGGGGTAGCGGAAAACTTCACCGGATTAGCCACCATAGGCACCTGATAGCCTTTGGCATGAGTAGCCTGAATAGGCATGCCTCTGGCTTGCACCTGAGGATCGGCAAAGACCTGCTCCAGATTATTGATAGGCCCGCAAGGCACGTGCTGATCGGATAAAGCTTTGACCCAATGCGCTACGCCATGCTGCAACAGCTGAGCAGCAAGCAAGGGGATCAGGGCATCACGATGCTGCACCCGCAGCGCATTGCTGCAAAAGCGAGGATCATCGGCCAGCTCCGCACAGCCTAGCACCGCACAGCAACTGCGAAACTGCCGATCATTGCCGACCGCCAGCAGGATGAAGCCGTCTTTTACCTGCATTGCCTGATAAGGCACGATATTCGGATGGGCGGTGCCAAGACGTTGTGGCACCTGGCCACTAACCAGATAATTGGAGGCCTGATTGGCCAACCAGGCCACCTGGGTATCCAGCAGTGCCAGATCGATGTACTGGCCCTGGCCGGTCTGGTTGCGATGGTGCAAGGCGGCCAAAATAGCTGAAACAGCGTACATACCGGTCATCAAGTCCGCCACTGCCACACCGACTTTTTGCGGCCCGCCGCCGGGATGCGTATCCGGCTCACCGGTAATGCTCATCAGGCCGCCAAGACCCTGGATCATTGCATCGTAACCAGCCTGATTGGCATAAGGTCCAGTCTGACCAAAACCGGTGATGGAGCAATAAATCAGCCGTGGGTTGCTGGCTTTTAAGCTGGCATAATCCAGACCATACTTGGCCAGGCCACCCACTTTGTAATTTTCCACCAGCACATCGGCCTGTGCAGCCAGCTGGTGGATCTGCTGCTGGCCCTGCTCGCTGCTGATATCAATGCAGACTGAGCGCTTGCCCCGGTTGGCCGCTAGAAAATAAGCCGACTGGCCGGTGTTCTGCCCATTGGCATCCAGCAAAAAAGGCGGTCCCCAGCGCCGGGTATCATCCCCTTCGCCGGGCTTTTCTATTTTCCAGATCTCAGCCCCGTAATCCGCCAGCACCTGGGTAGCCCAGGGCCCGGCCAGGATCCGGCTTAAATCCAGCACTTTAATGCCCGCTAATGGACCCGCCATTTGAACTCCTCGTTACTGTATCTCGTTTACCATAGCAGGCAGACGATACTGAAAGCCACTTTCCCGTTGCCACAGCTCTGCCAGGGCCAGCAATTGCCAATCGCTGCCTGCTGGCCCTATCAATTGCATACCAGCCGGTAGCGGCTGTCCAGTGAGCATGGGCATACTCAGCGCCGGTAGCCCGGCCTGATTGGCCAGGCTGGTCAGATCCGCCTGGTTGGAAGGCACAGGCCCATCCAGCGAAAATGCACGTTGCGGTGTGGTAGGCAGCAGCAGCAGCTCCCCTTGAGCAAACCAGCGCCTGGCGCTGATAACCGCCTGTTCCAACACCTGCAAAGCAGCGCTGTAATCCAGCGGACTTTTCCGATCCGGGTAAGCCAGCAAGGCGCGTAAGTAGTTGGAAAATTCCTCCTGCCTGCTTTCCCATTCGTGCTGATACTCCAGCCGCATGTCGGTTTCACAAAGAAGAAGGCCGGCCCGGCGCGCTGCTGCAAAGGGGTAATCCCCAAGCTCAACGAACTGCACTGAGCAACCTAGATCACGAAATACCTGCAGATTCATTGCAAAGTCAGCCAGAATATCGTCGGCCACCCCCAGAGCATCCAGCTCTGCAGGCACAAGGATACGCACTGACTTGCAGTCCTGTGGTGCAGCGGCAGGCAAGTTGATAGCCTCCGGACTATTGGCATCGTAAGCAGCCATCCGGGCAAAAACCAAACTTAGATCCCGAGCCGAGCGCGCCAGTGGCCCTATGGTATCCATGCTGCGGCCACAGGGCACCGAGCCGCGATTGCTGATGGCGCCCCGGCTGGGTTTAAAGCCAAAGACACCGCAATAAGATGCCGGGATCCGCACCGAGCCCATGGTATCGGTGCCAAGTGCTACCGGTACTAAACCGGCAGCCACCGCCGCACCCGACCCACCTGAAGAACCGCCTGGTGTGAAGCCTAAGCGGTGTGGATTGTGGGCATTGCCAAAATGGCTGTTGTGGTTGCTGGCCCCAAGCGCACCTTCGTGCATATTCAGTTTGCCCAGCATGCTGCAGCCCGCATTTTTTAACTGCTGAATCACAAAAGCATCTTCGATTGGAAAAGCGTAGCGGCGTACTTCAAGACCGGCCGTGGTGGCAAAGCCAGTCACATCAATATTGTCTTTCACCCCCAGCACCAGGCCAGCCAACAGGCCATGCGGCTCAGGGAGTGGCGCTGCATCCACCAGTTGGGTGAAGCAATTTAACTGAGGATTAAAGTACTGTGCTGCCGACCATTGCCACTGCAATAACTCCGTAGCACTAAAGGCTCCGGCCTGAAGCCACTGTTGCTGCTGATGAAAATCGGCAGCCAACACTTGCTGTTCCAGCCTCACATGCTGCTCCTTTTCATCCGCCAAAACGCTGATCCAGCAAGCGGATCGGCTTTTGCCGCACATCCACCTGGGTCAGCGCCGTCAGTTCGCCCTCACCGACTAGCTCAACCTGCACCTCAATGCCTATTTTGCGTTTGAGCAGGCTTTGGTAGCTGTCCAGCAGCTCCGACCGCTGTTCTGGTGGGCTGCTGACCTCAACCAGCACAATCATTTCATCGCGGCCAGTGTCATCCCGCACCGCCTTGCACAAAAACTCGCCCAGAAACTCCGGCCGCTCCTCCAGCATGGGGCCAACCCCTTGCGGGTAAATATTAATGCCACGCAGTTTCACCATATTATCCGAACGCCCCATAAAGCCACGAATGCGCTTAAACGGCAAGCCCAGCTTATTTTCTCCCGGCAATTGCTCGCTCAAGTCGTGGGTATTAAAGCGAATAATGGGATAAACATCGTCTTTGTACAGACAAGTCACCACCATATTGCCCCGCTCACCGACAGCAACCGGCTGATTACTATCTGGGTCCAGCAGTTCCAGATAATGCGCATCCTCCCAGACATGCATGCCATCGTGATCCGGCCCTTCAGCTGCAATGCATCCGGTATCACCCACGCCGTACCAATCAAACAGCTCCGGGTTACCCCAGGCTTTTGCAATGCTGTCACGGCTTTCCATCCCCAGGTGGCCGATGATCATATCAATCTTGATATCTTTGCCCGGTGTCAGCCCTTCTTCTTTGGCAACATCTGCCAGTCGCTTAATGTAATCGACAAAACCAACCAACACATTGACGCCAAAGGTTTTCATCAACTGCACCTGCTGGGCAGATCGGGTTTCGACGCCGGTACCGGCTGACAGGAAAATGGCATTGGTATAACGGGTAACGGCTTCGCGGATGTAATGACCACCATTGATCATGCCATGGCCGTAGCAGCTTTGGATGGTCGCCGCCGGTTTTAGCCCCATAAAACGATAACTGCGTGCCACTAACAGCGATTGCACTTCACGGCCTTTGGGCCCAAATAGCAAGGGCTGCGGCGTACCTGTGGTACCGCTGGTGGTATGAAACACCAACGGCGGCCGCTGCTCTTTTGGGATCGCATCCAGGCCATGAAAATCACCGATGGGCGGAAACTGCTCGACACTGGCCATAATATCGGCTTTGGAAATAAGCGGCAGTTTTTCAATATCTTCCAGGCTCTGAATATCCGCCGGGCTCAGGCCAGCCTTGCCCCAGATGCGCTGATAAAACGGAATTTGCCAGGCCCTGGCCATCACTTTCATAAAACGCTGATTCTGCAACGCCCGCAGCTCCTTAGCTGACATGCGTTGGAAATGCTCCAACAGCGCCTGCCCCAATGGATAGTCCTCAAGCATGGCCTGGTAATCAAAGGATTCAAAGTAGGTTGGATAAGATGCTTGCATGACTTTACCTGTGTGTCGGACTAATTAATAAAGCAACCAGGTCACTACTATTGGCCAGCTGCTCCAGATGGTCTATGGCATTTATCAATTGCTGCCAGTCTGTCTCTGAATAAGGCACGGCGCAGCTGGCAATAGCCGCCAGGCATTTTTGCTGCTGCTGACTGACCGAGAGTGGCCGCTCAGGGTGGCCAAGCACAGCCGGCAGAAACAGACGAAGCTCGGTACCATCCTTGAGCCTAAGCTGCACATCAATTGGCGCCAGTGCATTCGGATCGGTGCAATCGCTTAAGGACATGGCTACCCGGCTAGCCAGAGCAAGGCGCCTCGGATCACGCAGCGCCGGCTCATCAAAATCAGTGACGCTGACCTGGCCATGCAACAAGGCACAGGCGGCAATATAGCCCTGACAAAGCTTGGCGTAGCTGCTGTCCATATCCGGCCGGACCGGCCGGTCGACCAGCCGCAGGATCAGCGGCGGTGCCGTAATATGAATGTGCTCAACCGTCTCAGCGGTAAAGCCGTGCTGTTGTTGCAGGGTCAAAATAGCATCAACAGCACCATGCCCGGCCCGACCGGTTGGGTACGGTTTATGGCTGACTTGTTCTATTTGATGTTGCTGGCCTAAGCGGGCAAATAACTCCGATAACTGGTAGCTTTGCTCGTACAGCTTAAAATAACCAAAAGGCCCTTCCAGAATATCTTTCGGGCCGGTAAAGCCAGCTCTGGCCAAATCAACCGCATGCATCGCAGCTCTGGCATTGATGCCAATTTGCATCGCCAGCATAGGGGAACCTTCAACATGGGCCTGCATGGTGCCGCTAAGCTGGCTGTAGGCAATACCAAGCGCCTGGTGGGTTTGTTCCCGGCTCAGCCCAAGCATGGCACTGATACCAGCGGCCACCCCTAAGGCACCGCAACAGGCCGGGCGAAAAAAGCGCAAGCCGGAAGTCACGCAGCTGCCGATGAGGGTCGCTACGTCAACGGCTAAAATCAGCCCGAGCAGCAGCTGCTTGCCCGATAGCTGGTGCTGTTGGGCATAGGCCACCAAAGCAGAGACAATGGTCGCCATTGGATGGACCACCGCCTTTTCATGCACCGCATCCCATTCCTGATTGTGAATTTGAAAGCCATTCATCAGGGCCGCATTGCCAGCGGGCAGCCATTCCCCGGTCGCCCAGACCTGAGCCTGCTTGCCTTGCCCCCAGCCTTGCACCGCGCCTTTCACCGCAGCCACTGTGGGAACCCTGCTGCCGCTTAAAGCCACAGCAAAGGTATCTTTTAAAAATGCTTTCGCGGCGATAAGGCTACTATCGGGTAAATCCTCAAAAGTGACGGAGGTAAGATGCTCCAGGATCGCATCGATGGCGGTAGTCATGGTGCTACTCCTGCTTTAACAAACCAAATAAAATCGAGACATCGGCCTCACTGGCCCAGCGCATGGCTGTTAACCTTTCAATGCGGGCTTCGGACAGCCCTGCGGCGGCAAACAAGCGCCGTGCTTTCGCGACCAGCTGCCCGGTCGATAAAGGACGCTCCGGATCGCCCAAGGTGTCGTTCAGCTGGCATTGGAGGCTAGCCCCACTGGCTAATGTTAGCTGGCAGCGGGCACCAAAATGCATTGGGTAAGCCAGCTCAAAGGCTTCGGCCACCTGAAGCTGAATACGGCCACGTAAGGCGGCAACCGCAGGTTCTGCCAAATGCTCTGGTTGATAATGCCAAAGCTCTGGCTCGCCCCAGACGATGCGAGCGGCCACCGCATGCTGAATGCTAAAGCGCGCTTCAGCAGCTGTGCCGGGTGTTGGCTTATCACAAAAAGTCAGGGCATCCTGGTAGGTCTCAATCAGCACAGCTTGCACCTCATCAGGATGCAAAGGTTGTTGGGTCAGCACGGAGCTGATCACATCCAGAGCGGGATGGGCATGACGGCAGGCTGGCCAGGGTTTAAACGTACAGTCATGCAGTAACCAGCCTGGGGCCGGCGACAAAACGTGCTCTGGTACTGCATCATCCGACATGGCAGCAAAAAGCCCCTGAGGCCCTTCAAGGATGGCTACAGGACCCGTCATGCCAGCTTTCGCTAACCGGCTTGCGGCTACTCCGCTTTTTGCAGCCTCGGCATTGTGCCACTGCTTGGTGTGCACGCCTTCATGGCGCATTTGCCACAAACCACCGGTACGACTGCCAGCATTGCCAAGTGCTGCCACTAATTGAGCGGTTGTTAATTGCCACAACACACCTGCCGCCATGGCGGCCCCAAAGGCGCCACAGGTAGAGGTATTATGATAAAAGCGATAGTGACTGCGTCCAATGGCTGAGCCAATGCGAATGGTGACTTCGTAACCCAGAATAATGGCATCCAGCAGCTGTTGCAGCGATGAGCCCTGTTGCTCAGCAACGGCTAAGGCAGCAGGAATCACCACCGGGCCCGGATGCAAGATAGAACGACGATGCACGTCATCCATTTCCAGCACATTACCAAGAGCAGCATTGTAAGCCAGGGCATTCTCAAAGCCGCTGCTTCCTTGCCACAAAGCTGTGCAACCGGTTGGTGCCAGATCGAGTTGACTACGATAAATCATCGCGATGTCTGAAGCGCTGCCGCCAGCGACACAAGCAAGCCAATCCAGCAAATGGTAACTGGCCCGGATACGATCATCAGGCCGAATTGGCTTGGATAGCAAGGTAGCTATCAACTGCTCTGTCAGGCTTGGCTGTTGTTGCACAGGCATCAACCTAGCTTCGGGTCAGTTCTGTCTGAATTTGCTCCATGCTTTTATCATGGGCCCCGATGCTTTCTTTGTCTTGCTGCACAATACGCAGGATCCGCGCCAGATAGGCTTGCATAGCGGCACTGCGCTCAGCTGTCTCCTGCTGCGAAGGCCGGTAGTGATCGATGGCGTCCTTGGCTAGGATTTTCTGCTGCACCAAAATCGCTTCCAGCGTGCTCAAGCGCTCGCGTGTGACAGCCAGCTCGGTTGCCAGCGCCATGGCAATCGATAGAACCTGCTCGGACTGACGGTCGGCAAGAAACCAGGGACGCTGGCCTTTTGCTTTGGTGCCTGCCAGATCAATGGTGTCGATGGTCTGCTGTGTCATGACTCCCCCTTGTCCCATTACTTTTTCCAAAGTCCAAACGCGTTCCAGACCGGGGCCCGACCATAGTCTTCCCCCGACTCTCCGGCTTCGCGCTTACCAAAAATCGCTTCATCCACTTTGGAAACCACGCCGACATCAAACAACTCGTCTACCTGGAAACCAGCATCGGCCAACATCTGCTTTAAATCCAGATCATGCATCGGCCCCCAGTAAGGCTCGTTGTTAAAGTACGTATCCCAGTCGCGAATAAATTGCTCATACAGTCCCATGCCCTGATACTGCGGCTGTTCCAGATGCAGCGTCAGACCGCCTGGTTTTAACAAACGCTCTATGGTACGTAAAATAGCAGGCATGGCTTGATGGGAGGTCTCGTGCCAGAACATGGCAGTTGTGATGAGGTCAAAGCTCTCATTGGCAAACTGCGGTAAATGCTCGGCGTTGGCCTGCACAAAGGTAATGTTATTGACTCCCAAAGCTTTCGCTCGGGCATGGGCATAACGCAGGCTTGGCCTGGCGACATCGACAGCAATCACCTCTGCATCCGGAAAAGCTTGCGCCAGCGGCACGATGTTGTGGCCGATGGTGCAGCCAATATCCAGAATTTTGCGAGGCTTGAAGCCCGGATGTTCTTGCGCCAGCCAATTCGCAATGGCTTTACCGCCGCCATCACTAAGAGCGCCTAGCAAGCCGGCTGTAGTCACAAAGAGACCAGCATCGTAACTGGCCGCTACCGTGACATCATTTGCAAAGTATTCGGTGTAGTAACACCCTGGCTGGCAGTGAATATCCACATCGCGGATATTATCCGGCACCGGGATGGAGTCATCCAGTTGCAAGGTCGCAGCATCCTGATTCAGTGCATCCACCTTACTGACAATGCGATCAATTTGCCGCAACACCATAGCTCGGCCCGCCTGGTGACGCATTTCCATGGTATTGCGCCGTAATGCGCTCCAGAACTGAAAGTAGCTGTCTTGCTGCATGGCTTGCCGGATTTCATGGCGACTCTCAGGTTCACGCCCGTGCGCTTTTACAAAAGCTGGCTTAACCCGTTGCTCATAGCTTTGCTTAACACCAGGCAATACTCGGGCACTTAAATGGTAATTCAGATGGGTTAGCACATTCATCCGTGCCACTTCATCGTGATTCGCCTCTGGAAATACATCGTGCTGAGTGAGCGCTTGCCAGGAAGGTATGGTTTTGACTGTACTCATGCTAGCCCCCGTTCAATGATCTGATAATCCACCAGCTCGTAATGCGTTTGCATGTAGCCGGCCACGCCGCCTTTTAAAAAAAGATAATCGTCATCGGCACTGCACCAGATATCGTAAGGCGGATGTTCTTCCGGCAAATTTCCCGCGGTATCAACCAGCTGAAAGTGGCGCGCCTGAAAACTGCCGGCCACAACAGTAATAGCTTCTTCACCGACATAGCGTAGACCAAAGCCGGTTTTAAACAGCAGAGGCCCGGTCGCACCACGGTGATCCGGCGAGGTAAGAAACAGGTTAGGGAAAAAGGTTTTACCGGGGCCTTGTGACAGATCGTACATCCGCAGCAACTGTGCGTCGCCAACAATAGGATGCGCCTGCAACCAGCGTACTGGAGCTTCAATCTCAACGTGCTGCCGGATCCGACCATCGCGCTGATTATGGCTTTCGCACTCGACATAACCACGGCCAAAGCGCATCCAGCCACTGCCTTCGTATTTGTCACCTACCGTCAGGCGTACGCTGCAGTCGATAGGGCTGGCATCCGGCTGCATTGCCAGCACCACATCGCGGATCACATTGGGCTCGTCATCAATTTCGCAGTGGGCCTGCAGCACCATGCAGCCATCGAACTGTCTGGTTAGTGAGAAAAACTCCCGCCCCCGTTCTTGATCCAGCCGCTCAGGCTTTTTGCTGGTGTAGCGGATGGTGCCGCGTATGGTTCGATGCTTCATGATGCCATACCCCTTATCTCGTTATGGATTGCATAACCCGATAGTGGCTGAGCGAAAGCATCAATGCGTTGATCTTTGTCAAGAAGCGTAAATCAACCCAACATCGACTTATTGGCACAAACGGATTTCAGGCTCCGAGAACTTTCCAGATACCGTTGGCAGCCATAATTTCGCGGCGTTCCGTATAAAGACGCCCTTCGGCAAAGATCACACTCCGGGTCTGGCGCACAATACGCCCCTCGCCCAGCAGCACCTCACCGGCTTTGGCTGCTGCCAGAAACTGGCTGCTGAGCTGAATGGTGGCAAAGCGCATCTGATGGCCAGTGATATCGCCAATAGCACGGTAAATAACATAATCGGCAAAGGCCAACAGCACACCACCGTGCACCACTCCCTCCGGATTCAAATGGATATCGGTCAGTGGTAAGGCCCTAAGCCATTGCTCACCTTGCTGTTTTTGATAAAAAGGCCCGATATGGGCACTAAAACCGCTGTCCTGATCGCAGTGGCTAAAGCCTTGCGCTTCCATCATGAAAAATCCACCTTTTGTTTGGCCACAAAAGCCGCCGCGGCTTGCTGAAAGTCGGCCTGCTGAAAAGCAGCATCGAACAAGGGCCGGACTCCGGCTTCACCAAACAGCGGATCCCCGCCTAAATGAGCCAGGGTTTGTTTGATCCCCGCCACCGATACCCGACTTACCGCCAGCAGCTGCTGTTGCCAGTCACTGACACGTTGCGCCAGCTTGTCAGGCTCTGTCAGCTGATGCACCAGCCCCCACTGCAGGGCAGTGTCTGCATCCAGCATGGCTCCGGTATAGAGCAACCACTTCGCCCGGGCTTCCCCCACCAGATTCACCAAACGACGGGTATCCTCGATGCTGTACAACAAACCAAGCTTGGATGGCGTGATGGCAAATTTTGCCTGTGGCACCGCCAACCGGAAGTCGCAGCACAAAGCAATGCCAAGTCCACCACCGACGCAAAGGCCATTGATGACGGCTAAGGTGGCACATGGCAGCCGCTGCAGCTTCAACTGGGCTTGTTGCACCAGCTGATTATTCAGCGCCAATGCGGTGCTATCACCGAGCAGCTGATGCAGCTCCTGGATATCGGCACCAGCGCAAAATGCCTGCTCACCGGCAGCGGTGACCAGTACCAGCTTGGGTTTAACTTCCTGCTGCAAGGTGTCGCAGTGATCGGATAATTGCTGCCACATGGCCTGATTCAGCGCATTGCGTTTATCGGCCCGATCAATGCACAGGGTAGCGACCGCACCATCCACGCTCAGTTTCACGGTTGACATTTATCAAAATTCCTATATCTGACAAGGCTTCCAGCCCAAATTAGCGCTCTGGCTCCATACCATCGGCCGCACTTTTCTTTTATTGTGATAGCACGCATTCACGGTCTGCGACAAGTCTGGCCGTGCAGAAGCATGCCAAAAGGCAAGTTGCAGGCAACAGGAAAAACCATGACTCCAGCTCAGAACGCCCCCCAAACTCTGGCCCAGAAAATCATCGCCCGTGCCAGTCGGCAGCCCAGGGTTGAACCCGGACAGATTGTCACCTGTCAGGTCGATCTGGTGCTGATGCACGACTCCAGCGGCCCGCGCCGGGTGAAAAGCCGGCTGGAGGCCCTTGGTGCCAAGGTATTCGACCCATCCAAAGTGGTGCTGGTCAGCGATCACTTTGTGCCAGCCACGGATCCGGAAAGTGCCGAGATCCTGGCACTGACCCGTCGTTGGGCCCAGGAGCAGCAGATTGCTCATTTTTACGATATGCAGGGGATCTGCCATGTGATGTTGCCACAACAAGGGCATTTGCAACCTGGCATGTTTTTAGTGGGCGGCGATTCGCACTCACCGACCGGCGGTGCTTTTGGCACCTTTATGGTGGGGATTGGCGCTACCGAAATGACTGGCGTACTGGCCACCGGCGAGATTTGGATTAAGGTGCCGCAGACCATCCGCATCAACTGGCAGGGTCAGCTGCAAAAAGGCTGCAGTGCCAAAGACATCATGCTGTTTCTCTGTGCCCGCCTTGGCATGAACAACAATTACAAAGTGATGGAGTTTGGCGGCAGCACCGTCGATGCCATGTCGATGTACGAGCGCATGGTGCTGTGCAATATGTCGGCTGAGCTTGGGGGCAAAACCGGCATCATTGCCGCCGATCAAACCACCACCGACTGGATCCGCCAGACCGGCCAGCCGGTGGCAGCGGATGCATTAAGCTGGCACAGTGATGCCGATGCCCCCTACGAAGCCGTGCATACCTTTGATGCCAGCACGTTAATCCCGCAAATTGCCGCACCGCACAGCCCGGAGAATACCCATCCGGTGACCGAGTTTGACCAGGTGCCTGTCCACCAGGCTTACATCGGTGCCTGCACCGGTGCCAAATTATCGGACTTGCATATGGCGGCCGAGGTGCTAAAAGGCCGCAAAGTGCAGCCAGGCACCCGCTTGCTGATTGCGCCGGCTTCATTGAAAACCACCGAAGCCGCTGCCAAAGACGGCACCCTGGCAACCCTGACCGAAGCCGGTGCCATTTTGCTGCCAACCGGTTGTGGCGCCTGTGCCGGCATGGGGGCTGGTGCCATTGCCAATGGTGAGAATTGCCTGTCGTCAACCTCGCGTAACTTTAAAGGCCGCATGGGCTCGCCCGAATCCAATGTGTACTTGGGCTCCCCCTACAGCGTGGCCGCAGCAGCAGTGACCGGCTACATCACCGATCCACGGCAATTTTTGTGAAGGAGCAGCCGATGAAACGCAATCTAACTGGTTCCGCCTGGGTCTTTGGCGACAATATTGATACCGATGTACTGGCACCTGGTGCCTATATGAAAGGCTCCATCGCAGAACTGGCGGCGCATTGCTTAGAAGCAATCGATCCGAACTTTGCCAGTCAGGTGAAACCGGGCGACTTAATGATTGCCGGCGATGCATTTGGCATTGGCTCCTCGCGCGAGCAAGCCGCGCAAGCTTTGGTCGAGCTGGGTGTCTCGGCCATCGTTGCCAAATCATTCGCCCGCATTTTTTACCGCAATGCACTCAACCTCGGCCTGCCAGTGCTGTTCTGCCCAGAGCTTGGAGTAATAAAGCCCGGCGATCAACTACAGCTCGATTTAACCAGCGGCTTGCTGCACAACCTTAGCAACGGCGAGCAGTTTCAATGCGAGCCCATTCCTGAGGAGTTGATGGGCATTTTGGAGGCTGGCGGCCTGATGCCGTTCTTACAACAACGGTTTTCAAAGAGTGGCTCAAAGACATGACACGGGATCATATTGAGTTTATTCAGAATCAATGTTTACCATGGCAACAGGATAGGTATTTTACCGACATAGAGTCGCGATTACTTAGTCGGGACATAGAGAGCTGTGCTTATACAGCGTTGCATCGCCTTCGTAACGGACAGCAATGGCTGGAGAATCATGCCATCACAGCAAATGAAGAGTTTTATGTGCTGGCTGGTAGCTTTCATCTAAATGGATTCGAGTATGCCGCCGGTTGTTATGCTTTTTTGCCCGCAGGATACCCAAGAACGAACTGCATCGTGATGGAGGATGCCATTGTTCTGCGAATGTTTGACAGTGCGCCGCTGCCATTTGAAGAACAAGATGATGCTATTCAGCGTGCAACCCATCGACCTGCTATTCCATTTCTTGATACCTACAGAATGCAGTGGGACAGGCACATTCATGATATCAAGCTCGCTCACCTAGGGCTTGGACGGAAAAATCTGCGACAGGATCCCATTACAGGTCAGCGCACCTTTCTGTTTATGACCTCGCCTCAAACTCACCCGGTGAACTGGCGAGGCCCAAAGGAAATGCACCCGACTCCCGAAGAAGCCTTTCTGATCGCCGGAGATCTAACCGGTGAATATGGAACCATGCAAGCTGGGGCTTACTTTTGGCGTCCTCCAGGCATCGCCCATGGTCCTTATGGCAGCAAAGGAGGCAGTTTCAGCCTGATTCGGTTTGTCGGAGGTGCTCATGTCAATGTATGGACGGAAGAACTGTTTAACTTCAGTTACAGCGTTCCTTATCAGCCGATTGTTCCGCAAACAATGCAAGCGTTTATTCAAGCACCTGTTACAACACTGCCTTACTGACACTTATTGATGGATGTCAAAACTACGGCTGGATAATGGTCTACCTGCCTGTAGAGCCATGCTAACTTAAAGATGTTTGAAACATCACCACAGGGGTGCTTTATGCCTACCAAACCAGTCTTCCAACTTAAAGCCTTGATTTCTGCTTGCAGCCTTAGCGGCATCTTACTACTTGGCGGCTGCTCTGAGCCGGAAACTGCGAACAGTGCTGGCAGTGAACCACTGGACCCTGTTGTCGCGGCACAGCAGGAGCTGCTGACGAAAGGCCGTATTCGTGCTGCCAGCTGCGCTGCATGCCATGGCCCCCAGGGCATCTCCAATAATCCGATGTATCCGTCTCTGGCAGGACAGGCTGAAAACGATTTGCTGCAATCGATGCTTGCCTACCGTAGTGGCGACAAGGTCAATGCCTTGATGTCGCCCCAGGCCAGAAGTTTATCGGATCAGGATATTGCCTTACTGGCAGCCTATTACGCAGCCCTGCCGGGTCAATAACAGCTGCATTGAGAGCAAAATGCTTTTCGTCAAAGACAGCAGCTATTCGTCCTTTTAGGCTGATGCTAAGTCGCCAACAACAGAGAACACCGCTTATGGAAACCACCACCAAAACAGCCAAAGAAATTTATCTGGACGTGAAAAATAATCCGGCCCGCAAGCGCTTTGGTTTTGGCCGCAAAGCCGTGCTGGTGAATGTCGACCCGCAAAAAGCCTACACCGCCGTCGGCCAGTTTGCCACCGCCTACGAAACCGATCCGAAGCAGCTGGAGTACACCAATCAGTTGGCTGAGCGCTTTCGCGCCTTGAACTGGCCCGTGGTCTGGACCCATGTCGCTTACATGGAATCCGGCGAAGATGCCGGTGTTTGGGGCACCCGCACCAACACCCCGGATTCTCTGCAAAATATCAAATTTGGCTCCGAGCGGGCAGAGTTTGACCCGCGGCTGCAGATTGATCGGCAGCGTGACATTATTTACTGCAAAAAAATGCCGTCCGCGTTTTTTGAAACGCCGTTGCAATCCCTGCTGGTCTGGCATCAGGTCGATACCGTGATTATTACCGGAGGTTCTACCTCTGGCTGCATCCGGGCTACAGCCGTCGACTCCCTGTCGCGCGGCTACCGTACCATAGTGCCGGAGCAATGCGTCGCCGATAAACACGAAAGCTACCATTACGCCAATCTGACGGATTTGGCACTGAAGTACGCCGATGTGCTGGATATTGATGAGGTGATGACCTGGCTGGCGGCACAGCAGAGTGCCTAAGGAGCAGTGCATGAAAGCAGATCCCGGGTTTTATCAGTACTGGCCCTATCAAAATCGGCCTAAAATTCGCTGGCCGGGCGGCAAGAAGCTGGCGTTTTGGGTGGCGCCCAATATTGAGTTTTACGAATTAAATCCACCAGAGAACCCATACCGTAAAGCCTGGCCCCAGCCCTACCCGGCCATCCAGGGCTATGGCATTCGTGATTACGGCAACCGGGTTGGTCATAACCGCCAGATGGCACTGCTGGATAAATACGGCATTCGTGGTTCCGTAAGCCTATCCACCGCCTTGTGCGAGCATCACCCTGAAATCATCGCCATGTGCAAAGAGCGTAACTGGGAGTTTTTCAGTCACGGCATTTACAACACCCGCTACACCTACGGCATGTCGGAGCAACAAGAGCGGGCGATGATCCGTGACTCGATGGAAACCATCTACCGTCATACCGGCCAAAAATGCGCCGGCTATCTGGCACCGGCCCTGTCGCATTCCGAGCTGACGCTGGATTTATTTGCCGAGGTGGGTACTGAGCTGTTTGGTGATGAGGCGGGCTTTTACACCTGTGACCTGTTCCATGACGATCAACCTACACCGATAGCGCTTCGCAGCAACAAGCGTTTTGTCTCCATCCCCTACTCGTTGGAAATGAACGACACCATCGCCTATGTGGTGAATAAGGTAGAGCCCAGACGTTATGGCCAGATGCTCAAAGACAACTTTGACCGGCTGTATCAGGAAGGGGACGAATCCGGCACCATTATGTGCATCCCCACCCACAACTATCAGGTCGCCTGTCCGCACCGGATGAAAGCCTTTGAAGAAGCGCTGGATTACATCACCAGTCACCCGGATGTCTGGCTGACCACTGGCCGGGAAATCGCCGATTACTTCCGCAGTCATTATTACGACACTGTTCTTGACGACATTAGCAGCAAAGCAGGAGGTGCCTGATGGCTTTGGATCCAACGCATTTGAGCTACCCAAAACGTCGCTACGGCATGGATCATGACCGCTACGACTGGTCGATGCTAAGCGAGCGTCCAAAAATCCGCTGGCCGGGAGATAAACCACTGGCCCTCTGGGTTAATGTTTGCCTGCAGTTTTTCCCACTGGATCAACAGGGCAAGCCGTATAAAGTGCCGGGTGGCATGACCATGCCCTACCCGGATCTGCGCCATTACAGTTTACGTGATTACGGCAACCGGGTTGGATTATTCCGTGTACTAAAAGCGCTGGATCGCTACAACATTACCCCGACGTTTGCTGTGAACACCGAATTAGCGGTCCGCACCCCTTATCTGGTTACGCTGCTCAAAGAGCGGCAGCATGAAATCATCTGCCATGGCTGGAATATGGACTGCCTGCATTACAACGGCATGACCGAGCAGGACGAGCGCGGCCTGATCCAACGCTCACTGGATAGCCTGCGCGAGCTGAGCGGCCAGGCCATTGACGGCTGGCTAAGCCCGGCGCGCAATGAAAGTGAACGCACTCCGGGCTTACTGGCCGAGCAAGGCATTCGTTACCTGTGCGACTGGGTCAACGACGATATGCCCTACCCCTTGCATACCCACAACAAACCGCTCTGGGCCATGCCGCTTTCTACCGAGCTGGAGGATGCTTTTATTTTGGGCAACAACCTGCACAGTGAAGCGTCTTACCTGGAGCAAGTCACCGACAGCTGTGATTTTTTGCTGCAGGAGGCCAGCCAGCAAGGCGGCCGTATGCTGGCGCTAAACATTCACCCCTGGCTGCTCGGTCAGCCGCATCGTATCGGTTATTTGGAACGACTGCTGGATTATCTGAGCAGCCAGGCTATCTGGAGTGCTTCTGCCAGCACCATTTTAGACACTTTTAGCGCCCAACAACCTTCATCGACCTAACAGGAATTGCTATGCACGCTGCTCGTTTAAAGGAACTGATCCAGGCACCGGAGATCCTGCTTGCCCCTGGTGGCTTTGATGCTCTTAGTGCATCTTTGATTGAAAAAGCCGGCTTTGGTGCCATGTATTTATCCGGTGCCAGCATCGCTTACACCAAGCTCGGCCGGCCGGATATCGGCCTGGTGTCGATGAATGAAGTGGCAGATACCATCAGCCTGATCCGTGAGCGCTCTGCTCTGCCGATGATTGTCGATGCCGATACCGGTTTTGGCAATGCACTGAATGTGCAACGCACCGTGCGGCTGTTTGAACGCTCAGGAGCCTCCGCCATTCAGTTGGAGGACCAGCAAATGCCCAAGCGCTGCGGCCATCTGAAAGGCAAATCCCTGGTGAGCGCCAGCGAAATGGTTGGCAAAATCCGCGCATCAGTGGATGCACGCGACAGCGAACACACCCTGATCATCGCCCGTACAGACGCCATAGCAGTGGAAGGTTTTGAGCAGGCCATGAACCGGGCTTATGCCTACTACGAAGCTGGCGCCGATGTGCTCTTTATTGAAGCGCCGGAGTCTCTGGCACAAATGCAGTATATGAACAGTCAGTTCCAGCACAAAATACCCTTGCTGGCCAATATGGTGGAAGGTGGCAACACACCACTGCAATCCGCCAAAGACTTACAGCAGCTGGGTTATCAGCTGGTGATTTTCCCTGGGGCTATGGTACGGGCTTACACCTTTATGGCGCAGCAGTTTCTGGCCAATTTGAAACAGCACGGCAATACCGCCAGCTGGCGGGACAACATGCTGGATTTAACCAGCCTGAACCAGCTGCTCGGCACAGACGCCCTGCTGGAACTGGGAAAATCTTACGAGGGAAGCCAATGAGCCAGACAAAGCAGCAACCTCGGCTTGGCCCTATCCTGGGTGCCACTCTGGTGACTGATAATCTATCCAGACTGGTCAGTGCTTATTGCCAGCAACTTGGTTTTCAGGTGCAGTACCAGGGCCAGGTGAGCCAGGCACTGGCTGATCTTTGGCAGGCACCGGCCTGCGTTGGCTGCTCGATGCTGATCCTGGCCGCCGCCAGTGGTGATGCCTGGCTGCGGGTGATTGAGCGGACGGATATCCAGCCGGTAACCCCCCTGAAACGCCAGGGCTGGATGGCGCTGGAGGTCAACGTCGCCGATGTCGATGCCATTCGGCGCAATCTGAGCACCGATGATTTTGCTGTCATCGGAGAACCGGCTTACCTGCAGATCAGTGATGCCATCAAAGCCATGCAGCTGATAGGCCCGGCCGGTGAAGTCAGTTATCTGACCGAAGTACAGCGGCCAGTGCCGCCTTTTCAGTTGCCGCAAACCGACAGCTATACCGCCAGCTTGTTTATTCCGGTGCTTGCTGTGCCGGATCGGCAGCAAGCGGTTGATTTTTACCAGCAGCTAAACCAGGCTGAACCGGCTTTGGTGTTTGATACCAAAATCACTGTACTCAATAAGGCTTGGCAGCGGCCGATAGAGCAGCAATACCCGGTGGCGACCCTGCAACTGGCAGGCAACTGCCTGTTTGAAATCGACCAGTTGCCAGAAGCCGAGCCGCTGTACTATCCAGCCGGCCAACTGCCGTCCGGCATCGCCATGATCAGCTGTTTTACCAGGGAGCTTGATAGCATTGCCAACCGGATGGGCGCACGCATTCATGCACTGGATGACCCATACTACCCGGGCAGTCGCGCCATCCTATTAAAAGGCACCGCCGGTGAGCTGATTGAGTTGGTGCAGGTTTAGTTTGACCTGCACCAGAGGATCACTGCGCCTTTGAAGCATCCTCAGCCCGTGCCGGGGCATCCAGCAGTTGATTGATTTCCAGCCAATAGCCATCCGCATCCCGGATCATCGACATCATCACCGCTATCTGGCCACCATCGGCCCGCGGGTAATGCACCAAGTGAGGCGCTGTAATCACCTGCACATCCGCAGCGGCGACTACCTTGCCCCAGCGCTTATCCAGATCCTGGGCATTGATCACTACAATAGGGTCGCCTGGCACAGGTTCATCGAACTGCTCTTGTCGTTGCGGCTTTCTGGGCTGCATGTACTCCAGTAAACCGATGGCGCCGATAAAGTCATCGTTTGCCTGCAACAACACCAGACGGCGCTTACGCTCACCACCATCTGGCAGTGGTGAAGCCAGCACCTGATCATAAATCACCTGCAAGCCCAGGGCATCGCGGTACAGCGTCAGTGATTTATCGACATCTTCGACAATAAAGGTGGTGCGTCGCACATCTACCGGAATGCGCTCCTCTGTCGGCACTGGAGCTGCCAGACTGAAGGCACTGCCAACTAGGCAGGCGGCAAGAACTACATGGGTAACAAGTGCAGAGGAAACAAAGTTAACGAACATAGAGCAAACTCCATCCAATCAGGGTGTTTCGACTATGCCGTATTCGGGCCCTAAGCCCATTGATAAAAAGCAAGAGGCCTCATTGCAAAGATGAGGCCTCTGTCTATAAAAAGTGAGCAGCAACGGCTTAGAAAAATGCCTGCAAGCCGGTTTGCGCCCGGCCCAGGATCAGGCCATGCACATCGTAGGTGCCTTCGTAGGTATTGACAGTTTCCAGGTTGATCATATGGCGAATCACATGAAACTCATCAGCAATGCCATTGCCACCGTGCATGTCGCGCGCCATACGGGCGATATCCAGCGACTTACCGCAGTTGTTGCGCTTTACCAGTGAAATCATGGTTGGATCCCAGCTGCCACTATCAATGATGCGACCTACCCGCAGCGACCCCTGCAGCCCCAGCGTAATTTCCGTTTGCATATTGGCCAGCTTGGTCTGATACAACTGGGTTTGCGCCAGAGGCCGGTTAAATTGCTTGCGGTCCAGGCCATACTGGCGAGCCGCATGCCAGCAATACTCGGCAGCACCCAAAGCGCCCCAGGAAATGCCATAACGTGCCATATTCAGGCAGCTGAACGGACCTTTTAACCCCCGCACCTCTGGAAACATGTTTTCTTCGGGCACAAACACATTGTCCATCACGATCTCACCAGTGATGGATGAGCGCAACGACAACTTGCCTTCAATTTTCGGTGCCGACAGGCCCGCCATGCCTTTTTCCAGCACAAAGCCACAGATCGCATCATCTTCAGCCCGGTTCTTCGCCCAAACCACAAACACATCCGCGATCGGTGAGTTGGTGATCCACATCTTGCTGCCGGTCAGCTGATAACCGCCCGGTACTTTTTTCGCATAGGTTTTCATGCTGGCTGGATCAGAGCCCGAATCCGGCTCGGTCAGGCCAAAACAGCCAATCCACTCACCGGTGGCTAGCTTGGGCAGGTACTTTTCTTTTTGCTCCGCACTGCCAAAGGTATTGATCGGGTGCATTACCAAAGAGGACTGCACACTCATAGCACTGCGATAACCACTGTCCACCCGCTCAACTTCACGGGCCACCAGGCCATAACTGACGTAGTTGACCCCGGAGCAGCCATAGTCTTTGATGGTCGCGCCCAGCAAGCCCACCTCGCCAAATTTGCGCATAATGGCCGGATCAAAATGCTCCTGACGGTTGGCCTGCAAAATACCAGGCATCAGTTCCTGCTGGCAAAAGTCGTGCGCCATATCGCGGATCATGCGCTCATCTTCGTTCAGCTGCTCATTCAGCAGCAAAATATCATCCCAATTGGCTAAAATTTGACTCACCGGACACCTCATAATCATGTTGGATGCTTGCAGCGGACTGCGACTATGATTGTATCTTACTGGATAGCAGCCAGCAGCAGACTGATAATTGTCAATTCAAAGGAAGAGATTTGGTATTACAAAAGCCAAGAGTTCATTGTCAAAGCAGTGCTATAACAGCGTACATATAGCTAAAATTTTCACTCATTAGCCCTGCTGAGAATCTGAAGCATAAGTGCTTCTGCCGCTGCATGGGCTGTTTTTTGAATTTCGTCTATTGGAGTTTCATCCCCTACTTCATAGGTAACGGCCTGCACAAAGAAATAATCCGCAATGTATTGTTTGAATACGCCATTCTCTGGACGATCGCTAGGAGCATCAATTACGTCATATGGGATCCGAGCTGACAGGTCAGCTAACCAATCCTTTGTGAGTCCTTGCCAAAAAAGTTCTTTTTCTGCAGGCATCGTGTAATAGACATTTCTATTGGTTGAATGGAAATCTAATGCAAAAACCAATTGTTGGTGATTTTTATGTCGCCCTACAATGAACTGATGAATGTTCTGCGTTTCTTGCTGAGATCGTTGGTGCCAGTCCCTGTTCAAGTCAATACCACGGCTATTGTGCCGCCATTTGCCCGCTTGTACACCATCAGGATTAACTTGGGGAATAACTACAATATTGACTAGCTTTCTGAATTGCTCTGCAAGGGGTTCGTTCTCTAATAAGCGCTCTACAAATGCTGACAATGCAAAAGCACCAGTCACCTCAGGTGGATGTTGCCTTCCAATAATCAGAAGCAGAAGTGAATTTTCCGGTGATACCTGTAAAGCTTTCAGTTCATTGTCTTGTTCAGAAAAACCCACTGAAAAAATCTCAGCATCAGAAATCACTGAAACTTGCTCAAACCATGCCTCATAATAACTGTTATCAAAGATAGGCTGGGCTGCAATGTACTGGCTCTGTTGTGCTGGTATAGCCAAACTAAAACTGATGGTACGCTCAGTTTTTTCATGAGGAATTTCCTGCCAACTTTGATCATTCATCATCAACTTTGGCGAATAACGGGCAAACGCTGCACTAAACTCAATTTCAATATCCAGCTCGATTGCACGCTCTGCACGAACCCTGAACGCATACCAGGCACTTGGGTTGACCGGCATAAACGCTGGTGATACGACAATTCGATAGGCCTGCTCTGACAATTGTAGGCAACTCGTTAAACGACCAGTCGGAAAACTCGCATCAAAAGAAACTTGCTCAAATTCGCAGGTCTCTTCAGCTAAGGCACTCGCAGAAACTGAACACAATAATAAAAGTAAAAAGTAGTTTTTCCATAGCGAAAAAGCTGTTCTAGTTTTCAAGGCCATACTTTAAATGCTCATCTCTGGCACATACTCATCCACCACCAGCTTGCCGGCGGTTTTTTGTTGAATCTCTTCCACCGAAATACCAGGCGCCCGCTCCAGCAAATGGAAAGCGCCATCCCGCACTTCCAGTACCGCCAGATCGGTGACGATTTTTTTCACGCAGCCCACACCGGTCAGTGGCAGGGTGCAGTCGCTCAGCAGTTTGCTGTTGCCGTGTTTGTCGGCGTGCGTCATGGTCACCACAATGTTTTGGGCACCGGCCACCAGATCCATGGCACCGCCCATGCCTTTCACCAGCTTGCCCGGGATCATCCAGCTGGCAATATTGC
>NZ_JAFIFQ010000099.1 GCF_020831925.1 Alkalimonas sp.
ATGCCAGCAGCCAGGGCCAGTAACGCCGTTTGACTGCCGGAGGGGGGACGTTGCGCTCTACTCCCGCACCACTGAAATCCTTGCGCTTTAGCAGCGGTGCAGAATTAAAACCGGGCTCAATTCGCTGCGGCATCGGCTTGTCCCTTGGTGCTAAGCTTTGGCGCCCAGGGCCATGGCTCTATGCTGACGATCAGGATCGTCCTGAACCTGCCAATGCGTCAGATTCTGTTCAATCAGCTGACACAAGGCATCGATATGCGCAGGGTTATCATTCAGAGCTGGAATGTAGTCGTATTGCGCCCCTCCAGCGGTTAAAAAGTACTCTCTGTTTTCTTCGCCTATCTCTTCAATGGTTTCCAGGCAATCGGCTGAAAAGCCAGGGCAAAATACCTGTACATGGGTAATGCCCTGTGCAGGCAAGGCTTTTAGTGTTTCATCGGTATAAGGGGTTAACCACTCTTCGCGACCAAAGCGGGATTGGAAGGTGGTCAGGTATTCATCGCTGTTGAGTCCTAGCCGTTGTGCAATCAGCCTGGAGCTTTTGTGACACTCGCAGTGGTAGGGATCACCGTTGAGTAAGTACCGCTTGGGGATACCGTGATAAGACAAAATCAGTTTTTGAGGTTTACCGTGTTGTTGCCAAAAGGCCTCTATTTGCTGTGCTGCTGCTTCAATAAATGGTGGGAAATCATGGTAATGACTGACAAATCGGAAGTCAGGCAACCAGCGCCGTCTGGTCAAGTCTTTCGCAATGGCATCGAAGGTCGAAGCTGTGGTCGAGGCGGAATACTGAGGATAAAGCGGTACCACCAACAACTTGCGAACGCCTTTGGCAAACAGCTCATCCAGCACGGTCTGGATGCCCGGATTGCCATAGCGCATGGCAAAAGCCACTTCTAAATTACGATGGCCCTGCTGCTGCAGCTGCTGACGAATCGCATCGCACTGTTGCTGGGTATGAAACAGCAGCGGTGAGCCTTGCTCGGTAAAAACAGTGGCATAGGCTTTGGCCGAGCGTCTCGGGCGAAAACGCAGAATCACGCCATGCAATATAAGCCACCACAGCAGTCGGGGCACCTCAACTACTCTGGGATCCGATAAAAACTCCTTAAGGTAACGTTTTAGTGCAGCGGGTGTCGGCGCATCCGGTGTGCCTAGGTTGGTGACTAAGACCCCTATTTTATCGGCTTGTTGGTGCTGGTAGTTTTTTGTGTTGGTAAAGCGCATGGTGGTGTTTACCTGTTGAATAATACGATGGGGCACTCGATACGTTTGCGACAGAGTTTCAGATGCCACCAATGGCAAAAATGCTGCCGTGCCGTGTGGATGACTGATTCTCAGTATACGACGATCGAGCTTAGTTTGCCAAAAAAGTCTGAGTTAAGTTGGTGATAAATCAAACAAAATAGTGATTATTTGGTCATCTGGAGTGCAGGGATCTGATATTAAACGAATAAAAAAGTATTTCGACTTGATAAATCATTGACTTTGCTATGAAATGAAATGGAATGGTCGACAGCCAATGCTTGCAGGAAGCAAGAACTGCTGCTCGAACTCGATTTTCGTTTCACATGTATGCAGAAGCTATCGATCAATGGCGGACTTTGATTGGAGGCACTCTGATACCGGTGTAGCATGTTTAAATATCTGCTTTTTTTTATTGTATGCTTCTTCACAGCGCCTGTTCAGGCGGTGCAAGTGATTGCTCATCCATCCATAGAGCTTCATCATCTTAGCCCAGCACAACTACGGGCTTTGTTTAGCATGCGACAAACTCAGTGGCCTGATGGTTCTGCTGTACGGGTCTTTGTACTTAGCAGTGACCATCCACTGCACCAAAACTTTTGTAAAGAGCAGCTTCGGATGTTTCCCTATCAATTAGATAACATATGGAATCGATTAAGCTTTTCAGGCATTGGTAGCAGGCCTCAACAAGTCGCTACTGAACAAGAATTGATTGAGCTGGTTCAGAGCACGCCAGGGGGTATTGGTTACCGGGCTGGCAATGCCAATGACACAGGGGTTCGTATCATTGAAATACGTTAATTGTTTTTGTCCATCAGAGGCTTCCCGCTTGAGCAAACGCTCACTTGCTGTGTTGGCAGTTTTTCTCGGTGGATTGAATACTGCTTCGGCTCAAGAGTGGCAGTGGCATGGCTTTTTATCACAAGGCATGATTCAGGCTGATAAAAGCAATTTCATTAATCAGAGTGGCAAACCGTCGATTGCTTTAACTGAGTTGGGTATCAATGGTGCCAAGCAGTTATCACCGAACTTTCGCCTGGCTGGTCAGGTGGTGTATTTGGATGGAGGCAATCGCTATCCCTCAGGTTTAAAGCTGGATTACCTGTTTCTGGATTGGGCTTTGTTAAATCAGCTGGATTGGCAACTAAATGCCTATGTCGGGCGATTTAAAAATCAGCATTGGATCCATTCAAGTACCCGGGATGTGCCGCTAACACGTCCGAGCATCGTGCTGCCGCAGTCGGTGTACTTTGATCCTTTTCGAGATATTGCTGTTAGCAGTGATGGTCTGGCGTTAAAGTCCAGCATTGATACGAGCTTTGGCAATTTTGCGTTGAACTGGAGCCTCGGTGCGACACCTTTGTCAGAGCAGCAAACAAAGCTGCTGCTTGGTGACAGAGTGGATGGAAGGTCGCGGCAAAAATATGTTCACCAGGCCAGTGCATTCTGGCAGCCTGAAATGAGTCACTGGACCTTTGGTGTTTCGTTGCTTGATTCTGAGTTTAGTTATCGTGATGCGTCAGCCGAGCTTTTTTATGATGCTGATTTTATGGTGCAGCGCTTTATGTTGAATGCTCAATATCACCGTGAGCGCTGGCAGCTGGCGAGCGAACTCTTTCAGGAGCGCATGGATATTCGCGGTTTTATCGCACCAGAATTTGCAATTGCGCAGTTCGGCCAGGGAGGCTACGTACAAGGAATTTATCAGCTCAGTGCGGATCTACGCATCCATGCGATGGCCGATTACTTTGTAGCCAACAAAGACGATCGCCGTGGTAAGCAATTGATGGCGATGACGCAGGGCGAGATTCCGGATTATTTTGGCTTTCAGCACAGCCTCAGTGTGGGGGTCAGTCGCGATTTGGCACCCCGGGTAAGGGTGCAGTTGGAGCATCATTGGGTACACGGGGCTGCTCGTTTGGCTCCGGTTGTGGTTCCCGACTTAATAACGAATAGACATTCTCACTGGCAGCTATGGGCGCTCCAGTTGATGTATTGGTTCTGAAGATGCGCCGCTTTATCAGTTTGCCCTGGAAGCTGCTGATGGTGATGTTGTTGGTGTTGTTTGTAATGACATCGGGTCTCACCACCTTGTCTTTGGTTCGGGTTCAGGATGAGTTTTCCCAGCAACAAGAGCAGAAACGATTACTGGGAGAGCAGCAGTTCGCTCAATACAGCCAATTGATTGAAAACCAGCTCCGCATCTGGGTCGAGTCTTATGCGGAGTTGACTTTAGGTGAACACACAGCAAATGGTCTCTCGGGCTTTACCAGAGCCTTAAGTCAGCAACTGGAGACGCTCAACTTGCATCTGAACGTTGATGAGATCTGGTTGTTTCAGCAAGATGGTCGGTTGGCATTTCAAAGCTCGGCCATCATTCCGGCAGAGATCGATCGGCTTGCCGGCGAGGCCATGGCCCTGCAGCAGCCGCAAAGCCAGATTTTATGTGACCAGTATTGTGTCAAGTCACTGGCTGTTCCACTGCTGCTGGATGCAGGTGACGTGGCGGTGGTGGTGATGACGACCACTTTGGTGGACATTTTATTTTATTTAAATCGCTCTTTGCAGGCAGAGGTCGCCATCGTCAGCCACATAAAACAGGCATCAGCCAGGCCCGCTGACATTCGGTTGCTGTCCAGCTCCAACCCTGATTTGCTGCACGATTTGTATTATCAGCTTCCCGAGTTGATGGATGTTAGGAGTATTGTTCGCCAAGGGTTGCGGCTCCAGTCAGGTCAACGTCATTACTTTGCGCACATGCAACCACTCGATACCCGTCTCCCCAGGCAGTATCATTTAATTTTGATTGAAGACATCAGCGATTATGTGTTGGCTAATCAACGGTATCAGCAGCGAATCATCATCATTGCCGTGCTGGCTTTTCTCATTCTTGCCTTGCTGATCTATGGCATTACGCATCGATTGAGTGCCCGGCTGCTCCGTTTGGCGGCACGACTTCCTTTACTCGCGAATCAGGAGTTCAGCCGTTTTCGCCTTGCCAGTGAGTCCCGCTCAGTTTTGTTCATTGATGAAGTCGATACTTTAAATAATGCGGCCAATAAATTAAGTTGGCAGCTTGAAGAGTTGAATAAGCAAGTCGAGCATCACACCAAAGAGCTGGAAAATATTGCGATGTACGATTTGCT
>NZ_JAFIFQ010000100.1 GCF_020831925.1 Alkalimonas sp.
CTTCTTCCACCAGAATTTTTTCAATCACGCCGCTGGCTTTGCTGATCAAATCCGCTTCTTCGGTGGCAGCCAGGGTAGTCGTGGTGCGGTAGCTGCTGCTGATTTCACCATGACGGCTGATGGCTACTTCAACCGGAATGGCGATATCCTCAGCTGAGGCTTTGTTGGGACTGCTTTGTGCCTGATTGCAACCGGTTAAAACCAAACCGGCGGTGAACAGGGCGCTGACAAAGAGAAGCTTGTTCATAATGGTGTTTCCTTGCTAAAAGCTGAATCATTTCACCAGCTATTGCAGCCATCATGCCAACAGCCGAACAATAAATTAAACAATTGATTTGTAATGAAGTAATAGCCATGCCATAACAAAGTTCACCCACTATGCATTTGCTTAAATGGTCAGATTTACGCTTTTTTGGTCAAATAATTCATCGGCGCAGTAGCCTGCTAGGCTTGGAGATAGTTGCCTCACCATGGCATAGTGTTTTAATCGCTTTGTGTTCAACATCGAGATTGGACGGCTCCCTTGAAAACAGCAACCATGCCGAAAATAGTGATCTTTTACGATGGTGCCTGCCCAGGTTGTGTGCGCGATCGAGCCTGGTATGAGAAACATGCCGGACAAGGTGAGCAGGTGGAATGGCTGGATATCAGCGGGCGCGATGACGAACTACGCGCGCTGGGTATCGAACCGCGCGCCGCTTTGTTGGAGTTGCATGTGCAGGATGAGCACGGCCGCGTGCTGCGCGCCATGCCCGCTTACCAGCTGCTGCTGTCACGACTGCCCCGCTACCGCTGGCTGGCCTGGCTGATTGGCCTGCCGCTGATACGCTCAGTACTCTCCTGGCTATACCGTCATTGGGTGCGCCGCCGTCTGGCGCGGGAGGGCCGGCTTTAGAGCGCTGCAGCAGCAACTTCGGCAATAACTCGCCACTTCATTTAAAGCGAAAGCTTGTTGATTTCATCCAACAATCGCTGATCCTGACTGCTGGCTTTTAATGGCTTCAGCAATGCCCGGGCAAGTTCGGTCTCATCCTGCAGCAAATACAACTGCGCCAGGCGCAGATCTGCCCAGCCCATATCAGGCAGTGCTGCGAATTGCTCGGTATCCAGCTGAGAGCGATAATGCTGAAGGGCGGCAATGCCTTTATCCAGCTGGGTTTTGCCTGCTACAGCATTGCGACCCAGCTGATACCAGGCCATCAACACCTGCTGCACAGCGGCCGTGTCATCCGGCTCGACGCTCAGCAAGGTCGCCTGCTCAAACTCGCGAATCGCCTGCTCATGCGCATCCTGTCGCTGCTGATAAAAACCGCGCATCACATAAGGTTCAGGCCGCTGTTGCAACTGCTCGGAAGCGCTCAGCAGGTTTTGAAGGGCAGCCAGATCCTGGTTGGCGGCATGCACTTCCAGTTCAAGCAACTCGCCCTGCAGCACATCAAACGCTTTTACCTGCTGTGCAATTTGCAGGGCCTGTTTGATATCGCCACCGGCAATGGAGGGAGCCTGAATATGAAACTGGGCCAGCGCCCGCTGGTAGGTAAGATTTTCCGGCTCCAGTGTTGCCGCTGCCTGAAATGCATCGCGGCAACGGATGGCAAAGCCTCGCGCTCTGAGCATATTGACATTTTGTGCCTGATTGCAGCTGCTTTGGCCATACCAGAATTGATACTCGGCTCTATCGCTTTGCAGCTCGGTGGCTTTTTTCAGGTACTTTTCCGCCGCAGCGGTATCCGACAAGCCCATCGCAGCCCGCCCCAGCAAGAACCAATAACTGGCATCACGGCGGTACTGGCGCTGTGCCGGCTCTAATACTGCATGCAGTTGCTGATAGTTCTCTTGCTCCAGTAATGCACTGGCTTGCTCTAGCGGCGAAGCAGCAGCTTGGCTAAGCCCACCCCAGAAAAGGGCGACACCGAAAAAAAGTGTATTGATCCCAGCCATGGTGGCTGCTCCTCATGAAAAGTAAAAGGTCACCTGACGCAGGATAACGCTGTACTGGACAAAGATAAAAGCGGCATTCTGCAACAAAATGTAACCTGTTTTTTTAAAGAGCTTTATTCATACCGCACCGCAGTTCAGCACCTGAAGTGTCTTGGCATCTATCGTAAAAGCCGATAGGAAGTCATTTCTATGGTGAATTGATATTCCTTAAGGTGATAGCTCGATGACGAAGTGGGCCCATACCATAAATACAGCTGAGGTGACGTTGTCTTAAGCACCACAACCACAGCTTCAGAGGCACAGGCCATGTGATCGGCATTTAGACTAAAAATACTCTAAGGAAAACCGATGAAACTACTGACTCTCGTTGTTATTTTTCTGATGCTCACCGCATGTGGCGGCAGCAATGACAGTTCTCCTGCGCCTGAGACATCCCAGCCCCCAACACCGCCAGAAGATGAGGCTGAACTGGTTGCCGTTGCTGAGAATAAATTAGGTGCCTGGATCTGGTACATCGATCAACCCGGCCTGGTACGAAATAATCATGCTGATATGGCGGCTTACTTAGCCGATCTTGGCGTCAAACGCGTTTTTATCAAGATCAGCGATATTAACTATCGTTGGCAAAGCAACAAAATTCGTTTTGAAGAGCATGGTGTCTTTTGCGGTGAATGGCAGGATGCCTGTGAGCCTGCCAATCTTCAGCTCTACAAAGATGCCGGTATTGAGCCCTGGGCCTGGACCTACAACGATACCCACTCATACGATGAACAGGCGGATATGTTGTATGCGGCAGCACTGGTCGGCTATCAGGGGTTTGTACTGGACATCGAAGAAGAATTCAACCGTAAGGACGAACCTTTGCATCAACTCTTTGAGGCCTACCACCACAGGCTGCGTCAGGCCAGAGCCGAGGGCCTGGTGGACAACCGCTTTTTGCTGGTCGCTACCAGTTGGGGCAATCCGCAAGATCAAGGCATGAATATTGGCATTATCGATCAATACGTCGATGCGCATATGCCGCAAACTTATGTGGAAAAATGGGGTGGCAGCTATCTGAGCGATATTGCCGAGACCATTCGGCAAGGGGATTGCGAGTACCGAGCTTTGGGTGCCACTAAACCAATCTGGCACATCGTTTCCCACGAGGACAATATTTTAACCGCTGAGCAGCTTGATACCTTTGTACAGCATGCTGGCCCAAATGCATCCGTGTGGCGCATTGCTGATGCCAGCCTAGCGCATGCACTGGAAAATATGAACTGGCAACAACTGGAATACCAGCCCAATGATTGTGCAGAGCACAACCTGCAGCTGGTAGCACGTTCGTCGTTGCCGCTGGTACCTTACTACCACCAATTGGATAATCATTACCAACCAGCAGCCAGTTGCAGCGTCACCTCGCTGGCCATGGTGACTGATTTTTTTGGTATCACAACACCATCCGATGCCAGCCGGGTGCCCGATCAACTCTATCAACGCTTTGGCCTGCTGCAAACGGTGCCCGAGCTCACCGCCGCTTTTAATACCCTCGCTGAAGAAGCAAACATTTCTGCTCATTCTACCGGCCTGACCAATGGAACTTTTGCTCAATTGCAACAGCATGTTGCACAAGGTTTGCCAGCCATTGTGCATGGCTGGTTCACCGCCTCCGGCCATATTTTGGTAGTGACTGGCTATGATGGTGACTATTACACCGTCAACGATCCCAATGGACAATGGGATCTGGCCAAACCCGGCAGCTACGATACATCGGTCTCCGGATTTCATATCCGTTATCCCAAAGCCGAGTTTGAGCACGCGATTAATGATAACAGTACGGGCGATGATCTCTGGCTGCACCTGTTTCAGCCCATACTAAATTGACATAGTTCCGGCAGTAGCTTGAATGGTATTGACTGTTGTTACCACCTTATTTTTGTGCTGGCAACAACACTATAGGTAGAGGCCCCTCGATTCGCTGGTTACCAGGATCCACATCACCAGTTAACCGCTCCGGGTCCAGCTCTATCCGGCGAATGCGCTCTGTGCTGGCCAGCCAAAGATCCACTGTCAGCTGCTGCTGGGTAGCGCGCCAGCTATCGACCGGCAACTGCAGCCGGTGCTGCTTACCGTCAGCCGTGCTGACTTGCACCTCAATGGGCATGGGAATACCACCACGATTGTGCAGCTGAAGACGCAGCCATTGGCCATCAGTCGCAGGCTGCCAATCGGCTTGGCCAAGCACGCCAAAATCATCCTGCGCTGAGTAGCGATCCTGCAACGCCAAGCGCTGCTCCTCCTCTACCGTCAGGCTAGCAGGCAACAGCAATAAGGGCGTGCCATCACGCCTGGCTTGCTGGCGCAAAAAACTGGCCAGCTGCTCCGCACTGGCTGGCCGCTCCAGCAGGATTTCTGCCTTGGTTAAAGCAATAT
>NZ_JAFIFQ010000101.1 GCF_020831925.1 Alkalimonas sp.
AACAAAGCGAAGTGGCGCCAGGCGGTGCTGAAACCAGTTACCGTTACAACCGGCAAGGCCAATTGGCGGCAATTATTGCAGCCGATGGGGCTACAACACGTTTTGAATACAATGCTTTGGGCCAACGTACCACTATCGTCGATGCTGAGGGCGGTGTTTGGCAACGTGAGTTTACCGCGGCGGGTTTACTTCGATTAGAGCGACGTCCAGACGGCTCTGAGGTTCGGTACCGTTACAACGAAAAAGACCAACTGATAGAGCTATGTCAGCCTGATCAAAGTATCGAGCAGTTTGTCTGGGATGATGAGGGCCATTTACTGGCCCGCAAACAGGGCGATTCAGTTACGCGTTACAGTTATGACCAACTAGGCCGCTTAAATGGCAGCGTGGATGCTGCAGGTTTGGTCACCGAGTACATCCGTGATGCGCACGGCCAGCTCACAGCCCAAAAGCAATACTCGAAAGAGGCACCAGAGCAGGCGGAGTTGCAGCAGTATCAATACGATGCAGCCGGGCGTTTAGTAAAAAGCACCAATGTACTGGGCCACACTACCGAATGGTGTTATGAAGGTTTAAGTCAACCGGTTGAGCTTCGGCATGGGGATGGCAGCAGCCTGCAGTACGAGTACGACAAAGAACGGAACTTAACGGCCATTATGCGCAGCGATGGTGCCCGCTATCAGCTCGAATACGATGGTCAGGAGCGGCCGGTGCGCTTGCAGGGCTTTGATGGCCGCGAGCAACAGTTTGAGTACGATGCCGATGGCAAGGTAAGCAGCCTGCGTGACAGCAATGAACGCTTTATCAGGGTTAAACGCGATCTGCGCGGCCGTATCATCGAGCAGACAGCTCAGGTGCAGCAGCGTATTGATAGCAACCACTTTCATTACGATAAAGTAGGGCGTGTGCTTCGGGCTAATAATGCCCAGCGTAAACTGCGGTTTGGTTACGATAAAGCTGGCCAGTTAACCGATAGCTGGCAGGGCGATTGGCGCTTGCAGCACATGTACCGGCATGGCAAGCGCAGCCAGACCATACTGCCCGATGGCACCCGCTTGGATTACCACTACCATAGCAGCGGCCAGCTTAGTCAGTTGGCCATTAATCAACAACCGGTGTTGTGGCGCAACTTCGATGCCGCCGGTCGGGAAATCCACCGTGAATATGCCAGTGGCTTGCAGCAACACCAGGCCTTCAATGCCTTTAGTCAGCTCACCGAGCAGCGCTGGCACGGCATTCAGACGCAAAACAGTGAGCATGCCAGCAACCGCGAACGCCACTACCAGTACAGTAGCCTGCATCAGCTGACCGAAGTAAAAGATAGCCAGGAAGGTGATACGCGTTATCAATACAACGAGCTGGACCAGCTTATCGCCAAAGCGCACAGTCAGGATGCAAGCCAGAACGAAACACACCAGTGGGATAGTTTTGGTAATCCGCAAGGGGAAGCGATCACGGTCGAACAAGACCGCTTAACCTGCTATCACGCGCACAGTTACCAGTACGATGCCAGTGGCAACCAAATCGTTGTGATCCACCCACAGCACAGCCAACGGCGCGAGTTCAATGGCTTTAATCAACTGCTGTCACTAAGCCACAAAGATGGCCTTAGCCGTTACGAGTACGATGCGCTTGGCCGGCGCAGTGCCAAAATCACCAGCCAGGGACGCATCGATTACCTGTGGGATGGCGATACCCTGCTGGGAGAGTGTCACAACGGTGACTTTAGCTGGTACATCTTTGAGCCTGGCACGCACAAGCCACTGTTCCTTATCAAGCATGGTGAGCTGTACAGCTATCAGCTGGATCAGCTCGGCACGCCACTCAGCCTAACCGACAGCAACAACCAGATTGTCTGGCAAGCGCAGTACAGCAGCTTTGGTAAAGCAACGGTTAGGGTAAACCACATTGATAATCCTATTCGCTTTCAGGGGCAGTATTTTGATGAAGAAAGCGGGTTGCATTACAACCACTTTCGCTACTACGATCCAACCTCAGGCCGCTTTATCAGTCAGGACCCGATAGGGCTGTTAGGTGGCATCAACCACTACCAGTACGCACCGAATCATATCAACTGGGTGGATCCGCTGGGGTTGTGTGCGAAGGAAGATCTTAGTATTGACCCGCAGCCGCCAGGAACACCATATAAGCTAGATTCTAATGGTCGTTGGCATGATAAATCCGGTAAGTTTTGTGCTTTTAGTTGGCCTGCACATGATGGGTTTGCTACTTCACAGAGCAAGGTTTTGGCTGAATTAGTAACCTTGTCTCCAGGAGTTAAGCTGGATCGTTATGGCGGATACTTTAATGCAAACGGACAGTTTGTTGATACTGGTCGATATTTTGCTGATGAGGGTATAGAGTTTGAAAAGCGTGCACTACCCCCGAAAAGTAAGACTTACTCACCACATACATTTGAGGTTGTGGAGCCATTCGACGTATTAGCTGGACCAATTGCTCCTTGGTTTGGACAGCCCGGTGGTGGCACTCAATATTTTGTTGCTGAAGAGCATGGTGGAGTTGATGGACTAATAGCTTCAGGAAAAATCAAACGCACTAGCGAGATTCCCAAAAAATGAAAAAAAAATATTTCAAACCAGACTTAAATAAAGGTTTTCCTGCAGGGAAAAAAATCAATTATGAGTGTGGACTTTGTGGCGAAAGTGTTGAGTCGTTACCGGAACATTTTGCCACATGTCGGTGTGAGAACATTTCAGTAGATGCTGACTCGGCGCGTGTCACGGTCAAAGATAACCAGAAAATTAAGTTTTTCAGGTGCTGAGTAATTACCAGTCTGATGAAGGTGCACTAGGGTAGCAGTACGAAGAATTTAGTTAGTACATATCGTAACCAAGAACGCACCAGCCACTGTTCCTTATCAAGCATGGCGAGCTGTTCAGCTATCAGTTAGACCAACTCGGCACGCCATTATCCGTAACCGACAGCAACAACCAGATTGTCTGGCAAGCTAATTACAGCAGCTTTGGCAAAGCGACGGTTACGGTAAGCGACATCGACAACCCTATCCGTTTCCAAGGCCAGTATTTTGACGAAGAAAGCGGCTTGCACTACAACCACTTTCGCTACTACGATCCAACCACAGGCCGCTTTATCAGCCAGGACCCAATAGGGTTACTGGGAGGGATAAACCACTACCAGTACGCACCGAATCATATCAACTGGGTGGATCCGCTGGGGTTGAGTTGTAAAGAGAATGCTTGGAATAACTTTCAGAAGCAGTTTAAGGGGCATTTCGGTTCAACTTCTGATGCTGCCGTTTGTTACGGCAGAATCAAGGAAGTCCAGGTAATGGAGAAGGGGACAAGGCCTGAACCATCAACATATTTGCCGCAGTCTTATATAGATTTGCACCTCCAACAATTTAGTGGCGGTGCTTCTCGGTTCATGACAAAGACAAATTTAGATAAATACGGGCCTGGTCAGAGGGATGGAACCTCTTTTGTTATGCCGAGTAGTGAAGCAGATTTATTGATGGCCCAAGCTGCAGGTGATCCAAGCAAGTTAGCAGACTCGCTTGGTCTTCCACGTAAAATGCTAGAGGGGAACGATCTAATGAGAGTCGACTTTGCAAATCCATCAGTTCTGGGGCTTAGAATACCTTCAGGCAATGAAGCTGGCGCAAATGATTTTTGGCTTGTTGGTGGCAAGTTACCTGATGGTAGTTCAGAAGCTATTATTGATGTTGGTGGGGTGCCTACTAGCGGATATATTTCTAAAAATGTAACAGAAGGTGGGTCATAGTTTGAAATTTCGAGATTTGTTTTTTTCTAAGGAAAAGTACTTTTCAGTAGGTGTGGAAGAGGAAACAGGCGATTACTATGTTTCAATACCTGTCAGTAACCAGAAGGCTGACTATGAGGAGTATTACCGTATTGAGAAGAGTCTGTTTAATAAATACCAATCTGATCTGAGCCAGCTTGAGTTTGTTGCAGATGAGTGTAGAAAAAGGCTGCGTGATGAAGACCTTATTGTCAAACCCGGATCTGATAGAGGGACCCCCATTTAGAGCCGTTAATTACGTCTAGAAAATAGTAAGTGTATCGCACCGGTAAATTCGGAGGTGGATTGATCACATACCGAATAGCGACACGCTGCTTGACCAAAACCTCTGTTTCTCATTAGCTAATGCTGTTAGGTTAACTCCTGCCAGTAAACCTTGCTGCAAATGAATGGAAGTGGTTAAATTTAACTAAACTTATCGTTTCCAATTCTGATTTCCTGGGTTAAGATTGAGTATTGTTTTTTGCTGGAAGTCCCATGAAAGCCATGGCTTTGTTTCAAGGTGGTTGGTGGCAA
>NZ_JAFIFQ010000102.1 GCF_020831925.1 Alkalimonas sp.
GCCTGCGATTGGCTACAGCTGCTGGGGGTGAAAGAAAGCATGCTGAAAGACGGTGGCAATGGCGCTGTTGGCGATTGCGATGGTCAGCGGACCCGGGTTGCAGCCAGTCCGGTCCATCAGGTGGTCGATACGACCTCGGCTGGGGATGCGTTTAATGGCGGCTATTTGGCTGGGCGTCTGCAAGGATTGAGTACGATGGATGCTGCCCGTTACGCGGCCAGGCTGGCAGCTTTTGTGGTAGGGCAGCCCGGGGCTATTGCTAAAGCCGAAGCTTTCGCCAATTTCGACACTTTACCCTGATTAAGGGAAGGCTGCAGCCATAGCAAAGGTGGTCATAATCTGCTACTTATAGCTTTTTGTTGGCAAGATACTGAGTGGTTATGTCCCTTCCTGCTGAATTCTTAACGGCAGCCAAAGCGCTGATCCCAGCTGAGAGGCTGATTGACGATCCGCTACGGACCCTGGCTTATGGCACCGATGCCAGCTTTTACCGTTTGATCCCCAAGCTTGTGATTAAGCTGGAGTCGGAGGCAGAAGTTGTGGCTATTTTGCAGCATGCCTTCCGGTTAAAAGTGGCGGTGACCTTTCGGGCCGCTGGCACCAGTTTATCCGGTCAGGCCATCACCGATTCGGTCTTGTTGCTGCTGGGGCGCAACTGGCAACAGCGCGAGGTGCTGGCGGATGGCAAGGCCATTCGGTTGCAACCCGGCGTGATTGGCAGCCATGCCAATCAATTGCTGGCCCCCCTGGCCCGTAAAATTGGCCCGGATCCGGCCTCGATCAATGCCTGCAAAGTCGGTGGCATTGTCGCCAACAATGCCAGCGGTATGTGCTGTGGCACCAGCCAGAACAGTTATCAGACCCTGGCAGCCATGCGGCTGGTGCTGGCTGATGGCACGGTGTTGGATACTGCAGATTCGGACTCGGTAGCCCGCTTTCGCCAGCAGCAATCTGCCTTACTGCAGCAGCTCAAGCAATTATCCGATACCGCCCGGGCCAATCAGGCACTGGCGGCTAAAATCCGTCACAAATACCGATTGAAAAATACCACTGGCCTTTCGCTCAACGCGTTGCTGGATTTTGACGATCCCATCGAGATGCTCAGCCATTTAATGGTCGGCTCTGAAGGCACCTTAGGCTTTATTAGCTCAGTGACGCTTAAAACGGTGGAAGAACATCCGCACAAAGCCACGGCTTTGTTGGTGTTTCCGGATGTGCAAAGCTGTTGTCAGGCTGTGACTGTACTGAAACAACAAGCCGTCTCCGCGGTGGAGTTGCTGGACCGGCGCAGTTTGCGTGCGGTGGAGCAACAAGCAGGCATGCCGGCCTGGGTTGCCGGGCTTTCTGACCTTGCCTGTGCTTTATTGATTGAAAGCCGAGCTGAACAGGCCGATACGCTGCGGCAGCAACTGAGCGACATCCGGCAGGCACTCAGTCCTTTTGTACTGGAGCAACAAGTTGACTTTAGCACCGATCCCACCGTGTATCAGCAGCTGTGGGCCATTCGTAAAGGCACTTTTCCGGCAGTAGGAGCGGTGCGGCCGGTTGGCAGCACTGTCATTATCGAGGATGTCACCTTCCCGCTGGAGCTATTGGCCGAAGGCGTGCAGCAATTGCTGCAGCTGTTTGAGCGTTATCAGTACCACGAGGCCATTATTTTTGGCCATGCGCTTGAGGGCAATCTGCATTTTGTCTTTACCCAGCGTTTTGACAGTAGAGAGGAAGTGGCGCGCTACGAAGCCTTTATGCGCGATGTGGCCGAGCTGGTGGCGGTGCGCTGTGGTGGCTCACTCAAAGCCGAGCACGGCACCGGCCGCAATATGGCGCCTTTTGTGGCGCTGGAGTGGGGCGAGGATGCCTATCAGTTGATGTGGCAAATCAAGCATTTGCTGGATCCTAAAGGCATTTTAAATCCCGATGTGGTGTTAAGCCTGGACCCAGAGATCCATCTGAAACATTTAAAGCCTTTGCCAGAAGCCGATCCTTTAATTGATCGCTGCATCGAGTGCGGCTTTTGTGAGCCGGTTTGTCCGTCCAATGCGTTGACGCTGACCCCGCGCCAGCGCATTGTGGTGCAGCGCGAAATCAAGCGGCTTAGTCGTGAAGAGCCCACCAGCCCGCGTCTGGCGCTGCTGCGTGATGGCTACCAGTATCAGGGCGATCAAAGCTGCACTACTTGTGGCTTTTGTGAAAGTGCTTGTCCGGTGGGCATCAATACCGGCGATCTGACCAATCAGCTGCGCAGCCAGGTTGCAAAGCCCAGCAAGCTGGCCATATTTGCTGCCAACCATTTTGCCGGGATGACCCGGCTGGCCCGAATTGGGCTTCGGCTGCAGCAAAGTGGCCGCGCTGTGCTGGGGGCTGCGGCGATGCAGCGGCTCAGCAGCACCTTGCATCGACTATCGGGAAAACGTTTGCCTGTTTGGTATCCGGCGATGCCAGGCGTCAGTCGCAACAAAGCGAATCCGGTGGCTGATGAGCCGCTGACACCTGTGGTGTATTTCGCCGCTTGTGGCAGCCGGGTGATGGGGCCGGCGGCAGGGGAGCGCGATCAGCGCTCCTTGTCGGAAGTTACGGCCGCAGTTTTGGCCAAAGCCGGTTACCGACTGGTTTACCCAACAGGCATCGATTCGCTGTGCTGTGGTATGGCGTTTCAATCCAAAGGTCAGCTAAAACTGGCACAGCAAAAAGCCGCCGAGGTGGCAGCGGCGCTTAAAGCCGCCAGTAAGAATGGTGAACTCGCTATTTATTGCGATACCAGCCCCTGCAGCTTGACGTTAAAGCAGCAGCTGCCGGCAGATTTGCCGCTGTGGGACAGCATCGATTTTTTGCACGACAGGGTGTTGCCAAAGTTATCACTTACACCGCAGCAGGAGCCGGTGGCACTGCACTTGACCTGCAGCGCTGCACGGCTTAAGCAGCAGGATAAACTCACCGCCCTGGTGCAAGCCTGCAGCAGCCAGCCGGTGCAGCCGCTGGGCATTCACTGTTGTGGTTTTGCCGGCGACAAAGGCTTGCTGTTGCCTGAACTGAATGCCTCGGCGCTGCATGGCCTGCGTCAGCAAGTGCAGGGCTGTTGCCTGGGGGTCTCATCAAGTCGTACCTGCGAAATCGGTTTAAGCCAGCACAGCGGCATCGAGTACCGTCATCTGGTGTATCTGCTGGCTGAGCGTCTGGCGGCAACAGAAAAAATTTAAATCAGTATCCTTGAATCCTGTAAGGGCAATCCCCATAAAGCTGCTAACACGAAATTATCTGTCCTGAATTAGATTTGGAGAGCCGTTATGGGTAGAATTATTGGTATCGACTTGGGTACAACCAACTCTTGTGTTGCTGTATTAGACGGCGACAAGCCACGCGTCATTGAAAATGCGGAAGGTACCCGCACCACGCCTTCCATCATCGCTTACACCGATGATGGCGAGACTCTGGTCGGTCAGCCAGCCAAGCGTCAGGCGGTGACCAACCCGCAAAACACCTTATTTGCCATCAAGCGTTTGATTGGTCGTCGTTTTGAAGACGAAGAAGTGCAGCGCGATGTCAACATCATGCCATTCAAAATTGTCAAAGCCGACAATGGCGATGCCTGGGTTGAAGTCAAAGGCAAAAAAATGGCGGCACCGCAAATTTCTGCCGAAGTGCTGAAAAAGATGAAGAAAACCGCCGAGGATTTCCTGGGCGAAGCGGTGACCGAAGCTGTTATTACGGTACCTGCTTACTTTAACGATGCGCAGCGTCAGGCTACCAAAGATGCTGGCCGTATTGCCGGTCTGGATGTCAAGCGTATTATCAACGAGCCAACCGCTGCGGCGCTGGCGTACGGCATGGACAAGAAAAAAGGCGACGCCAAAATCGCGGTGTACGATTTAGGTGGCGGTACCTTTGATATTTCCATCATTGAAATCGACGATGTGGATGGCGAGCAAACCTTTGAAGTACTGGCCACCAATGGGGACACGCACTTGGGTGGTGAAGACTTCGACAACCGCCTGATCAATTACCTGGTGGATGAGTTCAAAAAAGAGCAGGGCATTGACCTGCGCAACGATCCATTGGCGATGCAGCGCTTAAAAGAGTCGGCCGAGAAAGCCAAGATTGAGCTGTCTTCTGCCGCTCAGACCGAAGTCAACCTGCCGTACATCACGGCCGATGCTTCCGGTCCTAAGCACCTGAACATCAAGGTCACCCGCGCCAAGCTGGAGTCCTTGGTGGAAGATTTGGTGAAGCGTACGCTGGACC
>NZ_JAFIFQ010000103.1 GCF_020831925.1 Alkalimonas sp.
ATGGAGTGGTGGCACTTTACCCATCTGCCACCGGCCTACCCGGACACCTATTTTGACTTTGAGGTGCGCTGACACCAAAGCAGAAACAGCCATCGGCTCAACCGATGGTTAATAACTTGGTTGATGGCTGACGCCTGCAATAATGGCAGCATGTTTCTGGCTCTGGCAGAAGGTAAGTAGCATTGGCCATTCATTATTTAGCGGTAACCGAGATCCTACAGCAGTTCCGTCAAGGCAGCCTGACGCCTGTCGAGCTAATGCACGCCTACCAGCAACGAATTCGCCAGCTGGACCCCAAACTCAATGCCTTTACCAGTCAGTTTCAGCAGGATGCGCTTAGTAAGGCTGAAAAAGCTACTGCGCGCTGGCCACAAAGCCAAGCGAGGCCACTGGAAGGCTTGGCCGTGGCCATTAAAGATGAAACCTACATTGAAGGCCAAATCACCACCAATGGCTCCCGCCTGCTGACCGAAGCCATGGCCACCAGCACCGATCCAGTACCGGCTCGCTTGCTGCAGGCCGGAGCCATCGTGCATGGCCGTACCACCACGCCTGAGTTTTCCACCGCCGGGGTGACCTGGTCGGAATTGTGGGGTGTGAGCCGCAATCCGTGGAATCCGGCCATCAGCTGTGGCGGCTCCTCCGGCGGCTCTGCCATCGCCGTTGCCACCGGTATGTGCAGCTTTGCCAATGGCACCGATATCGGTGGCTCCGTTCGGATCCCGGCCGCCTTTTGCGGCCTTTATGGCTACAAGCCACCGCATGGCCGGGTACCGGAAATCAGCCCCTACAACATCGATCCCTACTGCCATCACAGCCTGCTGACCCGCACACTGGATGACTTACTGCTGCTGTACCCTTTTATTAAGGGGCCAGACTGGATGGACTCGCATTCCTTTATCCCGGATGACAACCCAAAGTTAAAGCCACGAAAGCCCTTGCAGCAACTCAAAGTGGCACTGGCACCAACGCTTGGCTTTTATCAGGTGGCGGCCGATATTCGTCGGCAGCTTGACCACACCGCCGAAGCGCTGCGCACTCAGGGTGTGCAGGTGGATTTGTTAGAGCCCGCCTGGGATGAGCGGGTGATAGAAACGGCTAAAATCCACCAGCGTGCCTTGATGGGCATGACGCTCAAACAAAAATTCGGGGCCCCGGCGGCCCGCAAGCAGCTCACCTCTTATGTGCAACATTACCTTGAGATGGTGGATCAACTGACCGTGGATGCAATTTTTCAGGCCAATCTGCACAGCTGCGCTATGTGGGATGCGCTGGCGGTGATTTTCAAAGACTATGATCTGTTGCTCTGCCCTACCCTGGCCACCAGTGAGGTGCCGGCCGATTTTGATTACAGCAAAGATCGCATGCAAATCAATGGCATCGATGTGGATGCTAACAAAGGCTGGTTTATGACCTATCCATTCAATACCCTTGGGCAGTGTCCGGTATTGGCGATGCCGAATGGCTTTTGCGACAACGGGGTGCCAAGTTCGGTGCAGATTGTTGGCCGGCCCTATCAGGAAGCCGATGTGTTTCAATTGGCCAGAGCGCTTAGCGACACCGTAGCCAAAGACTTCTACACCTCTAAATTCCCAGAGCTTTAACCAAACCCGGCAAAGCCGGCTGGTGGGTACTACTTACACAACCAGAACGGTGTAAACGCAGAGTGACTGGAGCTGTTTACTCCACCGGCTTCAAGGAGCACTTCCCTGTGCCCTTTCAGCCTGCGCGGCATCCATGCCGCTGTTGCGTAAACACTCCAGCCACTCTGCCATCAGGTTCAGTTCATCTTGGTAAAACTTAACGCAGCACCAATAAAGAACACTTGGCTTTGCTGATCATCGCCGTGGTGGTGCTGCCTAAGAAGAACTGGCGAATACGGCTGTGGCCATAAGCCCCCATCACCATCAAGCCGATATTGTGATCCTGCTGGTATTGATTTAGCACCACATCCGGCTCACCCGCGACAATGGCTACCGTCACCTCGAAGCCTTCGCTGCGCAGTTTGGCCGCGGCCTGCTCCAGCTGCACCCGGGCCGCTTCGACATCAGCGCCAGCCATCACCAGATGGCAAGGCAAGCCTTTGCACAAGGGGCTTTCAGCCAGCATGGTCAGGCTTTTTACCGCGGTTTCGCTGCCATCAAAAGCCATCAACAAGCTTTTGGGTTCAATAAACTGCTGCTGGGTCAATAACACTGGTTTGTGAATGCTGCGAATTAACCCTTCGACATGCATACCAATCTGGCCATGGGCATCGGCACTGCTAAAACCACGCTTACCCAGCACCAGCAAACGGATTTCATCTTCCAGTTCCAGCAAGCTGGTAACAAACTGGCCATGCCGCAGACGCTCGTCCACTTCGGGGATACCGGCCGCTTCGGCCCGTGCTTTGGCGCCATCCAGTATCAGCCGGCCCCGCTCCAGCGCCAGCTTGGCGTGTTTTTCATCCAGCTCGGCCAGTTGCTCCAGCAGAATTTCCTGCGAGCCAAGGCCAATGGTGCCGCTTAAATCCGGCGTATTGGTATGCTGTGCCCGATCCAGAATATGCAGCATCGACAAAGGCGCACTCAGGCGATTGGCGGCCCAGACGCTGTAATCACAGACCGCCTCGGCATAGGGCGAGGCATCAATGCAGGCCATTACTTTTTTAATCATCTGTGTTCTCCTAATGTCCCATCAGTTTTTCGACCGCATCCGGGCGGTTGTGCACAGCAAATTTATCCACCAGCGTGGCGCTGGCTTCATTCAGACCAATCAATTCCACGTCGGTGCCTTCGCGGCGAAACTTGATCACCACCTTGTCCAGCGAGCTAATGGCAGTGATATCCCAAAAGTGGGCCCGGCTTAAATCGATGCGGACTTTTTCAACCGCTTCTTTAAAATCAAAAGCGCCGATAAATTGCTCGGCCGAAGTGAAAAAGACCTGGCCGACCACCTGATAACTGCGCTCATGGCCATCTTTCGACAAGCTGGAACCGATGTACAAAATCCGGCCCACTTTGTTGGCAAAAAACAGCGCACTCAAGAGCACACCCACCAGTACACCATAAGCCAGGTTATGGGTAAAGACCACCACCACCACAGTGGCAATCATCACCACACTGGAGCTTTTCGGATTGGAGTTTAAGTTTCGCACTGAGCTCCAGTCAAAGGTCCCAATGGACACCATAATCATCACCGCCACCAGAGCCGCCATCGGGATGAGACCCACCCACTGATCCAGGAATACCACCAGGATCAGCAACAGAATGCCAGCCAACAAAGTCGATAGCCGGGTACGGCCACCGGATTTGACGTTGATCACCGACTGACCAATCATGGCACAACCAGCCATACCGCCAATCAGACCTGAGCCGATATTGGCCACGCCCTGGCCGACACATTCACGGTTCTTATCGCTGCTGGTATCGGTTAAGTCATCGACAATGGTGGCCGTCATTAAGGACTCCAGAATACCGACCACGGCAAGTGCCAGTGAGTAAGGGAAAATGATGGCTAAGGTTTCAAAGTTGAGCGGTACATCTGGCCACAGGAACACCGGCAGGCTGTCTGGCAGCTCGCCCATATCGGCCACGGTGCGTAAGTCCAAACCAAAATACAGCGCCAGCGCCGTCAGTACCACGATACAGACCAGTGGCGATGGAATGGCTTTGGTGACATAGGGAAACAAATAAATAATGCCCAGACCAAGCGCCGTCATACTGTACACCAGCACAGTGCCATGCTGGCCGGTCAGCTCTGGCAGCTGCGCCATAAAAATCAGAATGGCCAGTGCATTCACAAAGCCGGTGACCACAGAGCGCGAGACAAAGCGCATCAGCTCACCGAGCTTAAGTACCCCAAAGATAATTTGCAGCAGACCACAGAGCAAGGTCGCGGCCAGCAGATACTCCAGGCCATGCTCCCGCACCAGGGTGACCATCAGCAAGGCCATGGCGCCGGTTGCAGCCGAAATCATGCCCGGCCGGCCACCGGCAAAAGCCGTGATCACGGCAATACAAAATGAAGCGTACAGGCCGACCTTAGGGTCGACCCCGGCAATAATGGAAAAGGCGATGGCTTCAGGAATAAGCGCCAGCGCCACCACGATGGCGGCCAGCACATCGCCGCGCAGATTGGAAAACCAGTTTTGTTTTACAGAAGCAAGCATGTCGTTCGTCCCGCGTCGTTCGGTTGAAAGTAAAGAGTGCTGATGTTGCAGTACCACC
>NZ_JAFIFQ010000104.1 GCF_020831925.1 Alkalimonas sp.
GCGGGTTGTGATTGCTGAGCAGGCCGGTGGCGTGTTTGCCAAGGGCGATGATGCAGGCACCGGTTAAGGTCGCCACGTCAATTACCACATCCGGGTCAAAGCGCTCGACATAGGTCAGCGCATCGCACAGCACCAGACGGCCTTCGGCATCGGTATTCAGCACTTCCACCGTTTGGCCCGACATGGTGGTCAGAATATCGCCCGGACGGTAGGCGTTGGCATCCGGCATGTTTTCGGCTGCAGCCAAAACGCCAATCACATTGAGCGGTAGTTCCAGCTCGCACAGGGATTTCATCGCGCCGAGCACTGCAGCAGCGCCGCCCATGTCGTATTTCATTTCATCCATGCCATCGCTTGGCTTGATGCTGATGCCGCCGGAGTCAAAGGTCAGGCCTTTGCCTACCAGCACGATGGGGGCGGCATTATCGGCACCGCCCTGGTAGCGCATCACCGTCATGCGCGGTTCATTGACCGAGCCTTTGCCCACCGCCAGATAGGCATTCATGCCCAGTTCGGTCAGTTCGCTTGGGCCTAACACTTCAACCTGAAGCTTGCTGTGCAGGCTGGCCAGTTGCACACTTTGCTCGGCCAGATAGGCTGGGGTGCAAATATTGGGCGGCATATTGCCGACGTCTTTGCACAGCTTGGCACCTGAAGCAACCGCCAGGCCATGTTCAACCGCCTTTTCGCCCAGCGCCAGATCGCGCCGGGTTGGAACATTGAACACAATTTTGCGCAGCGGCCGGCGGGTTTCATCTTTTTTGCTTTTTAGCTGATCAAACACATAGAGCGAGTCCTGGGCGCTTTCCACCGCATGGCGCACTTTCCAGTAGATATCACGGCCTTTGACATGCAGTTCGGATAAAAAGCACACCGCTTCCATCGAGCCGGTTTCGTTCAGAGTGCTGATGGTTTTGGCAATGATTTGCTTGTATTGGCGCTCGTCCAGCTCACGTTCTTTGCCGCAGCCAACCAGCAGAACCCGCTCGCTCAGTACGTTGGGTACATGATGCAGCAGCAGCATCTGGCCTGGCTTGCCTTCCAGATCGCCCCGGCGCAGCAGGTTGCTGATGTAGCCTTCACTGATTTTATCCAGCTGCTCGGCAACAGCGGACAAACGGCGTGGCTCATAGACGCCGACCACGATGCAGGCGCTACGTTGTTTTTCCGGACTGCCACTCTTTACACTGAACTCCATGTTGACTCCTGGTTCTAACTGGACCGACTCGAAGCAACCGCAGCCATGAAAAATGCAGACTGGGTAAGAAAATGCTCGGATTTTGCGGCGCTTTCGTCGATAATAATTGTGATAAACACCAAGTTTACTCAAAAACGGCCGAGGTTTCAGCAAAAAGACCGGTTTTCAGGGGGCATTTTTTGATTATTTTCCGTTATCTGATTGGAGAAGTGGCCAAGTCGCAGCTGGCTGTGTTTCTGATCCTGATGACCATCATCATGAGTCAGCGCTTTGTGCGTATTCTGGCCGATGCTTCCGAAGGCGATTTGCCGGCGCAGCTGGTATTCACGATGGTTGGGTTGAAGCTACCGCAATTGGCGCTGATTATTCTGCCACTCAGTGCCTTTCTGGGTATTTTCATTGCGCTGGGTCGGATTTATGCCGACAGCGAGATGACGGTATTGCATGCTACTGGCCTCAGTGAACGGCGCATCAGCGCTTTTGTGTTGAGCTGGTCGTTGCTGCTGGCGGTTGCTGCAGCCTGGGTCAGCATGGCACTTAGCCCCTGGTCGATGGAGCGGGAATACGAAGTGCTGGAACGGGTAGAAAGCGATGTTGGCCTTTACTCGCTGGTGCCGGGGCGTTTTCAACAAACCTCCAATGAGCGCGCCGTGCTTTTCGTGCACGATATTGCCCGCGGCAGCGGTGAATTATCGCGGGTTTTTGTGGCGCAAAGCGAAATTCGTGACGGTAAACCGCATCATTCCATTGTTTATGCGCAAAGCGGTGCGGTGCAGGAAGACGCCAGCGGTGCCCAAATGCTGGTGCTGGAGCAGGGCCGTCGCTATGCTGGCCAACTGCAATCACCACCCTTTGAAGTGATCGAATTTGGCCGCTATCAGCTGCAAATCCGTGAGCAGGAAGTCGAGCACCGCCGTCGAAAACTCAGTAGCCTGACCACACCTCAGCTGTTGCAACAACTGGACGATCCTGAAGCCATGGCCGAGTGGCATTGGCGGATTGCTATTCCGTTATCCATTGTGCTGTTGGCTCTGATTGCGGTGCCGCTTAGCCGGGTGAACCCGCGCCAGGGTAAATTTGGTAAGTTACTCCCTGCCCTTGGGCTCTATCTGGGCTATTACATGCTGTTGATTGTCACCCGCTCGGCGCTGGAAAATGGTCAGCTACCAGGCTGGCTTGGCATGTGGTGGATCCATTTAAGTGCTTTGCTGATGGGGCTGGCCTTATTGGCGCAGCAGCATCCATGGGTGCGGCGTTGGCAGCGTCGGCTGCGGGGGGCAACGGCATGATCCGCATCCTGGATATTTACCTGGGTAAAACCATTCTGGCTACCACTGCCCTGACGCTGGTGGTTTTGATGATCCTGTCCGGTTTATTCCGTTTTTTGGATCAGCTGCGTGCCATTGGCCGCGGCAATTACGATACCCTGCATGCGGTGCTGTTTAGCCTGTACAGCATGCCGGGCGATCTGGTGATGTTCTTCCCGATGGCCGCCCTGATTGGCGGTCTGGTGGGCCTGGGGCTGTTGGCCAGCAACAGTGAATTGGTGGTGATGCAGGCTGCGGGTTTATCCCGGCTTAACATCATCAACTCGGTGATGAAAACTTCCGTGCTGATGATGCTGGTGGTGATGGCGGTGGCTGAATGGGGCGCACCGGCTACCGACCGAGCGGCACGGGAGCTGCGTATTAAAGCTATCTCTGGCGGCAACCTCTTTGCGGTGCAGCAGGGCATTTGGGCCAAAGATGGCGATGATTTTGTCAACATCAAAGAAGTAAAAGACAGTGGCGATCTGGCCGGGGTGGCGATTTATGAGTTTAGCGATGAGCTGAAACTGGAAGCCATTATTTATGCCGAAACCGCGCATTTTCGGCAGGATGTCTGGGTGCTTAGTCAGGTCAGCCGGTTGCATTTTCATCCGGATCGGATAGAGCGGCATCAATGGCAGGAGCAGCGTTGGCGCTCGACCTTAACGCCGGATAAGCTAGGGGTGGTGACCATCAAACCCGAAATGTTGTCTTTGCGAGGGCTAAGCGATTACCTGGATTACCTGCGTGCTAATCAGCAAGATACCAGCCGGTACGAGCTGGCGTACTGGCGCAAGTTAACCCAGCCAATTACCATTATCGCCATGTTGCTGATGGCACTGTCCTTTATTTTCGGGCCTCTGCGTAGTGTTACCATGGCAGCCCGGGGCATTATGGGGGTTCTGACCGGTTTTGCTTTTTACATGAGCAACGAAGTTTTTGGCCCGGTTGCGCTGGTGTACCAGATGCCGCCATTGCTCGGTGCCGTGCTGCCAAGCTTGCTGTTTATCGGGCTGGCGATATATCTGATGCGCAAAAAGGTATGAGCCGTTGCGGCATTGCAACGGCTTTATCCAAACTGTTAGCGCGCTGTATTATACAAATTCAGCTGCTTGCTTTGCTCTTTGCTGATCAGCACCATCTGAGTATTGGTCAGTTGGTCCTGCAGTGCCAGGCCTTTACCCCAGCGCAGAAATAACCAAAAATTGCCGAGACCGCCAAAAGCCAGCAGAGCCCGGAAAATGGCTTGTGCAGGCGTCAGTTGCTGGCCATTTTGCTGCAGCAGCAACAAGCGCCAGGCTTTCATGCCAAGCGTTTGGCCAGCCCGTAGCCAGAAATAGGCGTAAAAGCCAACCCCAGCCGATAATAAATACAGCAAATAGAGCCAACGTTGCAGACCCTGACCAAAAAATGCAGCGGTGTCTTCATAGGCCGATAAATCCAGCAAACCGATTTTCTCCAGGCCAATGACCAGCGCAAAAGCCAGGCCAGCAGCAGCCATAATCACGGCACAAAGCACCAGCACATCGTAAATAATGGCGGCTAAACGGCGGGCAAAACCAGCCCGGGGCGCTTGTTCAAACATGCAGTTTCTCACCTTGGTTGAATGCGCCCGAGTGTAGCATAGCCGC
>NZ_JAFIFQ010000005.1 GCF_020831925.1 Alkalimonas sp.
AGGTGGTGACAAAGCCGCCGCCGGGGAGCGGATTGCCCTGCATCTCGAACACCCGGCCATCTTTTTGTGGCCGCTGAAACTTGTAACTGCTGCCCTGGCGCAGGTAACTAAGACGCTTTTCAACCTCACTATCGACATCGGCACTGTGAATAAGGCCGCGCTCGGCGTTAAAACGGATCAAATCGGCCACCGGCCGGCCAACATCGACCAGGCCTGGCGGGTAGGCAAACATATCCAGATAGCGCTGGTTCCAGGCAATCAGCCGCAAATCTGCGTCTACCACGCTGATGCCCTGACTGATGTTATCGATGGTGGCTTGCAGCAAAGCCTGGTTAAACTGAAACACCTGGCTGGCTTCATCAACAAAACGGGCTACTGTTTCCAGCGGCAACTGACTATGCCGGCTGGCTGCATCCATTACCAGCCGCATCGAAGCACCGCCAATCACTGCCGATAAGGCCCGCTCGGATGCCTGCACCAGATTGACCGGTGCCGGCGCATACTGCTCCAGCTGGGTGCTGCGCACGGTGCGTTGCAATACCCGGTTGGCTTCAGATTCACCGGCAAAGCGGCGCAGCAGCAAATAGCAATCTTGTACCGATAAGCGCGCCTGGCGACTGGCCACCGGGGTGCTTTGTTGCTTTTGTAAGAAGCGGCCACTTTCCAGCCATTCGCCAACCCGGGTTTGGGTGAGCTGGCTGACCAGCAGTACCATCAGCAGGTTGCAGCTCAGGCTGAGCAAGACGCCAAGTGTAATGGCATCGACCTGCCAGCCAAACAATTGATGCGGCGCCAGCCAGCCAATACCAAAAGGTCCCTGAGTGAGCCATTGAGTACTGAGCCAGCCGGCCCGGCTGAGCTCTGGCAGCAGCAGGATGTAGGCCCAGACCACAGCGCCACTGAGCAAGCCTGCCAGGGCGCCTTGCTGGTTGACCCGGCGTGAGAGCAGGCCCAGGATCAAGGCCGGTGCTAATTGAGCCACCAGGGTGAAAGCCATCAGGCCAAGCTGGGCCAGGCCGGTATCGGTACCAATCCAGCGGTAATAGACAAACCCCAGCATCAGCACCAGCAGCATGGAACCGCGCCGCAGGTTGGCAATTTTTAACAGGCTGGGCGGGCTTAGCTCGGTCTGGCGGGCACGAAACAACAGTGGGGTCAGCAGTTCGTTGGTGATCATAATGCCCAGTACCACAGTGGCCACCACCACCATGCTGGTGGCGGCGGAGAAGCCACCCAAATAGGCCAGCAGGGCGATATCGGTGCGGTTTGCCGCCAGCGGCAGTTGCAATACCACCAGATCAATATTGACCTCGTGTCCAAGCAGCATCACACCGGCCATGGCCAGTGGCAGCGTGAAGATGCTCATCAGCAGCAAATAGAGCGGGAAAATCCAGCGGGCACTGCGCAGATGTCCCAGCCGCTGATTTTCAACAAAGGACACATGAAACATCCGCGGCAAACAAAGCGTAGCGGTAAAGCCCAGCAGCACATGCACCCAGTAGGTGTGGGTGGGAAGTGCCTGGCGTTGCAGTTCAAGCAGGCCCGGATGCTCGCGGGCGGCTGCAAAAATGGATTGAACACCATCGTAAATGCCAAAACAGACAAAAGCGCCTATGGCCAGTAGTGCCAGTAGTTTCACCAGCGACTCAAAGGCAATGGCAGTCATCAGGCCCGGATTGGGCTGGTGCGCCTTGGCACTTTTGCTGACAAACAGCAACGCAAACACTGCCATCCACAGGCTGACATAAAGGCCGGTATCACGAAACCAGTCACTGGCTTGCTCAGAAGCCACCAACACATTGATGCTGGTTGACACCGCATGCAGTTGCAAGGCGATGTAGGGAATCACCGCTAAAAATAAAATCAGCGTAATGCTGACAGCCAGCAGGCGTGAGTGACCAAAGCGGGTAGCGATAAAGTCGGCAATGGAGGTAATGCGGTATCGCCGGCAGGCGATGGCGATGCGGGCCATCAACTGGAAACCAAACCAGAACAGAATAAAGGAGCCGATGTAGGTCGGTGGGATCCACCAGCCATTCACAGCCGCCTGGGCGGTGACACCATAAAAAGCCCAGGAGGTGCAGTAAATCGATAAGGCAAAGCTGAACACCCAGGGAGCCAGCGGGTGCTTGCCATCAATGCGCCGGCCAAAATAGCCGACACTGAACAGCACTACCAGGTAGAGCACCGAAATTGCGGCTATGGTGCCAAGGCCAATATGGCCTTGCTCCGCAATCAATTCGGCTGGTTCTTTCATGCAGGCTCCGGTGGCAGCACAGTGGGGCGCCAGTTTCTGATGCTGTTGAGCTTACCGTGCGGTCCAGCCACCGTCCAGTACCAGAGTCTGAGCCGTGATATGGCGGGCCGCATCGGAGCACAAAAAGGCGGCACTGGCGGCGATTTCGGCCACATCAATAAAGGCTTTTTGTGGCATAGGGGCCAGCATAATGGTATCGATCACCTGTTGCTCACTGATGCCATGCTCTTTGGCCTGGGCGGCAATTTGTTGTTCCACCAAAGGCGTTTTCACATAAGCCGGGCAAATGGTGTTGATGGTGATGTTGTGGCTGGCGTTCTCCAGCGCGACCACCTTGCTAAAGCCAATCAAACCATGCTTGGCGGCGACATATGCCGATTTAAACGGCGAAGCAACCAGCGCATGAATGGAGCCGATATTGATAATGCGGCCAAAATTACGCTGCTGCATGCCGGGTAGCATGGCTTTGCTCAGCATGGCCGGACCGGTCAGCATGACTTCCAGCAACAGGCGCCATTTATCGGCCGGGAAATCTTCTAAGCGGGCGACATGCTGAATGCCGGCGTTGTTTACCAGCACATCGGCTGGAAAGTCTGCGGCGCAGCGGGCGATGGCATCGGCATCGGTCACATCCAGCACAAAACCCTCTGCAGCCAAGCCTTGTTGGCGTAGTTGCGCGACGCATTGCTCGATGCGCTCTGGCAACAAATCGGCCAGTATCACTTGATGGGACTGACGGGCAAAATGCTCGGCAACGGCAAAACCAATCCCACCGGTCGCTCCGGTAATCACAACGCGCATGGCGGTGGCTCCTTTCATAATTGATCACCACTTATGCTAGGCAGAAGCACCGGGTTCGACAACGGTACTTTAGTGCTATTCGTGTCGGTTACTCAGGCTGCCTTAGCCATCTGGAGCTCTGTGGTGGCCGGATTCAGCTGGTTGGCTTTTCTGGCTTGCGTAATTTATGGTACAGTCTGGCGGTTTATCACGATTAAAGTGTCGTTTCCGCCTGCTTCTTGCTGATTTTAATGCTGAATTTGCGCTGTTTTGCCTGTTTTTAGCGATAAGGTATTAAAAGGATCATTTTCATCAGTTCAGGCATCCACAAGGCTGTAGCGGAATGACCAATAAATAAAAGAAGAGGCTTTTATGGCTGGTTCACAGCAATCCTTTACCCCGACCGAAAAGCGTGGTTGGTTTACCCGCTTTCTGGATACGGTTGAGTGGCTGGGTAATCTCCTGCCGCATCCGGTAACTTTATTCGCGCTTTTTGCCCTGGCGGTGATTCTGGGCAGTGGTGTGGCGTCGTTTTTTGAGTTAAGTGCCATTGATCCACGGCCTGAAGGGGCTGCCGGCCGCGCACCTGATGGTGTGATTACCGTGGTCAGCTTGCTCAGTGTGGATGGTCTGCAGCGTATCGTCTCCAACCTGGTGACCAATTTTACCAACTTTCCACCGCTCGGTGTGGTGTTGGTGGCGCTGCTGGGCGTTAGTGTAGCAGAGCACTCCGGTTTGATTTCAGCCGCCATGCGCGGCATGGTGATGAATGCGTCACCGCGCATGGTCACGGTGACTATCGTCTTTGCCGGTATTGTTTCCAATACCGCTTCGGAGCTCGGTTATGTCGTCTTGATCCCGATGGCGGCCGCTATTTTCTATTCTTTAGGGCGTCATCCCCTGGCAGGCCTGGCTGCAGCCTTTGCCGGCGTATCTGGTGGCTACAGTGCCAACTTACTGATAGGCACTATTGATCCGCTGTTGGCAGGATTTACCGAAGCCGCCGCTCATTTGATTGACCCTGAGTATACCGTGGGCCCGGAAGCAAATTACTTCTTTATGGTGGTAAGCACCTTTGTGATTGCGATTTTAGGCGCCATTGTGACCGAAAAAATTGTCGAGCCTAAGCTTGGCAAATACGATCGCTCGGAAGCATCGATTGATCTGGAAAGCCAGGGGTTAGAGCCACTGCGCCCGGAAGAAAAACGTGGCCTGATAGGGGCCGGTCTGATGCTGGCAGCTTTGCTGGGCTTACTGGCGCTGACTGTAGTGCCGGAAAATGGCGTTTTGCGTAATCCGGATACTGGCGGTGTATTGGGTTCGCCTTTCCTGCGCGGCATTGTGGTCTATATCTTTATTACCTTTGCCATTCCTGGTTTTGTTTACGGCAAGATTGCCGGCACCATGAAAAACGACAAAGACGTCATCAATGCCATGTCGAAAAGCATCGGCTCGATGGGGCTTTATATCGTGCTGGTGTTCTTTGCCGCTCAGTTTGTTGCCTTCTTTGGCTGGACCAACCTGGGTACTATCTTTGCGGTAAAAGGAGCAACTTTTCTGCAAGAGATGGGGCTGACCGGTCCCTTGCTGTTTATCCTGTTTATTGCCATGTGTGGCTTCGTCAATCTAATGCTGGGTTCGGCTTCGGCGCAATGGGCCATTACCGCGCCTATCTTTGTGCCTATGCTGATGATTATTGGCTATTCACCCGAAGTGGTGCAGGCGGCTTACCGGATTGGGGATTCGGTCACCAACCTGATCACACCGATGATGAGTTATTTTGGTTTGATTCTGGCGGTGGCGGCGCGTTACAAAAAAGACATGGGCATTGGTACCTTGATTGCGACTATGCTGCCTTACACCATGGTGTTCTTTATTGGCTGGGTGACATTGTTTTGTTTGTGGGTCTTTGTATTTGGCTTACCGGTTGGGCCAGGCTCGCCGACCTATTACAGCTTCGAAGGCTAACAACAGGGGCAGCTTAGGCTGCCCTTGTTATTTCGGCTCGTTTATCCCTGTTTGCTGCTCGCCGGACAGGTGGATTCCCGCACCAGCAATTCCGGAATAAACACCGGCTGGGCGTTAATCTGCGCTTTATTGGCATTGGGCCGAGTGTGTTTAAATAGCAGCTCAGCCGCTTGCGACGCAATAATGCTGTTCGGTTGGTCTGCGGTTGTCAATGGCGGCCAGGTTTGGCGGGAAAACGGGCTGTTTTCAAAGCCTGCAATGGATAACTGTTCCGGGATGCTGATATTCATCAGCCGGGCGCTGAACAGGGCACCGGCCGCAATTTCATCGTTACAGGCAAATATTGCACTGGGTCGCTTTGGTAGTGCCATCAACTTCTTGGCACCTTCCACACCGGACTCAAAGGAATAATGCCCCGGCACAATAAATTTAGGGTTTACCTGCAAACCGCGTTTGGTTAAAGCGGCTTTAAAGCCGGCCAAACGCTCGCCACTGGAACTGTGCTCTTCATCACCACATAAAAAAGCAATCTCGGTATGGCCGAGCTCCAGCAAGTGATTGGTAATTTTAAAAGCGGCGGTAAAATCATCAATCAACACACAGTTGTGCACGCCTGGCGAAGGGGTAGAGCCCGAGATGATCCGGACAAAATCCACCTTCATCTCTTCTAACGCCTGGGCAATATGCGGCATTTCCGAAAAAGGCGGCGTCAAAATCAAACCGGCCAGCCGCGATTTACTCACCAGCTCTTTAACTTCCTCGACAATACCGGGTGATTTTGCATTGGTTGGGTGGATTAGCAGCTCGTAGCCATGCTTTTTGCAGCTGTCTAGCAAGCCTTTTTGCATATCAATAATGTAATAGGCATTGGGGTTATCATAGATGTAACCAATGCTGTAGGAGCGTGTACTGGCCAGGTTGCGGGCGGCTGAGTTGGGCTGGTAATGCAGCTCATTGATGGCTGCCATTACCTTATCAAAGGTGTCTTTGCGCACCGAGGGTTCATTGTTCATCACCCGGGACACGGTCTTGATCGACACCCCGGCGTGTTTGGCCACATCATTGATGGTCACTTTCATGCAGCTTCCTTGATTGGTAGGTTGCGTTGACAGCTCGCAGTATCGATAGCCGGTAAGTAAGGTTACTGTGGGCCCTAAATGATGACAGCGCTGGTCAAAAAATTAGCATTCTTGTGATAGTGATACGCTTTTTTTGGCAAAATCGCAAGCAATCTGGCCATCCAGCTTGGATTTTATGCCAGATTATTTGCTTTCGGGAAGTCGCTTTTATCTTGTAATTTCAAGGTGTGCTGGCTCTTTGGGTAAGACTTCAGAGCTACGGATAGCCATGTTGTCAGCAAAATAGTTGAAATTTTCATCGATTTTGGTTTGCAATACCGAATTTTTTTGTGTAAGTTAAATTTTAATGACAGCGTTGTCATTCAGGATCAGAAAAATAGACAGCACAAGACCAATAAGAGGAACGGGAGAGGCTTATGTCCAGCAATAAACTAAATAAATGTGCCTTGGCGGTAAAACTAGGGTTGATGGTTGGGGCCTTTGGCTTCAGCATGCCCTTGATGGCCAATGATGGTGCCACTGAAGATAATGTTGAAGTGATTCAGGTGCGAGGTATTCGTGCATCGCAAGAAGCCAACCTGAATGCTAAACGCTTTGCTAATGCGGTAGTCGATGTAGTGACTGCAGAAGATGTTGGTAAGTTTCCGGATAAGAACGTGGCTGAATCGCTATCCCGCATTACCGGTGTGGGTGTCAGTCGAGAGTTTGGTGAGGGTGAAAAAATCACCATTCGTGGTGCCAGTTCCGCCACTAACCGTACCTTATTAAATGGCCAGACCATCGCCACCGCCGACTGGTTTATTTTGGATGCACCAGGCCGAAGCTTTAACTACACCATGTTGCCGTCGGCTTTGATCTCGGATCTGGAAGTGTACAAGTCGCCCATGGCGCGGATTGATGAGGGATCAATAGGTGGTACTGTTATCCTACGTACCCGTCGCCCGCTTAATCTTGAAGCCAACACCCTCAATCTTGGGGTGGAAATGCAATATACCGAAACGTCCAAGAAGTGGGATCCGCAATTGTCCGGCCTGTACTCCTGGAAAAATGACGACGAAACCTTCGGTGTACTGATATCCGCCATGCGGCAAGATCGCGACTTTGTTCGTCAAGGCTTTGAAGTGCTGGGCTGGCCGGATAACCCGGCTCTGGAGCAAAAAATACCCAGCCACATCGGTGTCGCGCGTTTTCAGCAAAAACGTGAGCGTGAAACGGTGTTTGCCTCATTCCAGTTTGCCCCAAGCCACGAGTGGGATATCACCTTCAATGCCTTGAATTCGAAAGTAGATGCCGACAATCAAAACTCAAACTGGCTGATTTTTGTCAATAATGATGCTGCCAGTCTGGGGGGAATTACCAGTATAGACAACAGCGTTGTGGCGGGCAGTGTCGCAGAGGGCGGGACTTCCGCTTTTAACTTTATCAACCGGGTTGCTTCCACCGAGACCCGCTCACTGGATCTGGATATTAACTACAGTGGCGATAATTTTGAAATCCATGCTCAGGTCGGCAGCACTCGCGCCAAAGGCGGGACCTTGCGGGAAACTTCATGGGAATATGGCGCAGCTACCGGTTACAACTTTGACTTACGAGGTTCGACGCCATCAGCCAGTACCGATGTGGACGCCACTGACGGCAGTCAGTTCAATGCCGGCTGGATCTGGGGCGGTGAGAAGCCAACCAGTGATCGCGAGAATTATGCTCAGTTTGACTTAACCTTCCCAGTACAAGCCGGTGCCTTTACCGACATTCATACCGGGGTGAAATACCGTGCTGCTAAGCGTACCCAAGATCGCATTGCTTACAGCTGGCATGGCCCGAATACATTGGGTGACGCAAGTCTGGCACCGGATTGGCCGGTCTACTTGCAGTATATTTTCGATACCTGTCCTACCATGGCTGATTGTGGTTTGACGCAGGGAACGCATAATATTAATGCCGTGGTCAATGGCAATATGACCCAGCAAATGGCTCATAACCGTGCCCGTATGGAGGAAATTGCGTTTGTCGGTTTAAATGGTGTGCCAGCCGATTATGCCCGCTCCTTGATCCTGGATGAAAACTGGGCGGTAGAAGAAGACATTACCGCCTTGTACCTGCAGGGTGATTTTGAGGGGGATAACTACCGCGGTAATATTGGGGTACGTTATGTTGATACCCGTCAAACTTCCGGCGGTTATGAGTTCTCTGGTGATAGCTGGGGCTTTCTGACCATTGACCGAGACTGGCTGACGCCAGCTGAGCTGGCCTGGGTGGAACAGAAAAACAATTACCGCGAAATCCTGCCGAGCTTTAACCTGGCGTACGATCTGGCGGATGATACCATCCTACGCTTTGGTGCGGCCCGGGTGATGGCTCGGCAAAACTGGAATGATATTTCCACCTCGATTACTTACGGTTCGCTGAATGTGGCACAACCAACTGGTACGGCGAGTAATCCACATTTGAAACCGCAAATTGCCGATCAGTTTGATGTCGCCTACGAGTGGTATTTCAACCCACAATCGGTGCTGGCAGCAACGCTATTCTACAAGCGCATTAAAAGCTACCGCAGCTTCAGTACCTTTGTGGATCAACGTTACTGGGAAGAAGGTGATCAGATGGTGGATGTCACCTTTACCAGGCCAGAGAATGGCCCTGGTGGTTCTACTAAAGGCCTGGAGCTGACCTATCAGCAAGCCTTTGGTGAGCACTTTGGTGTTGTGGCCAACTACACCTACACCGACGCCAAGCGCAGCGAGGCGCGGAATCCGAACCTGCCGGGCTCTGGCCTGGTGGAAGGTACTTCGGATCATATGGTCAACCTGACGGCCTATTATGAAACGGATCTGTTCAGTGCGCGCTTGATGTACAACTACCGTACTGAATGGTACAAAGGGTTGCACTTTAATGGCTCTGAATTGTGGAATGATAGCTATGGCCAGCTGGATGCCAGCTTCACCTACAATGTGTCGAATAACATCAGCCTGGCGTTTGAAGCCATCAACCTGACCAATGAGCAGGTGGTGGAGTACAACACCAACAAAGCACGTGTCTTCTCCATTTACGAGAATGGCCGTCGTTATGTGGCTGGTATCCGCGTGGCTTTCTAAGCCTGCTTGGTTGACATAAGATAAGGGGCTACCCTAGTAAGGGTTAGCCCCTTTTGCTTTCAGGAGTTGTGATGCCTGCTACCATCCGTTGCTGGGAACAGATAACACCACAGCAGTTTTTTGAAGATATTCAGCCATTGAATCAGCCTGCGGTCTTAAAAGGCTTAGTGGCGGATTGGCCTGTGGTGCATGCTGCTCGGCATTCAGCTGAGCAACTTGCACACTATCTGCAACCGTTCGACAGTGGTCTGCAGGTCACGACGCTCTTGCTGGCAGCGCACACCAATGGCCGGATCTTTTATCAACCGCAGTTAAATGGCTTTAATTTTGAGCGGCGGCAGTACCCGATATCGGCCATTTTGACACAATTAGTCCGAAGCCAGGGGCGGGCTGATGCAGTACGTATTGCCGCTCAGAGCGCTTTGGTGGATGAGTGTTTGCCTGGTTTTGCCAGTGACAACAGCAATCCACTGCTCCCTGGCAGCGTGCAAGCCCGTATCTGGCTTGGTAATCAGGTGACTGTGCCGGCACACTTTGATGATGCAGATAATCTGGCTTGTGTGGTGGCTGGCAAGCGGCGCTTTACTTTGTTTCCACCTGAGCAAATTAGCAATCTGTATATTGGTCCGCTGGACTATGCACCAACCGGTACGCCCATCAGTTTGGTAGACTTTACTGCCCCAGATTGGCAGCGCTACCCAAAAGCAGAAGCTGCCTGGCAAACGGCCCAAATTGCAGAGTTAGAACCAGGTGATGTGCTTTATATCCCTGCTTTGTGGTGGCATCAGGTTGAATCCTGTTCTGACATCAGCTTGCTCTGCAACTATTGGTGGAATGGCTCCATCGGTACGGCTGACTCTCGGGGTAGCCCATTCGCAGCGCTGCTGCATACTTTGCTTCAGCTGCGGCAGTTGCCTGCGACTCAAAGAGCAGCCTGGCAATCGCTGTTCAGTTATTATCTGTCAGCCGAACCTGAAGACTTCAGCTATCTACCTGTGGCTAAATTAGGCGTGCTGGGTACCGATGACTGCCCGAATGAGCATGCTATTTATGCCTGGTTAATAAAACAATTGCAGCAGCAGAGGGCAGAACCTAACTCCAAGAGCTAAAGTTTTACACCTCAGGGGCTGGCTGAATGCGACAAACTACAGTAAGGTAGGCGGGCGATTTTTTTGTACATAACATGACGTATGGATTTACTATGACAGCTAAGATAGTTCCACTTTCCAAAGAGCAGCATCAGGCGCTGCGTGTGCATTTCAAACAACCTTTTGCCCATATCGCCGAAGAGCATTTACTGCCGGTGGTGGTGCATGAATTTGGCCCGGCGGCGGCTGTGTACCCGATAGTGTTTGTAAAAAACAACGATTCAAACAATTACCAACCGGTTGTTTTGCTGGGTCTGGAGCCTGGTAAAAACTTGTATCTGCAAGATGAGCAAATGCAGGCTACTTATGTGCCTATTTCCGCCCGCAACTACCCGTTTTTCCTGACGCCGGATCCGGAAAACGACAAGCAGCTGACCATCGGTATCGATGAGAACAGCCCTCGGGTTAGTAAAGACGACGGTGAAGCCTTGTATACCGAGCAGGGTGAAGAGACGGAAATGTTGCAGCGTGCTAAGCAGCAACTGGCAGATTTCTTCGATACCAGCCGTGTGACCCGTACCTTCGTAGAAAAGCTGACCGAGCTAAGCCTGCTGGAAGCCAAAACCTTAACGGTTCAGGTCAATGGCCAGAAACGCGAAATCAATGGCCTGTTTCTGGTCGACGAGAAAAAGCTGAATGAGCTGAGCGATGAACAGTTTATGGAACTGCGTAAGCAAGGCTATCTGGCACCAATTTATGCGCATATGTTGTCGGTTCAGCAGGTGCAGCGCTTGACCCGCTGGCAGAGCGAGAAAGAAACCGCACAAGCGTAATCACAAGTTTGAGCATGCAAAAAGGGCCGTCAGGCCCTTTTTTGTTGCTGGCGCTTGCATTGGTTGAAAAAACAGCATAATATGTTTTGACAGCGCTGTCATAGCCTGGTTGATAGCGTTGGGGTGTTTCACCGCACCCACTCCTGAGGGGCTCTGATGTTACCGGATCCAGAGTGTAAGTCCCTGATGTTCGTTATTGGTAGTTGGTAATGAATATGTACGGTAGACACGGATGTTGAGTGGATTATCCATCCTTTATCCAAGGGTACCTTGCCAGCAAAGCTTGCTTTGCTGGCTTTTTTTCGGCCATAAAAAAGCCCCGCTGCTGCGGGGCTGGATTGAGATTTTGCTTTACAGCCTGATAATGCGACTCAGTTGATCAGAGCGACTGCGGCTTCGCAGCCAGATGTCGCCATCCTGTTGCAATGGCTGCTGATAGTGCTGCCAGCTTTTCCCCTGATCCAGGCTGTATTCAATACTGATGGCCGGCCAGGCATGATTGGCTTTGAGTTGGCCCTGCTCGCGGATGGCTCCGGGCGGCGGCACATAATGCCCTGCGCCGGACTGTACCAGGCGAGTAAATTCGACTGAAGTCAGGCGTTGGATAAATTGTTGCCAGCTCTGGCGTGCTGCTGTGCTGTCTTTATTTGGTTCCCAATCGGCTCTGTGCCAGGCTCGCTCTGCCAGGGCAATTAACCGTGGGTAAATCATTTGCTCCAACTGGGCGGCCGTGCGAATGGTTTCGCCCCACACCTGCCCTTGAATACCCAGCATATTGTCGGGCTTTTCAAGTGCCGGCAAGGCCCGCCCAAGCAGGGCTTCCAAATCGTTTATCGGCGTGCCATCCCGGGTGAATTCGGCATTGCTATACAGGTGATCCGGCCGGTAGAAAAACACTTTTTCGGTATCGGTGTAGCGAGCAGCCCAGTAGTAGCCACGCTCTTTTGGATGGGCTTCCTGTGGGTGGTCAAAATACAGATTGGTGCCCGCTGATTGCACTACCTGATAGCCTGCATTGGCAAAACGGTAGGCTCTGTCACCATAGCCCCATTCCCAGATATTATCCCAGGCGTTAACAATCACCTCACTGTTGTTGAATTGCTCGCGGCGAAATGGCCGGGTACTGTCGGCCATCAGACCATCTTCCCACGCGGCCATCGCCAGGCCGCGCTGATTGGCGAGTTGTGCTACCCGATTAATAAAGTAGGGTTTTAAATCGGCCACACCAGCGACCCCATTCAGGGGCTCCGCAAAAAGCTGCTCACAAGCTGGGGCACCCTGCCAGGAGCCGGCGCCGACTTCATCGCCGCCCATATGAAAGACCCGCAGTTGCAAACCTGCTTCACGATACATCTGCTGCAGCTCGTACATCACTTTATCGATAAAGGCATAGGTGGAGTCGATACAGACATTAATGGAGTTGTCGTTGTAGTTTTGCACGGTCAGGTACTCGGAGGCGTCGTCCGCCTCTGATAACAGATAGCGGCGGGCTTCTTCCGCTTGGCCTGCTGCCTGCAAACGCTGGTAGCGCGCTTCCATTGCTTTAATAGCCGCACGGGCATGGCCAGGCATATCAATTTCCGGGATCACTTCAATATGGTGTGCTTTGGCATGACGCAGCAGCTGGATAAAATCATCCCGGCTGTAATAGCCATTGCCAGAGCCTGAGCTGTGCGGGCCGGTGCCAAGCTGAGTCAGCAGACACTGTTGCTCGGTTAAATCAAAGCAGCGATTGGCGCCAAACTCGGTGAGCTCTGGTAAACCGGGGATTTCCAGCCGCCAACCTTCATCTTCGGTCAGGTGCAAATGCAGTTTATTCAGCTTGTAGCGGCCCATCTGTTCAATCAAGCGCAAAGTAACATCCAGACCATGAAAATTACGCGCCATGTCGTAGTGCATACCACGCCAGCGATAGCGCGGGTAATCCAGTATAGTCAGCTGTGGCAGCTGCACCTGATCAGAGCTTGCTACAGGAAGCAGCGCCAGTAAGCTTTGAATCCCATAAAATACACCGGCTTCATCAAAACCGGTAATGCGAATACGCTGGCGCTCGATAGTTAGCTGATAGCCCTCTGGCTTTAAATTTGGCAGATTCGCATCCAGCCGTAACTCAATAATGGGACTGTTAGCCTGACCATTTAATGGCTGGCCGAAGTAGCGATGTAATTGATCGGTAAGGTAGGCCAATTCATTGGCCAAAGCACCTTGAGCTTGCAACTGCCAGCTCGTATCAAAAGCAGTCTGACCTCTGCGATGTTGCAACTGCACCGGCTGCGGAATAATGCGTTGTTGCAGCTGGGCGGGACTTAAGTTGGTGTGTACGGCTTTGGTATTCGAAGCAAAACGATGTTCTGCTGTGACAGTGGCAAATTTATCGCCATCACCGATATTGCGCAACCGCTGCTCAGGCTCAGTCATGGGGCGAACAAATTGGCTGAAATCTTCGGTATCTGTATTGATAAAGATGGCCGGTTGCAGCGCGCCTGCGACCATAAAGGCTCGGGGCATCCAGTCGGAGTAGCTGATCACCCAAGGGGCTGAGGTAAAGGTAAGCTGAATTGACTGGCCAGTTGGCAAACCTGCAAAGTCCGTGGTAGGAACTATCCGGTGCAGATCGCCTTGAATGTGTTCCAATTGCAGCCCCTGGCTTAGCGTGGTTTCGATTTTCCGGATAGAGTGAAAGTACCAGCCCCAATCCGACTTCCCTGCAGAGAGGGTGATACCGGAGTTGTTGTGCAGTTCAATCCGACCGCGAAAACGCCCGGCATCAGGCAGCAGATTGGTTTCAACGGCAAAAAACCACTCAGTGCCGGCAGTAAAGTCATCCAATTGCTGCTGACTCTGAAATGGTCCAGCTAGTGCCAGCCAGCTCAGCCAAGCGAGACTGAGTAAAAGTAAGTTTTTTATCATCTGCTAATCCCCGTATTTTCATGAGCTTACATCATAACGCTGAAAATAATAAGCTCAAATATTCATCATGGCTCTTGTCATTTTACAGATTTATTATATGCTGTTTGATAAAAATGACAACGCTGTCAATCGGTTTTTTGCACAATTTATCGACAGCGTGCAACAACCGCGTGTATTGAGGTAGGGGAATGAGCATAGCAGCACAGCCACAGCAATTGTATCTGGGCATTGATGGTGGTGGCAGTAAGTGCCGCGCTATTCTGGTATCGCAGGATTCTGAGATATTGGGTGAAGGCATCTCAGGGCCAGGCAATCCGCTGCGGGGTATGGAAATCGCCACTGCTTCAATTATGGATGCGACCAGGCAGGCGCTGTTGTGTGCAGGTATGCCGGAGCGTGCTATGGCTGAGCTTACCGTTGGTGCTGGCCTGGCTGGGGTCAATGTGCCCCAATACCATGCGCTGTTTCGCGATTGGCAACATCCCTTTGCCGCTTTTCACCTGACCAGTGATTTGCACATTGCCTGTATGGGGGCTCACCATGGGCAGGATGGCGCTGTGATTATTATTGGGACTGGGTCCTGCGGCCTTGCTCAGTCTGGCACACAGATGATAGAAGTTGGGGGCCATGGTTTCCCTTACGGCGATAATGGCAGTGGTGCCTGGTTTGGTTTGCAAATGGTGCATCAGGTACTACTGAGCCTGGATGGACTGGCGCAGCCAACGGCCATGACCCAGGCGTTATTCAAAGCCAGCCACTGCCATGACCAGCTGGCGTTGGTGCAGCATTTTATGCACGCTAGCCCAACCCTGTATGCCAAATACGCGCCCCTGGTCTTTGCCTGTGCGGAGCAGGGCGATGCCGAAGCGCAGGCTATTGTGCAGCAGGGAGCCGTTCATATTAATGCCATTGCGCACCGTTTGTTGAGCATTGAACCACCGAAACTGGCTTTGATTGGTGGCTTGGCCTACAAGGTTGAACCTTATCTGGATGCGGCCGTCCGTGCCCGGCTGGTCGTGGCTGATGCCAGCCCCGAATGGGGTGCTGTATGGTATGCTCAGCAACTGGCACAGCAGCAGGAGAAAACCGCGTGAGCAGCACCTTTGAACTACGGATAGCACGTCTTTTTGATGGCGACGCCTGGCACAGCAACGTTGCTATAAGTGTGGAACAGGGACGGGTTGCCGGCATTCGGCCATGCGAGTCTAATACCGTGATTCAAGCTAACTTGGTTCCTGGCTTTATTGATATTCAGGTCAATGGCGGTGGTGGTGCTTTGTTTAATACAGAGCCGACAACAGCCACATTGCGCACCATGCTGCAGGCGCATGGCCGCTTTGGAACCACCGCTATGTTGCCTACCGTCATTACCGATAGCTTGGCTACCATGCAGCAGGCAGCCGATGCAGTTGCCGCGGCTATTGCCGCCGACCAGCCCGGAATTATTGGTATTCACTTTGAGGGGCCGCATTTGTCGGTGCCCAAAAAAGGCGTGCATCCGGAACATCAGATCCGGCCGCTTTCAACGCAAGAGCTGGCGCTCTACCAGCGCCGTGACCTGGGCATTCGTATGCTGACAGTTGCACCGGAAACTATATCGCCAGCGCAAATTCACCAATTGGTGGCTGCCGGCGTGCTTGTGTTTTTAGGTCACTCCAATGCTGATGCTGCGACTGTGCAGGCTGCTTTGCAGGCCGGAGCCAGCGGCTTTACGCATTTATACAATGCGATGTCGCCATTGACATCGCGTGAGCCTGGCATGGTAGGCGTGGCACTGGCCGATCGCGACAGTTGGTGCGGCATTATTTTGGATGGCTACCATATGGACCCTATTGCGGCCAAGGTGGCGTTAGCGGCCAAGCCCGGCGGCAAAGTGCTGCTGGTAACTGACGCCATGTCGCCGGTTGGCACCACAGACACCGAATTTGCATTTTTTGACGGCAAGGTCGCTCGGCAAGGCAATAAGCTGACCAATGAAGCAGGTGCGCTGGCGGGCTCGGTGCTGGATATGGCCGCGGCGGTGCAGTATGCGGTGCAGGTACTGGGGGTAGAGTTTGGCGAAGCACTGCGGATGGCAGCTTTGTATCCGGCCGAGGCGATCGGCTGTGCCGATGTACGGGGCAAATTGCAACCGGGCTACCTGGCCGATATGGTGCTGCTAACGGATGCGATGCATTGCCAGCAAAGCTGGTGGCAAGGCCAGCCGCTTTGGCAGGGTCATTAAACAATTCGGGCTGCATTAAGCAGCCTTAGTCAGATCCGGTTGCAACCGGACGTTTTATCAACAAGGGGTATTTATGGAAGCTGCAGCAACGCAAAGTGTCAGGCGCACACAATTGATGCCGATGGTGATCGTCGCCATCTTATTTTTTGTGCTGGGTTTTGCTACCTGGCTAAATGGTTCTTTAATGCCGTATCTGACTCAGATGCTGCAGCTCACGCCTTTGCAGGCGTCATTGATCCTGTTTTCCTTCTACATTGCGGTGACCTTCACGGCCATCCCATCGGCTTGGTTGATCCGAAAAGTCGGTTACAAAAATGGTATGGCGCTTGGCATCGGGGTGATGATGCTGGCGGGATTGCTGTATATACCAGCGGCAAAAACCCAAATCTTTGCAGTGTTCTTGTTCGCTCAGCTGGTGATTGGCGCTGGCCAGACTTTGTTGCAAACGGCGGTCAACCCTTATGTGGTGCGGCTTGGCCCGGAAGAAACCGCTGCAGTGCGGGTGAGCATTATGGGCATTTTGAACAAAGGCGCTGGCGTGGTAGCACCCTTGGTGTTTACTGCCTTGGTTATTGGCAGCCTGAGTGCACCAGCTGGGTCGGAGTTGACCCAGGGGCAAATCGATACCATGGCCGATCGCATGGTGTTGCCTTACCTTGGCTTGGCTATTTTCCTTGGCTTGCTGGCACTGGCGGTACGTTTTTCACCCCTGCCTGAGCTGATTGAAACCGCAGCACCCGATGCTGGTACTGCTGATCAAAGCCAACTTAAGGCCGTGCTGGCCAAGCCAGCGCTGGTGCTTGGCGTGGTGGCGCTGTTTGTTTATGTGGCGGTGGAAGTGATTGCCGGCGATACCATTGGCATGTACGCCTTATCACTTGGCGTGGAGCGCTACAGCGTGATGACCTCCTACACCATGGTCTGCATGGTGGTCGGTTACTGCCTGGGGATTGCCTTGATCCCTCGGCTATTATCGCAGCAAACCGCCCTGGCGATTTCGGCTGTGCTGGGCCTGGTGCTGACGCTGGCAGTGGTCTTTGGCAACAATGAATCCTACGCCATTGCCAATGCGGTGCTGGTGCCTTTTGGTGGCGTGGCCTTGCCGGATACGCTGATGTTTATTGCCTTGCTGGGCCTGGCTAATGCCATTGTTTGGCCGGCGGTCTGGCCTTTGGCGCTATCCGGCCTTGGGCACCTCACCAGCATAGGTTCGGCTTTGTTGATCATGGGCATAGCCGGTGGTGCTTTTGGCCCCTTGTTCTGGGGCCTGTTTAGCGGTACTGGCTTAGGTCAGCAGGGCGCTTACTTTGTTATGCTGCCATGCTATGCCTTTATTCTGTTCTATGCCGTGAAAGGCCATAAGTTAAAAAGCTGGAAATAACGATGAGCGCCCGTGCAGTTCAGCGCCATGTTGCCGGTGAGCGTTTTATCGCGCTGGATGCGCTTCGGGGCCTGGCATTGGCATTGATGATCCTGGTGAATACACCGGGATCATGGAGCCATGTCTATGCGCCTTTGCTGCATGCCGACTGGCATGGATTTACTTTTGCCGACATCGTGTTTCCGATGTTCTTGTTCGCTGTTGGCGCAGCCATGGCTTTTTCGATGGCTGGCATGACGCCCTCCGTGGCCGCCTGGCAAAAAGTTATAAAACGCACGCTGTTATTATTTGCTTGTGGCTTATTGCTGCATTGGTTTCCTTTTACCGGCAGCACCACTGAGCTTCGGATCCCTGGGGTGCTACAGCGGATTGCACTTTGTTATGGCATTGCTGCGGTGCTGGTGTTGTACTTTCGGCCGCGTCAGCTCTGGCTTGCTTCGCTGGTACTGGTTGGGTTGTATTGGTTGTTGTTGCTGTTATTTTCCAGCGGCCAGCCCTATGCGCTGGCTGGCAATGCAGTGCAACGTTTTGATCTGTGGTTATTAGGGGCTGCGCATCTGTATCAGGGCTTTGGCGTGGCTTTTGACCCAGAAGGGCTGCTCAGCACGCTACCAGCGGTCAGCTCGGTGTTGATTGGTTTTTTAGTGGCTCAGCAGTTGCGCTCAATGCAAAAAGCAACCAGTGTCTATTGGCTGCTGTGCTTTGGGCTGAGTGTCACCGTCCTGGGGTTAGTGTGGCACCTGCTCTGGCCTATTAACAAAGCACTCTGGACTGGCAGTTATGTGGCGTTTTCCAGTGGTCTGATTCTGCTGCTGTTGGCAGGGATGGTCTGGTTGCTGGATGTGCAACAAAAAAGCTGGTTACAGCCATTGGTGGTGTATGGCAGCAATCCACTCTTTATCTACATGCTCGCATGGCTCTGGGCCGTTGCTGCCAGCCAATTGATCCGCTTTAGCTATGCTGGCCAAACAACCAGCCTGTACCAGTTTGGCTTTGATAGCCTACATACACTGCTACCCGCCAAGCTGGCATCACTCACCTTTGCTCTGCTGCATGTGCTGCTGTTCTGGGGGTTGTCCTACTGGCTGTATCAGCGGCGGATTTTTATAAAGCTTTAAAATAGTGTTCTTCTGATAGTCAAACTTAGGGCTTGTGCCTAGCTTCTGCTAAAATGTCAGCTCGCCAGCCATCGCGGTGATGCTGCTGGTTTACCTAAGACTAGGATCTATTTTGACTACGAATGATATTTTGCGCCGTATTCGCTATGTATTTGATTTAAAAAACAGCGCCCTGATTGAGGTGTTCGCGTTAGCTGACCTGACGGTCAGCCAGGCGCAAGTCACCGCCTGGCTTAAAAAAGAAGAGGATGAGGGGTTTGTGCCCCTGGCCGATAGCGAACTGGCCGCCTTTTTGAATGGCTTTATTGCCTTAAAGCGCGGCAAACGCGAGGGCGAGCAACCCAAAGCGGAAACAAAACTCACCAATAACATGGTGTTCCAAAAGTTGCGCATTGCATTAAATCTGCAAGCCGAAGAGATTCTGGCGATTATGCAAGGGGTCGATTTCCGGCTCAGTAAGCATGAATTAAGTGCCTTCTTTCGCAAGCCTGAACATAAAAATTATCGTGAGTGCCAAAATCAAATCCTGCGCAATTTCTTAATGGGCCTGCAGCGCCAGTTGCGGCCGAATGATCAGAATACGGATTGATAGCATCTTAGCTGCAAGTGTTTGTTTATGGCACAGCCATTTGAAACTGGCGAACCTGGTTCCGGCCATTTTCTTTAGCTTCATATACAGCATTATCGGCAGTCTTAAGGAGCGCCTCTGTGCTCATACCTGATTTATAGGTTGCTACACCTATAGAGATCGTGAGCGGGTGATGAGGATCGGCCAGTGGGGATGACTCGACGGCTTTGCGGATGCGCTCTGCTACGTCCATCGCTTCACTGGCATTGGTCGATGGCAAGAGGACGATAAACTCCTCACCTCCGAAACGTGCACAAAGATCAAAGCTTCGCAGCTGACCAGAAATACACTGAGCTACATGCTGCAAAGCTTTGTCACCCACATCATGACCATAGGTATCATTGATTGCTTTAAAAAAGTCGATATCCATCATCAACAACGAAAAAGGAGTCCGGCGTCTTTCTCCTTTAACAACCAAATCCCCCAATGCTTTGCTTAACGCATGACGGTTCAGATGTCCGGTTAAAGCATCGGTATTTGCTTGGTGCGACATCTTTGCCAGACTTTCTCTGAGTTGCCTGGTCAGCGACTTATTTTCCAGCTCCAATCGGATACCCTCTATGACTCGTATTGAAATTGGTTTAATCAAAAAACCCAACGCTGTGAGGTACATAGTGACAGTAAAAGCTGCCTCGGTAACATTTTCAATTCGATCCTGAATCAGAATAAAAGAGGCGATAGCTGAGATAATCGCACTGAGAATTACCACATGGAATGACTTAGGATAAGTAATGTAAGTCGGCAATATAACTGAGATAATTCCTGCAAAGAAAATTGCCACCCAAGTATCTGTTTTTAAGCTGTATCCCATAAAAGCAAGGAAGACGGTTCCCCATAACACTCCCTCAAGGATTAAAATGATATTAACATGAAGCAAGTGCCTGGATGTAGCTGCCCCCTCTTTATGAATCTTATTGAACATGTAAACGGCATAAAGCCAGTAGGCAAAGAAAATAGATACCCAAATAATAAAGTGGGGTTGTGGTACTTGCTTATGGATGAGGACATACAAAACAAGCCAGCCAACGGGTATCGCCAGGAAAGTTTTTGAAATCGTCTTGATAAACTGAACAAAACCCTCTTCTTTCGCTTCCGCCAGAAATAAAGGCTCTGCTTGCTTTTGAAGCAGCTGCTTTTCATTTTCCATATCCTGTCACCTTCAGATCAATCAACATAAGCCCCTGAGTGACGATAGCTCACAGTGCTGGCGTAAATGTGATACAAAACTGATGCATGGATACACCTCATGACCATGCTGGGGTGTATTCGGGTGGTAAGTAACTTATCAAGGAAACCTACTCATCCTGAGCAGCAAAGCATTGCACCCTGAAGTCATTAATTGTAAACAGACTAGTTGACTATAGTTGTAACTGCCGGTGGGTGCAAACTGGCTGGAAGTGAATGTCTTACTTACCAAATTTGGTTTTCAGGGCCTTCTCAACCTCGGGCGAAACAAAACCGCTGACATCGCCGCCGTGGCGGCAGACTTCTTTAACCAGAGTGGAAGAGATAAAGGTGTTCTTTTCCGAGGGTGTCATAAAGATGCTGTCGAGCTTAGGGTTCAGAGTGCGGTTCATGCTGGCTAGTTGAAACTCGTATTCGAAATCAGCCACCGCCCGCACACCACGGATCAGCACCTGGGCATCCTGCTCACGGGCTAAATCTGCCAGCAAGCCGGAAAAGCCTATCACTTTCACATTGCTGTGGCCGGCGAACAGCGTACGGGCCAGCTCCACCCGCTCTTCCAAGGTGAACAAGGGTTGCTTGCTTGGGTTGGCCGCGACCGCAACCAGCACGGTGCTGAATAGGCGGGCAGCACGCAACACCAGATCGGCGTGGCCATTGGTCAGCGGGTCGAAGGTTCCGGGGTAAATGGCGGTTATATTCATCAGCAAACAGGCATCCTGTGGTCAGAAAAATGGTGACTAGAGTTTTTAGTCAATTTAGCGTTACTATACAAAGAAAACAGTCCAAAGAAAAACAACAAAGACAGGCCGGGATGGAAAAGAAACTTCGCACCAAAGACAAAATCGTGCAGGCCAGCATTGAGCTGTTTAATGCGCAGGGCGAGCGTCAGGTGACCACCAATCACATTGCTGCTCACCTGGGCATCAGCCCGGGTAATCTGTATTACCATTTCCGTAATAAAGAAGACATTCTGCGGCATATCTTTAAAGAGTATACCCGTTTGCTGGAAAGTCGGATCCAACCGCCAGGCGATAACGCCGAGGCGCTGGATGCGCTGGCCAACTACCTGGATGTGGTGTTTGAGCTGATGTGGCGTTTTCATTTTTTCTACGCCAACCTGCCGGATATTCTGGCGCGCGACCCGGCGCTGCATAAAGAGTATCAGGCAGTGCAGGAGCAAGTCCTGGCCCGGGTGATCCGGGTGCTTAATGCATTGCGTCAGGCCGGCGTGATTGAGATGCCGGAGCAGGAAACCGGCGAATTTGCCCATACCATCAAGCTGGTGGTGACCTTTTGGATCAGCTACCTGAAAACCCAGGCGCCGGAGCAGACCATTGATCAGGCCAGTGTCTATCAGGGCGTTTTGAAAGTGCTGTTGTTGTTCAAGCCCTATGCCAGCCCGGCGGCGATGCCGCGTATTTTGCAGCTGCAGCAGCATTACCAGCGGCTGGCCCGGCAGTCAGAAAGCGTCAGCGTATAGCGAACTTTACAACCCTCCATTTTGCCAACAGGTCTGCTGTGAAAAACACTGCAGAAGTCCGGCCGAGTCAGTACAATATGCAGTATTGATGACTAATCATGCCGTTTTTCTCAGGAGACCTTTATGCCAGCCACTGCATTTTTGCAGCACTTACAACAGCAAATCGATGACGTTAAAAGCGAAGGCCTGTACAAGGCCGAGCGCCTGATCAGCTCGCAGCAAAGCGCTGCCATTCAGGTTGGCGATCGTGAGGTGCTGAACTTCTGCGCCAACAACTACTTAGGGCTGGCCAATCACCCAGAGTTGATCAAAGCTGCGCAGCAGGGGTTAAACAGCCATGGCTTTGGTGTGGCCTCGGTGCGCTTTATCTGTGGTACCCAGGATATTCACAAGCAGCTGGAGCAGAAAATCAGCAGCTTCCTCGGTATGGAAGACACCATTCTGTACTCCTCGTGTTTTGATGCCAATGCCGGTTTGTTCGAAACTTTGCTTGGCTCGGAAGATGCCATTATTTCCGATGCGTTGAACCATGCTTCCATCATCGATGGGGTGCGGCTGTGCAAAGCGAAACGTTACCGCTATGCCAACAACAATATGGCCGAGCTGGAGCAGCAACTGCAGCAGGCGGTGGCCGATGGCGCCCGTTTTAAACTGATCGCCACCGATGGGGTCTTCTCGATGGATGGCGTGATTGCCGATCTGAAATCCATTTGCGATCTGGCCGATAAATACGATGCCATGGTCATGGTGGACGATAGCCATGCGGTTGGCTTTGTTGGTGCCAAGGGGCGCGGCACTCATGAATACTGCGACGTGATGGATCGGGTGGATATTATCACCGGTACCCTTGGCAAAGCCCTGGGCGGTGCCTCCGGTGGTTACACCTCGGCCCGCAAGGAAATCGTCGAGTGGCTACGCCAGCGCTCACGGCCGTATTTGTTTTCCAACTCGGTAGCACCAGCCATTGTTACGGCGTCGATCCGGGTGCTGGACTTGTTGGCCGAAGGCGATGCACTGCGGGCTAAGCTGTGGCAAAACGCCGGTTACTTTCGCGAGCGCATGCAGGCGGCGGGCTTTACCCTGGCTGGAAAAGATCACGCCATTATCCCGGTGATGCTGGGTGATGCCAAAGTCGCGGCCGAGATGGCGCAGCGCATGCTGGCTGAAGGCATCTATGTGGTTGGTTTCTCCTTCCCGGTGGTGCCAAAAGGCCAAGCCCGTATTCGTACCCAGATCTCGGCTGCCCACAGCCGCGAGCAGCTGGACCAGGCCATTGACGCCTTTATACGTATTGGTAAAGACATGGGAGTGATCCAATGAAAGCCTTAGCCAAACTCAAAGCCGAACCTGGCATCTGGTTAACTGAAACCGAGAAACCTCAGGTCGGCCCGAACGATGTGTTAATTCGTATCAAAAAAACCGCCATCTGTGGCACCGATGTGCATATTTACAAGTGGGATGAATGGGCACAGAACACCATTCCGCATGGCATGGTGGTTGGTCATGAATACGTCGGTGTGGTAGAAGGCATGGGCTCGGAAGTCCGGGGCTTTCAGGTTGGTGACCGGGTATCCGGCGAAGGGCATATTACCTGTGGCCACTGCCGCAACTGCCGTGCCGGCCGGGTGCATTTATGCCGCAATACCACAGGGGTGGGGGTGAACCGCCCTGGTGCTTTTGCCGAGTACCTGGTGATCCCGGCCTTTAACGCCTTTAAAATTCCGGACAATATCCCGGATAACATTGCCTCGATTTTTGACCCCTTCGGCAATGCCGTGCACACGGCTTTGTCGTTCGATCTGGTCGGCGAGGATGTGCTGATTACCGGCGCTGGCCCGATTGGCATTATGGCAGCGGCTGTTGCCCGCCATGTCGGTGCTCGTCACGTGGTGATCACCGATGTCAATCCGTACCGCTTGCAGCTGGCGCTCAACATGGGTGCCACCCGGGCCGTCGATGTCAGCAAAGAAAAGCTAACCGATGTGATGAAAGAGCTGGGCATGACCGAGGGCTTCGATGTAGGCCTGGAAATGTCTGGCGTGCCGTCGGCCTTTAACAGCATGCTGAGTACCATGAACCATGGCGGTAAAATTGCCATGCTCGGTATTCCACCCTCTGATATGGCGGTGGACTGGAATCAGGTGATTTTTAAAGGCTTGATCATCAAAGGCATCTACGGCCGTGAGATGTTCGAGACCTGGTACAAAATGGCCAGCCTGATTCAATCCGGCCTGGATTTAAGCCCGATGATCACCCATGAAATGCCGGTCGATAACTACCAGGAAGGTTTTGACATCATGTGTTCCGGCCAGTCCGGCAAAGTGATCCTGAACTGGAGCTAAGCTGCAGCCTTCGCAGAAATGGCCACCTTCTGTGTGGCCGTTTTTTATGGCTGATTAACAACGCTGGCTTGCAGCCCTAAACGGCAGGGCTGTTATTGCGGCGCTAGCTGAAACAGCCAGCGCATGCCGCTGCGGTAGCTGGCCGGGCTGTCGGCTGCGTGAGTGCCCCCTTCACTCACCTTGAACTCCAGCTGCCAGGGCAGCTTGTCACTGCCTTGCCAGTGAGCGAGCCAGGCTCTGGCATCCGCAATCAGCTGCGGCCTGTCGGCGGTACCGCTGGTGACTATCAGGTGTAAATCATTGCGACTGGCGCTGGCCGGAGCGGCATAAAAGAATTCGCGACCAGGCCGGAAGGCCGGGTTGCTGGCAATTCGTCCCCAGAACAAATCCGGCTCAGTAAAAGCCGAGTAGAGCACCATGCTACCGCCCCGACTTTGCCCAAACAGCACGCGTTTGTTGGCATCTGCCCGATAATGGGATTCAACCCTTGGTAGCAATTCATGCTTTAAAAACTGCAAAAAAGCGGCGGCAGTGCCATCCCCGGCAATGCCATCGGCTGCACCTGGGGTAAAGTCAAGGTGCCTCTTATTGATAGCAGGTGAAAAACCGCCATAGGCAATGCCAACCACAATGGCTTCCGGTAACTGATCATCAAAGGTAAGAAATAAATGATTAGCTGCAAGAATAGGAAATAAAGAATCACCATCCAGCAGGTAGACCACCGGGTACTGGGTATCGGCTTGGCTGTCGTAGCCTTCTGGCAAGCGAATATAGATATGAAAGGCCCGGCCAACGGCCTCGGAGTGCAGCTTAAAATAATCGCCCTGCAGTGCTGGCAGGTGGTTCAGCGGCACCAGTGTCTCGGTAGGCTTTGCTGCTGGTGTGCTTTTGGTCGCTTGAAAAGGCTCCGTTGTTTCGGCGGCAGGCTGAAAAGCCTTAACCAGCAACGTCAGGCCAATAAGCAACAAGTTAAAGCGATAGGCTGGCATCAATCATTCCTTTGTTATGGCATGCCTTGGAATCATGCCATAACAGGTAGAAAAAGCCTACTGGCGGCATCTTCCTGAGTGCCGGTGAACTCAGTGGCAACGTGTGATGCGCAGTGCTGCATTTGGTTTCACTGCTTCATATATAACCGGTGCTGGGCAAGCTGCGACCTTTCATTTACTATGAATAAAAAGGTGCTCAAAGGACGAAGCCGCTGTGCAAACCAGTGACTTGTTAATTCAATTGATGCTCTATGTATTCCTGCCATTATGGGGCATTGCAGGCTTTATTGACTGGTGCTGCCACCGCGCCACCCGAATTGAACACACCTCCGGCTTGAAGGAATCCCTGGTGCATTCACTGATGGGGATCCAAATGGCGATTCCTATCTTGTTGTGTCTGTTATTTCAGGTCAATGTACTGATCATGCTGATTTGCCTGCTGGCCTGGCTGGCACACGAGCTAGTGGCACACTACGATGTGCATTATGCTGCCCCCAGACGACACATCAGCATTTGGGAGATGCATGCCCACAATTACCTGGCAACCTTACCGCTGTTTATGCTGCTGTTGATTATTGTCATCAACTTCCCGGTGTTTATCCAGCTACTGACCCTGGACTGGCAGGGGCAGTTTCAGTTCAAACGCATGCCTTATGCTCATGGCGGTGATGGTTACTTACTGTATTATTTAGGGTTTATGTTTCTGGTATGCGTATTGCCCTATCTTGAAGAGAATATTCGTTGCCTGCGGGTTTTCTGGCAGCAAAGGACTGCAGGATGAGTGTGTATATCAGTAGTACCGGTCATTTTTTACCGGGGCCCGCGGTAAGCAATGACGAGATGGAATCAGTCCTCGGTTTTGTGCATGGCAAACCCAGCCGTTTGCGGCGTCGTATTTTGCAGTCCAATGGCATACAGAGTCGGCACTATGCCATTGATGCGCAACATCGTACCCTGTTTTCCAACAGTCAGATGGCCGCCAAAGCGGCAGAAGACTGCCTGGCAAACAGCTTTATTGGCAAGCCGCAACTGACCATGCTTAGCGCGGCTACCAGCCAGGGCGATTTGGTGCTGCCTGGTTTTGGCTCAATGGTGCAGGCTGAGTTGCAACTGGCCGATGTTGAGCTTCATACCTGTCACGGTATTTGTTCCAGCAGCATGATGGCATTAAAAGCCGCTTATACTGCCTTACTGGCCGGTGAGCACAGTACCGCCATGGTGGTAGCCAGCGAACTGACCTCGCGGTTATTTAAAGCGCGACGATACGAAGTGGCTGGAGCCGAGCTGGATTTTAATGCAGAGTTTTTACGCTGGATGCTGTCCGATGGTGCCGGGGCTTTGTTGCTGGAATCCAGGCCACGTGCTGGCAGCTTTCGCATTGACTGGATCCGGAGCTTTTCCCATGCCGATGCCTATCCGGTGTGCATGAGCGTGGGGCAGGCACCCAATGAAAATCGTAGCTGGCAAGACTACCCGAGCTACGCCGAGGCAGAGACAGCCGGTGCTTTGTTACTCAGGCAAGATGTGCGTGTGCTGGATGCGATAGTCAAGCTGGGGGTGGATGGTTATCTGCGATTGATAGCCCAGGGCCTTATACAGCCGGATGAGATTGATCACGTGCTTTGTCATTACTCATCGCATTATTTCAAGAGTAAAATTTTTGACATGATGCAGCAGGCGGGCGTTGGGCTGGCTGAGGACAAGTGGTACAGCAACCTGTACCATAGAGGCAATACCGGTTGTGCTTCAATCTTTATTATGCTGGATGAGTTCAGACGCACCCAGAGCTATCAGCCGGGTGATACTATTTTGTGCATGGTGCCGGAAAGTGGCCGCTTTAATACAGCTTACATGCAGCTGACTGTGATGGATGCCTACTAAGGAGCAATGATGTCTGAACAGATCACCACGGAAATGGCGCAGCAAGGACTGCAGGCACTGATGCGGGTTTGGTTTGATTTTGAGCGGCAACTGGGGCGTGTTCCTTTGTTGCAGCGCCTGCAGCGTGGCCAGTTTTCAATAGACGATTACCAAAAGCTACTGTTGCATTGGCGTCAGCAGGTGATTGAAGGTTCACGCTGGATCAGCCGTTGTGCCTCCAGCTTTGACCGCCATTACAGCGATGTGCGCTCTGCCATTATCGGCCATGCCCGCGATGAGCACCGGGATTACGAAATGCTGGAGCAGGATTTTGTTGCCGCCGGAGGCGAGTTGGTAGTCATGCATGCGGCAAGCCGGGCAAACAATATTGGTTCGGAAGCCTTGCATGGCTTTATTATGTACCGGGCCAGCCAGCCGAATCCGGTCGATTTAGTCGGTGCCATGTGGATTATTGAAGGGCTGGGCCAGAAAATGGCGTCCAGTTGGGCAGGACAAATTGAACAGGCCACTGGCTGCGACAGCAGCTGTACCCGCTTTATGCGCTACCACGGCTCGCAGGATGAGCACCATATGCAGGAGCTGTATCAGCTATTGGACCGTGTGTGCAACAATGCTGAACAATTAGCGGCGATAGTGCGTACTGCCAAAGTCGTGGCCAGGCTCTACTGTCTGCAACTGGAAGAGGTGGAGCATGGCTAAGAAACCCAGTGCTTATCTGCAAGCCATTGCCCGTGATAACTCATTGCCTATTGAGCAAAGTGCGCTTGATTTATGGCTTAAGGACTTACAAAATCCATTGCGTTGGGGCATACGGCCCTTGCTGCAGTTTGTCTTTGCCATCTTGTTGCACTTGATCTGGTTTTTTAAACGCCTGCCGCTGCCGCAATTCAGCGCCCATCAGAGCTTGCAGCGGCTGATTTGCTGGTTTTGCCGCCACTTTGTCAGTAAAGAAGCAAATTTGCTGATCCTGCGCCACTATGCCACCGAATCCAATGTGCTGAACTTTCTGGCCGCCAACAGCCCGGTTGACGATTATCAGCCGGTGCAGCTCTATCCGAAAAGCATCGATGATATGAGGGATGCCAGTTTTGTTGAGCATGATCAGCAATTGTTCCGTTTGTTCGCAGAGCTTGGTGCCTGGCATCATCCGGCTAAGCCTCTGCCGGTTGATGAGCTGAGCTGGCAACACTGGCAGCCAGTGCAAATGGCGGACTTTGAATTTGCAGAGAAGCGGACACAGTGGCTGGACTTTGAAAGCGCGCACGCACTTTTTATGTGTTTATTCTGCCTGCTACTCACGCGGGAACAATACCGTGATGCTATCAATGGCTTTAATCTGGATCAGTCCATCGCATTGCGTATCGGTGATCTGGTGGGCAACCCCAAGCTAGCCGAGATGGCTTACAACAAGCACCCGCATTATCTGGTGGGCCCCTGGAATCTCAGCCAGCGTTTTTTGATGCATGGTTTTTTTACCGAACAACTCTATGCCTATTTAGAAGGCGTCCGCCAAAGCACAACGACTGACACTGCCTAAGCCATCAGGCAGTGTGTTCGCTTTTCCCTAACCGCTCCAGCAGCAACTGATTTTCCCGCTCGATATGACGGTAAAAGGCCAGATCAGCCAGCTTGCTGGCAGCCGCGTCATCCAGCACCACCACCGCATGCTGATGCAATTGCAGCGCCGAGGCCGGGCAGGCGGCACTGAGCGGTCCTTCGACCATGGCTTTCACCGCATCGGCTTTGGCTTCGCCGGTTGCCAGCAGCAACACCTTACGGGCATCTAAGATGGTGCCTATGCCCATGGTAATGGATAAATGCGGCTGGTACTCACCTTCTTTAAAAAATCGGGCGTTGTCGTTGATGGTGGCCTGAGTCAGGGTTTTGACCCGGGTGCGGGAGCGCAGGCCTGAAGATGGCTCGTTAAAGCCAATATGACCATTACGGCCAATGCCCAGCAACTGTAAGTCGATGCCGCCAGCCGCTGCAATCCTGGCTTCGTAGTCATGACAAGCAGCAATGGGATCAGCGGCATCGCCAGCGGGCACATGAGTGTGTTCTGGCTGGATATTAATCTGTGAAAACAGCTGCTGCTGCATAAAATAGCGATAGCTTTGCGGGTGATCGGGCGACAGGCCTAAGTATTCATCCAGGTTAAAGCTGGTGGCCTTAGCAAAACTCAGCTTGCCAGCCTGATAGCGTGCAATCAACTTTTGATAAAGGGCGACCGGGGTCGAGCCTGTAGCCAGCCCCAGAACCGCGTCGGGCTTTTTACTCAGCAAACGACTGAACTGGTCGGCACCATACTCAGCAACAGCATCGGCAGTGGGCTGGATCACTATCTGCATAACAGGCTTCCTGTATCGTTTACAGCATATCCACCTGGCAAACCGGTGGTGGCATTTTATGCTGCTAACATAGCAGAATCAAGGCTAAATGACAACGTTGTCATTTAGCCTTCCCGAGGCAAACCAATTTACTTCTCGGCAGGGCCTGCTGCGGTAAAGCGCGCCAGTGGCGCCATCCTGGCCCGGTTCAGCGTCAGGCTGTCGTCGGTCAGGTTAAAGTTGTCAAAGCTTTGCAGCACCTCGGAAAACTCCGGCTCGATGGTATCGTGCAAGCAAGCCATCTGCGTCATGCCAATACCGGACAAACGAAGCCGCAATTGCGCCGTATTCAGCTCATAGCCACCAAAGAAACGGTTGCAACCGGCATTGCCATGGACCCTAGGCTCCGTGCTGCTAAAGACAATATAGGCTGGGGTATCGGCTGGCAGTGGCTGGCCCATCAGTTCGGTCAGCTGCCACCTGGTCCCGGCCAGTGGGCTTGTTGCCAGCTGAGCTGGTGGTGCTTTATGCAGCTTGTAGTTCTCTGCCAATTCACCGGTGATGCGCTGCCCATTCATATCCAATTGCCAGAGTACGTTTTCCCCGACAAAAAACTGGTCACTTCCTGGTTGAGACCGCTCCAAACGAATAATCTGGCCACTGCTGTCCCACTCGAATGCACCGTGCTCACGAAATAGGTGCTCGGACTTACCCAAATACCGGGTTTCTAACTGGTACTGGCCATCCTGCTGCAGCGTGAGCCTGGTTTGAATGCCTTCGCAATCGGCACAGGGCAAAATCCCCTCGTAACGGCCGTCCCAGTCGAGCGCATTGCGGCTATTGTGAGCCTGATCCGCCACAGCCGGGGTGCTCGTCTTATCAGCACTTAATGGCACATTTGGCTCGGAACAACCAAGCAGCAGCATACTGGCCGCTAAAAAGCTTGCGGGTAACGATTTCATCGACTTAACCTCGAAGACTGATAAACATCTTTATTTTAAGCGGCAACACTGAATCATCCCTGAACTAGCGCCGGATCTGAAAATCCTGCCATTCGTCGGTCGGTAAGTCTTTATCAACATCAATGGCGCTAACTTCTGCCTGAGCCGGGCCTTGCCAGCACCATTCCAGCAGTTGCTGCAAATGATCCGGCATACCTTCGGCAACCACCTGTACCAGGCCGTCTTCCAGGTTCTGGCAGTAGCCGGTCAGGCCTAACATTTGGGCTTGCTGCTGGGTTGATGCGCGGTAAAACACGCCTTGCACTTTGCCATGGATCAGCAGTCGCCAGCGTTCGTGATGCATTCTGTCTTCCTTTGCTTGCTCTGAAAGACTACTAGTATAGATCAGCCAGTTCGGCCTTAGTGGCAGCCGGGTAAATAAAAACGGCAGCCAGAGGCTGCCGTTGAAGAGCGAAAACAGGGGTTAGTGACGGAAGTGACGCACACCGGTAAAGACCATGGCCATGCCATGCTCATCGGCTGCGGCAATCACTTCCGCATCGCGCATTGAGCCACCTGGCTGGATCACCGCAGTAATGCCAGCGGCAGCGGCCGCATCGATACCATCGCGAAACGGGAAGAAGGCATCCGAGGCCATCACAGAGCCTTTCACCTCCAGTTTTTCATCGGCGGCTTTAATGCCCGCAATTTTGGCGCTATACACCCGGCTCATCTGGCCGGCGCCGACGCCAATGGTCATGCTGTCTTTGACATAGACGATGGCGTTGGATTTGACGTATTTGGCCACTTTCCAGCAGAACAACAAGTCAGTTAGCTCCTGCTCGGTTGGCTGACGCTTGGTCACCACTTTTAGATCGCTTACGCTGACACTGGCCTGATCACGGTCTTGCAACAAAATACCGCCATTGACCTGCTTGATATCTACCGCTGGTGCCGCGGTACTAAAAGCACCGCAAACCAACAGTCGTACATTCGGCTTGCTGCCAATCACGGCGATGGCAGCCTCAGTTGCTGCCGGGGCAATGATCACTTCAACAAACTGGCGATCGATGATGGCTTTGGCGGTGGTGTCATCCAGCTCCCGATTAAAGGCGATGATGCCACCAAAGGCTGACGTGGGATCGGTCAGGTAAGCACGCTCGTAGGCGGCCAGAATGCTGTCACCAATGGCCACACCGCATGGGTTGGCGTGTTTTACAATGACACAGGCTGGCTCACTGAACTCTTTCACGCACTCCAGCGCGGCATCGGTGTCGGCGATGTTGTTGTACGACAGTGCTTTGCCTTGCAGCTGAGTGGCTGTAGCAACGGATGCTTCCTGAGCAGTTGGGTCAATATAGAATGCCGCTTGTTGGTGGCTGTTCTCGCCGTAACGCAAATCCTGTTTCTTCACGAACTGGCTGTTGAAGGTACGTGGGAAGCGGCTGGCTGGCTCGGCGGGTGTGTCATAGGCTGGTAGCATGGTGCCAAAGTGATTGGCGATCATGCCATCGTACTGAGCGGTGTGCTCAAAAGCCGCAATGGCCAGACTGAAACGGGTAGCATGGGTGGTGCCGCCCTGATGGGTTTTCATTTCGCCCAGTACAGTGGCGTAGTCGCTGGCGTTAACAATGATGGTAACATCCTTGTGGTTCTTCGCTGCTGCACGAACCATGGTTGGGCCACCGATATCGATGTTTTCAATGGCATCTTCCAGGCTGCAGTCTTTGTTCGCTATCGTTTTAGCAAAAGGATACAGATTGACAGCGACCAAATCGATGGCGCCAATGCCATGCTCTGCCATCACGGCTTCGTCCTGACCACGGCGTGCCAGAATGCCACCATGCACTTTCGGGTGCAGGGTTTTGACACGGCCAGCCATGATTTCAGGGTGACCGGTGTAGTTGGAGACTTCCTGTACAGGAATGCCATGCTCAGCCAGCAGCTTGGCGGTACCGCCAGTAGAGAGGATCTCTACTTGCATTTGATGGAGGGCGCTGGCAAATTCAACAATACCGGTTTTGTCCGACACACTTAGCAGTGCACGACGAATAGGGCGATAGGTAGTCATTTTTGTTTCTCTATTGCTTAAACGGGGCGATTAAAATGAAAAAAGCACCTGGCGGTGCTTTTAAGCAGGGGCCGGGGCCCCTGCGTCAGTCTCAGCTCATGCCGTACTGTTTTAATTTTTTCCGCAAAGTACCGCGGTTAATACCCATCAGGTTGGCAGCACGGGTCTGGTTGCCACGGGTATATTTCATCACTTCTTCCAGCAGTGGGCGCTCCAGCTCAGACAACACCAGGTTGTACAGATCATTGACGTCCTGACCATTCAGTTGTTGCAGGTAGTGCGCAACGGCCTTTTGAGCAGCGGTTCTCAGCGCTTGTGGTTTTTCCTGAGACTGCACATGGGCATTGGTGATAAAAGGCGAAGAAACAGTTTCATTAAACATTGCGATTCTCTTTACTTAAGTTGCTGCTAGTTGATGAAAATACATAGTTAACGCCTCCAGTTGCTGTTCAGGCAGCTCGATGGCGTTGAATTCTCGGCGAAATGCACCGGCTGCATCATGCTCGGCCAGATACCAGCCAACATGCTTGCGCGCGATGCGTGGCCCCAAGTGCTGGCCATAGAGCTGATGCAATCCCTGCACATGCTCTTGCAAAATGGACTCGACTTCCGAAAGCGCAGGGGGCGCTAATTCCTGCCCTGTGGCCAGGAAGTGAACCACTTCCCGGAAGATCCAAGGGCGACCCTGGGCCGCGCGGCCAATCATAATGGCGTCCGCGCCGGTGTAATCAAGTACCATCTTGGCTTTTTGCGGTGAGGTTACATCACCATTGGCAATCACCGGTAGGGTGATTGCCTGTTTGATGGCGCGAATTGTATCGTATTCTGCGTTCCCTTTGTACATACAAGCACGGGTACGGCCATGAACCGCCAGCGCTTGTATGCCATTGGCTTCGGCAATACGGGCAATTTCCACTCCATTTCTATGATCCGGGTGCCAGCCGGTGCGAATTTTCAGTGTCACTGGCACCGACACGGCTTGGACCACGGCCTGGATGATCTGTTCCACCAATTGCGGAAATTGCAGTAGTGCAGAACCAGCCAGTTTTTTATTCACTTTCTTGGCCGGGCAGCCCATATTGATATCAATGATATCGGCACCCAGCTCCACATTGTACTGAGCGGCTTCAGCCATTTGCGCTGGATCGGCCCCGGCAATCTGCACCGAGCGGATGCCACTTTCAGCCTGATGCGTCATGCGCTTTTGTGATTTCTCACTCTGCCACACCAGCGGATTGCTTGAGAGCATTTCCGACACCGCCAGGCCTGCACCAAACCGACGACACAGCTGACGAAAGGCAACGTCCGTGACACCTGCCATAGGGGCACAAATGACATTGTTCGGCAGTTGATAGGGACCGATTCGCACTTTATTCGCTCAGCTCGCACAGCTCTTACCCTCAGGGGGCGCAAGTTTACGGATTTTTGCCCGCCTTGCAAAGGCTAATATTTAAACAATTCTGAAATTTATTGCGCCTTGATGCCTTGACAAAAGCTAACTGCTTGAATTTTCGCCAACATCGGGCCAGGCCTGACATCGGAATAAAAAAGGCGCCACTCAAGGGCGGCGCCAATACCCAACACTCAGGAACAGAGGTGCAGGAAACCGGGAGGGTTAGAACCCTTTAGTGATCGTGCTCATCGTGCGATGGGTCCGCGACACCTAGCCAGGTGATCAGCGCTGGCTCGAAATCCAGCGAAATACGCTCAACCGTCAGGCTGTGTAAATCCACCACTACCAGTTGTTTTGCCACCGGATCGGTCAGGTAAATGGTTTCATTTTGCTGATTGACGGCAATGCGTGGCCGGTTGTTGTTGTCGATGGTTTCGATCAACGTCAGGCTGTCTTTCAAAGCGAAATCCGCATCCCAATCGAACACATGCAAGGCTCCAGTGCTATCCAGCACCGCATAATGCTCACCATGAGCATCCACCGCAGAGGCAATACGGGTTACCTCGCTGTCGCCACGCCAATCCAGCTCACGCATACTGCCGTGAATGGCATCGATGATCCAGATGGCCTGGCCGGCATAGCCAATCACTTCATGCTGGTGCTTGTGGCCGCTAAAGCTGCCAATACGGCCAGTCAGGCTTTCGGCATTGGCAATTTTGCTGGCCAGAAACTGAGTGCCACGTTGTTCGACTAACAGCACGCCATCAGCACAGCCGAATAGCGTATAATCTTCAATTGAATAGCTGCCGTGCAAGCGTTCGCATGGCTCGTTGAACCGAATTTCAAAATCGTAATGATCATCATGGCGGTGGTACAGCTCCACCTGGCTTGGCAAGGTGGTGGCAGTGCCAGCGGCCCGGTAGGTGGTTAGCAGATAGTCACCACGCACTTCAGCGGTACCGTGCTGGTTGATATCCAGCGTCAGGCTGGCACCAATGCGGCCGTGTGCCAAATCGTCATCGCTGAATACGAATACAGCAGCGTTTTGCTGTGGATCGGCGTAACCATCGTAAAACAGTGCTGCCAGGCCTTCATGGGCCTCGTAATGGGTAGGCGCCGGGCCTGCCAGTTCAAAGCTAAGCATGACTGGGGCCTGCACATAGTCGTGCATGTGATCGCCGTGATCTTCCTGCCACTGACCGCCATCGAGTATCTGGGTGATGTTTTCGCTGCGCTGATTTAACAGGGCAAACCGAAAGCCCGGACTGGCAAAGAGTTGGGATACTTCGTGCTCTGTTTCCAGTTCGGCAATGATTTCATTGTCATGCAAATCGAACACATAGACATGGTGGTGGCTATGGTCATGATCGTGATCATCATCATGATGCGGCGCAGCGGTGATGACCAGGCGACCGCCCTCGGTGCTGTGGTGACCGTGGTCGTGATCATGATCGTGGTCATGGCCATGATCGTGTTGATCCTCTGCCACAGTGTCCAAATAGGTGTGGCTGTCGTTACAGCCGGTCAGCAGTAAGCCACTGGCCAGTGCCAGGCTGGCTGCCAGAGGAAAAGAGGTTGAAGTGCGCACAGCAAATCTCCGATATTAGGTTGTGATTTGTTATAACATAACATTAAATAGCTGGAGCTGACCAGTCCCTTTGGCCTGGATTTCAGGCTACTCAGCGGTGATCGGAGCTGTTTTTATCGTTAAGCACTGTGCTTACGAGCGCTCAGGCGTACCCATTCGTCCTGCTCCACCACAGGATCGAATGCAAAACGATCGCGGTAGGCGGCCATCACCTGCTCTGCCTGTTGTGGCAAAATGCCAGACATCACCAGGCTGCCGCCAGGGCGTACATAAGCGGCAATGACCTGATTTAGCTCGGCCAGGGGCCCTGCCAGTATATTGGCCACTACCACATCGGCGTTTAAGCTAGGTTGATCTTTGGGTAAATAGAGCTCCAGCTTATCGGCCACTGCATTGCGCTCAGCATTGGCCATGCTGGCTTGAATGGCCTGGGGGTCGATGTCGATGCCTACCACACGCTTGGCGCCAAGTTTTAAAGCAGCTATTGCCAGAATACCGGAACCACATCCAAAATCGACCACGGTTTGCTCTGGTTCAATATGCGCGTCCAGCCATTGCATGCAAAGGGCTGTGGTTGGGTGGGTGCCGGTGCCAAAGGCAATACCCGGGTCCAGCAGCACATTGATGGCATCTGGATCCGGAATCGCGCGCCAGCTGGGGCAGACCCAGAGCCGCTTGCCAAACTGAATCGGGTGGAAATTATCCATCCATTCGCGCTCCCAGTCTTTGTCTTCCAGCTGCTCCAGCTTGTAGCTTAGCCCCTGTTTAAACAACGCCGTTTGCCGCAGTTTATCCAGCACCGCTTGCATGGGATGATCGGCTTCAAACAAACCCATGACGGTGGTGTCCTGCCAGTACAGCACTTCGCCGGGCAAGGGCTCGTAAATGGGGGTGTCTTTGCTGTCGATAAAGGTCACGGCCTGGGCGCCCCAGCCAATCAGCATGTCACTGACTTGTTCGGCATGATGTTCGGTGGTTTGAATGCGAAGTTGGATCCAGGGCATGGCGGTTCTCATGGTTTAGCTGTAAAAAACGGTATTCTATCATCAGCCAGCGACAAAGCCGAAAAAAAGCAGAGTCATGAGGACATCAAAACAAAACAGGCTCCGCAGAGCCTGTTTTAATGGTTTGAAGCCGGGCTTATAAGCCGAGCTTCTTTTCCAGATAATGAATATTGGTGCCGCCTTTGCAGAAGCCGGCATCATTCATAATATCTTTGTGCAGCGGGATATTGGTTTTAATGCCGCCAACCAGCAATTCGCTTAGTGCATTGCGCATTTTGGCAATGGCCACATCGCGGGTATCACCATAGGTGATCAGCTTGCCAACCATCGAATCGTAATTCGGTGGCACTGTGTAATCGGCATAAATGTGCGAATCCCAACGTACGCCAAAACCACCCGGCGGATGGAAGCGGGTAATGGTGCCCGGCGATGGAATAAAGGTGGCTGGATCTTCGGCATTGATACGGCACTCGATGGCATGGCCACGAATCACAATGTCTTCTTGCTTGATGCTCAGTGGCAAGCCAGAAGCGATGCGCAGTTGCTCCTTGATCAGATCGACGCCGGTGATCATCTCAGTGACCGGATGCTCAACCTGAATACGGGTGTTCATTTCAATAAAAAAGAACTCGCCGTTTTCAAACAGGAACTCAAAAGTACCGGCACCGCGGTAGTTCATTACCTTACAAGCATCGACACAGCGGCCACCGATGAAATCACGCAGCTCCTGAGTAATGCCAGGGGCCGGAGCCTCTTCCACCACTTTTTGGTGGCGACGCTGCATCGAGCAGTCGCGCTCACCCAGGTGAATGGCATGGCCCTGACCATCGGCCAGTACCTGCACTTCAACATGGCGTGGATTTTCCAGGAATTTTTCCATGTAGACCATGTCGTTGCCAAAGGCAGCTTTGGCTTCGGCTTTGGTCATCTCAATCGAGCTGACCAGTTCGCTTTCCGAACGCACCACCCGCATGCCACGACCACCACCGCCGCCAGCAGCTTTGACAATGATCGGGTAGCCGATGCGATTGGCAATGGCTTTGTTCTTGGCGGCATCATCACCGACCGCACCGTCGGAGCCAGGCACGCACGGCACGCCGGCTTTTTTCATTGCTTCGATGGCTGAGACTTTATCGCCCATTAAGCGGATGGAGTCCGGCCGCGGGCCAATAAAGACCAGGCCGCTTTCTTCCACTTGCTGCGCGAACTCAGCGTTTTCTGCCAAAAAGCCATAGCCTGGGTGGATGGCTTGGGCATTGGTGACTTCCGCCGCCGCAATCAGTGCTGGCACATTCAGGTAACTTTTCGGTGAGGGCGCTGGGCCGATGCAGATGGTTTCATCGGCCAGCAGCACATGTTTCAGGTTACGATCGACCGTGGAGTGCACGGCGACCGTCTTGATCCCGAGCTCTTTGCAGGCACGCAGAATGCGTAGTGCAATTTCGCCCCGGTTGGCAATCAAGACTTTTTCTAACATAGGTTTGGCCTTTTTTGCTTATTCGATAATAACCAGGGGCTGGTCAAATTCTACCGGCTCGCCGTCTTGGACCAGAATTTCTTTCACCACACCGGCTTTGTCGGACTGGATCTGGTTCATCATCTTCATCGCTTCCACGATGCAGAGGGTATCGCCTACTTTCACACTCTGGCCTACCTCGATAAATGGCTTGGATGTTGGCGAAGGCGAACGGTAGAAAGAACCAACCATGGGTGAACGTACCCGGTGGCCTGTGGTTTCTGCCGGAGCACTGGCAACGGCTGGGGCAGCCGCTGGAGCTGCTGCCGGAGCAGGAGCAGCCATAGGGGCTGGTGCCGCTGCATAGTGAACTTGCTGAGGTGCTGTGCTTTGACGGCTGATGCGAACCGATTCTTCGCCTTCGGTGATTTCCAGCTCAGAGATACCGGACTCTTCAACCAGCTCGATCAGTTTCTTAATTTTTCTAATGTCCATAAAGGTTTAACCTGTCATTCTAGGTGGATGGATTGGATTGCGTAAAAGACACTGCTGCCTCAATGGCAAAGCGGTAGCCTTGTGGTCCCAGACCACAAATCACGCCTTTGGCAATGTCCGAAAGATACGAATGCTGCCGGAATGGCTCGCGAGCATGCACATTGCTCAGATGCACTTCAATGCAGGGAATGGCAACCGCCAGCAAGGCATCACGAAGAGCCACGCTGGTATGAGTGAAGGCACCCGGGTTGATGACAATAAAATCAACCTGGCCCAGACTCTGGTGAATACGGTCGAGCAGTTCATGTTCAGCGTTGCTCTGAAAATGGCTGAGCTGCACCTTCATGCCAGCGGCAAAATCCTGCAGTTCTTGCACCAGCTCGGACAGGGTTTGACGCCCATAGACCGTAGGCTCGCGCACACCCAACATATTCAAGTTTGGGCCATTTAACAACAGAATCCGCGTTTTATTCACCATAAGCTGCACATTTCCTGCACGTTCACGTTATTTCTCTGCATTATGCCTGAAGCAACCAGAATTAACAGCTGCCTTGAGTTTTATGAGTAAATAACGCGCGCTTGGTTCCGATTTAACGGCTTATTATAGTGAAATCGTGACAAATGGCAGCAAAATACTGGTCTAATCAGCAGGAAAAGACCAGTTTTCCGTTGTCTCATGCCTCTTTATCCGACCAGGGCTGCTTATTCAAGGATGGCTGCCAGGTGGCGGGCAAAGGGGCGGGCCGCCATAAAGCCGGTGACACGGGATTGCGTCATTTCGTTGCCATCGGCATCAAAGAACAACAAGGTCGGTAGCCCCAGCACCTGGTAGCGATCCAGCAACTGCTGATCGGCCCTGCTCATGCGGGTGACATCAATTTTCAGCAGTACCATCTGCTGCAGGTAGGGTTGGACTTGCTCGGCCGGGAAGGTCAGTAGCTCGAATTCCTTGCAGGCCACACACCATTCAGCGTACAAGTCCAGCAATACCACCTGGCCATTGGCTTTGGCTTTGGCCAATGCCTGATCTAGCTCGGTCTGATTAGCCACCAGCTGGAACTGGCCTGGGGTTTGTTGCCCGGCAGATGTCTGCGCCATTGTCGTACTGCCGCTTTGTGGCCACCAGCTTTGTACATTGATCAGCACCGTCAGGATCAGCAACAACTGAGCCGGTAACCAGAGCGCGCTTCGGGCTTTGAGGCTGGTCAGTTGCTGCGACACATAATGCAGGTAGAGGGCGGCAGATAAAGCCAGTACTGTGCCCAGCAGCAAAGTAACCCAGCCGGGCACAAAGCGATCGAGCAACCAGACCGGCACCGCCAGCAGCAAAAAGCCAAAAATATTTTTTACCGCGTACATCCACTGGCCGGCTTTGGGCAGCAGCTTAGCGCCCGAGCTGCCCAATATCAGCAGCGGTAAGCCCATACCCAGGCTCAGCACATAAAGCGTAATAGCACCGCGCAGCAAATCGCCGCTTTGTGCTACGTACAGCAGAGCAGCAGTCAGTGGAGCTGTGGTGCAGGGGGAGGCAATAAGACCGGACAAACTGCCCATGACAAAGGCCCCTTTGGCAGAACCGCGCTGTTGTTTGTTGCTAATGGCCGCAACTTTCGCCTGCCAGGCGCTCGGCAAACTAAAATTCAACGCACCAAACATCGCCAGCGCCAGCAGCACAAACAAGGCGCTGACCAGCAGTAAAATGGCCGGGTGCTGAAGCATGGCCTGAAAACGCACCCCCAGGCTGGCAATGACCAGGCCAAGCAAGGCATAAGTCAGCGCCATGCCCTGCACATAGGCAAAAGACAGGGTAAAGGCTTTCTTATTGGACAGATCCTTGCCCTGGCCGACAATAATGCTGGATAAAATCGGGTACATCGGAAAGACGCACGGGGTAAAAGCCAGACCCAGTCCCAGTAAAAAGAACACCCCCAGCGTCAGTAAAAAGCCGGAGCCTGCCAAGCGTTCGGCCAGGGTATTCTGGCTGGAAATCGGTGCGGACGACGCGACCGATTCAGCGCCATTGCTGGCAGTATTGCCGGTGGCAGGGCTTAGCGGCACGGTTTTGGTGGTGGGCGGGTAGCAAAAGCCAGCCTCGGCACAACCCTGATAGCGCACCCGTAGCTCGGCATCGTCGCCAATATCGGATAACGGCAAACGCAGAATGACCTGATGGTAGTAGACATCGGTCACGCCGAAGAACTCATCTTCGATGGTCATGGCGGCCGGGTAGCTGGGATGCGAGAAGCTAACAGCAATACCGGCAAACTTGAATTGCTCTTTGTACAGGTAGTAGCCGTCGGCAATGGTCCAGCTGAGCAGCAGCTCATCGTCCTGCTGGCGAAAATCAAACTCGAAGGCCTGATCGACCGGTAAAAAACGTGATGACTCACCGGTAATGGCGGCCAATACACTGTCATTGGCCTGAGCCGGTAACAGCGCCAACCAGCACAACAACAAGCAACTCAGTAAAGCTCGTAACATCAATCGGTTCTCTTCTTTGTTTCAGGCAGGCCAGACTATACGCTGCCTGGCAGGTTCCGGTCTTGTTTGAAGCGATACAATACCAGTTTGACGCTATCATTAGCAAAATCTGTTGTCGTAATCTGGCCATTGCAGAAAATTTTTTTAGCTTCCCCCTTGGATTCAGTTTTTGCTTACCCCATATACAGCGCAACCCAATTTAACAACCCATGTTAAAACGCAAACTCGCTTTAGGAGATAGAGCATGAATATTCGTCCTTTACATGACCGCGTCATCATCAAACGTCAGGAAGCTGAAACCAAATCAGCTGGTGGCATCGTTCTGACTGGCTCTGCCGCAGAGAAATCCACCCGTGGTACTGTTATCGCCGTTGGCAACGGCCGCATTCTGGATAACGGTGATGTGAAAGCACTGGATGTCAAAGTTGGCGACACGGTGATTTTCAACGATGGTTACGGCGTTAAGACGCAAAAGATTGATGGTGAAGAAGTGTTGATCGTCAGTGAGAACGATATCCTGGCTGTAGTTGAAGCCTAATCCATCATTGCACTAACTGAATTTAGAGGAAATTGAAAATGGCAGCAAAAGAAGTTCGTTTTGGTGATGATGCCCGCAATAAAATGCTGAAAGGTGTCAATATTCTGGCCAATGCCGTTCGTGTCACTCTGGGTCCGAAAGGTCGCAATGTGATCCTGGATAAGTCCTTCGGTTCACCGCTGATCACCAAAGATGGTGTGTCAGTTGCCAAGGAAATCGAACTGGAAGACAAGTTCGAGAACATGGGCGCCCAGATGGTGAAAGAAGTTGCCTCTAAGGCCAACGACGAAGCCGGTGACGGCACCACCACAGCCACTGTTTTGGCACAAAGCATCATCAACGAAGGTGTGAAAGCCGTTGCCGCTGGCATGAACCCAATGGATTTAAAGCGCGGTATCGACAAAGCCGTGATTGAAGCTGTTGCTGAGCTGAAAAACTTGTCACAACCTTGTGCTGACAGCAAATCAATCGCTCAGGTAGGTACTATTTCTGCCAACTCCGATGCGGAAATCGGCCAGATCATCGCCGATGCGATGGACAAAGTTGGTAAAGAAGGTGTGATCACAGTTGAAGAAGGTCAGGCGCTGGCCAACGAGCTGGACGTGGTTGAAGGTATGCAGTTTGACCGTGGCTACCTGTCACCTTACTTCATCAACAACCAGGAAGCCGGCCAGGTTGAGCTGGAAAGCCCGTTTATCCTGAATGTGGACAAGAAAATCTCCAACATCCGCGAGCTGTTGCCGGTGCTGGAAGGTGTGGCCAAAGCAGGCAAGCCATTGCTGATCATCGCAGAAGACGTAGAAGGCGAAGCCTTAGCGACTCTGGTAGTGAACAACATGCGTGGCATCGTTAAAGTAGCCGCGGTGAAAGCACCTGGTTTCGGTGACCGCCGTAAAGCCATGTTGCAGGATATTGCGGTACTGACCAATGGTACTGTGATTTCTGAGGAAATCGGCCTGGAGCTGGAAAAAGCTACGCTGGAAGATCTGGGTACTGCCAAGCGCGTGGTACTGACCAAAGACAACACCACCATCATCGATGGTGCCGGTGACGAAGACGCCATTGCTGGCCGCGTCAAGCAAATTCGTCAGCAAATCGAAGAAGCGACCTCTGATTACGACAAAGAAAAACTGCAAGAGCGTCTGGCCAAACTGGCTGGCGGTGTTGCCGTGATCAAAGTCGGTGCGTCGACTGAAATCGAAATGAAAGAGAAAAAAGCCCGCGTTGAAGACGCGCTGCACGCAACCCGTGCTGCCGTTGAAGAAGGCGTGGTACCTGGCGGTGGTGTAGCCCTGGTACGTGTTGCTGCCAAGCTGGCTGGCCTGACTGCAGAAAATGAAGATCAGAACCACGGCATCAAAATCGCCCTGCGTGCGATGGAAGCGCCACTGCGTCAAATCGTGGCCAACGCCGGTGAAGAGCCGTCAGTGGTTGTGAACAAAGTCAAAGATGGTTCTGGCAACTACGGCTACAACGCTGCCAATGAAACCTACGGCGACATGCTGGAAATGGGTATCCTGGATCCAACCAAGGTAACCCGTTCTGCACTGCAGTTCGCAGCTTCTGTTGGCTCACTGATGATCACCACCGAAGCCATGGTGACTGAAGTACCAAAAGACGAAGCCGCTGCCCCAGATATGGGCGGCATGGGCGGAATGGGTGGCATGGGCGGCATGATGTGATGCGCTCAGACCTCGTCTGAAACCCTGAAAACCCGGCCTTGGCGCCGGGTTTTTTATTGGTACAATTCAGTAGTGGGAGCTGTTAGCTGGTAGTACGGTGATAACTTGCCAGCGGCCGGTTTCACGAATAAAGAACACCGTTCGGTCACTGAGCGAAAACTCAAGCGTACTTACTTGATCATGGTTGATGGACATGGTTGGGTCGAATGGCGTCAATGCAACCACTAAGCCGTCAAATAGAGGATCTGTGATTGCCTCATCAAAGGCGACTTGTTCTTTTTGGTAGCGTTGTGCAAATTGCAACAGATCTTCGAAACTGTGCGTGCTTTGAATGGCATGCATCACAATTGCATCAATGTCATCTTGGCACTCAGAGTAAATAATAGATGCCCCCGCAAACATAGAGTCTTGCTGACTGCAAAGTTGTGAGGGAATAGGTGTATGGATAGATTCCGAAGCACTCAAAGTGAGCATGCAAACTAGAAACAACACTATCGCTTTCATAAAAACCCTGCCCTCTCAAGACGCCTGACCATTTGAGTTTCATGAGCATTTCGCCAAAAGTCAAAGCTACGAGGCTCAGACATTAACTCAAGCATAACACCAGTCACGTTTGTCATGGTTTTTAGCGATAAGTGTGTGGCAAAGTATTGATTTGCACGTCCCAAACTTCTTGTCGCAGCACCAGCGCGGCCAGGCATATTTTGGCTGCCTTGCTCTAACACTTTGCCTACTGTGTCCATTTCAAATCCAGCTGGATCAGCGACTGCTTCTGCAATCTTATGTAAATTCTCTTCAAGGCATACAATCCTGATGTCATCCATAAGGTGCGTTCGTATCATAATAGCCATAGCTTTGGATCGGAGTATATTGCGGATAGTTCCAAGGGAAAGTTCATTATCGGAAAAGAAGTTATAAAACATGGCTACTTCAACACGTTCCATCACCGCAGAACAGTGATTTTCTAACAGCCGCCCCCGTATGTTAAGGAGTTTGCTTTTTGCTTTAGTTATATTCATAAACTTAATTCCATTTAAAAACATGAAAATTATATATGTTGTTATTTTTATGTCAATAAAATATCCCTTGCTCGGAACTGCGGCATGAACATTACCCTGCTTACGATGGAGGCAGCACTACGTCAAATCGTGGCCAATGCCGGCCTTGGCGGCGGTTTTTTCTTTTTTCAAAATTAGAAACTGATGATTTATTCGCCAACCCTTGTTCTTGTTCATCATTCACAAAAGTGATTATCTTAATCGATTAATTTCGCTGTATTCTAAATTATTGTTCAAATATTCTGCGCCCAAGTTCAGTCATGAACCATTCAAACGGTGAATGCGATAATGCACTGCCGTTTCCTACCACTGGCGTTCAGCCACCTTGAGTTTGCTCCATGAGAAAAAATTTACCTGTGACCAATCGTGAGGTGCACTTAAGTGACACTTCCAACATTTTATCGACCACCAGCCCGAATAGTCATATTACCTATGTAAATGACGATTTCATTAAAATCAGCGGATTCACTGAAGCCGAGCTGATAGGGCAGCCGCATAATTTGGTGCGGCATCCCGATATGCCGACAGCGGCCTTTGAGCATATGTGGGCCACCCTTAAAGCAGGGCATTCCTGGATGGGGCTGGTAAAAAACCGTTGCAAAAATGGTGACCATTATTGGGTCAGTGCTTTTGTAACGCCGATCAGTAAGAACGGCAGCATCACTGAAATTCAATCGGTGCGTACCAAAGCCGATCCACAAAGTATTCGACGGGCTGAACAATGTTATGCCTCATTGCACGCAGGCAAAGCTGTACCAGCAAAGTCGAAAGTATCCATACCACTGAAGCTGATGCTGTGGGTGGTTTTGAGTATGCTGCTTGGTGGCTTTGGCAGCTTATTGGTGTCTGAGTTCTGGCTTCAGTTGAGCCTGAGCTTGCTGGCTCCTGTTGTGCTAAGCACAGCCGCTATTTTTTATCTGTTGGCGCCGTTAAAGCAGCTCAGAGCGCTTTCAGCCAGCATCGTTGAGAACCCGTTGAGCCAAAAATTATATACCAATCGCAATGATGAATTTGGCGGGATTGAGTTTGCACTGCGCATGTTGCAAGCCGAAACGGGATCTGTGGTTGGCCGAATTCATGATGCTTCCGGCAAACTAACTCAGCATACCCGCAGCTCACTGCAGAAAGTAGAAGCAGGCAACAAGGTCAATGCAGCGCAACAAACGGAAACCGATCAGATTGCGACGGCAGTGACTGAAATGGCGGCCAGTATCCAGCAGGTTGCATCGAGTGCTCAGGTTGCTGCCAATGCAGCAGAGGAAGCCGATAGTGAAACAGCAAGTGGCCGGCATTTGGTTGAGAAAACCAAAGGTTCCATTAAAAGTCTGGAACATGAGCTTAGCAAGGCGGCGCAAGCTATTCATGAACTTGAGAAACAAAGCTTTGAGATATCCAAGGTGCTTGAGGTGATCAGGGGAGTGGCCGAGCAAACGAATCTTCTGGCCTTAAATGCGGCTATTGAAGCGGCGCGAGCCGGTGAGCAAGGCCGGGGTTTTGCGGTTGTTGCTGATGAAGTCCGAAGCCTAGCTGGCCGAACCCGCCAATCAACAACCGATATTCAGTCGATGATCGACACCTTGCAAAACCGGGCGCAAACTGCGGTTGCGGCGATGGAACAAAGCAGTGCTCAAGCCAATGAGTGTGTTAGTGATGCGGTAGAGGCGGCTTTAGCGCTGGAGAGTATCGGCCAGAAAGTCAACAAAATCAGTGATATGAACGTACAGATAGCGATGGCTGCCGAGCAGCAGGGAACGGTAAGTGAGAGCATTAACCGGGCGGTGAACAGCATGCAGGAAGCGGCCAATGATAATGTGCATATTGGCAAAGGGAACTTAGAAAGTGCTACTGCTGTGGCCACCTTATCGAGTGGTCTGAATGAGTTGGCTCAGCAATTTTGGATGAAACGAAAAAGCTAAAGATGCTATCAAGACTCTACTGTAAGGCCGCTGATGCGGCCTTATGAACACCTGGGCGTTAGGAGCAAATGGCTGAGTGTTGTACTCGCGAACACCGGCACAACAAATAACAAAAAATGACAACTTAATGAATCCAATTCAGTCTATAGTCATATAAAGTTGACTAGTATTTAGTCAGGCTCGACCCTTGTATCGTCGAGCTACGCATCTGCGTGCTATTAATTGGAGGCAATAATGACCACACCTATTTGGCGCAAACTAATGATGGCAGGTGCCCTGGCTGGGCTGATGAGCGCAAGCTTTCATGGTCTGGCGGAGGATGCATCCAACTTAACCCTTACTTTCCAGGAGCCGGAGAAATTTACTGATATTCGGCCGGCTAATGAAAGCCGGGCACGTTTTCGCGAGCGTACTCTGGCCGGCTTTGAGCGAATTTTCCAGGAGTTCGCGGCTGAGCTGCCGGAAGGGTATCAGTGGCAGGTGACGGTGACAGACATCGATTTGGCCGGGGATGTCAATCCGATGTATAGCCGTACGGGCCAGGATATTCGGGTAGTGAAAGATCTTTATTCACCGCGAGTAGCCTTTACCCATGTACTGCGGGATGGCTACGGCGAGCAGGTGGCTGCTGGTGAAGAAAATATCCGTGATATGGGCTTTTTACAAAGCCCGCGTATGGTAGGGCCCCGGCATCAGGACCTGCGCTACGAGTACACCATGTTGAAACGCTGGTTTGAACGTGATTTGATGCCACAAATCGAAGCACATCAGGCCAAGTTGCCCAAAGTCAGCCAGTAAATTGAATTGGGCATGAAAACGGCGAGCTTAGGCTCGTCGTTTTGCTTAATGGTGCTTTAAAGCCTGCTGAAACTCTTGCAGGGTTTGATGCAATTGCTTAAGTTGCTGCACTGCACGTTGCAAGGTGGCGGTACTGAACTGCTGGCTCTGACGCATGGCAGCCACCAGTTCGGCAGTTTCTGCTAAGTAAGGCATAAAGCGGGCGCTTTGCACTTGAAAGCCGGCATTGGCCGGGAAAATGGCCTGATACTTACCCTTGCCTTGTTGTTTCAGCGCGTCCAGGGCCTGATCGGCATCCAGCGCTTTGCGGTACAACTCTTTCAGGTTGGCATCCAGTTGGTCCAGCAGTTGATCCATGGTTGCGATCTCATCCTCTATAATGGGGCGGATTATGCCATAAAGCCAGACCGCAAGCAGCAGCTTGTGCCTGGTTCATATTTCATTTTTTGCCGATTTGTTATATCATCTCATTCCTATTGATGATTGAGTGGTAACTGCTGTGCTTAGCCTGGGACGAAACGTATTGGATAAAGCGGGGATTGCGCTGACATCGCTTTGTGCGGTGCATTGCATTATGCTGCCTGTGCTGTTGCCGGTATTGCCGTTGCTTGGCGCTAGCTTTCTGGCCAACGAGAGCTTTGAACGTGCTGCTTTGCTGCTGACGATGGTGCTGGGTTTTATTGCACTGTTTTCAGGTTTTCATCGTTACCACCGTAAACTCTACCCCTTCTACTCGCTGTTTTTAGGCGGTTTTATCTACTGGCACAAAGATATTTTTGGTCACCACTGGGAGCCCGCAGTGCTCACCATAGGTGCAGCCTTTGTGGTACTGGCGCATGTGCTGAATATGCGGCTATGCCAGCGTTGCACCGCTTGTAAAACAGACGTGGCATGCAAAGATGAGGCAGAGCCACTGCAAAGCTAGCCTTTAGTCGGCTTCGAATGCCCAAATCCGGCTCCGTGCCGGATAGTTAGTAAAGATACCATCCACTCCCAACTGCTGCATCTCGCTGATGTCATCCAGTCCATCCACGGTATAGACATAGACTTTCAAGCCAAGTTGGTGGGCATCATGCACCAGCTGCTGGTCGATGAAGTTCAGATCACAGTGCACGGAATACATGCCTAAATCATGCACATACTGGGCGTAGTTCAGTTGCAGACTGGCGGTGAGGGCACCTAGCCTGAGCTGAGGCAAGGCCTGTTTCAACTGCAACAGCAGGTGATGGTTAAAAGACGACACCAGCACCTCGTTGAGGGACAAACCAAGCTCTTGCTCAGCTCTCGCCAACAAGGCCAGTAGTGGCTTGGCGGTATCCTTGCCTTTGAGCTCGATATTCAGCCAGCAGCGGCCTTGTACCAGCTCCAGTACTTGCCACAGGGTAGGAATAGGCTCGCCCTCACCGGCATCCAGCTGTTGCAGATAAGCCAGGCTATGCTGGTAAATGGTACCACTGCCATTGGTGGTGCGCTCCAGCTTGGGATCGTGAATCACGATCAGCTCACCTTCAACTGCATACACATCCACCTCGATGGCATCGGCTCCCTGCAAAATTGCCTGAGCTATCGCCAGCAGGGTATTTTCTGGAAACTCGCCACTGGCTCCCCGATGGGCAATGATTTGCATACAGGCTCCTTAAGGTGATGCGGGTATTTAGCTTAATCCGCCGTCAGTCGCTTGGCAAAGGGTGCCCCCATCCGGGTGACACTACCTGGCTGCTGCTCGGCTAAAAACTCCAGCTGTTCAGGTGCAAACGCCAGTACAACGGTGGAGCCCAACTTAAAGCGACCCATTTCATCGCCTTTTTCCAGTCGAACAGCGGTAGGGCCTGTTGCCGGGTACTGCCACCGATGCACCGTTTTACCGGTTGGTGGCGTGATGGTGCCGGCCCAAACCGTTTCAATGCTGGCAACAATGGTCGCGCCTACCAGTACCAGCGCCATTGGGCCCAGCTCGGTATCAAAGATGGTCACGACCCGCTCGTTGCGGGCAAACAGATTGGGCACATTGTCTGCGGTCAGGGGATTCACGGAGAACAAATCACCTGGCACGTAGATCATTTCGCGCAGGATGCCGCTGACGGGCATATGAATGCGATGGTAATCTTTCGGTGCCAGATAGATGGTGGCAAACTGGCCGCCAAGAAATGGCACTGCGGTTTCAGCTTCGCCGCCTAGCAGCGTTTGCAGCGAATAATCGTGGTTTTTGGCCTGCACCAGCTTGCCATCGGTAATAGCGCCTAACTGACTGATGGTGCCATCGACTGGGTGGGCAATGATATCGGCCGCTTCCGCCAGTGGCCGGATGCCATCTTTTAATGGCCGGGTAAAAAACTCATTGAAGCTGCGGTAATCACGCGCCTGTTCGTACTTGGCTTCGGTCATATCGATTTTGTAGGCTTTGATGAAAAGTTTAATCAGCATATGGCTGAAAAAGCCCAGCCGGGCGGCTGCCAGGTAACCGACCAGCCGCGAGATCAGGTGCTTAGGCAGAATGTATTGCAGAATGATTTTTACTTGGTCCATAACAGGCTCTTTTGACGTTAGAAATGATTTGGTTTGTCTTCTGCCATGCTGGTCAGAATGCGCAGATAGCTCTGGTAACGTTGTTCGCTGATGTCGCCATCGGCCACTGCTTGCAGAATAGCACAGCCGGGGTCTTTGATATGTTTGCAGTCACGAAACTTGCAATGGCCAAGAAACTGCTGAAACTCGACAAAGCCAGCGGTGACCTGCTCCGGACTAAAATGCCACAGGCCAAATTCACGAATACCGGGCGAGTCAATCAGCTGGCCGCCACTGGGTAAATGATACAGGCGTGAGGCGGTGGTGGTGTGCTGACCCAGGCCAGATACATCCGAGACCTGCTGGGTCGACAGCGCCAACTCAGGTAAAATGGCATTCATAATGGACGACTTGCCGACACCGGATTGCCCGACCAGAATACTCGTGCCTTCCTGCAGCAACTGCTGCAGCGCGGCCATGCCTTCGCCCTGTTTGGCACTCAGCCATAAGGTGGCATACCCCAAATCGCTATATAGCTGCAGCTGTTGTTGCAAGGCGTGCCGCTGTTCATCGCTCAGCAGGTCGGTTTTATTCAGTACCAGCACCGGCGGGATGCCGGTGACTTCGGCCGCCACCAGATAGCGATCGATGATCTGGGCTGAAAACTCCGGCAACACAGCCGATACCACCACAATGCGATCAATGTTGGCTGCTACCGGTTTTAAGCCATCGTAAAAATCGGGCCGAAGCAACACCGAGTCGCGCTCGGCGACTGCATCAATGATGCCATCGATACTACCCTGTGACTGACGGACCCGGCGAAATGCAACCCGATCACCAGTCACTACCGAGCTTAAGGTACGGCGCAGGTTACAGCGGATCACGCTGCCATCAGCAGCTTCAACATCGGCATGTTTGCCAAAGCGACTTAAAATAAGGCCAGGCTCGGCGGCTAAATAGATGTCGTCATCACCGGCGCTTTCCTGCTTGCTGGTATCCAGCCGCTTTTGGTTGTGCTTGGCAATACGGGCCTGTTGCTGTTTGGTTAAACGTCGTTTGGAGCTCACTCGATTCCGCCTGTTCATCACCGGTAGCCGACTAGGCGAGGTGTGGATTGCGGTGTATGATACCCTTAAACCGTTCTGTTAAAAAGTATCCGGCGCTTTAGCGCAGCTGAGAGGCGAAACCGCAATGGCAGTAAGTGAACACAATTTAATCTGGCTTGATCTGGAAATGACCGGGCTGGACCCGAAAAAAGATGTAATTCTGGAAATCGCCACCATCGTGACTGACAGTCAGCTGACTATTTTGGCCGAGGGGCCGTCGCTGGCAATCAAGCAGCCGGACGCAGTGCTGGATGGCATGGATCCCTGGTGTGTTGAGCAGCACGGCAAAAGTGGCCTGACTGAGCGTTGCCGTCGCAGCACCGTCAGCCTGGCCGAGGCTGAGCAACAAACGCTGGCCTTTTTGCGCCAGTTTGTGCCGGCCGGAAAGTCGCCGATGTGTGGCAATAGCATTGGTCAGGACCGGCGCTTTTTGGTGGAGTATGCGCCTGAGCTGGAGGCTTATTTTCACTACCGCAATCTGGATGTCAGTACCGTCAAAGAGCTGGCCAGACGTTGGGCTCCTGAGATTTTAAAACAAGTGCAAAAGCAGGGCAGCCACCTGGCGCTGGATGATATCCGTGACTCCATCGGTGAATTAGTCACCTATCGCACGCATTTTTTCAAAATTCCGCAATAAAGGGCTTGCATTGGCCGCTGGTTTTTGTAAAATGCGCGGCATCAGGAACGTCACCAGCCCTGATGCATAATGCGAGTATAGCTCAGCTGGTAGAGCGCGACCTTGCCAAGGTCGAGGTCACGAGTTCGAACCTCGTTACTCGCTCCAAATTCTGAAAAAGCAGCCTTCTGGCTGCTTTTTTGCTTTCTGTACTTGTTGATTTGAAGGCTGGTGGCGGCTGTCAGGCATCGCGTGGCAGGCCTTTTTTCACAATCCGCACCAGCCGCTCTGTTTGCCGGGGTAGTAAAGATTCATTGAGCCACTGCTTTTTCTGTTGCTGCTGCAGGGCCCAGCCGATGTGCTCTTGCACTAGCTCGGATGAAGCTGCATGCGCTAGTTGCAGCGCCTGCACGATATCCTCAGAAAAAGGCGCATTACCAAGTGCCACTGCCAGGTTGCGTTGCCAGCGCTCAAAACCAATACGGCGAATTGGGCTGCCTTCGGTACGCTGTAAAAAAGTGGGTTCATCCCAACCAAACAAGCTCAGTAAGCTTTGATCGCGCCAATGCTCTTTGATTTGAAAATCAGCTTCCAGGCTCAACGGTGCTGCCCGGTTTTCCGGGCAGACCAACTGGCAGTCGTCACAGCCATAGATCCGGTTGCCAAGTAGTGGCCGAAACTCCGGTGGAATCGCCCCTTTTAGCTCGATGGTGAGGTAGGAAATGCAGCGCCGGCCATCCACCACAAAAGGGGCAACGATGGCCTGGGTTGGGCAACTGGTGATGCAGGCGACGCAACTGCCGCAATCCCCCGGGTGTGGTTCATCAATCGGCAGTGGCAGATTGACCAGCAGTTCGCCGAGAAAAAACCAGGAGCCGGCTTCTTGATTGAGCAGCAAGCTGTGTTTACCCACCCAACCAAGCCCTGCTTTTTGCGCCAGTGGTCGCTCCAGCACCGGGGCTGAGTCCACAAAAGGTCGGTAACCTAGCTCGCTGACTTCCTGCTCTATCCGCTCAGCCAGTTGTCTCAGCTTTCTGCGGATCACCTTGTGGTAATCGCGCCCCAGCGCATAACGGCTGATGTAGGCTTGGCTTGGGTCTTGTAAATTACTGGCAAAAGCTGCGCGTTCAGGCAAATAGTCCATCCGCACTGAAATCACCCGCAGTGTACCGGGAAGTAATTCGTCAGGGCGGGCGCGAACCATGCCATGGCGCGCCATGTAATCCATTTCACCATGAAAGGCCTGCTCCAGCCAGGCCTGCAAGCGCGGCTCTTCCCGCTTTAAATCGGTATCGGTGATGCCACAGTCGGCAAAGCCAAGCTCCTTGGCCCAGGTTTTAATGCGTGTTGCCAGTGCTGCTAAGCTCATGCCGTAGTGAAGTAAAGGATGAATGCACCGATGGTAGCATAAGCACCCTTGGCTGGTAATCTTTCGTGCCGCTGTCATCAGGGATAACAGTTGGGCGGAATTTTTGTTAAAATCTGCGGTCAGAGCAGCTAAATGGTAGAGGCAAATCGCGTGCAGGCAGTAAATCGCTTTCAGATCGTGTTACTGGATGAAGCTGTGACCCAGCAAGTTGCTGCCAGACTGGCTCATTTGCTGCCAGAGCAGGCGGTGTTGTTTTTACAGGGACCTCTCGGGGCAGGAAAAACCACCTTTAGTCGCGGTTTGCTGCAAGCGCTGGGGCATCAGGGCGCAGTGAAAAGTCCCACTTACACTCTGGTAGAGCCTTACCAACTGGCGACTAGACAAATTTATCATTTTGATTTATACCGGTTAACAGATCCGGAAGAGCTTGAATTTATTGGGGGTCGCGACTATTTCAGCGACCAGGCGATTTGCCTGATTGAATGGCCGGAGCGTGGACTCGGCTTTTTGCCAGAGCCGGACCTGGTGTTAGCGCTAAGTTATCAGGCTGACGCTGACGAGCCGGTACGTACGCTGAGTATCCACGGACAGAGTGAGTTGGGCCGTTCGATAGTAACAACGATGAGTGCGCATGAAGAACGATAAGAAAAAGGTTCACTGGCTGTGGTTACTGCTGTGTTGCTGGGCTGGTTCGGTATGGGCAGCCAGCAATGAAGTGCAAAGTATCCGGATTTGGCCATCACCGGAAAATACACGGGTCGTGTTTGATTTGGCTGCTGCGCCAGATCAGCGTAGCTTTGCACTGGAGAATCCGCATCGTTTTGTCATTGATCTACGCCAGCACAAAGCCCAGAGCCGGCTGCCTGCAGCCAGTGGTGATGCCAGTCTGATTCAAAATATCCGTTCCAGCTATACCGCCAACAACCAAACGCTGCGCATCGTGCTGGATTTGTCGGAAAAAGCCTCTGCCAACGTATTTAGCCTGCCACCGACCGGGCCTTATGGGCATCGGCTGGTGGTTGACTTTAAAGGCGAGCAGCGGGAGCTGCCCGTAGCCCAGGCCCGGGCACAGCGCCAGCCTGGTCGTGATATTATCATCGCCATCGATGCTGGCCATGGGGGAGAGGACCCAGGCTCCATCGGACCTGCGGGCACTTTTGAGAAAAACCTGGTGCTGCCAATTGCTCGCCGGCTGGCGGAGCTGATTAATAACGAGCCGGGTATGAAAGCCGTGCTGGTGCGTACCGGCGATTACTTTGTACACCTGAATCGGCGGACAGATATTGCCCGAGAGATGCAGGCTGATTTGCTGGTCTCGATTCACGCCGATGCCTTTACTTCACCACAACCGCGTGGAGCTGCTGTCTGGGTATTGTCCTTACGCCGTGCTACCTCGGAAGTAGGTCGAATGCTGGAGCAAAAAGAGCGCCATTCTGAGCTGCTCGGTGGGGTCGGTGAAATTATCCGCGACTCAACGCAGGAGCGTTATCTGGCGCAAACCGTGCTGGATTTGTCGATGAATCATTCGATGGTGTCGGCGCACCAGGCTGCAACACATGTATTGGCTGAGCTTGGGCAAATTACTCGGTTACATCGGCGCGAGCCTCAAGCGGCCAGTTTGGCGGTGCTGCGCTCGCCCGATATCCCATCGATCTTGGTGGAAGTCGGTTTTATCTCCAACCCGCAGGAAGAGCAGCAGCTTCGTACGGCTCAGCACCAACAGCGTCTGGCGCAATCCATGTTCCAGGGCCTACGCCGGCATTTTCGCGAATCACCGCCTGCCGACTCCTTGTTTGCGCAGCATCGCTCGCGGGAGCATAGGGTCGAGCGTGGCGAGTCTTTATCGCTGGTTGCTCAGCGTTACAATGTATCGGTAGAAGCCTTGCGGCAACACAATCAGCTCAATGGCGATACCATCCGTATCGGCCAGGTGCTGCGGATCCCAGACTAATGCCAATTCAGATTTTGCCGCCGCAGCTAGCCAATCAGATTGCGGCGGGAGAGGTCGTCGAACGCCCTGCCTCTGTGGTGAAGGAGCTGGTGGAAAATGCGTTGGATGCTGGTGCCAGCCAAATCGATATTGATATTGAGAAAGGCGGTGCCCGACTGATCCGCATCCGGGATAACGGTTGCGGTATTGCTCAGCAGGAACTAACCCTGGCGTTAAGCCGCCATGCCACCAGTAAAATCAGCAGTCTGGATGATTTGGAGCGGATACTTAGCCTGGGTTTTCGTGGTGAAGCCCTGGCCAGTATCAGTTCGGTGGCTCGTTTAAGCTTGACCTCGCGGCCAGCCAATCAAGAGACTGGCTGGCAAGCCAGTGCCGAAGGACGGGATATGCACGTTCAGCTGCGTCCAGCCGCTCACCCAGTGGGCAGCACGGTCGAGGTGCTGGATTTATTTTTCAATACGCCGGCCCGTCGTAAATTTCTGCGTACCGAGAAAACCGAATTTTTCCATATCGATGAGCTGATTAAACGGCTGGCACTTAGTCGTTTTGATGTGGGGTGGACACTCAGTCACAACGGCCAGCCGGTGCGACGTTTAAAAGCCGCCAGTACTGCCGCCCAACAATTGCAGCGGGTGGGCAGTCTTTGTGGCCGACGCTTTGCCGACAGCGCCTGCTGGATTGAAAACCAACACCAGCAATTGAAGCTCTGGGGTTGGTTGTTACCGCCTGCAGCCATCGAGCGGCAAGCCGGCTGCCAGTACAGTTACGTTAATGGCCGGATGATGCGCGATAAATTGCTCAATCATGCCATCCGGCAAGCCTATGGCGAACATTTAAGCGACGATCAGCAACCGGTTTTTGTGCTGTATCTGGAGCTGCCAGCGACGGAAGTGGATGTGAATGTGCACCCGGCCAAGCATGAGGTGCGTTTTCATCAGGCCCGTTTGGTGCACGACTTTGTTGCCAGTGCGCTTGGCGATGCCCTGGCGCAGTTGCAGCCTGAGGCATTGATTACGGCTACAACGCCGGTCAGTATGCAAGCGCAAGCAGAGCCGGCATTGTCAGCGGTTTGGAAAACACCTCCAGGCCCTGGACAAACCGCCACTGCCCGCAGTAGCCGTAGTTATAATCCACCCGCGAAACCAGCGGCTGCAGAGGTCGCGCGCCAGTTGCAGTACTTGGATGCTCTGCAGCAAGGCAGCCAGCAACATGAGGTCAGTCAGCTGCAGGATGCAGGCAAGGCTTCCTATGTGCTGGCGCCGCAGACAGAAACCGTAAGCGCATCAGCGCCGGCTGCAGCGACACCCTGGTCGGTGCAAAATCGCTTTTTGCTGCTGCAATGCGATGAGGGCATCCAGCTACGTAGCCTGGCCAAAGGCATGGCGCTGCTGTGCCAGGCCACGACAAACGAGCGTCCTGCTGGCAAAACCTTGCTGGTACCGATGCGGCTGGCCGTCAGCCCGGAGGAAGTGACGTTATTACAACAGCTGGCCGATAGGCTGGTTGGGCTGGGCTTTGATTTACTGCTGCGTGATCAGTTGCTGATTGTGCGGGCCGTGCCGCTTTGGTTGCAACGCAGTCCATTGCAACAGTGCCTGCTGCCGTTTTTCCAGCAATTGCAACAGAACGATTTGGCCGGCGCCATCGATATACTGCTAAAGGCGCATTGGCTTCAGGCCGATACCCTTATACACTATCAGCCAGAACTGTTGAGTGATGGATTAGAAGCCGCCACTGTAGCCATTGATATCAACCCGGCCGTTCAGGCACTGGAGCAATAAGATGCCAGAGCAAACTCCGGTTGTATTTTTGATGGGGCCAACGGCATCCGGCAAAACAGCACTGGCATTGGCGCTGGCGGCGGAGCTTCCGGTTGATATCATCAGTGTTGACAGTGCCTTGATTTACCGGGGTATGGATATTGGTACAGCCAAGCCGTCAGCAGAAGAACTGGCGGCGGCACCCCATTATTTGATTGATATTAAAGATCCAGCCGAGGCGTATTCAGCCGCAGATTTTCGCAGCGATGCATTGGCCTGCATTGAACGCAGCCAACAGCGGGGCCGTTTGCCACTGCTGGTAGGCGGTACCATGTTGTATTTCAAAGCGCTGTTGCAAGGCATTTCACCCTTACCGGCGGCAGACCCACAAATCAGGGCTGAGTTGGAACAGGAAGCACAGGAAAAAGGCTGGGAGGCACTGCATCAGGAACTTTCCGTCATTGACCCTGTCTCAGCTGCTCGGATACATCCAAATGATCCACAGCGTATTAACCGGGCGCTGGAGGTCTATCGCATCAGCGGTCAGACCATGACGGAGCTAACGGCACAGCAAGGCAGTGCCTTGCCCTTTCCGGTTCGGCAATTTGCGATAGCGCCGACCGATCGGGCCGAGCTGCACAGACGTATAGAATTACGCTTCATGCAAATGCTGGCAGCTGGCTTTGAGCAGGAAGTGCAACAACTTAAGCAGCGGGGTGACTTGCATCTGCAATTGCCATCGATGCGCTGTGTAGGCTACCGACAGATGTGGCATTATCTGGATGGTGCTATCGATCACCAGCAGATGCAACAACAAGGAATTGCCGCTACCCGGCAACTGGCTAAGCGACAATTGACCTGGTTGCGGGGCTGGCAGAATGTAAACTGGTTGAAAACTGAAGCAAAACTGACGGAAAACTTGCAAGCGGTGTTAACTTCGCTAAGCTAAACTCGGGACGCAAAAAAATAGTCAGTTGTTTAACTTGAAAAATCTAAATGAATCCATAGATCAAGCGGACTTATAACAATAAGGAATGCGGCACATGGCAAAAGGCCAATCATTACAGGATCCTTTCCTGAACACTTTACGGCGGGAGCGTATCCCGGTTTCTATCTATCTGGTCAATGGTATTAAATTGCAGGGGCAGGTTGAGTCTTTTGATCAATTCGTCATTCTGTTAAAGAATACAGTCAGCCAAATGGTTTACAAACATGCCATTTCAACGGTGGTGCCTTCGCGGGCAGTGAACACCATGATGGCTCACGCCAACAGCGGGAGCGACTCTGACGAAGCAGACGATTAACCCCTCCGCAGCAACAGGGCCAAACAGCCCGGATCCATCGGGTATGGATCTGGAACGGGCAGTGCTGGTTCAGGTCGAGTTTTCTGCGCAAAGGCAGCAGGAATCTTTGCACGAACTTGTATTGCTGGCTCGATCGGCGGGTGTCGAGGTGGTGGATACGGTGCGTTGTCGCAGGCAGCGACCGGACAGCCGTTATTACGTTGGTTCAGGCATTGCACAATCTCTGGCAGAGCACGTCATTGCATCCGAACTGACGGTCCTTATATTTAATCACGATCTGAGTCCGGCGCAGACTCGCAATCTGGAACGTTGTTGTCAGTGCCGTGTAATTGACCGTACCACCCTGATCCTGGATATTTTTTCGCAGCGGGCCCGCAGCTACGAAGGCAAGCTGCAGGTAGAACTGGCACAACTGCGGCATTTATCGTCGCGTTTGGTGCGTGGCTGGGATAATGCCGAGCGGCAAAAAGGCGGCATTGGTTTACGTGGCCCGGGCGAAACCAAACTGGAAACGGATCGGCGCTTGCTGCGTCAGCGTGTTACTGCTTTGCGTCAGCGGTTGGATAAAATGACGAAGCAGCGCGAGCAAGGCCGTCAAGCCAGGCATAGAGCTGCAGTGCCTGTGTTGGCATTGGTCGGTTATACCAATGCTGGTAAGTCCTCATTGTTTAATCGCCTGACGCAAGCCAATGTCCATGCGGCAGATCAACTGTTTGCCACCCTGGATCCTACTTTACGCCGTCTGGAGCTGGCTCATTTTGGTGATGTCGTGCTGGCCGATACCGTTGGCTTTATCCGTGAGTTGCCTCACGATTTGGTTGCCGCATTCAAATCCACCTTGCAGGAAACTCAGGATGCTGATCTGGTGCTGTTGGTGGTGGATTATGCCGATGGCGATTATCCAGCGAAGTTGGCACAGGTGCAAAAAGTGCTGGCCGAAATTGAAGCCTCCGAGGTGCCACAACTGCTGGTTTGGAATAAAATTGATCAGTGTGCGCTGGCTCCCCGTATTGATCGTGACGAAGACGACTTACCACAGGCGGTGTATTTGTCGGCGCAGACCGGGGAAGGGGTGCCACTGTTGCTGGACGCTATCCGACAGCGGTTGGCGCAGCACTATTTACGCCTGACACTATCCTTGCCGGCTGATGCTGGTATCTGGCGGGCGCGCTTGCATCAATTGCATGCAGTTGAACAGGAGCACTTTACCGAGCAGGGTACAACGGAACTGCGCATCAGTGTTTCAGCGACCGATTGGGGACGTTTGCTGCAGCAAAGTAAAGGCAGACTGGAAAACTATATCGTCAGCGAACCGCTTTTTTGATACATTAACCCAAATTGCAATATTGAGTGGAGTAGACCATGGCTTGGAATGAGCCGGGCAAGAATGGCAAAGATAACGACCCTTGGAAACAAGGGGGTCGTGATCAAGGCCCGCCCGATTTAGATGAAGTGTTTCGTAATTTTGGTAAGAAGTTTGGTGGCATCTTTGGCGGCTCTGGCGGGGGCAACCAAAGTTCCTCTGGTGGCGGCTCTATATCTACCTTGCTCTTGCTGGTGGCTATTGTAGCGGCGTTGGTCTGGGCCTTCAGTGGATTTTACACCATCAAAGAATCCGAGCGGGGAGTGATCCTGCGTTTCGGTCAGTACCATACCGAAGTGGGGGCAGGCATTCACTGGAAACCCACCTTTATTGATCAGGTGCGACCGGTCGATATCGCCAGTGTTCGCTCTTTCCGAACCGATGGCTTTATGCTGACCCAGGATCAGAATCTGGTGCGGGTGACCTTTGAAATTCAGTACCGGGTGTTTGATGCGCGCTCTTACCTGTTCTCGGTGGTGAACGCAGACAACAGCCTGCAGGAAGCGACCGACGCAGCTTTGCGTTTTGTGATTGGTCACTCGCTGATGGATGATATCCTGACTCGTGGCCGGGAAGTGGTGCGGCAAAATACCCGCCAGGAACTGGAAACCATCATAACGCCATACCAGATGGGTCTGACCCTGGTGGATGTCAACTTCCGTGATGCCCGTCCACCGGAAGAAGTGCGTGATGCTTTCGATGATGCCATAGCAGCACAGGAAGATCAGGAACGTTTTGTGCGTGAAGCAGAAGCCTATGCCCGTGAAATTGAACCTCGTGCCCGTGGTCAGGTGAACCGGATCATGCAAGAAGCAGAAGCCTATCGCCAACAGGTGATTTTACGCGCCCAGGGGGAAGTGGCTCGGTTCGAGCAGTTGCTGCCTCAGTATCTGGCTGCACCGCGTGTGACCCGTGAGCGTTTGTATCTGGAAACCATGGAAGAAGTGTACAGCAACACCTCTAAAGTCTTGATCGATGTCAGCAGCGGCAACAACATCATGTACTTGCCACTGGATCAAATGTTAAAAGGTGGTGCGGGTGGTTCCGGCTCGTCCAGCGCCTTGCCAGTAACGCCTCCGCGTTCTTTGCAGGACTCGCAAAATACCGCTCCGCGGCAGGATGGCATTCGTGGCACCACAACTCGTGATGGGAGACGTTAAGGCATGAAAAATTTAATTGTAGCAATCCTGGTGGTTGCCGGCCTGATCCTGTCTTCGGCGCTCTTTGTGGTGCCGGAAGGTGAGCGGGCCATCGTGATCCAGTTCGGTAAGATTCAGCGTGATGCTGCCGGCGATGTGCAGGTGTTTGAGCCAGGCCTGCATTTTAAAATTCCGATGATTGAAACCGTGCGTAAGCTGGATGCGCGGGTACAAACCCTGGATGATCCGGCCGATCGCTTTGTGACCGCAGAAAAGAAAGACTTGTTGGTCAACAGCTATGTTAAATGGCGCATTCGTGACTTTGGTCAGTACTTCTTAAGTACCGGTGGCAATACCCAGCAAGCTGAAGTGCTGTTAAAGCAGTACATCAACAACGGTTTGCGGACCGAGTTTGGTACCCGTACCATTCCGGAAATTGTCTCTGGTGAGCGGACCGAGTTGATGGAGAGCGCCCTGCAGCAAGCTGGTATTGCGGCAGCTGAGCTTGGCATTGAAGTCATTGACGTACGGGTGAAGCAAATTAACCTGCCGGATGAAATCAGTATTTCCATCTTTGCCCGGATGCGGGCCGAGCGTCAGGCGGTTGCCCGTGAGCATCGCTCACGCGGTATGGAAGAAGCCGAAAAGATCCGGGCTGATGTCGATGCCCGTATCACCGTTATGCTGGCCGATGCAGAGCGTAACTCACGCACCGTGCGCGGTGAAGGGGATGCACAGGCAGCCAACATCTATGCGGATACCTACAACCAGGATGCGGAGTTCTTCTCCTTTATCCGTAGCTTAGAAGCGTACAAGCGCAGCTTCCGCAGTAAGGACGATGTGTTGGTGATTCAACCGGACAGCGACTTCTTCAAACACATGAAGACGATACAACGTCAATAAACCATGTACATAAAAAAGAGGCCCCGCGGGGCCTTTTTGTTAGGTAAATCATTATGTATCAACATTTGTATCAGCACTTTTTGCAGGGGCATCAGGGCAAGCAACACTTTGCCAGTCACTCCCACCACTTCTGGCCGGATGTCACCCGCCAGGCCATGCTGGACTACTGGGACTTAAGCGCGCGCAGCTCCGATGAAAAGTGGCAAACCATCTTTGGCGAGGTGTTGCCGCAAACGCAGCAATTACTGGCAGCCCAGCTGGGCAGCCAACAACCGCAGCAACTGGTGTTCGCGCCCAATACCCATGAGCTGGTGATGCGTTTGCTCAGTTGTTTTGACTGGCGCCAACCCATCCGCATCCTGACAAGCGACAGTGAGTTTTACAGTTTCCAGCGCCAGGTGAGCAGGCTGCAGGAAGACAACCTGGTGCAACTGACGGTGATTCCAACCGAACCCTTCACTGACTTTGAGCAGCGTTTTGTCGCAGCAGCGGCCAGTCAGGAATTTGAGTTGATTTTCTGCAGCCAGGTGTTTTTTAATTCCGGTGTGGCACTGGCAGATTTAACAGCCTTTGTTCAGCAGTTGGCCGCAGTGTCACAAGCGATGATTGCCATTGACGGTTATCATGCCTTTATGGCTTTGCCAGTGGATTTGTCGGCCATTGAATCGCGTATCTTTTATCTGGCTGGCAGCTACAAGTATGCTCAGGCGGGTGAGGGCTGTTGTTTCATGCTCTGCCCAAAGGATAACTCCTACCGACCGCTTTATACCGGTTGGTTTGCTGAGTTTGGTACTTTAAGTGCAGAGCGTGGTGAGCGGGTGCCATACAGTACCGATGGCTTTCGTTTTGCCGGCGCTACCATGGACTTCAGTGCTCTGTTTCGTTTGCATGCAGTGCTGCGTTTATTGCACAGCGAGCAGATCAGTGTCAGCCGCATTCATCACTATGTGCAGCAGCTGCAACAGGCTTTTTTACAACAGCTCAGCACCTTGTCACAGACGGCACTGAGCAATGAACAGCTGTTGCAGCGCGATGTGCAGCACCACGGTCATTTTTTCACCTTTGCTCTGCCAACAGCCGATGAGGCTGCAGCGCTGGCTGATTTTTTAAAGCAACATCATATTCTTACGGATTACCGTGGCAACCGATTGCGTTTTGGTTTTGCCCTCTATCAATGCGCTGAACAGTTCGATTTGCGCTGTCTGGAGCGATTTACGACGAGTAACTGACTTTTTTTCAGCCATCCAGATGCAGTTTGCTCAGAGTTTTGGTAGAATCCACGCCTATTTTTTTTCCATGTTGTAGGAACCATGGCCAAAAACGTCGTTGTGTTGGGCACCCAATGGGGTGACGAAGGTAAAGGTAAAATCGTTGACTTGTTAACTGATAAAGCCAGCTATGTGGTGCGCTATCAGGGCGGTCATAATGCAGGTCATACCCTGGTAATTGGTGGTGAGAAAACGGTTCTGCACCTTATCCCGTCAGGCATTCTGCGTGACAACGTCACTTGCGTGATCGGCAATGGTGTGGTGGTATCGCCGGAAGCTCTGCTAAAAGAAATGGCCATGCTGGAACAGCGTGGTATCCCGGTGAAAGATCGCCTGGTACTGAGCGAAGCCTGCCCATTGATCCTGCCGATCCATGTTGCTCTGGATATTGCCCGTGAGAAAGCGCGTGGTGCCAAAGCAATTGGTACCACAGGTCGTGGCATCGGCCCAGCCTACGAGGACAAGGTGGCTCGTCGAGGTTTGCGTGTTGGTGACTTGTTCAATCCGGAGCTGTTTGCTGAAAAGCTGAAAACAGTGATGGAACTGCACAACTTTACTCTGACGCAATTCTACCAGGCAGAAGCAGTTGATTATCAGCAAACGTTGGATGATGCGCTGGCCATTGCCGATACACTGAAAGCCATGGTGGCTGATGTCACCGATTTGCTGGACAAAGCGCGGCGCGACGGCAAGGCCATTATGTTTGAAGGTGCCCAGGGTACTTTGCTTGATATTGACCATGGGACTTACCCCTATGTTACTTCATCCAATACCACGGCGGGTGGTGTGGCGACAGGGTGTGGTTTTGGCCCTCGTTACCTGGACTATGTGCTGGGTATTGTCAAAGCCTACACTACCCGGGTTGGCGCTGGTCCATTCCCAACCGAGCTGCACTGTGCGGCTGGTGAGCATCTTGGTGTTAAAGGCCATGAGTTTGGTGCCACTACCGGCCGTAAACGTCGCACCGGCTGGTTTGATGCGGTGGCGGTGCGTCGGGCGGTACAGCTGAACAGTATTTCCGGTTTTTGTCTGACGAAGCTGGATGTGCTGGATGGGCTGGAAACGGTCAGTATCTGTACCGGCTATCAGATGCCATCCGGCGAAGTGCTGGATGTGCCACCACTGGCAGCGGAAGGCTACGAGCAGGTCACGCCTGTGTATGAAACCATGCCAGGCTGGCAGGACAGTACTTTTGGTTGTCAGTCGGTTGATGATTTACCGCAAGCGGCACGCAATTACATTGCGCGTTTGGAAGAGCTCACTGGCGTGCCGATTGATATTATCTCGACCGGTCCGGACAGAAATGAAACGATTACTTTACGGCACCCTTTTACAAGCGCCTAGTTTTTTGTGATGTTCGGTTCCTTAAAAAGCTGCCATTAGGGCAGCTTTTTTTATATGATACACAATCAGGTAAATATGAGGTTGCTAAAATGAAGTTGTATCTTGTTGTATTTGCATCGCTTTTGTTGGTCGCCTGTGGTGGATCTGGTTCTAATTCATCAGGGGCCACCGGCGGTCCTCCACCACCAACGGGCCCAAATCAAAGTCAATTTTCAGGGGCAAATTGTCCTTCTTACGTGACGGCTAACGCCGAAGCCTTTTGCCTGATGTTTCGTTACTACCTTTGGTACCGCGAGATGCCGCAAACGGTCAATTTAACACAATTTAATTCCACCAATCAGTTGGTGCAGGCACTAAGTGCGCCGAATGATCGGTTTAGCTACACCATGTCGGCAGCGGACTATCAGTCGCGCTTTATCGATGCCCGTTTTTTTGGGTTTGGCATGTCATTTCGGATCGTCGATAGCGACAGCGCTTTGCTGGTTCGTTTCGTCTACGATGATGGTTCAGCGGCTGAAAACGGCTTGCGTCGTGGAGACCGCATCACGGAGATTGAAGGCAAGTCCATTGCTGAGTGGTATGCCGATATAGATGCAGGACGTGCCACCAATGACGATATGTTTGGCCCCAATGATGATGGCGTGATGCGCAATTTCGTTTGGACTAAACCGGATGGTACAGTAATGCAATCCGATTTTATCAAGCGCGAAGTAACCACCAATACTGTGTTGCATCGCTCTGTGATTGAAGAAGCAGGCAAGCGGGTTGGTTATCTGGTGTTTAATTCCTTTATTGAACTGTCGGAAACCGAGCTGGAGCAAGCATTTAGCTACTTCAAACAACAAAATATCGATGAGTTAGTTGTGGATGTTCGTTACAACGGTGGTGGCCTGATTCGGGTGGCAAGCCAGCTTGCATCCCACATTGCCTGGCCAGCGGTGCAAGGGAAAACCTTTGTGACCTTTGCTTATAACGATAAGAATAGCCACAAAAATCAAACATCCCTGTTCACCAATGTGGAGTTGAGGAATCTTACTGCCCTTGGGTTAGATCGCGTGCATGTGCTTACAACGCCTGGTTCTTGTTCCTCTAGCGAAATTTTAATCAACTCTTTATCTCCTTTTATTGATGTGGTGCAAATTGGTGAGGTAACTTGTGGCAAACCTGTCGGCCAACAGCCAGAGTTTTTCGATGCACGTAATCAAGTGATGTTTGCGGTGAATTTCCAGACAGTGAATGCGGACGGTTTTGGTGACTACTTTGAAGGCCTGATGCCAAATTGCCCTGCCCGGGAAACCATCCCGGGTGATTGGGGGGTAACTTCAGAAGCCTTGTTAAAGGAGGCGCTGTATTATGTAGCGAACGGTAGCTGCTCGGACAGCTCACAGCAGTTGTTTGACAGCTTGTTGTTGCAAGCAGACGGGCCTGTGCGTCTGACAGCGCCGAAGCAAAACCTGGCGCAGCCATTCTGGCAGCAGTGGAATGAACACTAACCTCTGAAGCTGCGTAAAGAAGGCCAACCAACAGAGTTGGCCTTTTTTTTGCTATATTTTTATACTAAGCAGCTAACGTGCAGAGGTGTTGCTCTGCAACCAACCAGCCAGGCGAGATAAGATGAGACGGTTTTTATATGCAGCAGTGTTCGCTAGTGTGTTGCTAAGTGGCCTTGGATTGGCAGAAGAAGTGCGTATTCGCCAGTTAGAAGCGGTGCAGCTGTATACCCAGGATGAGCTGTTGGCACTGATCCGAACCAACAGTCATTTGCGCCGGGTGCAGGACGACGATTGCCAGCTGGTGCGGGATATTGAAGCCCGTGCGGATATTATGAAGCTTCCAGCTTATCAGTTTTTGTGGGGCGATATGTTGGCTTATGCGGTTTGTGTGCCGCGGGATATTGAGCGGGGTTGGCAGTTGATGCAGGACTCCGCTGCTCAGGGTTTGCCGGAGGGACTGGAACAAGTGGGGCGTTATTACCACATTGGTCGCTTTGTTCAGCCCGATGCTGAAAAAGCCATAGTCTATTTGCGTGAAGCGGCCGCTCTTGGCAATTTACCGGCTACTATTCGGTTGGCGGAGATCTTGCTTGGCGATGCTGGCAGCCCGCGTGATTACGAGCAGGTCTATCGCTGGTTGCACCATTCCGTGACTGCGGATAGCACAACGCATCAGAAAATCAGCCAGTTACTTCGTCAGTTCGAACAGCGGATGCCTGAACGGGTGGTGCAACGGGCGCGCCGCCCAGTGTCCTGAATGTCATACAAGGATCCGCTGAAGGTGTTACACTGAAGATTAGTTAGGTTACAGAAGGGTCATGCATGACCATTAAAGATCCATTCCTTGCCCGTGAGCAGGAAAAGTACGACAACCCGATCCCAAGCCGTGAGTTTATTCTTGAGCACATCGAAAAGCGGCAACAACCTGCCTATTTTGAGGAATTGGTTGCCGAGTTAAAGCTGACCGATGACGATGCTATTTTCGCCTTAAAAAAGCGGCTGCGTGCTATGGAGCGCGATGGCCAGTTAATTTTTACCAAGAACCGGCGTTACGGTCTGGTCGATCGAATGGACTTGAAGCAGGGCCGGGTGATTGGTCACCGCGATGGCTTTGGTTTTTTAAAGCTGGATGAAGGCGGGCCGGATTGGTTTATTCCAAACCATGAGATGCAGCGGTTGCTGCATGGCGACAGAGTACTGGCCACCTTGACAGAAAGCAGCCGCGGCCGCCAAAAAACGGAAGCACGTATTGTACGGGTATTGGAACCACGCACTGAAGCGGTCGTCGGACGCTATTACCGTGATTATGCTCTGGCTGTGGTAGTGCCGGATGATCCGCGCATTGGTCAGGATATTGTGGTACCTGAAGGTGCCCAGGGCGAAGCGCGCCATGGCCAGGTGGTGCTGGTTGAGATTACCGAGCGGCCGACCAAACGGGTGAATGCCGTTGGCCGGGTGTTGGAAGTGCTGGGTGAACATATGGCACCTGGCATGGAAATCGAAGTTGCGATTCGTAACCATCAAATCCCGCACCAATTCCCAGAGGCGGTGAGCAAACAAGTCAGCCACTATGGTGAAGAGGTTGCCGCGGGCGATAAAGCCGACCGGGTCGATTTAACCGCCATGCCTTTTGTCACCATCGATGGTGAAGATGCCCGTGACTTTGACGATGCTGTTTATGCCGAGCCGCGTGATGATGGCGGCTGGCGTCTTTGGGTGGCTATTGCTGATGTCAGCAGCTATGTGCAGGTGGATACGCCACTGGATCAGGAAGCCTTATTACGCGGCACCTCGGTGTACTTCCCGGATCAGGTGGTGCCTATGTTACCAGAAGCACTGTCCAATGGGCTTTGCTCACTTAACCCGCATGTGGACCGGCTTTGCCTGGTGGCCGAGATGGACATCGGTGCCAATGGCAAATTGATGAATTACCGCTTTTTTGAAGCGGTGATGAACTCGAAAGCCCGCCTGACCTACAGCAAGGTGCATGCGATCTTGCAGGGCGATCTTGCTTTGCGTCAGCAGTACCAAGCCAATCTTACGGCACTGGAAACCTTGTACAGCCTGTACCGGCGGCTGGCGAAAACCCGAGCGCAGCGTGGCGCCATTGAATTTGAGACGGTGGAAACTCGCTTTATCTTTAACAGCCATCGTAAAATTGAACAGATTGTGCCGGTGCACCGCAATGATGCGCACAAGTTGATCGAAGAGTGTATGATCATGGCCAATGTGGCGGCGGCCCGCTTCCTCGAGAAGCACAAAACGCCTGCGCTGTATCGGGTGCATGAGCAACCGGACCCGGATCGCTTTGCCAACTTCCGCCGTTTCCTGGCCGAGCTTGGTATTGAAACCACCTTGCCGGATGAGCCCGAGCCGCTGCAACTGGTGCAGGAGTTGGCTAAGTTGGCCGACCGACCGGATCGCGAGCTGATTGAAACTACCTTACTACGCTCGATGAAGCAGGCGGTCTATCAGGGCGATAACCAGGGGCACTTTGGTCTGGCGCTGCCGGCTTATGCCCACTTTACCTCCCCGATCCGGCGCTATCCGGATTTGGTGGTGCACCGCAGTATTAAGTCGATTTTGCAGCAGCAAGGTCAGCACACCAAAGGTGCTCACCGATACAGCCCGGAGCAAGTGGAGCAACTCGGTGAGCACTGCTCAATGACCGAACGCCGGGCCGATGATGCTACCCGTGAAGTATCGGACTGGCTGAAATGCGAGTACATGCAGGATCATCTGGGCATGGAGTTCGATGGAGTGGTCTCTACCGTCACCAGCTTTGGCCTTTTTATCCGGTTAACCGAGCTGTACATCGAAGGGTTGGTGCATGTGACCTCACTGAAAAACGATTACTACCACTTCGATGCCGAGCGCCAGATATTGATGGGTGAACATTCCCGTCAGGGCTACCGGCTTGGCGATCTGGTCAAGGTCAAGGTGATGGCGGTCAATTTAGAAAGTCGCACCATCGATCTTGCACTGGAAGAAAGCGGTACACCACGCCGCAGTAAGAGCAAAGTCAAAGATCCGGCTCAGCCATTGCCTGGTAAGGTGGTGGTGAAGAGCGCGAAAAAGCCAGCTGGCAGCAGGCGCAAAGCGGTCGCAGCCAAACCGGCAGCCAAAGGCCGGCCGGGTAAGCCAGCCGGCAAAGGTAAGCCGAAGGCTAAGAAAAAAAGTTAAGGCTGACGGCGGAACAAACGATAGGCCAGCTGGCCGGCGATTTTTTCCCGGTACAGCTGCCAGCTGGCTGGTAACGCCTGCAAGGGTAGCTCTTTCTCGGTTTCCAGATAGATCCAGGCCTCGACACTGAGCCACCCGTGTTGTTCCAGCAATTGGCAGCATGGCTCGGCCAGTTGCTGACGAAATGGTGGGTCGATAAACACCAGATCAAAGGGTTGGCTGCAGCCTTGTTGCAAATAGTGCAGGCTATCGGTTTGTTGCACCTCGGCGTTGGCACCGAGGCTTTGGCACAGACTCTGTAGCTGCTGAGCTTGCTGCCGGTCTTTTTCCAGCAGCAACGCAAAGCTGGCCTCACGGGATAAGGCTTCCAGCGCCAGAGCGCCGCTGCCGGCAAAGCAATCCAGTACCCGTTGCTCCGCAACTTCCTGCATTAGCCAATTAAACAGAGTTTCCCGCACCCGATCGGTGGTGGGTCTAAGCCCTTCGGCATCGGCGACCGGAATTTTCCGGCCCCGCCAGCGGCCGCTGATGATCCGGATTTGCCCCGGGCTGGCTGGTTTTTTTGCTGCAGCTGGTCGTCTCATCTAATGGTTTATGCCTGTCAGTGAAGATGCTAGTATAACCACCAATTTTACCCGATCTGAAGTGCACTGACACCGACTTATGAGCAAAGAATCCAAACTCTTCTCCTGGCTTGGTTTTGGCAAGAAAGCGCCAAAGCCCGACAGCACTGAACCAGCAGAGATCACTGAGGCTGCAGACAGCCCTGAGCGAGTCGACAACCCTGAGCCAGTCGACAAAACGCCAGAGCCAATGACAAGCTCAGAGACTGAGGAAAAAGCCGAACCAGTAACTAGTTCTGAAAATGAGTCTGCACCAAAGTCTGCAGCTGATTATGCACCGCAGTCTATGAGTAAGCCTGAGCCGGTCCAGGCCAATAAGCCAGGCCTGTTGGCCCGCTTGCGGCAAGGGCTGAGCAAAACCAGTCAGAACCTGGGGGCGGGCCTGGCCAGTTTATTTTCCGGCAGGAAAATAGACGATGAATTGTACGAAGAGCTGGAAACTCAGTTGCTGCTGGCTGATGTGGGGGTGGAAACCACCCAGAAACTCATCAGCCAGCTGACCCAGCATGCCGATCGTAAAGCCTTAAAAGATGCCGACTTGCTGTATCAAAAGCTGCAGCAGGATATGGCAACTTTGCTGCAGGATGTCGAACAGCCGTTGGTGCCAGAGTGCCGTGAAGGTCCCTTCGTGATCCTGATGGTTGGTGTCAACGGGGTTGGTAAAACCACCACCATAGGCAAGATGGCGCAGCAGTTTAAGCAGCAGGGCAAAACCGTCATGCTGGCCGCCGGTGATACCTTTCGTGCGGCGGCAGTCGAGCAATTGCAGGTTTGGGGCGAGCGTAACCAGATCCCGGTGGTGGCGCAGCATACCGGCGCTGACAGCGCCTCGGTGATTTTTGATGCTTATCAGGCAGCCAGAGCGCGTAAAGCCGATGTGCTGATCGCCGATACCGCTGGTCGACTGCAAAACAAAGCCCACTTAATGGAAGAACTAAAGAAAATTGTCCGGGTGCTGCAAAAAATTCAGCCGGATGCCCCGCACGAAGTGATGTTGACGCTGGATGCCGGCACCGGGCAGAATGCACTTAGTCAGGCGCGCATTTTTAATCAGGCGGTGCCCTTAACCGGCATCAGCCTGACCAAGCTAGACGGTACCGCCAAAGGCGGGGTGATTTTTGCTATTGCCGATCAGTTTAAGGTCCCTATCCGTTACATTGGGGTTGGTGAAGGGATCGATGACCTGCGTACCTTTCACAGCACCGACTTTATCCAGGCACTGTTTAACAAGGACTCCTGATTATGCTGACGTTCGATCAGGTCAGTAAAAGTTATCCCGGTGGCTTTATCGCGCTGGATCGTATCAGTTTCGAGCTGGCCAAAGGTGAGATGGCGTTTTTAACCGGTCACTCAGGTGCCGGTAAAAGCACCTTGCTGAAACTTATCAGCCTGATCGAGCGCCCTACCAGTGGCCGGGTATTGATCAACAACGTCGATTTAAAGCGGATTCGCCGCTCCCAGGTACCCTATATCCGGCGTGATATTGGCATTATTTTCCAGAATCACCGTCTGCTGATGGAGCATACTGTGTTCGATAATGTGGCACTACCTTTGGTGATAGAAGGCTTTACCGGCAAAGAGATGGTCAAGCGGGTGCATGCGGCGCTGGATAAAGTCGGTTTGCTGGATAAAGTACGCTGTCTGCCGGAAACCCTATCCGGTGGAGAACAGCAGCGAGTAGGCATTGCCCGCGCTGTGGTAAATAAGCCACCTTTGCTGCTGGCCGATGAGCCGACCGGTAACCTTGACCCCGAGTTGTCGAAAGACATTATGCGGGTATTTGAAGCCTTTAATCAGGTCGGTGTGTCGGTACTGATTGCCACCCACGATCACAGCCTGGTAGCGCGGATGCGGTACCGTACCCTGACGTTAAAACAGGGCAAAATGATCAACGATGGCTTATTGCAATACGAGGAGCCACTGTGAGTATTCTGTTTTCCGGTCGGGCGGCTGGTGCCAGCAGCAGACAGATCCATCCATTGCAGCGCTGGTTGATGTTTTGGGTGCAGCACCTGCGTCAGTGCATTGGCAGCCTGGGTGAGCTGTGGCGCACACCGCTGGCGTCCTTGATGACCATAGCGGTGCTTGGTGTCAGCCTGACCCTGCCAACGACGCTGCATTTGCTGGTTAAAAACGTGCAAAGTATCAGTGGTAGCTTTACTCAAGCCGCCGAGATCAGCTTTTTTATCAAAGATGACGCCACCGATACCCAAATCAGTACGCTGGTCACCATGCTGAGTGCTGATCCGGATATCGAGCAGGTGCGTTTTATTTCTAAAAGCGATGCTATGGCAGAGTTTCAGCAAGTATCGGGTTTTGGTCAGGCATTGCAGCTGCTGGACGATAACCCCTTGCCCCATGTGATCCTGGTGTTACCGCGTCATACCCAGCCTCAGGCGGCGGAGCAACTACGCCGTCGTATTGAGCAAGAGCGGATTGTTGATTTTGGTAAACTGGATATTGCCTGGCTGGAACGACTGGATGCCATCTTGCTGTTGATGCGCCAGGCGGTGCTGGCTATTGCCTTGTTGCTGTTAACTGCAGTACTACTGATTATCGGCAATACTATTCGCTTGTCCATTATCAATAAGAAAGAAGAAATTGAAGTGATGAAGCTGGTCGGGGCCACCGATGCTTTTATCCAGCGACCTTTTTTGTACACCGGCGTCTGGTTTGGCGTTTTTGGTGGTTTGCTGGCCTTTCTGGTGGTGGAGTTGATGGTGTGGTGGTTGGAAGGAGCTATCGGTCAGATCACCGATTTATACCAGAGTCATTTCACCCTGATGACGATGAGCTTTAGTGAGTTTCTGGCGTTGTTGTTGCTTTCAGTTCTGCTTGGACTGGCCGGCTCTTACATTTCTGTCAGTCGCCATATTCGTGCCATTGAGCCAAGTGGCCCCTGACACTCTGGGGTGCACAGCTACAGCTGCAGCTGTTCTGCCCAGTCAATGGCATCCAGGTAGAGCGAGCGGATGTCGGTTTGGCCAGGAATGAGCTTGCTGCTGGCTTGTTCACACAGCTGCCAATTGGCTTGTTCATAATCTAGGATCAATTTCAGTGGCTTACTTAGCGGCCCTTGCTGCTGCAGTAAAGCCACCTTGATACTTGACTCCAGTGGCAGCTGCGACAGTACCTGATCCAGTGGCTGCTCCAGCAAGGCATCAATCAAAGACAGCATGCCGGTTAAAAAAGCACTGGATTGCAGTTCAGTCTGGCCAGCTGCCTTGGTCACCAGATCGCAAAAGCGGGCCCGGATAATGGATAACTTGAGTAGTTCAGGTTGTTTATTTTCTGCCAGGTTGGACAGCGCAACCAGAGCGATAAACTTTTTCAGCTCGACTTCACCCATAAACACCATGGCATGTTTTAGCGACTGAATAGGGTTAGGGCGGGCGTAATAGGCGCTGTTGATAAAGCGCAGCAGCTTGTAGGATAACCCCAGATCTCGCTCCATAACCTGCACCAGCTTATCAAAATCCAGCTCCGGCTCGGCCGCTTCGGCAATCAGGGACAACAGGTGTATCTGGTGATGGCCAAGGCGTTTATGCTTGAGCATTTCGGGCCGGGCAAAGAAGTAGCCCTGAAAGTAATCAAACCCCAGCTGCTGCAGCTGCTGAAATTCGGCCATGGTTTCAACTTTCTCGGCCAACAGCTTGCCATGAAAGTCTTTTAGCTCAGCCAGTTTCTCTGCCAGGCCCGACAGTGGGTTTTGTTGGATGTCAATTTTCAGGTAGCTGATGTAGGGCATCAGCCGCTGCCACTGCGAATGAAAAGTGAAATCGTCCAATGCGAGCTGATAGCCCTGTTCATGCAGTTCACGGCAGGCGGTGAGCAGCTCGCTGCTAAAGTGCACCGACTCCAGAATTTCAATCACGGTTTTGCTTGGATCGAGTGCGGTAGGAAATTGATACAGCAGGCTGTCTTCAGCGAAGTTTATAAAGGCCAGTTTATCGCCGGTAATGCGCTCCAGGCCAAACAGCAGATGTTGTTCAGAAAGTAGCCGACTGGTCGCTTCATCCGGATCAATATCCGGAAAGCGGTTTTGTGCACTATCCCGGAAGAGCAGCTCATAGCCAAGCAGCTGCTGCTCTTTGTCAAAAATGGGTTGGCGCGCCACAAAACCGTACATGAAATGGGTTCCTTTTGCTTGCTCAGCTCAGTGTAAAGCAATTTCTTCGTGCCGTATATTACTGATGGCTATGAAGATAGCGGCCTTAGAAAAATTAATTCTGGCAAAGCTGAAACTAAAATTAGCACTCTCCGTCAAAGAGTGCTAAGATACTTTTCAATTTGAGATGGATGGAAGCCCAGCATGACAAAATCATCTGAACTTATGACCCTGACCTTAGGCGCCAGCAGTAGCTTTGAAGCATATACCCAGACGGTTAGCTCCATTCCGATGTTAAGCGCGGAAGAAGAGAAAGGCTTAGCTGAGCGTCTGCATCAGCATGGCGATTTAGCAGCCGCCCGTCAGCTTATCATGTCGCATTTACGCTTTGTGGTGCACATTGCCCGCAGTTATTCAGGTTATGGTTTGCCAGTCAGCGACTTGGTGCAAGAGGGCAATATCGGCCTGATGAAAGCCGTTAAACGTTTTGACCCTTCCGTTGGAGTTCGCCTGGTTTCTTTTGCCGTGCACTGGATCAAAGCCGAAATTCATGAGTACGTGTTGAAGAATTGGCGCATTGTGAAAATTGCCACCACCAAAGCCCAGCGCAAACTGTTCTTTAACCTGCGTAAATCGAAAAAACATCTGGGCTGGTTTAGCCAGGATGAAGTCAAGCATGTTGCCGAGTCACTCGGTGTAGCCGAGCATGAAGTGCGCGAGATGGAATCTCGTATGAGCAACTACGACATGCCATTCGATGCACCCGAAGGTGATGACGACCAGGCTTACACAGCACCGGCTTATTACCTGGAAGATAAAAGCTCGGATCTGGCCAGCCAGGTGCAGGACCAGCAATCCGGTGATATGGCGCATGACCAACTGCACGCAGCCTTGCGTACCTTGGACGAGCGTAGCCAAGATATTATCCAAGCCCGTTGGTTGGCACAAAGCAAGATGACCTTGCAGGAACTGGCCGAGCGTTATCAAGTCTCTGCCGAGCGGGTACGCCAGCTGGAAAAAAATGCCATGAAAAAGCTGCAAGCTGCGATGAGCTAAGCAACCTTGGTCCATAAAAAAACCACCGCTTGCGGTGGTTTTTTTATGGACCAAGGTTAACCTGGTTTGCTTCTAAATCCGAGGTGGCAAGCCGGCTTTGCTTTGCCTCATAACCAGGGTGGGTTAAAAATTTGTTGATTGAATGTGGGTTGTTGGCTAGATTGAACCCAGCAAAAACGCGCCATAGGGTGCAAACTGGCCGCATTATTCGGGGGCGATAGCCTATGAAAGCAATGGTATATGAACGATATGGGCCGCCCGAGGTGCTGCTATTGAAGGTGGTTGAAAAGCCCAGCCCTCAGAGCAATGAAGTCCTGATAAGAACCCACGCGACCACAGTCACATCCGGGGACTGCCGGATACGCAGTCTTACAATGCCTGTTGGTTTTGGGCTTATCTCGCGTTTGGTATTCGGCATCTCAAAGCCAAGGCAAGCCATATTAGGAACAGAGATCGCCGGTGAAATTGAAGCCGTTGGCAAAGACGTCAGCAAGTTCAAAGTTGGCGACCAGGTGTTTGCATTAAGCGATATGAGCATGGGCTGTTATGCCGAGTACAAATGCATGCCGGAAGATGGGGCTTTGGCATTAAAGCCGTTCAATCTGAGCTACGATGCAGCCGTAGCACTGCCGTTTGGTGGCACGACGGCGTTGGATTTTTTCAGACGAGGCAAGCTTCAGCGCGGGGAGCGAGTTCTGGTGAATGGTGCTTCCGGCGCCGTAGGCACGGCTGCGGTGCAGCTGGCCAGGCACTTCGGTGCGGAGGTGACCGGAGTATGCAGTACGGCGAATGCTGAGTTGGTCAGGTCGCTGGGTGCCAGTCATGTCATCGACTATACCAAAGAGGACTTTTGTCGAAATGGCGAAAGCTATGATGTTATTGTCGATACCGCTGGCACAGCTCCGTACGCACGTTGCAAAGCCTCGTTAAAAGAAGGCGGGCGCCTGCTGATGGTGTTAGGTGGGCTGCCGGACATGCTGCAGATCCCTTGGGTGTCAATGACGAGCAGCAAGAAAGTTATTGCCGGACCAGCGGCTGTGCGCGCAGAAGATCTGCGTTTTCTTGCAGAGTTGGCTGTAGCCGAAGCATTCAAACCGGTCATCGATCGGCGCTATCCGTTTGAGCAGATCACCGAGGCGCATCGCTATGTCGACACCGGGCGCAAGAAAGGAAATGTTATCATCAGGCTGCAGCATGACGATGAAAGCTGGCAGTAAGAATGCTTAAGGTAACCATCGGTTGGGCTGCCGTTAAATACAATCTTTATTTTTCAAATGGAGTTTCGTTTGAGCCGTGTCGATTATACGAAATATAGTTTGTTGGAATTGTATGAAGCGCTTGAAAGCATTGATGCTGCTGCATTTCCTGAAAATTACGAAAATTTGATGGCTGAGCTCGCAAAGCCGGAACGAAATAATGAACAGACGCTCAGCGAACACAAAGAGAGAAACGAAGCTGAGCTAATAATCTTTAAGCGTGTAATTTGGATATTCGTCGCACTGATGATGTTTGTGGCTTCTGCTGTCATGCATATAGAGGGAGTCATTAAAGCAAGAGGTGGGAGAGTGATTGTTACCTTAGATGACAACCCGATAGGTTTTCACCTGGGTATATTGGCATTTATATGTCTTGGAATTTATTCAATATATATAGGTGTTTTTGGGGATCTGAAAACAAAAAAACGTATTTAAGAAAATAGGAGCTGCCTTAATGCCTCGATATGTCTCTGTCCTGTTGGTTTTTATGCTGCTGTTTATCAGTGCTTGTGCACAGCAGCCTGTGCCTGCGAAAACTGCGAAGGTACACGATGCCTTGCAACAGCGCGAGCAGGGGCAAACAACCTAAACCGGTAAGTACTTGCTGGTGTGGGAACAGCGCGCCGTGGACTGGCTGATAGTGTTTTACAGCCTGAGCAGCAATCAAACTGAGGTGCGTCGCTAACCGTGGCCGATGTGTAGCTGCCACAGCATGGGTGAGAATGAACACTACAGAGGTTACGTGATGAAAAAACGATTGGTTTTGTGCTTAGCTTGCTGTTCGCTGGCAGCTTTTTCCTGTGAGGAGCACCGTATCGACTGCAACAAGGCCTATAGCACTTATGACATCAATCAGTGTGCAGCCATGGAACTGGACAAAGCCAGGCAACAGCTGACGGACTATCTGGAAACTGTACTAGAGCATCGTCGTGATGATGCCGAACTTGTGGCAGCGATACAGGCAGCTCAGCAGGATTGGGAGCGTTATGCCAGTGCGCATTGCCAGGCGGTCTATACCCAGTGGCGCGATGGCACCATTCGGACAGCAATGGCACTGTCCTGCATGACCGAACTCACCCAGCAACGGACGCACGAGCTTTGGCAGCGCTTTCTCACCTTCATGGATAGCACACCGGCCGTGCTGCCAGAGCCAGGCCTGTTAGAACTGCCCTAAAAATGGCAGTTTTGCCTTTGCTGCTTTCATATCTTAGTGGGGTGTTGGCGGGTTTTTGCAGCGCCCGGTTTGACCGGGCTCTGCTTCGAAATAAAATAGCTTTTTGTTATGGTAACCTTGGTTGTAACCATTGCTGCATCCGCTCAGTAAGCTGGGGTGCCAGGTGCATCTTGCCAAAAGCATGCTCTCCGGGTGCCAGCTCGTCACTGCGTAAAAAGAAATGATCCTGGTCCGGCATGATCTGCACAGTAAAATCCTGAGTTGGAGCTAACAGAAGAGCCTGCATCAATTCCGGCGCATTGACGCGGGCGGATGTCAGGGTATCAAGCGAGCCATACACTGCCAGGACTGGTTGCTGCACCTGAGTTAGTGCCGGTCGTGGGTCATAGCTGAAGAAAAAGCTCATCCAGGGGTCCAGCACCGTGCGGCTAAAACCTTCGATCATGCCTTGTTCCCGTGCTTGTGCCTCCGCAATATCGCCCAGCTCAAATAGCTCAATGACCAGCTTTTCCATGTGCTCCATAGACCCGCCAGCGACTGAAAGCGCAACAATCTGCTGCAATAACTCTCGGACCATTGGCAGTCGTGGTGAATGCTCGCCAAACTGGCGGGCAAAGTTGGCAACTTGCTGATCCACCCAGACAACCTCTCCGGGAAGCGCCGGTGTACCAAGCAAAATCATCCAATCCACTGCCTCTGTTCTGGCATTGGCAACTTGCGGTGCAATCATGGCTCCTTCACTAAAACCAATCAGGCCCAACTGGCTGAGTTGGAAATGCTGTTGCTCTTGCAGGAAGTCGATCACAGCTACCATATCGGTGACACGATCTGCCGTGGTAGAGGCTCGGGTTGAGGGGCCTGTTGACTGCCCTGTGCCACGATCATCCAACCGCAGCGAGGCGATGCCATGACGCTTCAGATAATCTGACATCTCTTTGAACATTGGGGTACCTGAGATAATGCCATCGCGGACATGGTCACCTGAGCCGGTGAGCAAAATGGCGACAGGAGCTGTGCTAACGCCGTCCGGAATTACTAAGGTGCCGGCTAAAGTGACGGCGGGATCAGGGGTGCTGACTGTGACTTCAATATCCTGTGCCTGGGCGGTTAGGATCCAAGCCAAAGCGGACATTGTGAATAACCAGTGTTTCATTGTTTACCTCTTTATTTTTGACAAATGAAGCATGCCGTATCGCAAATGACATGCCATTATTTTTTATTATAACAATCAATTACCTATGTCTTTCTGCAAGGTGAGGTATGAGAAAGTTGGTGAAAGATTAGCGGATTGAGCCAAAAAATAGTTTTCTGCACAAGCTGTCAACGACAGGGCTCACCGCAGAGGCAACTGGTGGTCAGGGTCTAATGTCGTGTCTAAGAGCAGCTATCTGGTGGCAAACGGCTCTTCATTGTTGTAAGGTCTTGCCTTTTCATAGTTCAGATCAAGAAGAGCGTGAACCCATGAGTGATTTCCCTGCCTGCCCAAGCTGTGGCTCCGTCTATACCTACCGGGATGGGGCTCTGTTGCTCTGCCCTGAATGCGACCATGAATGGCAAGCCGGCGAAGAAACCCTGCCAGACGATGACTTCGTGGTAAAGGATGCCCATGGTAATATTTTGCAGGATGGCGATACCATCACGGTGATAAAAGATCTGAAAGTGAAAAGCAGCTCTTTGATCGTGAAAGTGGGTACCAAGGTGAAGAACATCCGCCTGGTCGATGAAGACCACAACATCGATTGCAAAATCGATGGCATAGGTGCGATGAAGCTAAAATCTGAGTTTGTAAAGAAAGCCTGAGTCGCCGGGCGTTTTGGGCGATGATGGTGGCCAATTTTTTTAGGTGAGTATGAGGACGTAATGATGACGAAGCGACAAGGAGTTTACCTGGGATTGTTTGCAGTGCTTGGTTTGGTGTTACTCAAGCTGAATGTCGTAGAGGTAAATGTTAGCGTCACACATAGCCAAAATATTGCTTTGGAGCAGGGCTGGGATAACAGCCTTGCGGATATTGAAAGGCACCTGCAAGCGTTTAAAGCAGATACGCACGTACTGGCCGGTTATTTACGGCCGATGGGAAAAACCATAGCGGACTTTGAAGGCGCTTTAACAATGAGCATAGTCGCTGACGAGAATACCTATGCAATTAAGTTTGCGTCTCCTGAAGTGTTGGATCCTTACCGGCCTGGCATGGTTAATTTTGGCAAACAGTTCGAGGCCTATCTACTTAGCAACCATGAAGCAATAACAGACTAACGGGCTGGCATCGGCTCATTTTAAAACCCTCTTGACTCTGTAGTTAGGTCTATAGTGTAAGCTCGAAGCTGAGTTGACGTTTCTCAAGAGGGAGCCCATCCTATGAGTGCTAGCAAAACGGCGGTCTTGTACCGCATGATGACGGCTAAACACCAATGCCCTTATGGGCTGAAAACACAGTATTTACTCCGTCGTGCCGGTTATCAGGTGGAAGATCACCACCTGACAAGCCGAGATGAAATTGATGCTTTTAAAGCCAAGTATCAGGTGAAAACAACCCCGCAGGTGTTTATTGATGGTGAGCGCATTGGTGGTTACGAAGACCTGCGCCGGCATTTGGGCAAGTCGGTGCCTGATGCCAATGCCACCAGTTACCGGCCTGTTGTAGCGTTGTTTTCACTGACGGCATTAACAGCCATGGCGTTGAGCCTTGGTGGGCATGGCGCTGGGCTTTCAGTGCAAACCGTGGAATGGTTTATAGCGCTGTCGATGGTGGTGCTGGCGTTGCTCAAACTGCAGAATGTGGAAAGCTTCGCTACCATGTTTCTGAACTACGATGTAATGGCGCGTCGCTGGGTGCCCTATGGCTATGTTTACCCCTTTGCCGAAGGCCTGGCCGGCGTCTTGATGGTAGGTGGCTTACTCAATTGGTTGTCTATTCCGTTGGCGTTGTTCATTGGCAGCGTGGGGGCTTTTTCTGTCTTTAAAGCGGTATACATCGATAAGCGTGAGCTTACATGTGCCTGTGTCGGCGGTTCGAGCAAGGTTCCTCTTGGCTTTGTGTCCTTGCTAGAAAATCTGATGATGATCGCTATGGCGAGTTGGATGTGGTATGCCCATGGCTGGTTTTAGCGGGCAACTGTGACGACCTGGCTGAGAGGTGATGTTGCATCAATCACTGGCGTTACTCCAGTGCCGCGATGGCTGGTGCTGTGAAGCCGGCGGCAATCACCCGGTGATGTTCGGGTAAAAAGGCTGAAATGGGTACCAGCTCTACTCCGAGCTCGGGGAGTTCGGCTAAACGCTGTTGCAAAAAGCGGTAGGTTTCAGGGTAAGGGTGGCCGATGGCAATGGCTCTGTTGTGTCGTTTGGCAATGCGGATCAATAAATCAAATTGCTGCTGCAGCGCATCTTCACTGACATCATTATCCAGAAACACGTGCCGGCTCAGACTGGTAACGCCGTGCTGCTCGGCCTGATAGCGGGCTCGGCTATGCACAGTAGTCAGGCTATCGACAAAAAACAATTGCCGTTGTTTTAAATACTGCATCAGCCAGCTCATCGGTTGGTCTAGTTCTGTCAGCAGGCTGCCCATGTGGTTATTGACACCGATGGCGTAAGGAATATCCTGCAAGGCATAACTGAGCTGCCGGGTAAAATCTACCCGGTTCATATCGTGGGTCAGGCCGCCGGGGCCTAAGGCTTTGCCGTTGCTGGCCTGCATCGGCATATGCAGCATCACATCCTTGCGTTGGCTGTAGGCCAGCTGGGCGGATTGTTGACCATAAGGGGTAAAAGGCAATACAGCGATGGTAAGCGGGTAGGGCAGGCGCACCATATCCAGATCACTGCGTTGGTAGCCAATATCATCGATGATAATGGCAATTTGCGGTTTGGCCGCTACGCTGGTGCAGCAGACAAGCAAACACAGGAAGAGCAGTTTTAGTAATCCGTGCACAGGTCGCGTTCGTTCTTATTGTTGATGGCGAAAGCACTGGTTAGCATTTCACCTTGAGCTTGTTTTTTTCATTATAAGTCGTTTTTTGACCAGGGAAAGCCCAAATTTTACCATTTAACCGAATGGCCGCGTGCTGCTAACGACTCTGCAACCAGCTCTGTGGATTGACCGCTTCGCCCTTGTCACGGATCTCAAAATAAACTCCTGGTGTTGCCTGGCCTCCGCTGCGACCGACCAGAGCAATTTGCTCACCCGCCATCACTTGTTCACCAGGCTCTTTCAGTAAATTCTGATTGTGGCCATACAGGCTCATAAAGCCTTCACCATGATCCAGTACCAGCACCCAACCATAACCTTTTAGCCAATCGGCATAGATCACTTGGCCGTTAGCAATGGCGCTAACTGCACTGCCTTCGCTACCTTCAATCAGGATGCCACGAGAGCGCAAACCGCCCTGACGCAATTCATTGAAGCGTTGCAGTAACCGACCTTGTAATGGCCATTGCAATTGGCCTTTAAGCGCAGTTAAACCAGAGAGCTGAACTTGCTGAGCCCGGGCTTTTAAGGCATCGATAGTCGCTTGCAGGCTGCTTTCATTTTGGCGCAGATAACTGAGTTGTTGGCCTTGTTCTTCCAGCAGGCGTTGCAACGAACGAACCGTGCTCTGTTGTTCCGTGCGGGCCAGTTGCAACTGCTCTTGGCGCTGTTGCAGGCTTTGCAGTTGTTGTTCCAGTAATTCCTGGCGGGATTGCAGCTCTGCCTGGACGCTTTCTAATTGTTCGGCGGTACTGCGGATCGCGCTTAATTGCTGCATCCGTGCCCGGTTAAAATACTGGTAATAAGTGAGTACCCGCTCCAACTGGCTGGCGTCCTGTTGATTGAGCAGCAGCTGGGTATAATCATGTTGACCCAGTTGATAAGCACTTCGCAGTTGCGCAGCCAGTTGCTGCTGCTGTCTGGCAAAGTCTTGCTCTAGCTGCGCTTGCTCGGCAACCAGTTGTTGCAGCCGTTGCTCGGTTTCACGCAGAGCTTGTTGTTGTTGCTGTACTTGCTGGCTGGCAGTGGCAAGAGTTCTATCCGCTTGCTGCAGCAGGTTTTCGGCTTGTTGCAGCGCCTGTTGTTGTTGCTTTAGTCGCTGTTCTGTCTGGCGAATGCTCTCTTGCACTTCGGCCAGCTCTTGCTCTGAGCTGGCGCGGGGATCCTGAGCCTGCAGCGCAGTGGTAAACAGCAGCAGGCTAGTCAATAGAAGCAGCTTAAGCGCTGGCATGGGTTAGTTCAGTTCAAACAGGTTGTGGCCTGTCATCTCGGCGGGTATGGCCATGTCCATCAGTCGTAGCATGGTGGGGGCTATATCGCTGAGAATGCCTTTCGTGGCGGCCTTCGCTGAGCGTCCCACATAAATCAGCGGTACCGGACAACTGGTGTGAGCGGTATGTGCCTGACCGGATTGATGATCAGTCATTTGCTCGGCGTTGCCGTGATCGGCGGTGATCAGGCATTCGCCTCCTACCTGCTGCAATGCTTCTACCACCCGGCCAATGCAGTGATCGACTGCCTCAACAGCTTGGATGGCTGCCGACAGAATACCGGTATGGCCCACCATATCACCATTGGGGTAGTTGCAAACAATCACATCGTACTTGCCACTGTGAATGGCGGCGACCAGCTGATCGGTTAATTCTTCCGAGCTCATTTCCGGTTGCAGATCGTAGGTAGCCACCTGCGGCGATGGGATCAAAATGCGCTCTTCGCCGGGGAACACGTCTTCCCGGCCGCCGCTAAAAAAGAAGGTAACGTGGGCGTACTTTTCCGTTTCAGAAATGCGTAGTTGGGTTTTCTGATGCTTAGCCAGCCACTCTCCCAACACATTATTCAGGCTTTCTGGCGGAAAGGCCGCTGGCGCAGCTAGATCAGCTGAATACTCGGTCAGCATAGTGAACTGGCTCAATTGTGGACGCTGGCCACGCTCGAAACCTGAGAAATCATTATTGATAAAGGTCTGACTGATTTGGCGAGCGCGATCGGCGCGGAAGTTCATAAAAATAAGGCTGTCGCCATCCTGCATACGGATCACATCGCCTGCAGCATCGGTGATAGCGGTTGGTTTAACAAACTCATCGTTTTCTTCACGCTGATACGCTTGTTGCAAAGCACTGATGGCATCGCTACTCAGATACTCGGCCTGACCCTTGGTTAGTAAGCGGTAGGCTTGCTCTACACGCTCCCAGCGGTTGTCTCGGTCCATGGCGTAATAACGGCCTACAATGGAGGCAATCTGGCCACACGACGCTTGGTCAAAGTAGTCCTGAACACGCCGTAAGGAGGCTTCGGCGCTGCGAGGCGGCGTATCGCGGCCGTCTAAAAAGGCGTGCAGGTAGACTTTTTTAGCACCCTGAGCTCTGGCCATCTCCAGCATCGCCAGTAGATGGTCTTCATGGCTGTGCACACCGCCAGGTGACAACAAGCCCATTACATGCACAGCACCATCCGCTTCGACAGCCTTGGCGACGGCTTGTTGTAACACTGGGTTTTGTTGGAAGCTGCCATCTTCGATGGCTTTAGTGACCCGGGTAAAATCCTGATAGACCACCCGGCCGGCACCCAGGTTGACGTGGCCAACCTCGGAGTTACCCATCTGGCCATGAGGCAAACCAACATCCATGCCCGAGCCTGAAATCAGCGTATGGGGGTAGTCCTGCCACAGCCGATCCATTACTGGGGTATTGGCCTGAGCAATGGCATTGGCATCTTTGTCTTCACGGTAACCCCAACCATCCAGAATCATCAATACTAACGGTTTTTTTGCCATGCTCATGCTGTCGGTTTCTCCATTGGATTATGCGTCAATCTGAATGCTTTATCTTACCTGTTTTTTCTGCCGGCTGCAGCCCTGAACCGAGGCTGTCGGGGCTGTTTTATTGATACAAAGCGGGTATACTCTTGCTCTTTCAATTTGGCAAGAGTGCAAGAGAGCGTCATGGAGCAGTGGATAGAATTTATCGGTAACAACCTTATATTAAGTCTGATCTGGGCAGCACTGGCATTTATGTTGATCTTTGGCATGATCAAATCCCGCTTTTCCAGCATCAAACTGGTCAGCCCAACCGAGCTCACCATGTTGGTGAACCGGCAGAATGCAACTGTGGTGGATATTCGCCCGGAGGCCGACTTCAAGAAAGGCCATATCACAGGTGCGAAGCATCTGCCACTGAACGACATTATTCAAGGCGAAGCGAAAGGCCTTGAAAAGCTCAAAGCGGCCCCCATTATTGTGGTATGTCAGGCTGGCATTTCAGCGCAAAAAGCTGCGTCTGCACTTGCAAAGCAAGGTTGCAGCGAGGTGACGGTGTTACAAGGTGGAATGAACAGCTGGCTTGGTGCAAGCCTTCCTGTTGTTCGTGCAAAGTGAGGAACTCATGGCAGACGTAACTATTTACACCAAAGCTTATTGTCCTTATTGTGTACGCGCAGTGGCATTACTCAACAGTAAAAAGGTCAATTTTCAGGAGTTTCGCATTGATGTGCAACCTGAATTGCGCCCACAGATGATTGAAAAAGCGGGTGGCCGAAGCACGGTGCCGCAAATATTTATCAATGATCAGCACATTGGCGGTTGCGATGATCTGGTTGCTCTGGATGCAGCCGGTAAACTGGACCCGCTGTTAGATTAATTATTGACTCAGAATTTTAGGACTTATCATGGCCGAACAACAAGCAAACGGCGTTGCAAACGAGCAACAGGATCCACAGGCACTGCAATTTGCCATTCAACGTATCTTTGTAAAAGACATTTCTTTTGAAGCGCCAAATGCGCCTGCGATTTTCCGTAAAGAGTGGAAACCAGAGGTAAAGCTGGATTTAGATACCCGTAGCGATAAGCTGGAAGATGATGTCTATCAGGTGGTTTTATCCCTGACTGTCACCACGACGGTGGGTGAAGAAACGGCATTTTTGTGTGAAGTGCAGCAAGCGGGTATTTTCAGCATTGCGCAACTGCCTGAAAATCAATTGGCGCATATGCTGGCATCCTTCTGCCCGAACATTTTGTTCCCGTACGCGCGTGAGGCTGTCTCTAACCTGGTTAACCGGGGTACTTTCCCGCAGCTGAACCTGGCGCCGGTAAATTTTGATGCGTTGTTTGCTCAGTACGTGCAACAGCGTCAGGCTGAAGCAGGTGAAGCACCACAGATTAACTAAGCTTCTTTCGCAAAGCCAAAAAACGCGCTGTCAGTGACAGCGCGTTTTTTTGGTCAAAAAGCATTAGCCTGTTTGCTGGCGAATGGCTCGGGATTCTCTGGCAATGACTGCTGCCAGTTCCGAAGGTAGCACCGCTTTACTGAATACATGCCCCTGAATGGTCTCGCAGCCCATCACATGCAGCAGATAAGCCTGCATCTCGTTTTCAACCTGGCATGCAACTACCCCCAGCTGCAGATAGCCTGCCATTCGAATCAGACTGGCTGTGAGATTGCGATCAAGCTCAGATTGCTCCAGTTTTTGGATGAGGCTGCCATCAATTTTGATTTGGTCGAAGGAGAAATCACGTAGATGCTGCAAGGCAGATAAACCTGACCCAAAATGATCAAGCACCAGGAAAAAACCGGCTTCTTTGGCGCTTTGCAAAATACGTTTACTTTGTTCGGGTTGTTGTTCCAGGATGGTCTGGTCCAATTCCAGCTCAAACTGTTCCGGCTTAAGATTGTGTTGTTGTAGTTGCTGCAGATAATAAGTCAAAAAATCCGGTTGAAAGAATGTCCTGCTGGCAATGTTCAAGGCTAGTCGACCACGCATTAAACCCGTATTATTCCAGTGTTTTAAATGCTCACAGGCTTGCTGCAATACCAAGTGGTCCAGATGAATGATGCTATCACTTTCTGCTGCGATACTCAGAAACTGAGCAGGTAACAGCAATCCTCGCTGGGGGTGCTGCCAGCGCACCAAAGCTTCCAGACCTGTGACCCGATTGCTGCTAACACATAGCTTGGGTTGGAAGCTGAGTCGTATTTCCTGATTCTCCAAGGCTGATTGCAGCTCTTGTTCAAGCAAAAATGAATCACTGGAACGTGGCAGGGCCGCCTGATGGAAAAGTTGGATTGGGGAGGCTGCTGAGCGAGCTCGCTGCAGGGCATGATCAGCACTTCGCAACAATTGATCGTAACTATGGCCATCATTCGGGTATAAGGCGATTCCCATTGCAGGTGTCAGGGCCGGCTCTACGGTTGAACGCTCCAGTGCAGCCATGACTTGGCGTGCCAGTCGGTAACAGTGCAGATCCAATCGTTGGCTGGCCAGATAGGCTGGCAACAAAATGCCGAATTCGTTGGTGCTTAATCGGGCTAGCAGCAACCCGGTAGGTAGCTGCGAGCGAATCGCTGTGGCTAACTCGGCTAAAGGAAGGTTTTGTGGCATGTTATCTGAGTCTGAGTTGAGTTGCAGGATCATCACTGCAAAGACTGGGTGTTGCTCAGTGACCGATTGGAGCTCGCGTTCCAGATAATCCATAAACACAGCCCGGTTGGGCAGTCTGGTGCCAGGATCCTTGGTATTGACTCGGCGCAACTCCAACTCATTCATTTTTCGGGTGCTAATGTCGGCAAAGGTTGCCAGATACAACGCTGGCTTGGATTTGGTAGCCGGTCGCAAACAACTGATGGATAAATCCAGTGCAAATACCTGTTGGTTGGCTTTGCGGCTCCAGATATCACCGTGCCAGAACTGGCTTTTTAGCAGGGACTTTTGAATCGTGTAGGCAATGTCTTCAGGCTCCCCCTGGCTGTTAAATACTCGCAGGGGCTGACCAATTACCTGTTCTTTGCGAAAACCGGTAATCCGGCAAAATGCAGGGTTTACTTGCTGGATGTCCAAGTCTGCGTCCAGCAGGCAGACGGCATCCTGATGTTGGTGGATAAAGTTATGCAGCTGGCTGGCGGCTTGATTTGCACGATGCAATTTGAACCAGAGCGATAGGCTTAGCACGACAAAGATTAGCAGCAACACGTAAACAGGGACTGTGGAGGATGTGACGGAAAAGGCAAAAGCAGGACCGCTGACAAGCAGAAGAGTGGCAGTACAAAAAATGCGGCCGAGCTGCGCCATAGTAACAACATCCCTGTGTTGACCAAAATCTGAACGTTAACTATAGCGCTGCCGGCCAAAAGATTGCAACTTTTAATGCAGTTTTCCAGACAATAAATCGAAAAGAGTATTTTAGTGCAAACTAAAGTGACGTTTTCTGTCAAAAGCCTTTACAGCTGCTAGATAGAGCAGATGTCAGTCTGCCTTTTATCTGTTATATTTCTGCTTTTTGAAAGGTCTTTTCCACCACTATTGAGGTTCTATGTTTGAAATCGCCCTCTTTGAGCCACAAATTGCGCCAAACACTGGAAATATCATCCGTTTATGCGCCAACCTAGGCGCTCAGTTGCACCTGATAGAGCCTCTGGGATTTGAGTTGGAGGAAAAAAAGCTACGCCGGGCTGGATTGGATTACCATGATCTAACCCGGGTACACCGGCATGCTAATTACGCTGCATTTCAGGCGGTTATCGGTTCGCGCCGGATCCTGGCCTGCACCACCAAAGGCAGTCAGAGCTACCATCAAGTGGCGTTTCAGTACGACGATGTGCTGTTGTTTGGCTCTGAAACCTCGGGTTTACCAGATTCGATTCGGGATGCCTTCCCTGCCAGTCAGCGTATTCGTATTCCGATGCAGCAAAGTAGTCGTAGCCTGAACCTGGCGAATGCGGTGGCTATTATCAGTTACGAAGCCTGGCGTCAGCAGGGCTTTGTTGGCGGAAGTTGAGGGGCAGTGTCATTCCTGCATGGCCCTATAGCGGGCAAAGAACTGCAGTATTGAGTGCATCGTCTGCTCTCGGATACTGGCTTGCTCCAGCAGTAACTCGTGCTTAGCCCCGGCAAGAACTTTCAGTTCGCGCAGCTCTGGCCGCTGGGCAACAAACTGCTGTTGTGCTTTATTATTCACCACCCGATCAGCACCTGCCTGAAGAACCAGTAGAGGGAGCTCAATACTGTGCCCGGCCGTTGCTAAACGCTGCATCACCTGATCGGCGGCCAACAACCAGTCGAGCGTCACGCCGCCGAGTTGCAGAGTTGGTTCGGCCTGATACAGCGAAAGTAGCCATTGGTACTGTTGGGGGCAACTGGTCAGGCGGTTGGCAGGAAACGGATCGGGCCGGTAATTGCCCTGACCGGGTAAATACCAACTTTGGCTTGACAGAAGCCGGTTGAGCCAGCGCAGCGCTCGCACCACAGGCATTGCCGCTTTAAATGGCAGTGGTCCCGAGTAGATACCTAGCATCGGTGAGCACAGCACGGCCGCAGCAAACGGATGCTCTGGGTAGCGCAGCAGGTAGTTGGCAAAAATCGCGGAGCCCATCGAATGACATAAAGCCAAATAGCGTTGGTGTTGGCTTGGGATCACGACTTGCTGCATAAAAAACTGCCAGTCATCGCTGTAATGATCAAAGGTGCAGATATGACCTTTATGCGGATTGCTCAGCTCACGCGCTGAGGCACCCTGTCCCAGATGATCCAGAATGTAGACACTGTAGCCGGCCTGTACCAGCTCAAAAATCACCGCGCTGTATTTTACGGCCATTTCGATACGACCTGCACTGATAACGATAGCTGTGGTCGCGTTAGGAAGTCTGAAACAGCTGTAGTGCAACACCTGCCCGCGTTGATTGAGCATCTTGTCGTGCTGCATTTGTTGCCATAATGGTTGCCAGTGATGCAGCCAGTTTTGCTGCACAAGGTTCTCTGTGTTCAACTGGTCACTTGCTGGCATCGGTTGATTCCTTTAAAGTTGAACTGCAGTTTCCGGGTAAGGTCAGCACCAGGCAAAGCCCCGCGGGTTGATTTAGCTGGGCTTGCAGCTTACCGCCATGAAGGCGGACGGATTCAGCGGCGATTGCAAGACCAAGACCAAAACCGCCAGTTGCACTGCTGCGACTGTGGCTGACCCGGTAAAAGGGCGTGAAAATAGCCTCCAGTTCGGATGCCGGCACCCCAGGGCCCTGATCGCAGATGCTGATTTGTAACTGAGCCGCGTTTTCGCCTAACTGGCAATGAATGATGCTGCCTGCAGGACTGTATTTCAGTGCATTGCGTAAGATATTTTCCAGTGCTCTGCTAAGCAAGCGCTTGTCAGCCATTCGTTCGACCAGTGCCGGGCAGTCCAGACTGATGTGCTGTTGCTTATGTTGAGCTTCTAATTGGCTGCTGTCTACCAGCTGCTGTAATAGCTCGGATAGATCCAGTGGCTCAAGCTCAAGTGGATAATGGCCACTGTTGAGTCGGCTGTAGGTTAGGAGTTCATCCAACAGGGCATCCACTTGCTCCAGCTCGTATTGCAACCGTGGTAGTTGTTTACCCTCCCCCTGGCGCTCTTCCAATGCCAGCGCCAGCTGTGCCCTGGTTAAAGGGGTGCGAAGTTCATGCGACACATCGCGCAGCAGACGCTGCTGCCCCTGGAGTAAGCCGCTAATTCGCTCTGCCATCGCATTAAACCCCCGGCCCAAAGCTCCAAGTTCATCATTTCGTTGTGCCAGTTTACTGCTTCGCTGAGCCAGCTCGCCAGCAGCAAAGCTCTGATAGCTGTGCAACAGTTCGCGCAGTGGCCGTGTAATGGAGATCGCCAAAAACAGACTGGCAATAGCAGAAATCAGGAATAAGCTGAGCAACAACAAGGATTGCGGCAGTGCGCTCAGCTGCCACCAGGGTTGTTCTGGGCGTTGCCGCTGCTGATACAACACCAAAGCACGGCCTTCTACCTCGATGGCGACCGGGCCAGCCAGAAACAGGTTGGAGTGATGCAACAGGCGTGGTTGCTCCAGATCAGACAGCTCGGTCAGCCAGTTGTGGTCAAACTGCCTTGGCAGCCCAGCAGGATTGAGCACTTGCTGCTGCTCAGGGTCTACCAGCAACCAGCGGCCTTGACGTCGTCGTTCAAGTCGTTGCAGTAAATCAGCCAGTGAGTCGGCATCGCTGTAAAAGCGAGCCGCCGCATGCAACTGGTGCTGCATCGGTGGCGGCAGTCGCCGGATCTCGGTTTGCTCGGGCAGGCCTCGGGCAATCAGTAAGGTGGCTGCCACTGTGGCCAGAATCACCAGCCAGAACCAGAGAAAAATCCGGCTGGCTAAATAGTGCAGCGGGTTTTTTAACATGGATCCGACTCCGGCACAAAGCGAAAACCACTGCCGCGCAATGTCTGGATGTATTCTTGCGCACTGTGCTGCGCCAGTTTGCGACGAATGTTGCTCAGATGCATATCCAGGCTGCGATCATGCAGTTGTAGGCTGCGCCCCAGCACCTGTTTGCTTAATTCTTCTTTGCTGATGACCTGGCCCACCCGCCGTATTAAATAATCCAGCAGTTGAAACTCGGTGGCTGTCAGTTGCACTGGCTGTTGTTGTACTGTGAGCTGATGGCTGGCACTATCCAGTTGCAGATCGTGCACTGTGATGGTGGTCACTTGGCGTTCTTTGTTCTGCTGCACCAGTTCGATGCGACGAAAAATCGCTTTGATGCGTGCGACCAACTCTCTTGGGTTAAACGGCTTGGCCAGGTAATCATCAGCACCCAGTTCCAGGCCAACAATACGGTCTATTTCATCGCCACGGGCGGTCAGCATCAGCACAGGACAATTGCTGGTTTTGCGCAGCTGCTGCAACAGGCTAAAACCATCCATGCCTGGTAGCATCACATCCAGTAGCAGCAAGTCATGCTGTTGGCTTTGAGCGCGCTCCAGGCCGGCCGGCCCGTCGTGGCTGGCATCAAACTCGAAGCCATCCAGCTGCAGGTAGTCTTTGACCAGCTCAGTCAGAGCGACATCGTCATCGATCATCAGGATTCGGTTCATCAAACTCACTTCAATGCATTGCTCTGGTGATCAGTCTAACGTCATCCGGGCGCAGCGAACAGATCTTTACGGAACCTTTACACGGCCTTTGCACTGCTTTGCATTCAGCCTGCTAATCTGAAATCGTCAAATAAAAGGAGACAGACCATGAAAGCAATCAGCATGATTTCGTTATTGATGGCAGCTTCAGTCAGCCTTACGGCAGCACCCATTGCAGCCGGTGAGTTGACTGCTGAAACCAGCACTTCACAACCGCAACAACAAGGTAAGCGCTGGCAGCACAGAGCGAAGCAAGCAGGTATGCCGCATGATGGTGCCAGCCAGTACCGCAAACAGAACCGACATGGGGCTGAGCGTCATACCTTGCGTCAGTTAGCACTGAGTGATGCACAAAAACAGCAACTGCAGGCAATGCGGCAAGAGCAGCGAGCACAGTATGGCGACCGGGCAGAGCAGCGCCAGCAACGTCAGCAACTGCAGCAACTGGTGCAGGCCGATAGTTTTGATGCCACGGCTGCCCGCTTGCTGCTGGAACAGCATCAGCAACAGCAATTGGAGCGTCAGTTGGCTATGCTGGAGTTTCGTCATCAGTTCTGGCAGCAGCTGACCCCTGAGCAACGTGAGCAGTGGCAGCAGCAGCGATCAGAGCGCCAACCGCGTCAGCTAGCTAAGATCCAACTCTTTTAACTTTCGTGTCAGCGTATTGCGGCCCCAGCCTAAAAAACGGGCCGCTTCCTGTTTGTGACCATGGGTGTGCTGCAGCGCCTGCTGCAAAGCGATACTTTCCAATTGCTGGCTGGCTTCGTTCAGGATATCCATCCGGCCCAGCTTCAGTTGCTGCTGCATCCAGTGGCGAAAACTGTCCTGCCAGCCGCTGCACGGATTCTCAGAGTTGCTAAGTGGTTCGTTCTCCTGCGGGGGCGGGCCTGATAACTCCGGTGGTAAATCGGCTATCAGCACTTGCTTACCGCTGGCCATCACGGTGAGCCAACGGCAGGTGTTCTCCAGCTGCCGCACATTGCCGGGCCAGTCCAGTTTTTGCAGGAATTTTTCGGCTTCACTGCTGAGCTGCTTGGCTTCGACATTCAGCTCACGGGCTGCCTGTTGCAAAAAATGTCGGGCCAGTGCAGGGATATCTTCACGCCGCTCTTTTAGACGCGGCAGATGCACCCGAATCACATTCAGACGGTGAAACAAATCTTCCCGAAATAAATGTTTCGCCACCAATTGCTCCAGATTCTGGTGGGTGGCCGCAATAATGCGCACATCGACACTGATGGCCTGATGGCCACCCACCCGATAAAACTGGCCATCGGCCAGTACCCGTAGCAGCCGGGTTTGTACATCCAGTGGCATGTCGCCGATTTCATCCAGAAATAAGGTACCGCCATCGGCTTGTTCAAAACGGCCTTTGCGCACATTAGCGGCGCCGGTAAAGGCGCCTTTTTCATGGCCGAACAATTCGGATTCAATCAGATCTTTTGGGATTGCGGCCATATTCAGCGCAATAAAGGGCTGGTCGCTGCGCGGGCTGTGCTTGTGCAGCGCATGTGCCACCAACTCTTTGCCGGTACCGGATTGGCCATTAATTAGCACGCTGATGCTGGAGCGGCTAAGCCGGCCGATGGCACGAAATACCTCCTGCATGGCTGGGGCTTCACCAATGATCTCCGGCAACAGTTGCGGTTGGCTGGCTTTGGTTTTGCGCAAGCTGGCTTTGCTGTGCTCCAGCGCCCGGCTTACCAGTGCTACGGCTTCGTCCATATCAAAGGGTTTTGGCAGGTATTCAAAGGCCCCGCGTTTAAAGGCATTGACGGCGCTGTCCAGATCCGAGTGGGCGGTCATAATGATTACTGGCAATTCCGGGGCTAATTGTTGCAAACGGGCCAGCAAGGCCATGCCATCGGTGCCGGGCATACGAATATCGGAGAGCACTACGGCTGGCTGGTGGTAGTCAAGCCGCTGCAACATCAAGTCGGCACTGGCGAAACTCTCGCAGGGGATCTCAGCTCGTTGCAATGCTTTTTCCAGCACCCAGCGAATGGAGTTGTCGTCATCAATGATCCATACGTCCTGATTCATGCGGTTTCCTCTGTGTCACTGATGGGAAGGTACAGGGTGAATTCGGTATGGCCAGGCCAGCTGTCGCAATCGATCCAGCCACTGTGCTGGTGCAATAGGGTTTGCGCTATGGTCAGGCCGAGACCACTGCCGCCCGGTTTGCCACTGACCATGGGGTAAAACAGGGTGTCGCGAATATCAGCCGGGATGCCGGGGCCATTGTCGATCACCTTGATGGCAGCCACTAATTTATGCCGCTGGCCGTGCAAGGTGTGTTGATACAAAATTCTGCTTTGCAGCAGAATTTGGCCACCTTGTTCCAGAGCTTGTTGGGCATTGCGTACAATGTTGAGCAGAGCCTGCTCTATTAGCTCTGGATCAAAGCGAAACACCGGGATGCTTGGATCGTAGTCGCGCTGAAAACGGACTTGTGCCGGGTTATCCAGTTGGGCCAGCTGACACACCCGCTCAATCACTTGATGCAAGTTAGCAAATTGCTGCTGTGGTGGCCGATAGGGGCCGAGCAAGCGGTCCACCAGCTTGCGCAACCGATCGGCCTGCGCAATGATGAGCTGAGTGTATTCTTTTTGTTCGTCGGACAGCGAGGATTCCAGCAACTGTGCGGCACCGCGCAGCCCACCAAGCGGGTTTTTAATCTCATGTGCTAAATTGCGAACCAGCTCGCGGGCTGCATGATGCTGATGCTGCTGCACATTTTCCTGGCTGATTTTGCGTTGCCGCTCAATTTGGCGAATTTCCAACAGTAAATACCACTGCTGTTGATGCTCAAAAGGGCTCAGGTAAACATCCAGCAGGGTCGGATGCCCATCGTGCAAAATGGTTTGCACATCACTGATGGCAAAGCTAGTTTGTTGCTCTAGGGCCCTAAGCAAAGGTTCTTTCCCCAGCTCACAGTATTGAAATAGCTCGGGAAATGGCTGACCACTCAGCCGTTTTGCGCTGATGGTCAATACCTGACTGCAGGCGGCATTGTAAAAACAGATCCGCAGTTGTTGGTCCAGCACCAATACAGCGGTGCTAAGAAGCTCGCTGAGCTGCTCAGGTTTAAAAGAAACGGTTGTACTCGACTGTTGTCCTGATTCGGTCACGGCCAATCCTCACGCACCATTATGGTGCATTTGCGATGCCAGTGTACGTCAGTCCGCTGAAAAATGCATCACAAATGCCCTATCTAGGGGATATCACCGTTGCTCTATGCAAATAAAAGGTGATGATCTCACTAAGTGCAATTTGCTTGCCGCTTTGATCAAGGAGCTCCATTTGCAGCTGATATTCACCGCGGTCTTGATCGCGTAGCACGAAGGTAGTGCTAGTTTGCGGGGCGCCGTAACGGCTGCCATTGACCTTAAGTGCGACCTGGAATCCACGGGTAAAGCGGGGTAGTACACGCCCGGTGATATGAACAGTGCCAGTGTTGTCGCGAATAGTCGCTTCCTGCTCGGGATTGGTAATTTCAATGGTGAAAGGAGTCGTCTTTTCTTGTTGCTGTGGCCGAAATGGCTCGGTAGCCTCCATCAGGTTGATCCGGGTGGTGAGATTGACTTCTTCAGCGCCAGGTTTGGGGCTGTCGGAAAACACCAGCACGCCATTGGCATCACGCCAGACATAAACTTTGCCATTGGCGTCTGTTGGCATGGGTAAACACAGCAGAAGCAAAACCACAATGGTGAGTAGTCGTGTTATCACGGTGTTGGATCCTGTCGCTGATTTGGTCAACCTTTCTTCATTAACTGTACGCCTGTTTTCATCATTTGACCAGATTTGTTGTGCAGGCAGGACCTGTTGCCAGGATATCGGCAGAAAAAAGCCCACCGGTTGGCGGGCTTAAAGCAAAGGAGAGGACTTAGACGCTGTAGTACAGCTCGAATTCAAGTGGATGAATGGCGATATTGACCCGACGCGCTTCTTCCCGCTTGATTGCGATGTAGGCATCAATCATGTCGTTTGACATCACACCGCCTTTGGTGAAGATTTCGCGTGAGGCATCCAGTGCATCCAGCGCCTGATCCAGTGAGGTAGCAACCTGTGGAATATTGGCTGCTTCTTCTGCTGGCAAGTCGTACAGATCTTTATCCATCGCATCGCCAGGATGGATTTTGTTCTGAATGCCATCCAAACCGGCCATCAACTGGGCAACAAAGGCCAGGTAAGGGTTGGCTGCCGGATCCGGAAAACGGCACTCAATCCGACGCGCTTTGGCACTTGGTACCATCGGAATACGAATCGAAGCGGAGCGGTTGCGGGCTGAGTAAGCCAACATCACCGGAGCTTCGTAATGTGGCACCAGACGCTTGTACGAGTTAGTCGACGGGTTGGTAAATGCATTGATAGCGCGGGCATGCTTGATGATACCGCCAATATAGTACAGGGCGATTTCAGACAGGCCTGCGTATTTGTCGCCGGCAAACAAGTTGACGCCGTCTTTGGCCAGTGACTGGTGGCAGTGCATACCAGAGCCGTTATCACCAAACAATGGTTTTGGCATAAAGGTGGCGGTTTTGCCGTAAATGTCCGCTACGTTGTGGATCACATACTTCAGAGTTTGCACTTCATCTGCTTTTTTAGTCAGGGTATTGAAACGGGTAGCAATTTCGTTCTGACCTGCCGTGGCGACCTCGTGGTGATGGGCTTCCACCACCTGGCCCATTTCTTCCAGCACCGTACACATGGCGCTACGGATATCGTGTGATGAATCAACCGGAGGTAGTGGGAAGTAACCGCCTTTCACGCGTGGACGGTGGCCTTTGTTGCCATCAGCCAGCTCGGCACCTGAGTTCCAGGCAGCTTCGCCATCGTTGATTTTGAAGAATGAGCCCGACATATCGGTGTGGAAACGAATGTCGTCGAACATAAAGAACTCTGGTTCTGGGCCAAACAGCACGGTATCGGCGATGCCGGTTGATTTCAGGTATTCTTCAGCGCGCAGTGCGATGGAGCGTGGATCACGATCATAGCCCTGCATAGTACCTGGCTCAATGACGTTGCAGCGGATATTCAGGGTGCTTTCTTCAAAGAAAGGATCCATCACGGCGGTTTCCGGATCTGGCATCAGGATCATGTCGGAGTCGTTGATTCCTTTCCAGCCCATGATGGAAGAACCGTCGAACATTTTACCGTCTTCAAAAAAATCTTCCGAAATCTGGCTAACCGGCACGGTGACGTGCTGCTCTTTGCCTTTGGTGTCGGTAAAACGTAAATCGACGTATTTAACTTCGTTTTCTTCAATCATCTTCATTATAGATGCAGCCATGGGTTCCTCCAGTTGGTTCCATAGGAAAATTTTTCATCGACCAAATAGATGCCAGATATGTGCCATTCATTCAGTGCCTTTAAAATCAAATAGATAAAACTTACTTTATGCTTCTGCACTGCCATGGCGCACCAGTGTGGTGCGACCATTCTCCATGCTGGTGCATACCAGCCTAGCACAATTCTGACCTCCAGCAGGGCGCTTTGGGCGCCAACGGGAAAAAAATCCGAGTTTATTTCTTCTTTGACGCGAAACAGAGTAGAATATGCGCCCTTATTTAAAGAGTTTGTTGTTTGCCTGGTGGTCACGTTGACGGTCACAGGGTGCCACAGAGGAAAGAGAAAGCATGAGCGTTACCGCGACCGATATTCAGAAACTACGTAATGTTGCCATTATTGCGCACGTTGACCACGGCAAAACCACGCTGGTAGATAAACTACTGCAGCAATCCGGCACCTTTGATGAACGTGCCAAACTGCAAGAGCGGGTGATGGACTCGAATGATCAGGAAAAAGAGCGTGGTATTACTATTCTGGCGAAAAACACTTCAGTTCGCTGGAACGGTTTCCACATCAATATCCTGGATACCCCTGGTCACGCCGACTTTGGCGGTGAAGTGGAGCGCGTACTTTCAATGGCCGATTCGGTGCTGTTGTTGGTGGACGCTGTAGACGGCCCCATGCCACAAACCCGTTTTGTGACCCAAAAAGCCTTTGCGCATGGTTTGAAGCCTATCGTCGTGGTAAACAAAATCGACCGTCCTGGTGCCCGGCCGGATTGGGTGATTGATCAGGTCTTCGACCTGTTTGATAACCTGGGGGCGACCGATGAGCAGCTGGATTTCCCGATTGTCTATGCCTCGGCTTTGAATGGTTGGGCAACGCTGGATCATAACGAGCCAAAAACCGACATGACCGAATTGTTCCAGGCCATCGTGGATAATGTGACACCGCCGGATGTGGATCCGGAAGGTGACACCCAGCTGCAAGTTTCTCAGCTGGACTACTCCAGCTACCTTGGCATCATCGGTATCGGCCGGATAAAGCGTGGTACCTTGCGCCCTAACCAGCAGGTGACCATCGTCAGTGCTGATGGCAAAAAGCGCAATGGCAAAGTTGGTCAGGTTTTTGGTTACCTCGGACTGGAGCGGATTGATACCACCGAATCGACTGCTGGTGATATTGTCGCCTTTACCGGCCTGGGTGAACTGAAAATATCCGATACCATTTGTGCACCATCTGCAGTAGAAGCCTTACCTGCTTTAACGGTTGATGAGCCAACCGTGACCATGACTTTTCAGGTGAACACCTCGCCTTTTGCTGGCAAAGAAGGCAAGTTTGTCACCTCACGCCAGATTTTAGAGCGTCTGCAAAATGAACTGAAACACAACGTGGCGCTGCGGGTTCAGGAAACCGAAGATGGTGATAAATTCCGTGTTTCCGGTCGTGGTGAACTGCACTTAGGTGTACTGATTGAAAGCATGCGTCGTGAAGGTTTTGAACTGGCCGTATCGCGGCCGGAAGTGATCATGAAAACTGTGGATGGCGTCAAAATGGAGCCGTACGAGCAACTGACCATCGACTGTGAAGAGTCGCATCAGGGTGCTGTTATGGAAAAAATGGGTGAGCGTAAGGCAGAAATGACCAATATGCAGCCAGATGGTAAAGGCCGGGTACGGATGGATTTCGTGGTGCCTAGTCGCGGTTTGATTGGTTTCCGTACCGAGTTCATTACTTTAACCTCTGGTACAGGCTTGATGTACCACAGCTTCGATCACTACGGTGAATTCAAAGGCGGTACCATTGGTCTGCGTAATAATGGTGTGATGATCGCCAATGCTATGGGTAAAGCGGCTGGTTACGCCATTTTCTCCTTGCAGGAGCGCGGCCGGATGTTCATCGGCCATGCCGAAGAAGTCTATGAAGGTCAGGTCATTGGGATTCATAGCCGCAGCAACGATTTGACGGTGAATTGCTTAAAAGGCAAGCAGCTGACCAACGTACGGGCATCGGGTACCGATGAAGCCATTAACCTGGTTCCGCCGATTCGCTTCACGCTGGAGCAGGCGCTGGAGTTTATTGACGATGACGAGCTGGTAGAAGTGACTCCAGCCTCGATCCGTATCCGTAAGCGTCACCTGACCGAAAACGACCGCAAACGTGCCAGTCGTCAGTCAGGTGCCTAATGATAGCCTGATTTAAGGTAAAGAAGGCTTGAAGAGCCGGGAACTGCTGGTCAGTTTCCGGCTTTTTTTATACTATGGACGCTAACCTCATGCAAAGGAGTGGTCTGGTGCAGGCAATCAAGTGGCGAGAGTGTATTCATACCAGCCATTTATTTATCAAAGGCTATATTCAGCGTTGTCAGCAGGATCAGATCAATCTGGTTGGCGGGTACCTGGCCTATATTTCCTTGTTATCGCTGGTGCCCTTTATTGCCGTGATGTTCTCCATGTTAAGTGCTTTTCCCATGTTTGCGGAGTTTCGCCAAAGCATGGAGGGCCTGCTTTATGCCAATGTGGTGCCGTCGCGCGGTGATGAAATCAAAGACTATGTGAATGAATTTATCGGCAATACCCGTGGCATGACCGCTGTTGGTATTACAGCGTTGATCGTGGTAGCGCTGCTGCTGATCCATAACATTGATAAAACCCTGAATAAAATCTGGCGCATCAATAAGCGACCCCGTCCGGTGATCTCCTTTTCTATCTATTGGATGATCCTGACACTCGGCCCTATTTTGTTTGGCACTTCCATTGCGGTTAGCTCCTACCTGGTGACCCTGACCCGCTTTGCTGATGACTTCACGCCCGGTTTGTCCAGTTTCTTGTTAGGGCTGGTCCCTTATCTGATGTCCTGGCTGGCATTTTGTATTTTGTATTTGGTGGTGCCTAATACCAAGGTCCGGATCCGGCATGCTTTCTTTGGTGGCTTGCTGGCCATGCTGTTGTTTGAACTGTTGAAGTATGGCTTTGCGCTTTATATCACTCATTTCCCATCCTATCAGGTGATCTATGGAGCCATGGCCTTGATCCCAATCCTATTTTTGTGGGTCTATCTGAGCTGGCTGGTGGTCTTGGTGGGTGCTGAGCTGACCGCCTATCTGAAAGACTGGGAGCAGCTTACTAAGGATGAAGCCAGTGAAACGGAGGAATGCTGTGAATGAAAGCCTTAATTCAGCGGGTGCGTAGTGCCAATGTTAGCGTGGCTGGGGAGCAAATTGCGCAGATTGAACAGGGCCTGTTGGTGCTGCTGGGGGTCGAGCAGGCGGATTCGGAGCTTAGTGCGGCGCTTCTGGCGGATAAGGTCTGTAAATACCGGGTGTTTAGCGATGACAACGGTAAAATGAATCTGAATGTGCAGCAGGTGAAAGGCCAGTTGCTGGTGGTTTCGCAGTTTACGCTGGCAGCTGATACCAACACGGGCCTCAGACCCAGCTTTTCTCAAGCTGCCGTGCCAGAACAGGCACAGCGTTTGTACCAGCACTTTATCGAGCGTTGCGAAGAGCATAATCTGAACGTGGCCTGTGGTCGTTTCGCGGCCGATATGCAGGTAGCATTAGTCAACGATGGCCCTGTGACCTTTTTACTTGAAAGCAAAAGCGGGTAAACCATGGCCATTCGCATGCACATCCCGCGAAATGACGCCGACTGGCAGGCATACTATCAGTTCCGTTGGCAACAGCTAAGAGCCCCTTGGCAGCAGCCTCTTGGGTCAGAACGTGATGAGTTGGAGCATCAGAGCCATCATCGCATGCTGATGGACGGAGATCGCCTGATCGGCGTGGCTCGCTTGCATCAGCTGGATGATGGTAAGGCGCAAGTTCGTTACATGGCCGTGGACCCGGCATATCAGGGCCAGCAACTTGGTGCCCGTTTGCTGACGGAGCTTGAGCAGCAGGCGTTGGCGCTTGGTTGTTCCCAGGTGGTGCTGAATGCTCGCGACACTGCCTTGGGTTTTTATCAGCGGCTTGGGTACAGCATGCAGCAAGAAGCAGCCAGCCAGTTTGGTATTGCGCATTACCGCATGCAACGTTATTTGCGTCTGCCAGGATCTGCTGAAGACTGGCAGCTTCGTTGCCAACAGTTGCAACAAAACTGGCATCAGCAAATACCGCTTAGTCGCTTTATGCAATTAGAGATTGTGACCTTTGATGGCACCGAGCTGTGCTGTCAGGCACCGCTTGAACCTAATATAAACCTGCACGGCACCATGTTTGCCGGCAGCCTTTACAGCCTTGCCACACTGACGGGCTGGGGCCTGCTGCATTTGCAATTGCAAGCGTTGTCAATACAAGCCGATCTGGTACTAGCCGATGGACATATTCGTTATCTCAAGCCGATGCAACAGACTCCGCAAGCGCGTTGTTCCATGCTCAGCGCCAAAGGGGATTTATCGGTACTGAACCAGGGGCGACATGCCAGTCAACGTATCAAGGTAGAGCTGCTAAGCGCAGATAAGGTGGTGGCTTTGTTTGAAGGCCATTACAAGGCGCTGCTGCCACGGAGAGCCCAATGAAAGTTGTTTTGCTGGGTTGCGGTTGGCTCGGACGGCAACTGCTGCCGGTTTTGCAGCAGGATGGCCACCAGCTATTGGTCACCCGCCAGTCTGAGGCCGCTTTAGCAGAGCTACCGGGCTCTGTTTCAGGCCAGGTGCTGAGGCTGCCGCTGTCACTGCCATTTTCGGCAAAGTTATTGGATCAGTTTCAGCAAGCGGTGGTGATATCTGCCATTACACCAGGTTGGCGTAAACAGGGTGGGGCTGGTTATCTGGATAGCCTACAGTCTTTGGCCAGGCTGATGCAGGCAGCCAATAGCCTGGCTTGTGTGCACTTTAGTTCTACCGGCGCTTACAATGGCCTGAGTGATGAAGTCGATGAGCAAAGTCAACTGGCCGTAAATGATGCCAAAGCGCAGTTACTGTATCAAGGTGAACAACTGCTACAGCAAGCCTTGCCAACCTGTACCTTGCGGCTTGCTGGTTTGTTCGGGCCTGGCCGACACCCAGGCAACTTTCTGCGCAGTGGCGTGTTGGATGACCCAGATGCTCCGGTGAATATGGTGCATAGTCACGATGTGATTGAGGCTGTACGGGTTATTCTGCAGCAGCAAGCCTGGCCGGCGCTGTACAATTTGAGCTGTCCGGACTTGGTCACACGCCAGCAGTTTTATCAGCAAGCCAGGGCGCTGTTGCAGCTTCCGGCGCTTACAGTTGGTGCAGCTGGTTCCAGTCAGCGCCGGGTGCTGGCTCATCGTATTAGCCGACAGTTGCCCTTTGACTATTGTTACCCATCTGCGTTGCATGCGCTGCTTGAGTGCTCCTAAACACACATTTATCAGGTCGCTAGTGACTTTATCGGACTTTTATCAGGCTTTTGTCAGGACTAGTACCCGTTAACACCCCATACTCACACTCACAGTATTTGCCACTCAAGGTTGAGTTGTTATGCGCAGTCAATGGTTGTTGTTGTCTACCATCAGTACCTTGCTAGGGATAGCAGCAGGTGCATTGTTCTTGTTGTTTTCAGAACACTCCATCGTATTTTCCCAGTCAGCTCTGGTGTTATCAGAGTTTTGGTCCACTTTCCTGTTGTGGGCGTTTGTCCTGCTGTTTGTGTCGGCTTTGATGTTTAATTTGATCGCTTTTATCGAAATGGACTCAGGCAACCGTTGGTTGGCACTTCCGAAACGATTTCAACGTGAACAGAATCGATTCGAGCAGCAGGAATTTTTTTTCAGCCGCCTAAAACAACAACTGCAACAACAAGGTGCCATTGAACCCGTCTGTAATGACGATAACGAAGTATTTTTCTGGCACAGTAAGGCCGGAAAAACCCTGGTGTACTTTCATCCCGATGCTGAGAATATGGTCTCGATGGAGTGCTTACGTGAACGCTTCCAGCAGATGCTCAGTCATGATTGTCGACAGGGAATGCTAGTTAGTTTTCAGGGTTTTACCAGCCAGGAACGTATTTTCGCCCGCGAAGCCAATATTGAGTTGCTTGAATACCAGCCGGATATGTTGGAGCAGGGCTTTAGCGGCCGCTCTGCTCTACTGACGCAAACGGAAAGCCGAACTGGCCTGCTCCAGTTCTGATGCCAGCCTTGTGACATCCTGGCTATGTGCCATGGTGCTGCTGGCTTTTTCGGTACTGTTTTGCGCCAGCTGTACCACCACTTCCATCGACTGACTGATTTGCTCGCCCTGACTTAGCTGCATGGCTGTGGCATCTGCGATGCTGGCATTGATGCCGTGCATCTGAGTGATGGCATGGTGAATATGCTGTAATGCTTGCAGTAATGCCTGATTTTCTTCAACACACTGACTGGCATCTGTGTTGCCTTGCTGCACCGCTTGTACGGCTGCTTTGGTGCCTTGCTGCAAGGTTTCTATCATGGTTTGAATATCATTGGTCGCTTGCTGGGTGCGCCCCGCAAGAGTGCGGACTTCATCGGCAACCACCGCAAAGCCGCGGCCCTGCTCACCGGCTCTGGCTGCTTCAATAGCTGCATTCAGTGCCAACAGATTGGTTTGCTCGGCAATGCTGCCAATGGTATCCAGAATGCTGCCAATTTGCTTGGTTTGCGCATTGACCTGCTGCATCAGTTCATCGATGCTGTGCAGCTGTTTTGCCAGGTGACCAATACGCTGATTGCTTTGCTCGGACAGCTGATGCACCTCTTTGTTATGCTGCATCCCTTGCTGCATCTCTAGCACTGCCTGCTCAGCCTGCTTGGTGATGTGCTGGCTTTGTTCGCTAAGCTGATGCGTGCTGGAGTTAATGCTGGCGATTTGGCTGGTTTGCTGTTGCAGTGCTTCTCGGATATCTTGTACATCCATGCCGGAGCGCTGCGAACTTTGGTTTAGTTCGCTGGCATAGTTTTGAATGCGCTGCACCAGGCTGCTGAGTGCTTCCACCAGTTGATTGACGTTACCAGCCAATTTACCAAACTCATCATCGCGTTGAATGGTAAGGCGCTGGCTTAGATCGCCCTGTGCCATCACCCCTAGCACCTGATTTATTTTAGCCAGCGGTTGCAGCATGGCGCGGATGGTGACCCAGGCAATGACTGTCGCCAGCACAATAAGCACCAACAAAATGATGACATTGCGCCAGTTGCCTTGTGAAATGGTGCGGCTAACCGCCTGCTGCAGTTGATTAACCTGCTGATCGGCCGCACTGGCCATTTGCTGCAAGGCTGTGATGCCATTGCTGAATTCCAGCTCGGCCTGGTTTAAATGCTGGCGCGCGTTTTGTTGCTGGGTTAGCCGCTGCAGTTGCAGGCGCAGCAACGGCTGCTCTTGCAGCAGGCTTTGCTCCAGTTGTTGCAGCTGTGTCTGGAAATCCGACCAAAGCCCACCGGTGTCAATCTGTGCCACCAACTGAGCCAAATAATCGATATTGACCTGCATATCGCTAAAGGCAAAGCTGATGTTATCTTCGCTGCGTTGTAACTGGCCCAGCTCGCTGGCATTCGCCACTTCTCGTAAGGTGTTGATCAAGCCAAGCAACTGGCCGTCAATACGACCTGCGGTACCTTCAACCAGTTCCAGGGTCTCGCTATCGGCACCATCCAGATAGGATAAATCCAGCAGCAAGGCACCGAGAGCATCGAGTTTTTGCTCCAATTGCTGAAACAAAGCCAGTACCTCATCCCGGCTTTGTTCAACTTCCAATCGAAGTGCAAACATTTGTTGCACGGATTGGCGGTAGGCACTGCTTTGTTGTTCGGCTTTTTGCAGGGCCAGTTGCAGCTCGCTATGTTGTTCTGTCAGCTCTGCTGCTTGTTGCAACAACTGCTGCAGGTCACGATCGGCCTGAGCAAAGAGCTGTTGCTGTTGACTGATCAGCGCTGGTTGTTCGGTTGAAAAGCCCTGGGCGCTGGCATTGGCCATACTCAGTAACTGGATTTGTGCCTGATTACTCAGTTGTTGGGTGGGTATGGCACGCTCATTAACGTTGCGGGTTGACTCTTCTATTGATAGAAAGCTCAGCAGAGCGGAGCCGCTGGCCACTACCAGCAAGAGGACAATCAAGCCAAATCCAAGGATGATGCGATGCGCAATGGTCAGTGTCATGAAAAGGTCTCAGCTTATTTGAATTTTTATTATAGCTGGTTCTGACCTTAGCAAACTTTGCACAACTGGTCTAGCCAGAACCCATTGCTCAGTATCCGAGGAATGAAAAGCATTGCAGTCGTTAATCATGGCTTGATTTTGTTTTTATGTTACTGCTATTGTTGCCTCTTCTGTTAATTTTGAGTGATGCTATCTGTGGCTGGTCATCCCTTGTTGTGCAAAGCATTGTTCATGTTCGCTGTTACCCTGGTGCTGGCGATTCGACTTTTTAGCCCGGCTGTGAGGGCAGTCGAGCCAGAGTGGCAAAGCGTTGAGCAGGGCCAAGGGCAGGACTTTGTGACTGCTTTTAGCCATCAGCAACAAAGCCTGTTCTATGGTCGTTCAGATCTAGAGGTTAGCTTTTCCATCATTCGTCAGCTGGCACTGGCTAATCGCCAGCCTGAAACGCTGGCGTTGACCACAACCGCGGATTACGACTTTGTCTCCTCCCCTTCTGTCGTTGAGTTTGAGGGGCAGGAGTTTCTATATTATATGGTGTCTGCTCGTTTTTGGGGTACTCAGGCGCAATGGCTACGAGCACCCGTAGCCAACCTAAAAGCTGCTGAACCCGTTGTATTACCGGGCAATTATGGGGCTTATTCCATCGCCCGAGTGGTGGCATTGCAGGATGGCAGTTTGGGGATGGTGTACCGAGCCGGGCGTAGCCAATTGTTTTTTAGTCGCTCGCAGGACGGTATTACCTTTGGGGAGCCGGTTCAGTTTGCGGTGGGGACCATGCCTGCCAGTGCCAGTTTTGCCGATGGGACTGTGCTGGTCAGTTACCAAAATGGTCCTTCCATCACCGAAATGGGGGGGCGGTTGCAGGTCTCATCTGATCAAGGGCATAGTTGGTCTGACATGGCATCACTGCCCCAGCAGGGGGATATCCATGATCTAAGCCCGGTGAAGCGGCTGGATGGCAATCTTGATATTTATTACTCAGCAAAGGGCGAGAATCAGCGTTTAGGGCTTTACCGGACCTGTGTGACACCCGAGCTAACCTTTGGCTCAGTAGAAGAGCTGCTTTCCTCTGAGCAGGTGCACGCTGCCAAAAGCACGGTGCATCATACCAGCCAAGGTCTATTACTGACCTTTATTCAGCAGACGGATGATTTACAAGAGGGCAATCTAAGCCTGATGTGGCTGGAAAGGGAAGCCCCAACTTGCCCTGAGTCTGTGGCGGTAGCCGAATAATGCGTTACTACCTGAGGTGGTGCGCGCTGATGCCGCTGTTGCTGTTAGTGAGCTGCGCTCAACCTACCGTCCATCTGAACCATCGTTATCTGGATGAGAAGCAGACCAGTGAGTTGGTCTCGGCATTGCAGCAGCAAGGGCTGCGGGTGGAACTGAATCAGCATCCATTTCCGGCGCGGGTCAGTGAAAACACCCTGATCTACTCGCCAATGATGCGAAACCCAGAGGCAACAGCCAGCCGGTTGCAGCAAGCGCTGGATGACACCGGTTGGCATCTGCGCGACAACCGCTTGCTGGTGGAGTCAAATCAGTGGTTTACCCGGGACAATGTGGGACTTTTTCTGGTGCCGGCCGGGGTACAGGTGCATGGTGGCCGCACCGCGATGGATGTTGCGCATTCGTACAGTGCCGAAGACTGTGACTTTGATTACCGGCTTAACTTGCAGCCAGATGGCCGCATGGTGTTTGAAAGCGACAACCCGGCGTACCCGTCCTTTCAGGCGAACTGGCGGCTTACCGGTTACCCTTATCTGCAGCTGTATCAGGAGCAGACCTACCTGAATTTTTATTACCAGATAGAGCGCAGTGATAGCCGCGATGCCATTGGCAAGGCGGCTATTACCCGCTTGCTACCGCTAAGCACCCCAGTGCGGCTGCCGGCTTGCAGCCTGGTGCATGGGGTGCGGTACTAGTTAGTACCAGACGCACTTACTGGCTGGGCAGCATGGCCGCAGGCAGCAGCTTACTTAAGCGGCCACTAGCCAGCAGCTCGGCAGCGGCTTTGATATCCGGTGCGAAGTAGCGATCTTCGGCATAAAAGCTGACCTGGTCACGCAAGAGTGCCCGGGCCTGCTCCAGCCGCTCGGTGGATTTAAGCGGTGCACGAAAATCCAGTCCCTGCACCGAAGCCAGGTACTCGACGGCCAATACACCGCGGGTATTGTCGGCCATTTGGGCCAGGCGCCGGGCAGCGAAAGTGGCCATGGAGACGTGATCTTCCTGATTGGCTGAAGTCGGTAGGCTATCGACACTGGCTGGGTGGGCCAGGGATTTGTTCTCGGATGCCAAAGCAGCAGAGGTGACCTGGGCAATCATAAAGCCGCTGTTGACACCGCCGTTGTTGACCAGAAAGGCTGGCAGTTTGCTCAGGCTGGCATCAATCAGCAGCGCCATCCGGCGCTCGGACAAAGAACCGATTTCGGCAATAGCCAGTGCCAGGTTATCGGCTGCCATCGCCACCGGCTCGGCATGGAAGTTACCGCCGGACAGGATATCGCCCTCATCGGCAAACACCAGCGGGTTGTCGGTGACGCCATTGGCTTCGGTTTCCAGCACCACAGCGGCCTGACGGATTTGCGTCAGGCAAGCGCCCATCACCTGGGGCTGACAACGCAGGCTGTAAGGGTCCTGCACTTTTTCGCAGTCCTGATGTGAGTCGCCAACCTCGGAGCGCTCAGCAAGCAAATGACGGTACACGCTAGCGGCATCAATCTGGCCTTGCTGGCCACGGATGGCATGAATGCGGGCATCAAACGGGGCCCGGCTGCCAAGAGCTGCTTCCACGCTAAGTGCGCCAATCACGCTGGCCGCAGCATACAAATCCTCGGCTTTGAATAAGCCTTCCAGCGCCAGTGCAGTAGAGGCCTGGGTACCGTTTAGCAGAGCCAGCCCTTCTTTTGCGGCCAGAACTACCGGCTGCAGGCCAGCCAGTTTCAGCCCTTCTTGGGCCGGTAGCTGCTTACCCTGATAACGCACTTCTCCTTCGCCAATCAATGGCAGCACCATGTGTGCCAGCGGGGCCAGATCGCCGGAGGCGCCGACGGAGCCCTGGGCTGGAATGCATGGATAAACGCCTTTATTTACCATGGCAATCATTGCATCGATAATTTCCTGACGAATGCCGGAGTAGCCACGGGCCAGCGAGTTGATTTTCAGGATCATAATCAACCGCACGGTTTGGTCGGACATCAGCTCACCATAACCGGCTGCATGCGACAAGACGATAGAGCGTTGCAGCAGTTCCAGTTGATCCGGTGCAATCTTGGTATTGGCCAGCAGGCCAAAGCCGGTATTGATACCATAGACGGTTTTGCCTTTGGCCAGCACTTCGGCCACGGTTTTGGCCGAGGCGGCAATGGCCGGGTAGGCGGATTTATCCAGCGCAATGGCTTGGTCAGTTTGCCACAGCTGGCGCAACTGGCTCAGGCTGAGCTGGCCGGGTGTTACGATAAATGGGGTGGTCATGGCTTACTCCTTGGTGCTCAGCATCGGTAAATCCAGCCCTTGCTCACGGGCGCAGTTTTGGGCAATGTCGTAACCGGCATCGGCATGGCGCATCACGCCGGTACCCGGATCGTTCCACAGCACCCGGCCAAGCCGTTTGGCGGCAGCTTCGGTGCCATCGGCCACAATGACTACGCCTGAGTGTTGGCTGTAGCCCATACCAACGCCACCGCCATGGTGCAGTGAAACCCAGCTGGCGCCGCCAGCGGTATTGAGCAGCGCATTTAGTAGTGGCCAATCGGAGACAGCATCCGAGCCATCCAGCATGGCTTCGGTTTCACGGTTTGGGCTGGCGACCGAGCCGGAGTCCAGGTGGTCGCGGCCAATGACAACAGGGGCCTTTAATTCGCCGCTTTTCACCATCTCATTAAAGGCCAATGCTACCCGGGCTCGATCTTTTAAACCAATCCAGCAAATACGGGCTGGCAAACCCTGGAAATGGATTTTCTCGCGCGCCATATTCAGCCAGTGGTGCAGCTGTGGATTGTCCGGGATCAGTTCTTTCACTTTTTGGTCGGTTTTATAAATATCTTCCGGATCGCCGGACAGGGCTACCCAGCGGAACGGGCCTATGCCTTCACAAAACAAAGGCCGGATGTAAGCTGGCACAAAGCCTGGGTAGTCAAAGGCATTCTGTACGCCTTCATCCTGCGCCATCTGGCGGATGTTGTTGCCATAATCCACCGCAACAGCACCTTTGCTTTGCATATCGAGCGTGGCCTGTACTTGCACCGCCATCGATTGTTTGGCGGCTTTCACTACTGCCTTGGGATCCTGCAGCCGCTGCTCCGCTGCTTGTGTCATGCTCCAGCCTTGCGGCAGATAACCGTTCAAAGGGTCATGCGCTGAGGTCTGATCGGTCACCACATCCGGAATGATGTTGCGCTTTACCAGCTCGGCGAATACATCGGCGGCATTGGCCAGCAAACCAATGGAGGTTGGCTTACCGGATGCTTTGGCTTGCTTTAACAGCGCTAAGGCTTGATCCAGGCTGGTGGCTTTGACATCGACGTAGCCGGTACGAAGGCGGAAATCAATGCGGCTTTCATCCACCTCACAGGCAATCATATGAAAGCCTGCCATGGTTCCAGCCAGTGGCTGGGCACCACCCATGCCGCCCAGGCCGCCGGTCAGGATCCATTTGCCACTGGCATCGCCGTTAAAGTGCTGTTTGGCAATGGCGACAAAGGTCTCGTAAGTACCTTGCACAATGCCTTGCGAGCCAATGTAAATCCAGGAGCCTGCAGTCATCTGGCCGTACATCATCAGGCCTTTTTTATCCAGCTCGTTAAAATGCTCCCAGTTGGCCCAGGCCGGTACCAGATTAGAGTTGGCAATCAGCACCCGTGGCGCATCCGGGTGGGTCGGGAACACGCCCACCGGTTTGCCGCTTTGTACCAGCAGGGTCTGGTCGTCTTCCAGTCTGTCCAGCACTTCGACAATTTTATCAAAACAGGCCCAGTCACGTGCTGCCCGGCCGATACCCCCGTACACCACCAGCGATTGCGGGTGCTCGGCTACATCCGGGTCCAGGTTGTTCATCAGCATGCGTTTGGCCGCTTCGGTCAGCCAGCTTTTGGCGGTTTTCTCAGGCCCTGTAGTGGCCCGGATCACCCGGGTGGTATCTAAACGTGGATCAGACATGATTAGCTCCTCGTTGCGCCTGCTGGCGCGAAATTTAAATGGCCTCCCAGCCGGTAACGACTGCCGGGAGACGTAAGATAAGCCAGACTGACAGCGCCATCGCGGCTAAAAGTGCGACGGGTTAAGCGCAGGCAGGCTTCCGGTTTTTTTAACTGCAGATGCTGACAGGTGAAGCTGTCGGGCAATATCGCCTCAACGGTATGCTCGGCTTCGGTCAGCGGTGCCACCTGGCTCAAATACAGGTGGGGGGTGATGTGGGCGAAATCCTGCTGGATGTACTCCGGGATTTGCCGTGGATTGACGTAACGGGCTTCCAGCTGCAGCGGCAGCTGATCCTCAAAGTGCACAATCAGCGAAAAATACACCCGCTCGTTGTGTTTTAAGCCTAGGGCGGCGGCTACGGTAGCCGGGCAGGGCAATTCGGTCAGTTGCAGTAACTGCGCCCGGTAACTGTGGCCACGGCTATGAATTTCATCAGCGATGTTGCGAATTTCCAGCAAAGAGGATTGCGACTTAAGCGCGGCGACAAAGCTGCCAACACCCTGGGTGCGATACAAAATGCCTTGCTCGGTCAGTTCCTGCAAGGCACGGCGCGCTGTCATCCGACTGACCGAGAACTGCTCGGCCAATTCGTTTTCAGACGGTACCCGGCTGTGCTCCGGCCAGGCGCCGATTTCAATCTGGGTCAGCATAAAATCTTTGATTTCGGCAAATTTTGCGACGGCCATGCGGTGACTATCCGTGGATTGCGACTGGTGCTAATAAAAATAGCCGATCTTGGTTGTATATACAAGTTTTTGCGGTACACTATTTTTATCAGCAACAGGCAACGAATGTAGGAAGCAATGCCATGACAGAATTTGATGCGGTTTGGCTTAATGCCAACCTGGCCACCATGCAAACAGAGCTAGGGCCTTATGGTGCCATTGAGAATGGCGCCTTGGCAGTGAAGGATGGTCGCATTGCCTGGTTGGGGCCACAAAGTGCTTTGCCGGCCTTTGATACCTCCTGTACGGCTGTGCATGATGCTGGTGGTCAATGGCTGCTGCCTGGACTGATCGATTGCCACACGCACCTGATTTATGGCGGTAGCCGGGCCAACGAGTTTGAACTGCGTTTACAGGGTGCAAGTTATCAGGAGATTGCCAAAGCCGGTGGTGGTATCCGTTCCACTGTGCAGGCTACCCGACAAGCCACAGAGCAGCAGCTGTTTGAGCTGGGTCAGCGCCGGCTGGATACCTTGCTGGCACAGGGTGTCACCGAGGTGGAAATTAAATCCGGCTATGGACTGGACCTGGCAACAGAGCGCAAAATGCTGCGGGTCGCCCGTGCGCTGGATAAACAGTACCCGATCCGTATTCATACGACTTTTCTGGGCGCCCATGCTTTACCGCCGGAATTCGCTGACAGCGATGCCTACATTGATTACCTGTGCCAGAGCATGCTACCTGAGCTGCGCCACGAAGGACTGATAGATGCAGTTGATGTGTTTTGTGAGGGCATTGGCTTTAGTGTGGCACAAAGCCGCCGCCTGTTCGAAACTGCCCGGGCCCTGGGGTTGCCAGTCAAAGCTCATGCCGAGCAGTTGTCCAATCTGGGCGGCAGTGCTTTGGTAGCTGAGTTTGGCGGTTTGTCGGCCGATCACGTCGAGTATCTGGATGAAACCGGGGTGCAGGCAATGGCTCAGGCTGGCACGGTCGCCGTTTTGCTGCCCGGCGCTTATTACTTTTTAAAAGAAACCCAGCTACCGCCGATAGCACTGCTACGTCGTTATCAGGTGCCGATGGCGGTGGCAACGGATTTGAACCCGGGCACTTCGCCTTTTTGTAATTTGCCCCTGATGCTGAATATGGCCTGCACTCTGTTTGGCTTAACGCCGGAAGAAGCATTGTTGGGGGTAACACACCATGCCGCCAAAGCGCTTGCCTTACACGATGTTGGAACCTTGGCGCTGGGAAAGCGGGCAAACTTTGGCTGCTATGCTATCGAACAACCGGCTGAGCTGGTGTATCAGCAAGGGGTGAATGTGTTGCGGCAATTGGTGATTGATGGCCTGTCGATACCCAATAAGCACTGACTTTACAATTAGGTGAAAGCAGCTATGCTAGGCGAATGAATGCTACTGAGTTGTAAAAAATGCGCTTTTTAACTGCCTGCTTGCTGGTAAGCCCTTTGCCGACAATCGCCGAAACAGCGACTGTTCCGGCCTGGTTATTGTGGTGGCCCTTGGCGCTGGTTGTTGTGATCCTGTTGCTGTTATGGCGGATCCGGGTGCTGCAGCAACAACTGCGTCGGCAACAACCGGCGACCGCGCCTGAGCATACCTTGCTGCATGATGAAATCAGTGGTTATCCAAATAAGGAACTGTTGCGCCGACAATTAAAGCCGTTGTTGCAACAATCAGAGGGTAAACGTTTTGCGTTACTGCTGTTTAAAGTCACTCAGTTTGAACAAATTAACGAAGCCTTGGGTTATCAGAACAGCAATTTGCTGCTGATGCAGCTGGCGCATCGAATCAATGAACAGCTGCATCAGCACGAGGCCTTACTTTGCCTGGAGTGGCGTGAGCAAAAAGCTGTCCGGTTATGCCATCTGGGCGGGGTTGATTTTATGGCCTGGGCTGATGTGACGGCTAAACCTTATCTGGCTGAGCAATTGGCCAAGCAAGTCGAACAATTGGTAGCGCAACCACTGATGCTGCATAGCAGTGCGATGAATTACCAGTTGGTCAGCGGTATTGCCTGTTACCCTGACCATGGCAGTCAGTTGAATGAATTGCTGGAGCGCGCTTATCTGGCAATGCAACATCACCGCTGGCAAGCGCCGGATACGGCGATGTTTGATCCTTCCTTACTCAACTACAGTGATGACAAGCTCCGTTTTATGGCCGAGTTACGGCAGGGTATTGAGCAAAACCAATTGCTGTTATATGTACAGCCGCAAATCGAACTGAAACAGCGAAAACTTCTGGCTGCAGAGGTGCTGGTGCGCTGGCAGCACCCTCGACTTGGTTTGTTGCCGCCGGAAGATTTTCTGGAGACTGCTGAGCAACTGGGCGTGATTTATTCACTGACTGAATGGGTTCTTCAACATGCCGTTGCTAGTCTGGCTTCATTAAAAGCTGAGTTTCCGGCTATGAAGTTGGCGGTCAACTTATCCAGCAAAGATCTGTTGCAGGATGAGTTGGTGGATTATCTGCAAGGCTTGTTGCTGGAATACCAGGTCAAACCGGCCAGTTTGGTGCTGGAGCTAACCGAGCGGGCTTTAAGCGATGATCCAGTGCGAGCGCTTACCATGCTTCAGCGCTTTCATAATCTTGGCGTTGAGCTCGCGCTGGATGATTTTGGCACTGGCTTTTCTTCGCTGTTTTATTTGCGTCAGCTGCCTATCAGTCATGTCAAGATTGATTGTAGCTTCATCAATGACTTGCATAAGAGTGATACCCATATTGCCATCGCTGGTGCCATTATCGATATCGCCAGGAACCTTGGCTTAGGGGTTGTTGCCGAAGGTATTGAAGAAGAGATGGTGGAGCAAAAATTACTGCGGATGGGCTGTACAAGGGGGCAGGGATTTTATTATTCCCGGCCCTTCGAGTTAGCAGGATTGCAGCCTTGGCTTAAACAGTGGCAGCAATCGTCTGGTCCGGCAGCGCAGCTCTCGCCTGAATAAACGCATAACATAAACCTGCGAGCACCTGACCGGCATGCTGCATGCCAGCAGCTTGCCCTGCTGGGTGCCGAACGGGTGCAGCTTCTGCCAGGTGAAGATAGCGGCAGCGAGGCAGCTGGGCCAGTTGGTAGACGTATTGCTCGGCTGCTTGCACTGACAATCCACTGCTGGTAAAGGCGCTAACTGGCATCAGCTCAATGCTGTCGGTATCGAGCTCAATGCCGATAGCCCCGTTCGAGTTGGCAATAAAATCAACGCATTGATCCAAAGCCTCGGCAAAGGAAAGCTCTAGCCTGGGACTTAACTTTTGCAAGCTGATAAACTCAGCGCCTGCTTGCTGCAGCGCAGTAAGGCTGTCTCTGTTATTCTTTAACTCGTGCAGACCAAGCACAAAATACTGCCCCAGCAATTGCTCTGCTTTGGCGTAGCTAAAGCCGTTGCCACTATGACGTCCTTCCAGCGCCCTGAAATCCGCATGGGGGTCCAGGTTGGCGCAGTTGACAGGCATGGCGGTGTGCGTGGCCAACGCCTTGATGATGGGGTAGGCATTGTTGTGACCACCACCAATCACCATCACATCAAAGCCTGCATCAAATAAAGGCTGGATGGCTTGCTCTACTCGCAGATCGAGCTCGGTACAAAGCTGTCTTAACTGCTGCAGTTGTTCTGGCTTGCTGCTATCCAGCGTCTGACTTTGTAGTTGTAAATCAGCACAGTCCACCTCACCGGCCAGTAAAATTGGGCCGGCAGTTTCTGTAAACTGATTGGCCTGCAGGTTGAGCCAGCTGCGCAGAAAAGCCTGCCAGCCAAGGTCTGAACCGCCTTGACCAAGATTGGCTCTGGGGCCAATATCTTCCGGTATCCCCAGCAGAGCAAAGCGAGTGCCCTGCTGCCGGGCTTGTTGCAATGCCTCTGTGAGCGGCAGTGCTTTATCCAGCAGCAGCAGATGCTGGCCCTGCCGTTGCTCCTTTGGGCGGGTGTTGAACAAGGCCTGGAGCTGATCGGCCTGGAAGCGCAGCAGAGCCATGATTTATTCGATATCCAGTGGATCGGGCGATAAAATAATGCCGGTATTATCGGCATAGAGATGATCGTCGGGTAAAAAGGTAACGCCGGCAAAGTTCACCGGTACATCCAGTTCGCCAAAGCCTTTATCATCAGCGCCTACCGGGATGGCATTAATGGCCTGCACCCCGACATCAAAGTCTTCCAGCGCATCAACATCCCGCACACAGCCATAACAGACAATACCTTCCCAGCCCTGGCTATTGGCCAATGAAATTAGTTCGGCATCCAGCAAAGCACGGCGGGTAGAACCACCGCCATCGATCAGCAGCACCTTGCCAATACCTGACTCAGCCAGCACCTGACGAATCAGGCCATTGTCTTCAAAGCACTTGACGGTCCGAACCTGGCCCCCAAATGAGCGACGGCCGCCGTAGTTGCTGAAGATGGGCTCGACCACATCGATTGAGTCGGCGTAGAGATCGGATAATTCAGAGGTATTGTATTCCATGGGTGGCTCCGGATGAACAGCGCGGGTAACCATAGTATAACTGGCCTGTGTGACAGCTCAAGCGCTTATCTCGGCAGTTTGTCCTTTATCTGCAGAATCTTAGTAGTGCATCAATTTTTTCTTTGATTTTCGGGCAGTATCAGAAATTACTCACTATTCTTGTTGATGAACTAAGGAGTGCTCTGACTGGAGAGATTATGTTTCGACAATTTAGTATTAAACAGCGGTTGATGGCCAATGGAATTGCCTTGGTGCTGGCAATGTTGGTGATGTTGTGGCTGTTGTTTTATCAAAGCAGTCAGTTGACTAGCCTTGCTCAGGCGCAGGAGAGTGTGCAGCGTTTGAATACCGATGTGTTGATGTTTCGCCGTCATGAAAAAGACTTTTTGCTTCGGTATGAGGCTCGTTATCTGGAGCGGATGCAGCAACACTACAGTGGTATGCAGCAATTGGCCAACAGTCTGGATGCAAACCTGCAGCGCCATGGCATTGATCGGGGACCACTGCAGGAGTTCAGCCAATTGACAGAACGGTACCAGCACAGCTTTGCTGCTTTGGTGCGGCAATATCAGCTGATGGGGTTAACCCCTGCTGAGGGTTTGCAAGGTGAGTTGCGGCGGACTGCACAGCAAATCGAACACATCATTCAACAGCGCTCGGATGATCGCCTGATGGCGCAGTTGCTGCAGCTACGTAGGCACGAAAAGGACTTTTTGTTACGGCGGGATGCTGATTATTACCAGCGCTTTGGACAGGATGCCCAAAGCTTGCAGCGTGCCATTCAGATTGGCATTGTCGATGCAGCAAGCCGTCAGCAAGTGCTTCAATTGTTAGCGGATTACCAGCAGGCGTTTTCCAATCTGGTATCGGCTTATCAGCAAGCAGGGCTTGATCAAAACTCGGGTTTGCAGGGCGAGATGCGCCGGGCTATTCATGCCACCGAGCAAAGCTTGCAGCAATTATCTGAGGCCACCGGTCAGGCCATCGCCGCTGCGGTTGCCCGTACCCAGTGGCTGGCGCTAAGTTTCTTTCTGCTCGTGCTCTTCGTGGTACTTGGCCTGGTGTTTTTAACCAGCCGCAGCATTTTGCAGCCGATCCTGGCGGTGTGTCAGACCGTAGGTCTGATCCGGCGTGACAATGATTTTAGGCAGCGTATTCAGGTGGAAGGCAAGGATGAAATGACTCAGCTGGCTACCGACGTGAATGGCATGATTGGCGACTTTCAAGACTTAATCAATAACGTCAATCAGGCACTGGAAATGCTGGATACCGCTACTCAGCAACTGGCTAAATCCACCAATGAAACCAGCGATGGGATGCAGTTGCAACAGCAGGAAAGCGATATGGTGGCGACCGCAGTCACCGAAATGGGCGCGACTATCAATGAGATTGCCGGCAATACCGAAAGCACCGCCAGCCGAGCCAGCAGCACCAACGACAATGCCCAGCATGGCCAGCAGGAGGTGGAAAAAACCGTCGCCGGTATTCAGCGCTTATCGGCAGAGCTGCAGGATGCGACGCAAGTGGTCGAAGCACTGGAGCAAGACAGCCAGACCATTGGCTCGGTACTGGATGTGATCCGTGGTATTGCTGAGCAAACCAATTTGCTGGCGCTTAATGCCGCTATTGAAGCGGCCCGGGCAGGAGAGCAGGGCCGTGGTTTTGCTGTGGTGGCAGATGAGGTGCGGAACCTGGCCATGCGCACCCAGGAATCAACGCGGCAAATTGAGCAGATCATTGGTGGCTTGCAGGGACGAACTCAGGACATTGTGCAGGTGATGCTGCATTGCCGTGAGCAGGGGCTCTCCAGTGCTGAGCAGGCTCAGTTAGCCAGAAAATTGCTAGAGCAAATCACCGAGGATTTAAGTGGCATCATGGATATGACCACCCAGATAGCGGCAGCCATTGAAGAGCAGAGCCAGGTGGCCGCCGAGGTGAACCAGAATGTGGTGAAAATTCGCGATATTTCGGTGCAGTCCTATCAGCATGCCCAGCACAATGCGGAGATCAGTGAGGAAGTGGCGATGCAGGCGGCTCGCTTGCATCAGACGGTGGATCGCTTCAAAGCCTGAGTTGACTTTTTTCGGGACAGCTCTATAGTCATGGCATGCACTGAATTAGGGACGATGCGATGCGCATATTGCTGTTGGCTGTTGGTATGGCGCTGTTTGGCTGGAGTCAGGCGGAGCCGTTAAAAGCGGTGACAACCCCGATGAGCCCTTATCAGACGCTGGAGCATGGGGTGGTGTCTGGCAGCAATACCGACTGGGTACGTCGACTGCTGTCAGAAGCGGGTCTAGAGGCTGAATTCGCGATGTACCCTTGGGCCAGAGCGTATCAGCTGGCCCAAACTGAATCCAATGTGCTGATTTATGCGATAGCGCGCACTGAAGTGCGGGAATCAGAGTTTCGCTGGATTGGCCGCATTGCCAGTTTTGAGTTGGCTGTTTTGGTGAGAACGGGTCAGTTGGTCTCATTGAATCAGCGCTTGTCGCAACAGCAAAGTTTGTCATTGGCATTGCCACGCAACCATACGGGCGTATCCATGTTGCAGAGCTTACCCCAAGCCGGACAGTTGGATGTGTTTTACACCGCCAGCACTGATGAGGCGCTGCAGCTGTTAATGAATGGCCGGGTCGATGCGGTGGTGGAGAACCCCCATCTGTTGCCGGAATTACTAAAACCCTATCAACTGCCTGGTGAAGCTGTACAGGTGCTGCTGCCTATCCCGGCGTCGCGGGCGGATGTATACCTGGCAGCCAGCAAGACAACCAATGCAGCCTTGGTGGGACGCTTGCAGCAAGCCTGGCAACGGTTGTACGGTGATCGGCAAGAGATAGAAGCCGGGCCACCGGACTGATGGCCGCCAAGTTAGTTTGAGTGGTCTATGCTGCTGTTTGCAGCATCAATAAAGCGAATGGGGACGTTGTCTTGCTGCTTTTTGGCAGTTGCCAGTCGTTGCTGATACTGCTGCCACAGCTCGTTTTGTTGACTGGCAAGCTGCTGCAGGTAGGGCCAGCGGTAGATACCGCTTTGATGGCCATCGTCAAAGCAAATCCGTACCCCGTAATGGCCACTTGGCTCAAGTCGCTCAATGCCAACCTGTTGCTTGCCAACCACCAACACCGGATTGCCGTGGCCCTGCACTTCGGCCGAGGGGGAGTGCACCCGTAAAAACTCGGCCGAAAGGCTGGCACTGCTGCCATCGGCAAAGTGCAGTTCCAACTGCTTGCTGCGTTTGTGATAATGCAGCTTGCGCACGAGAGCGGTGTTGGTCATGGTTACAGAATAAAACGACTTAGATCTTCATCTTGCACCAGCGCATCCAGATGTTTGTCGACATAGGCTGCGTCTACCAGCACGCTCTGACCGGCATGATCAGCCGCTTCGAAGGAGATTTCATCCAGCAAGCGCTCCATCACGGTATAGAGGCGGCGGGCACCGATGTTTTCCGTTTTTTCATTGACATGAAAAGCCGCATCGGCCAGCTTCCGAATACCGTCTTTGGTAAACTCCAGCTTTACCCCTTCGGTGGCCAGCATAGCAATGCTTTGCTCGGTCAGCGAGGCTTTGGGTTCGGTCAGTACCCGTTCAAAGTCATCGGCGGTCAGGGCTGATAACTCTACCCGAATTGGCAACCGGCCTTGCAGCTCTGGCACCAGATCCGATGGCTTGCTCATCTGAAAAGCACCGGAGGCAATAAACAGAATGTGATCGGTTTTGATCATGCCGTGCTTGGTGTTGACGGTACAGCCTTCGATCAAAGGCAGTAAGTCGCGTTGTACCCCTTCCCGTGATACATCCGGGCCACCGGTGTTTTCCCGTTTGCAGATTTTGTCCACTTCATCCAAAAAGACAATGCCATTTTGCTCAACCAGCTCAATCGCCTGCAGTTTGAGCTCCTCTGGGTTTACCAGGCGGCTGGCCTCTTCTTCCACCAGCAATTTAAAGGCATCTTTGATTTTTAGCTTGCGCTTTTTCTTGCGCTCACTGCCCAGGTTCTGAAACATGCTTTGCAGCTGCGAGGTCATCTCTTCCATGCCAGGCGGCGTCATAATTTCAATGCCGATTTGCTGCTGAGCGATGTCGATATCAATTTCTTTGTCGTCCAGTTGGCCTTCGCGCAACTTTTTACGAAATACCTGGCGGGTATTGCTGTTTTCGGCGGGCTGGTCATCTTGCCAGTTATCGCGTGCCCTTGGTAAAAGCGCATCCAGAATACGCTCTTCAGCAGCTTCTTCGGCTCGGTACTGGTTTTTGGCAATTTCCTGCTCGCGCAGCATTTTCACTGCACTGTCAGCCAGATCGCGGATAATGCTTTCCACATCTTTACCGACATAACCTACTTCGGTAAATTTGGTGGCCTCAACCTTGATAAATGGGGCATTGGCCAGTTTAGCCAAACGGCGGGCAATCTCGGTTTTACCGACGCCGGTCGGACCTATCATCAGAATATTTTTCGGCGTCACTTCCTGGCGCAAGGCTTCAGGCAGTTGCATCCGGCGCCAGCGATTACGCAGTGCAATGGCGACAGCGCGTTTGGCCTGATGCTGGCCGATGATGTGCCGATCCAGCTCGTGCACAATTTCTCTGGGTGTCATATCGGACATAATAAAACCTGCTTATAACTGTTCAATGGTGTGGTGCTGGTTGGTAAATACGCAAATATTGCCGGCGATGGTCAGACTTTTTTCAACAATATCTTTGGCGGCTAATTCAGTATTTTCCAGCAGGGCGGTCGCAGCGGCTTGGGCAAAAGGGCCGCCGCTGCCGATAGCAATCAAATCATGTTCGGGCTGAATCACATCGCCGTTGCCGGTGATGATCAGCGAAGTGTTGGCATCCGCAACCGCCAGCAAGGCTTCCAGCCGGCGTAGCATGCGATCGGTGCGCCAGTCTTTGGCCAGTTCTACCGCTGAGCGCATTAAGTGGCCCTGATGCATTTCCAGTTTGGCTTCAAAACGTTCAAACAAGGTAAAAGCATCAGCGGTGCCGCCGGCAAAACCAGCCAGTACTTTGTCATGGTAGAGGCGGCGTACCTTACGAGCATTGCCTTTCATTACGGTATTGCCGAGAGAAACCTGGCCATCGCCGCCTAGCGCGACCTGGCCATTGCGGCGGACAGAAACTATGGTAGTCATGGTGAGCCCTTGTGGCATTTCAGATGCAAGCTATCTGAGGGCTCCTTCAATGCTTTTCAAGGGGGAACTAGCCTCTGCGGTTAGTTCCAGTTCCAAATCTGGCAGCTATTGATGCCATTGCGACGCAGCCGGTTACGATCTGCTTCGGCCTGGCGGCGGCTGTCGTAAGGGCCCAATACCACCCGATACCAGACGCCATTGCTGCCCTCGGTGCGACGGATAGTGGAAGAAAAACCGGCAAAAGCAATCTGTGCCCGCATGGCATCGGCTTGTTGTTCACTGCGAAAGGAAGCGCACTGCATCTGAAATGGTCCACGCGATTCGAGCTCGCGTACTTCGACGACCACCTCGCGGTTTTCCAGCTCACGGATGTATTGGTAGGGCTCTTCGGTTGGACGCTCGGGTAATTCATCTTTCACAACTTCAGGTGGTTGCTGCGTGCTAGTCACCGGTTCCTGTTGGTTAATGGTCCAGAGAAACCAGCCAAAGATAAGTATCAATCCAGCCGTGATCGTCAGCACCAGCCAGGGGAAAGGCGCTTTGACCGGCGCTTTTTTACGAGGTTTGGCTTGTGGGCGGGCGGTTTTCACATAATCACGTCTTGGCATGGTGGGCCTGATACTCCAACATCAAATCAGTGGCTATTCTAGCGGTTTAGGGGACAGCTGTGCAATCGACATCCTTAGAGCTGCTCAACCGGAGCATCATACCCTTACCAGCGTAATTTATGGCTAAGAAAAAAATGAAGCTCTATTCGGCTGTTTCATCCAATAAAGTCAACAAGGAGCTCACTTGATCTGGATCCGCCAGCGCCGCTGCAACCTTGGCAATATCTTCCGCCAGTGGGCGATCTTGTTGCAGCGGTGCAGCAAAGTCGCGAGCCCAGCGGCAAAGCGCCTGGGAGGCGTGGCTAAGCAATGTGCTGTTTTTTAACTCTGCGCCCTGCACCAGGATTAAGGTTTCAATCGCCAAAATCTGATAGAGCTGAGTTAAGCTGTTGCTGGCACGTCGTGCTGCTATGGTGCCTAAGGGCACTATATCCTGGTTATCCGCATTGGTGGGGATAGATTGAATGGAAGCAGGCATTGCCTGGCTTCGCAGTTCAGCAACCAAAGAGGTGGCGCAGACCTGGGCTCCCATAAAGCCACTGTGCAAACCGGTATCCTGCGGCTGCATAAATGCAGGTAAGCCTTTATTTCTCAATGGATCAGTAATGCGTGCAATGCGTCGCTCGCTGTAAAGTGCCATTTGGATAAGAGCATTATTCAGATGATCACTGGCAAAGGCTAAGTGTTGGCCGAAAAAATTGCCGCCATGCAGCACCAACTGATCATCCGCAATAAGCAGTGGATTGTCGGTGACGGAGCCCAGTTCAACCCTTACTGTGTTGGCATGCTGATGCACCACATCCAGCACGGCTCCGAGGGCTTGGGGGGCACAGCGTAAGCTGTAGGCATCCTGCAGCAGTGGCCGGTTCTGTGCTATATTTTCTGGCATGTCCGCCAGTCGTGTGGGCATTGCTTGCCAGGGGGTTAACGCCTGACTACTAGCCGATAGTGACCAGAGCCAGCGATGCAGTTGTTGTTGACCTGGGTGAGGCCTGAGCTGGCCAATGGCAGGGTGAAAGGCTTCGCGATGACCAGCCAGCAATTCTGAGTAAAGCAACACCAGTAAGGTGCTTAGCTTTACCGCCCGCTCTGCTGCGGTAGCATTCAAAGCCGCGATGCCAGCTGTCGCCGAGGTACCATTAACCAAAGCAATGGCATCTTTGCCATGCAATACCAGCGGCTGCCAACCGAATTCCTGATGTGCAGCTGCACTGTCTATCCAGGGGCCTCCCTGGATACTGACACGGCCGCCGCCGCTGAGGGCGCGCGCCAAATGCGCCAGTGGGGTTAAATCGCCACTGGCACCAACGGTCCCTTGCGACGGTATCTCTGGGACGACATCCGCAGCGAGCCAGGCTTGCATACGCTCCATGACTATCGGGTTGGCTCCCGAGTGACCGAGTGCCAGACTGGCTAAGCGGGCGACCATCATGGCACGAACATGCTGATGTGCCAGCGGTTCGCCGACACCACTGCAGAGATGATACACCAGGTTTTGTTGCAAGAGGGCCGATTGTCTAGGATCCACCTCTGTGGTTGCTAAGGGGCCATACCCTGTGGTTACGCCATAAATACGTTGGCGTTCGGCGATGGCATCCAGCAGGAAGTGGTGCGCCTTGGCAACGGCTTGTTGTTGTGCTTTAGACAGCAACAAAGCCTGACGTCCAAGTGCAACGGCTTCAATTGCTTCAAGGGTGAGCTGCCCATCGTGCATAGCGTTAAATCCTTTGTCAAGACTACCAGTCGGTGTGCTTACCAATGGCATTGGTTGGTATAGTGTCACCATAATTGATGCTGATCGGGCGCTCTGCTGCCGGCCATAGTGCGATAGCATTGGCGATATCTTGGGCTGCGATTGCTTGATCGCCTGCCGGCACCACAAAGGCTTTCAAACGTCGCTGTGTCGCAGCACCTGTGAGACGAATGACACAGTCCTGCACGCTGTTTAATGCGCGTAAACGCTCCGCAACATAGGTTGGGCTAACATTGACACCACCTATGCTGATGGCATCATCCAGCCGTCCTTTTAGCTCAAAAGTGCCTTCGCTTTGCCAATGCAGCTGATCCAGCAGCGGGGTACTGGCAGTGTCATCCAGACTTTTGAGATGTTGGTTGTCAAGGCGTTGCCAGTGAGCTAGCAGCTGATAACTTGATTCGGGCCACCAGCGGGTGGCGACACCGCCCGTTTCTGTGCTGCCGTAAATATCAAGCAAACCGGTCACGCCTTGCTGCAGCAAGCCGGCCACTGTGGTATCTGCTATGGGACCGGTGGAGCTGACACCAAGCATCTGTGTCGGCCAGGTCTTGCCCGAGCGCGCCAAAAAGTCCCAGCGCGGCGGCACCGTCACCAGCAGATCACCGCTTCGGAGTTCAGGCAAAGCCTGGTTGCTGCCATAACTGCGTTGGATGCCGGCACAGGCAGGCAGTGCCACTGCGACCATAAACCCATACAAGTGATGCAGCGGCAGCCAGCTTACCACGCGTTGGATGGGCTGCTTTGCTGCCAAACACTCTGCCAGTGCTACCGCTTCCGCTTCAATCTGTTGCCAACGATGAAAGTGAGGTGTCGGTGTTCCTGTGCTGCCCGAGGTTCTGAAAGTAAGGCCGGAGGTTTCGGTGATAGCGGTTGCCACCAGAGAGGCCCACTCATCCAGGCTGTTGGTCATAAGTAACCGGTCTTCACACCCGGTTTCATGCAAACGAAAGAATTCGTTAACGCAGCCGGCAAGATGCAGTCGCTCCAGTGAATCCAGCTCTGGGGCTGCTGTCCAGTCGAGGGGGGGCGACTCACGATAGGCGCTAAGCTCAGCGCTTAGTAAGGAGCGCAAAACAGCTTTGCAGTCCGTGACTGTGAGCCAGTTTGGCATCGCAAGATCCTTAATTCATGCAACATTGTTTGGGAGGAGCCGGGCTGTTCACCGATCCGCGGATAAGCAGCCTTGAGTGGAATTACAACCGTTTAACAAAAATCCAGTAGCTATCGCCGGAAATCGCTTTTTTCATATGGACTTTTACTTTGGTGGGCTTCATCTGGTAATCAAAAATGTATTCAAACATGGTGTTCAGATTGCCGTTTTGTACCCCTTCTTTGAAACGGCCCTGAAACTCTTTGCTTTGGGTGCAGGGGGCCACACTGGTAAAAAAGTTCTTACCAATGACGCTCTTGGGATCGCGGCCAGTAATATCGCCTTCGGCGGCATTGTATTGAATAATTTTACCATTACCATCGAGTTGGATAGCACCGAAGGCCAGTTTATCAAGGCTCTGGTCATCCATCTTTGCCAGTGAATTCTCGATATCGTCGCCGCCGAAACGAATTGTTTCTAAAGTCATAATTAATACCTTATCTGTAGTTTGTGCTCATTGAGGTTACCTGACGAGCAGCGCACTAAAAGTGTCTGTAAACATTAGTTCGCAAATTAAAGCTATCAGCTAAGTACGGGTATGGCAAATAGGTTCACCTTGCTGGGATAGCCATTGAGCTTAGCTGTCATGTCGGGATATTGCTGTCTGAGCGGGGGGAATACGGAGCTTGGATTAAGACAGATCAACCGGATCCACATCCAGTTGCCAGCGCAGCTTGCGGGTCAGTGGCCAGCTCTGGCTGGTGGTAATCAGCTGATTCAGTAACTGGTGCAGGCCTGAGCGGCTGGCGCTGTAGCAATGCAATTGCCAGCGGTACTTTCCGGCCTTACGCTCCAATGGTGCCCGTATCGGGCCCAGCAGCTGCACTTCAGGCGCTTCGGTTTGCGCCAGTTCAACCAGTTGCTGCAGCCATTGCCTGGGCAGTTCATCCTGATGCGATTCGGCGCGAAACAGCGCCAGGAACTGATAGGGAGGGAGTAAGGTTTGCTGACGTTCAGTCAGTGCCAGTCGGGCAAAGGAGTCGTAGCCGTTGTGCAGGATATCCTGCAGCATGCCGTGATCGGGGTAACGGCTTTGCAGCAACACTTTGCCGGCATGGCGGGCACGGCCTGCGCGGCCAGCAACCTGGGTGATCAGCTGCGCCAGCTGCTCTGGGGACCGAAAGTCGCTGCTAAACAGGGCGCCATCCACATCGACAATTACCACCAAAGTCACTTGCGGGAAATGATGGCCTTTGGCCAGCATCTGGGTGCCAACAATCAGCTGGGGCCCACCTTGGGTGATCTGGTGCAATGCCTCGGCCAGGCTGCCTTTACGTCGTGTGCTATCCCGATCCAGTCGTACCACCGGGTAATCCGGGAACATCGGTTGCAACTGTGCTTCCAATTGCTCGGTACCCTGACCGAGCGGTACCAGCCGGGTACTGCCGCAATGGCCGCATTGTCTCGGCACTGGCCGGCTACTGCCACAATGATGGCAATTGAGCTGGCGATCGCTTTTATGCCAGGTCATGCTGGCATCGCAGCGCTGGCAATCCGCCACCCAGCCGCATTCCTGACAGGACAGTGCCGGGGCAAAACCGCGCCGGTTTAAAAACAGCATTACCTGAAAGCCTTGTTGCAAGGTGTGTTTTATTTGCTGGATGGTGGTATTGGCCAGGCCAAATTGCACTGGCTGTTGCTGCAAATTAATAAGTTCCAGGGTCGGCAATTGCTGACCACTGGCCCGGCTACTGAGCGTCAGCAGCTGAAAGCGGCCTTGCAGTGCATTGTGCAGGCTTTCCAGGCTGGGAGTCGCGGAGCCGAGTACAACCGGACACTGCTCCAGTGCAGCCCGTTTGATGGCCAGATCGCGGGCATGGTAGCGAAAGCCATCCTGTTGTTTCAGCGAGGCATCATGCTCTTCATCAACCACGATCAGGCCAAGCCTGGCAAAGCGTAAAAACAGTGCCGAGCGGGTGCCAATCACAATAGCAGCACTGCCGGTGGCTGCTTGCTGCCAGCATCCCAGGCGTTCGGTATCGGTTAATCCGGAATGCCAGCTTAGCACCGGCACCTGAAAACGATCGGCAAAACGCGCCAGCGTTTGCGGGGTTAAGCCTATCTCCGGTACCAGTACCAGCACTTGCTGGCCCTGAGCGAGCAAAGGCGCGATGCTTTGCAAATACACTTCGGTTTTACCGGAGCCGGTAATACCTTCCAGCAAAAATGGCTGGAAACGGCCCTGCGCCTGAACAATGGCACTGACCGCCAGTGCCTGATCGGTGGTCAGCTTTAAACCAGCACTGGCAGCAGTTAATGTCGGGTAGGGGGCAAAAGGTACTTCGATGGCTGTGACCAGCTGCTTTTCCAGCAGCGCCCGCAGCGCCGGCCGTTGTTCGGATGTGATGCTATCAGCGGCTAAGGCCCCTTGTTGCAGCTGCTGCCACAGAGTCAACTGCTTAGGTGCACGTTTTAAATCTGCCTCTGTGGTCGTTTCACCTGCCTGGGTAAGCTGGTAGCTGAGCGACTGACAAGTGGGCAGGGGTTTGCCCTCCCGCAGCAAAGCCGGGATGGCGGAGATCAGCACTTCGCCCAGTGGATGGTGGTAGTAATCGGCAGCAAAGGACAGCAACCGACAAAGATGCTCTGACAGCACGGGGACAGGGTCCAGTGGCTCAATAATAGGTTTTAACGCATCCTCGGCAAAAGCATCTTCCGGTTGCAGTTGCCAGACAATCCCAACCAGCTCGCGTTTGCCAAAGGGCACCCGGACCCGGCAGCCAACCTGCACCTCAATCCCTGGTGGCAGCAGGTAATCAAAGGATTGGCGCAAAGGTACGGGCAGAGCTATCCGGATCACAGACACTGGTGTGGGTACTCGTTTATCGTGGTGCGGTCACCACAGTCTCGAAGATGGGGTTAGTGTATCGACCGAGCCCATGGCTTCGCAACCGATAAAAGCGGTGAATATTTTAGGGCCACATCTTGCAAGCATATCGCAGATCGAGTACCCTACGCGCCCTAATTGAACTGTAACTGCGTATGGTGCCCGGCGTTTAGCGACCAGGTGGCGATACGGCCTTAACGAGGTAACCCATGAAACCAGGAATTCACCCGGAATACCAAGAAATTACTGCAACCTGTACTTGCGGTAATACTTTTAAAACCCGTTCAGCCCTGTGCAAAGACATCCACTTGGATGTGTGCTCTGCCTGCCACCCATTCTACACCGGCAAGCAAAAAGTACTGGACGTTGGTGGCCGTGTTGACCGCTTCAAGAAGCGTTTCAGCATGGTGGGCAAGCGTTAATCACGCCTGCGCTCAA
>NZ_JAFIFQ010000105.1 GCF_020831925.1 Alkalimonas sp.
CATGTCGATATCTATATCTGAGCCTTTTCTGCTACCATAGCCGACAGAATTTTCGCTTCATCCGTTAAGGCAGGCATGGCATCCATTCGTAAAGAAGTCGCGGCAGCATTTCGTCCTGAAGGGCCGCTGGCCTGCCATATTGCAGGCTTTCATGCCCGCGATGCCCAGTTGCAGTTAGCGGAAAGTATTGCCAAAGCCATCGATAATCACAGTGTGCTGGTGGCTGAAGCCGGTACCGGTACCGGAAAAACCTTTGCTTATCTGGTGCCGGCGTTGTTATCCGGCCAGAAAGTGTTGATTTCGACCGGTACCAAGAATCTGCAAGAGCAACTGTTTCACCGCGATTTACCAACCATGACGGCCGCTTTGGCCAGCCCGCTGCAATTGGCGCTGTTAAAAGGTCGCTCTAATTACTTGTGCCTGTACCGGCTGGAGCAGCATGTGTCTCATGTACCGGTGGCAGAGCCGCAGCTGATGCAGGATTTAAGTTTAATCAACAAGTGGGCGGCGGAAACCCAGACCGGCGATATTGGCGAGCTGACCTACATTGCCGAAGACTCCAAAGCCCTGCCTTATGTCACCAGTACCACCGACAACTGCCTGGGTAAAGATTGCCCGGTGTATGAAGACTGTCATTTATTAAAGGCGCGCAAAAAAGCCCAGGCGGCCGATCTGGTGGTAGTGAACCATCATCTGTTTTTTGCCGACCTGGCCATTAAAGACACCGGCTTTGGTGAGCTGTTGCCAAATATGGATGTGTTTGTGTTCGATGAAGCGCATCAGCTCCCGGATCTGGCCTGCGACTACTTTGGTGAGCATGTCTCCAGCAGGCAGTTGCTGGAATTGTGCCGCGATCTGGATCTGGCCTGCAAAACCGATTTGCGCGACCACCCGCAGCTGCGCAAAATCAACGACAAAGTTGCACAGCAGGTGAAAGACTGGCGCTTGCAGTTCCCAGTGGAGCCCGAGCGGGGAAACTGGCGCGAGCGCAGCCAGCATCCTCAGATGCAAAGCATGCTGCAGCGCCTGACCGAGAACATGGATTTGTTGTACCAGGTGTTAAAGGAAAGTCTGGGCCGCAGTGAAGCGGCCGATCATTGCTTTGAGCGGTTGGCGCAAAACCGCAGCCGCTTGCAAAAGCTCAACGATACCAGCAAGCCGGATGTCAGTCTTTGGTACGACACCAGCCGCATGCATCTAACTTTGCATCTGACGCCGCTCAGCATCGCTGAGAAATTTCGTGCTGTGGTTTTTGCCGAGCAAAAAAGCTGGGTTTTCACCTCGGCAACCTTGTCGGTTGATGGTGGTTTTGCCCATTATCAACAGCAAATGGGGCTGGAACAGGCCGAGAGTCTGCTGCTTGACAGCCCCTTTGATTATGCCGAGCAGGCGCTGCTCTGCGTGCCACGGTATCTGCCCGAGCCACATCAGCATCAGGCTATGCAGCAAGCACTGCTGCAAACAGCTATTCCCCTGATTCAGGCCAATCAGGGCCGCTGCTTTATGCTCTTTACCAGCCACCGCATGCTGAAATGGATGGCCGATGTGCTGCCGGAACAGATCCGTCAGCCGGTGCTGGTACAAGGTCAAACCAGCAAAAGGGTGTTGCTTGATAAGTTTGTCCAGCTGGATGATGCGGTACTGCTGGGGACCAGCAGCTTCTGGGAAGGGGTGGATGTGCGTGGTGATGCGCTTAGTCTGGTGATTATCGACAAGCTGCCTTTTGCCAGCCCGGATGATCCTTTGTTGCAAGCCCGAATGGAAGCCAGTAGCAAGCAGGGGGGGGATCCTTTTGCCGCGGTGCAGTTGCCGCAGGCCGTGATCAGCTTAAAGCAGGGCGTAGGGCGCTTAATCCGTGATGTCACAGACCGAGGGGTGCTGGTGATTTGCGATAACCGCCTAGTGACCCGGCCTTATGGTGAAGTGTTCTTAAAAAGCCTGCCGCCTATGCAGCGCACCCGGGATCTGACCCGAGCTTTGCAGTTTATTGCCGACAAAGCCGCCGCCAAGCTGTCTGTCTGACATGGCATTTTAGCGCCTGAGCAGGTAAAATCCGGGCTCTTTAAGTGCTGCTCTGGAGTGGAATGTGAAATTACTGGCCCTGGATACGTCAACCGAAGCCTGCTCGGTCGCATTGCGGCTTAATGACGAAGTGCTGGCTTTGGATGAGGTCTGTCCGCAGCAACACAGCAAACGGGTACTGCCGATGGTGCAACAGTTGCTGAGCGATGCTGGGCTGACACTGAGCCAACTTGATGGGCTGGTGTTTGGTAAAGGGCCCGGCAGTTTTACCGGAGTGCGCATTGGGGTTGGCGTGGCGCAGGGACTGGCTTTTGGCGCTGACTTGCCCGTTTTTGGTGTTTCTACCCTGGCGGCGATGGCGCAGGCCGCGCAGCGTTTGCACCAGGCCAGCCAGGTGCTGGCAGCCATTGATGCCCGTATGGCGGAAATTTACTTTGGCCATTATCAATTGGATGATACCGGCATTATGCAGCTGCAAGGGCAGGAGCAAGCGATCCGGCCTGAATTGCTGCCGGCGTTGGAAGGAAGCCTGAATTACACTGCGGTCGGCACTGGCTGGCAGACGTATGGGGCCTTGCTGCAACAATGGCAGTCAGCCAAAAGCACCGATATTATGTACCCATCAGCCCGTGATATGTTGACTCTGGCCGTGCCAGCCTGGCAGGCGGGCAGCTTTGTAGCGGCGGAGCAAGCGGAGCCAAGCTATGTGCGCGATACCGTCAGCTGGCAAAAACTTCCTGGTCGCTGACTTTTCAGTTGGCGGATATCTGGTTATACTCTGAGCATTGTTCCATCTGTTGAGCCACCTCTTTGAGCCTGAGTCTGGATAACAATCTTGCTGCCACTGGCGTCGCGGGGATCTTCCGGGATACTACGGCCCGACCTGCCCGGCCCCAAGAGCCCGCCGTTAACTCAGAGCTGCCGGAAGGGCGGGGTATACGCCGCTCTGAAAAAGCGCTGGATGCGCTGGAGCAAAACCGTACCAGAAAAAATGCCATGTCTGCAGGGGTACAGGCCTCGCAAAAGACAGCGCTGTATCAGGACATTGCCAATCAACAGCAACGCTCTGAACTGCAATCCATGTTAGGCATTGATCTTTACGCCTAAGCCGTTCTGATCTTCCTTATCTTTCTGCTCGTATAAGCCTGCATTGCCCTCAATCGGAACCATCATGCCTTATTGCTTAATTACCGGTGCCAGCTCAGGCATTGGCCGCCAGTTGGCTATCCATTATGCCAAAGCAGGCTGGCGGGTGTTGGCGGTGGCTCGCTCGACCGATGCGTTGAATGCGTTAGCACAACAGCACGCTGGCATTCAGCCTTTTACCGCGGATCTTACTCAGGAAAAAGACATCGCAGCCTTGTGCCAGGCTGTGGCAGACTCTGGTCAGCCATTGGATTTAGCGATTCTCAATGCCGGTACCTGCGTCTATGTGGATGCGACTGATCTTAAGCTAAGTGACTTTGAGCAGACCTTTGCCATTAACTTTTTTGCCTTGGTTGCACTGAGTGCTGCTCTGTTGCCCTTGCTGAAACAAGCGACAACAGGTCGGTTAGCCTTGGTAAGCAGCCTGGCACATTATTTTCCATTTACCCGGGCTGAAGCCTATGGGGCCAGTAAAGCTGCCGTCAGTTATTTTGCCGATAGCTTGCGGGCAGATTGGGCCAGCGAAGGAGTGGCGGTGAGCCTGATTGAGCCAGGTTTTGTCGATACACCGCTGACGCAGAAAAATGATTTTGCTATGCCGTTTTTACTGACTGTGGAAGATGCCACCAACCGCATTGTCTCGGGGCTGGATAAAAGCAAGCCGCGTATTCGCTTTCCTAAACGCCTGGTCTGGTCGCTAAATCTGTTACGGGTTTTGCCGTATCGCTGGCGAATTCGTCTGGCGAAAGGGATGAAACAATGAATTGGCGCGCTGTGATTGGCTTTGAACTGGGTTGGCTGGCGCTGGTGTATTTTCAACATCTGGCGATGCTGCCAG
>NZ_JAFIFQ010000106.1 GCF_020831925.1 Alkalimonas sp.
GCTGAGATGGGATTTCCAGCCGCAGATTATCACCTTCACGGTGTATCTTCACGCCAGTACCGCTTAGCTCTTCGCGCAGCGCCTTTTCCTGGTTATCCATGTAGCTGCCAACAGCTGCCCCGGCCAAAGCACCAACAGCAGCGCCAATCACCATGCGTTTGTTGCTGCGATTCGCCGTGGTTTTACCAGCAATGGCACCCGCTACCGCACCAATGGCAGCGCCACGGGTGGTATTCTGGTTGTCCGTACTGGCACAACCAACCAGGCCACCTAATGATAAACTTCCGGTCAGTACACCGATCATCACAAGCTTTGACTTCATCTGCATAAACTCCTTTAACGTATAATGACCAGCATAATCCCACAAGCTGAATCATGGCTGAACTATTTTTGCATTGCGCCACGAAAATACATAGACATATGGCCATCCAAAATTATAATCAAAGCAATTTATAATCGCTGAGTGCTTGGTATGCTGGGTCATGGTTGGCGTCGTTTGGTGTTAAAAGTGGGCAGCGCTTTAATCGCGCCAGAGGGAAAAGGTTGTTCTACCCGCTATTTACTAACGCTGGCCCGTTTTATCAGCGAATGCCGCTCACGTGGTATCGAGGTGGTGCTGGTGTCCTCCGGCAGCGTGGCAGCAGGGCGCAGTGCCATTGCCTTTTCGCATCAGCCACTGCCCATTCCGGTCAAACAGGCCATGGCTTCGGTAGGCCAGTACCAGATGATGCAGCTGTGGCAAAATCTGCTCGATTGCCATTGTGGCCAGTTGCTGCTGACTCATGACGACTTTCACAACCGCCGCCGCTACCTGAATATTGAAAACACCCTGCGCACCCTGCTGGATCATCAGGTGCTGCCGATTATCAATGAAAACGACAGTGTCGCCACCGCCGAACTAAAACTAGGCGATAACGACAACCTGGCTGCATTGGTTGCTACTGCTGTGGATGCCGATGTGCTGATTATCTGCTCGGATATCGATGGCTTGTACAGCGCCAACCCTCGCAGCAACCCGCAAGCACAATTTATTGCCGAGGTGGAACGCATCACGCCAGAGATTTTCGCCATGGCTGGTGGCAGTCACCACAATGTGGGGACCGGCGGCATGGTGACCAAGCTGCAGGCGGCGCAAAAAGCCGGGCAGCAGGGCATTGATACGCTGATCGTCAATGGCCAGAAAGCAGCGGTATTCGAAGCGCTGCTCGACGGCAAAGCAGCCGGCACTTTGTTTCACCGCCAGCAAGAGCGGCTCAGCGCCAAAAAGCATTGGTTGCTGCATGGTTTAAAGAGTCAGGGCCAAATCCAGCTGGACGCAGGCGCTGTGAAAGCGCTGCAGCAACAGGGCGCCTCCTTGCTGGCCAAAGGCGTGAGTGCCGTCAGCGGTCAGTTTGATAAAGGCGATGCTGTGCTGCTGTGCGATAGCAGCGGCTCCCCCTTTGCCAAAGGCATTTGCCAGTATCCGGCATCCGAGCTCAGCCGGATTAAAGGGTTACACAGCCAGCACATCGCCGCCACCCTCGGTTATTGCCCACGCGAGGAAGTGATTCACCGCGACGATCTGGTGCTGCTGTCCGCTGCCGAAGCGGCGGCTCAGTCCTCTTCGTAGCGCCAATCCGGCGGATAGGCCAGATCCGGTTGCTGGTAGTCGCAGATACCATCCGGGAATAGCTGGTTAAGTTCGCCCAGCCAGGGCGTCATATCAACAGCACCGAAGTCACCGCGCGCCAGCGCCTGCTCAAGCGGGATCAGCGCACACTGCAGCAAAAGGCCATGACTGGGCGCACCGGCCTGCTGCCGGCTGTTACTCAGCACCGGATAGGTCTGGCGGCAAAGACCATCCTGCTGCCAGACGTCATCGCCACTGGCAATCACCTGACCATCGCCGGCAAAGCAGCGATCCGCAGCTGCCGCCGGCGCCCGGCCATCTCGCAGCCAGGCAACGACCGCAGCAAAGGCCTCGCTTTCCGGTGTGTAATCCGGGTGGCTGACCCAAATACGCTGCCACTGGTCATTGCCACGCTTTGCCAACCGCTCACGCGCCATAAAGGATGGCTGCAAATGATGCATATCCAGCATCGGGTCCAGATAATGACGTAAATCCAGCACAGGGATCGACAGCTCACCAACAAACAACTGGCCATAGCGATAGGCCCGCTCTATTGCATCGCGGTTGGCCCGATAGCGTGGCGCTACCTTGATGCCAGCATCGTTCATCGCAAGCGGTGCCATATTGTGACGACCAAAAGCACTGAGCCAGATCGGCGTATCCCAAATGGGCAGAAAACGCGCCCGTTCGGGTTGCATCTGGTGCTGTGGCAGCCAGCTGCCGATACGGGCATTCAGCTCAATAAACTGCTGTGGGCTCAGCTGGCCGGCTCGAAGTGCCAGCAAGCCGTATGGCACACCCACATTGTCCCATAGGCTGTGGGCAAAACCGTGCTGATCGCGGCCATAGATATCCACCAGGTCTTCCCAGTAACTCCAGTGTGTGCTTTGCAGCAATTTTTCACTGACAAAAGGCCGCAACCGGCCCTGATGCGGGTTATGCACCATCGACGACAGCCCGAACCAGGCATTGATGCACTGGGTAGCACCGTCCATCGGCGTTGGCTTGATACCCGACAGCAGTTGGATGGCACTGATTTCCCGCTGGTAGCGCACTTGCTGATCCGGCACGGTGCTCAGCCCTTCAATCCACTGCCGGTGCTGCCAATCCTGCCAGAAGCTTTTATCGTCGGCCGTAAAGTAGTAGTAGTTGTGCAGCAAATCGCAATCCAGTGCATAGAGTACCTGGCTCAGCATGTCCGGGTAACTGTACTGAGCGATGGCCGCATCCAGCAAGCCGGGGGCATTTTGCGCCAGCAGATACTGCGCAATGCCGCCACCGGAACCACCAATGCCAATGGTCATTTCCGGCTCGCCATAGAGGCTGATAAAATGCTGTTTCAGCTGACGGGCAACTTCTTCGGCCCGCAGAAAGTGGTAACTGTGGCTGGTGCGGTTAGCGCTGCTGCTAACCACGGCATAGCCCTGCCGCAATTGGGAAGCTCGATTGCGCAGCAAGCGCTCAATGCGCAGCTCGCCCTGACGAAAGCCGATGCCAACCCCGCCATGAAACTGATAAATCAATTTCTGGTTCCACTGGCTCTGGCCTGCCCGAAGCGGGAACTCATCGGCCAGCACCGGCATCACCACCAGGTAAAAATAGCGCTGAATGGTGCCAAGCTCAGCCCGCAGCAACAGCTCACCATCGGCCAGCGGGCCACCCTGATAGGGCGCTACAGACCCGTCCAGGCTCAGCCGGTACCACAGCAACCGGCTGGGATGCAGGCAGTCTTTGCTGTACCCCTGCAGCTGGCCCTGGTCATCCAGCACCGCAATGCCGTAGCCGTTGTCATTATCAACCAGCGGCGGTTCAATGCCCAGCTGATGAAAGGCGCAGTAAAAAGGGTATTGCTTGAGGCCGGAAAAAAGCGGGGTGGACGGGCCCACCTCGCCAAGGGGGATAGGATACGAGTAGGGATCCATTGGCCGCTCTGTGCGGCCAATAAAGTCATCGACCTGCAGCAGCTCGCCGGCGCGCTCCGGCGGCACCGCCAATACCGGATGCGCTTCATAAAAACTGGCTGGGATCTCGCTGCGCGGCCACAGCAACATCAAAGCCAGCACTAAGCCAAGCAGCAACAACCATTTCAATAAGCGCACTATGCTCTCCTTCTCGTTCTCTGTTAAGGATAGCAAGACGCCGGACTTGCGCTAGTTCAAAGCCAGCGCCAACACCTTGGATTTACGCTGATAATTGTACAGCTGCTGTTTTTGCGCCGGTAAATCTTCCACCGTCGCCAGCTCAAAGCCATGCTCCAAAAACCAATGAATGCTGCGGGTGGTCAAGGCAAACAGGGTATGAAAACGCTGCTGTTTGGCCCGCTGGATCACGTATTTCAGCAAGACACTGCC
>NZ_JAFIFQ010000107.1 GCF_020831925.1 Alkalimonas sp.
TACTGCAGCAGCTCAAGCAATTATCCGATAGCGCCCGGGCGAATCAGGCACTGGCGGCTAAAATTCGTCACAAATACCGGTTGAAAAATACCACAGGCCTCTCGCTCAATGCGTTGCTGGATTTTGACGATCCTATCGATATGCTCAGCCACTTGATGGTGGGCTCGGAAGGCACCCTAGGTTTTATCAGCTCGGTGACCCTAAGCACCGTACCTGATTATCCGTACAAAGCCACGGCTTTATTGGTCTTTCCCGATGTACAGAGCTGTTGTCAGGCGGTCATGGTGTTAAAGCAGCAGCCGGTCTCGGCGGTGGAGTTACTCGATAGGCGCAGCCTGCGTGCGGTGGAGCAACAAGCGGGGATGCCCGCCTGGGTGGAGGAGCTGTCGGACAGCGCCTGTGCCTTATTGATTGAAAGTCGCGCTGAGCAGCCCGATGTGCTCGGGCAGCAACTGAGCGACATCCGGCAAGCACTTAGCTCCTTTGAGCTGGAGCAGCAGGTCGATTTTAGCACCGATCCCACCGTGTATCAGCAGCTGTGGGCCATCCGCAAAGGCACCTTTCCTGCCGTGGGGGCGGTGCGGCCGGTTGGCACCACCGTTATTATTGAGGATGTCACCTTTCCACTGGCATTATTGGCCGAAGGGGTGCAGCAATTGTTGCTGCTGTTTGAGCGTTATCAGTACCAGGAGGCCATTATTTTTGGCCATGCGCTCGAGGGCAATCTGCATTTTGTCTTTACCCAGCGCTTTGATAATGAAAAGGAAGTGGCCCGCTACGAAGCCTTTATGCGCGATGTGGCCGAGCTGGTGGCGGTGCGCTGTGGCGGTTCACTCAAAGCCGAGCATGGCACCGGGCGCAATATGGCGCCTTTTGTTGAGCTGGAGTGGGGCGAGGATGCCTATCAGCTGATGTGGCAAATCAAGCATCTGCTGGACCCGCAGGGCATTCTGAATCCTGATGTGGTGCTGAGCCTGGACCCGCACATCCATCTGAAACATTTAAAGCCTTTGCCAGAAGCTGATCCTTTGATCGATCGCTGCATCGAGTGCGGGTTTTGTGAGCCGGTTTGTCCATCCAATGCCCTGACCCTGACACCGCGCCAGCGCATTGTTGCGCAGCGCGAAATCAAGCGGCTTAGTCGTGAAGAGCCCACAAGCCCGCGTCTTGCGCTGCTGCGGGATGGCTACCAGTATCAGGGCGAGCAAACCTGCACCAGCTGTGGCTTTTGTGAAAGTGCTTGTCCGGTGGGCATTAATACCGGCGATCTGACCAACCAGCTACGCAGCGAAGCGGCAACACCCAGCAAGCTGGCCACATGTGCTGCCAACCATTTTGCCGGGGTCACCCGGCTGGCGCGTATTGGGCTTCGCTTGCAGCAAAGTGGTCGCGCCGTGCTCGGTGCTGCAACCATGCAGCGCCTCAGCAGCGCCATGCACCGGTTATCGGGCAAACGGCTGCCGCTGTGGTATCCAGCGATGCCAGGCGTTAGTCGCAAGATAGCGAAATCGGTTGCTGATGAGCAGCTGACACCTGTGGTGTATTTCGCTGCTTGTGGCAGCCGGGTGATGGGGCCGGCGGCAGGGGAGCGCGATCAGCGCTCCTTGTCGGAAGTTACGGCCGCAGTTTTGGCCAAAGCCGGTTACCGACTGGTTTACCCAACAGGCATCGATTCGCTGTGCTGTGGTATGGCGTTTCAATCCAAAGGTCAGCTAAAACTGGCACAGCAAAAAGCCGCCGAGGTGGCAGCGGCGCTTAAAGCCGCCAGTAAGAATGGTGAACTCGCTATTTATTGCGATACCAGCCCCTGCAGCTTGACGTTAAAGCAGCAGCTGCCGGCAGATTTGCCGCTGTGGGACAGCATCGATTTTTTGCACGACAAGGTGTTGCCACAGTTGTCATTCTCACCGCAGGAAGAGCCGGTAGCGCTGCATCTAACCTGCAGCGCCGCACGACTTAAACAACAGGATAAACTGACTGCTCTGGTGCAGGCCTGCAGCAGCAAGCCGGTGCAACCGCTGGGTATTCACTGTTGTGGTTTTGCCGGCGATAAAGGCTTGCTATTGCCTGAACTGAATGCCTCGGCGCTGCATGGCCTGCGTCAGCAAGTGCAGGGCTGTTGCCTGGGGGTCTCATCAAGTCGTACCTGCGAAATCGGTTTAAGCCAGCACAGCGGCATCGAGTACCGTCATCTGGTGTATCTGCTGGCTGAGCGTCTGGCGGCAACAGAAAAAATTTAAATCAGTATCCTTGAATCCTGTAAGGGCAATCCCCATAAAGCTGCTAACACGAAATTATCTGTCCTGAATTAGATTTGGAGAGCCGTTATGGGTAGAATTATTGGTATCGACTTGGGTACAACCAACTCTTGTGTTGCTGTATTAGACGGCGACAAGCCACGCGTCATTGAAAATGCGGAAGGTACCCGCACCACGCCTTCCATCATCGCTTACACCGATGATGGCGAGACTCTGGTCGGTCAGCCAGCCAAGCGTCAGGCGGTGACCAACCCGCAAAACACCTTATTTGCCATCAAGCGTTTGATTGGTCGTCGTTTTGAAGACGAAGAAGTGCAGCGCGATGTCAACATCATGCCATTCAAAATTGTCAAAGCCGACAATGGCGATGCCTGGGTTGAAGTCAAAGGCAAAAAAATGGCGGCACCGCAAATTTCTGCCGAAGTGCTGAAAAAGATGAAGAAAACCGCCGAGGATTTCCTGGGCGAAGCGGTGACCGAAGCTGTTATTACGGTACCTGCTTACTTTAACGATGCGCAGCGTCAGGCTACCAAAGATGCTGGTCGCATCGCGGGTCTGGATGTAAAGCGTATTATCAACGAGCCAACCGCTGCCGCGCTGGCGTACGGCATGGACAAGAAAAAGGGCGACGCCAAAATCGCCGTGTACGATTTAGGTGGCGGTACCTTTGATATTTCCATCATCGAAATCGACGATGTGGATGGCGAGCAAACCTTTGAAGTACTGGCTACCAACGGGGATACCCACTTAGGTGGTGAAGACTTCGACAACCGCCTGATCAATTATCTGGTCGATGAGTTCAAAAAAGAGCAGGGCATTGATCTGCGTAACGATCCGCTGGCGATGCAGCGCTTAAAAGAGTCGGCCGAGAAAGCCAAAATTGAGCTGTCTTCTGCCTCTCAGACCGAAGTAAACTTGCCGTACATCACGGCCGATGCTTCTGGTCCTAAGCACCTGAACATCAAGGTCACCCGCGCAAAGCTGGAGTCCCTGGTAGAAGATTTGATCAAGCGCACGCTGGATCCATTGAAAGTGGCGCTGAACGATGCTGACTTAAGCGTAGGCGATATCGACGAAATTATTCTGGTCGGTGGTCAAACCCGGATGCCTAAAGTGCAGCAGGCCGTCACCGAGTTCTTCGGCAAAGAGCCGCGCAAAGATGTGAACCCGGATGAAGCGGTTGCCGTTGGTGCTGCGGTGCAGGGCGCTGTGCTGTCAGGTGATGTCAAAGACGTATTGTTGCTGGACGTAACCCCGCTGTCGCTGGGTATTGAAACCATGGGCGGCGTGATGACCAGCCTGATTGAGAAAAACACCACCATCCCGACCAAAAAGTCGCAGGTGTTCTCAACAGCAGAAGATAACCAGTCTGCGGTGACCATTCATGTACTGCAGGGTGAGCGTAAGCGCTCGGCTGATAACAAGTCGCTGGGTCAGTTTAACTTAGAAGGCATTCGTGCCGGTCGTCGTGGCGAGCCGCAAATCGAAGTGACTTTCGACCTGGATGCCGATGGTATCTTGCACGTCTCGGCCAAAGACAAAGACACCGGCAAAGAGCAGAAGATCACCATCAAGTCGTCTT
>NZ_JAFIFQ010000108.1 GCF_020831925.1 Alkalimonas sp.
AAAAGCCGATCGCCTACATAGGCGGTGGCGTGCATATGGCCGATGCCATCGCCGAGTTGCAGCAGTTTTTAACCACAAGCGCCATGCCGTCGGTCACCACCTTAAAAGCCATGGGCTCGGTGGCCAATAACAACCCTTATTATCTGGGCATGTTGGGCATGCATGGTACTCAGGCCGCCAATCTGGCGGTGCAACAATGCGATTTGCTGGTTTGTCTGGGCGCGCGTTTTGACGATCGGGTCACCGGCAAGCTGGACAGCTTTGCGCCCCACGCCAGGGTGATTCAATTGGATATCGATCCGGCCGAAATTAACAAACTGCGTCGGCCCGACTGCGCCATGCTGGGCGATATGAAGCAGGTGTTGCCTGCCATCAGCACAGCCACACACTGCCAGCCCTGGCTGCAGCACTGCCTGGCACTGAAGCAGCAACATGGCTGGCGTTACGATCATCCGGGCGAGCGCATATATGCGCCGCTATTTTTAAAGCAGCTGAGCGACCGGCTGCCGGATAACAGCGTGGTGTGCTGCGATGTCGGCCAGCATCAAATGTGGGTGGCACAGCATATGCGTTTTAACCACCCACGCAATCATTTAAGCAGTGGTGGTTTAGGCACCATGGGCTTTGGTTTACCGGCCGCTATTGGTGCCAAGCTGGCCCGGCCGCAGGATACGGTGCTGGCGGTCAGTGGCGATGGTTCCTTTATGATGAATGTGCAGGAGCTGGGTACCATCAAGCGCTTCCGGCTGCCGGTGAAAATCGTGGTCGTCGACAACCAACGCCTTGGCATGGTGAAGCAGTGGCAGCAGCTGTTCTTCAATGAGCGTTACAGCGAAACCGATTTGTCGGACAACCCGGACTTTGTTGCTTTGGCCGCTGCTTTTGCCATCCCGGGCCACACCATTACCCGCAAAGATGAAGTCGCGGATGCGCTTGAGGCCATGCTGACCTGGCCAGGCCCTTATTTGCTGCATGTACGGATTGATGAACAAGACAACGTCTGGCCCCTGGTACCACCCGGGGCTGCCAATGAAGACATGTTAACGGAGAGACCGCAATGAACCATGTACTGACCATTCATACCAAAAACCAGACGGTAGTGCTGGAGCGTTTGCTGCAGGTCACCCGCTACCGCGGCTTTCAACTAACCGGCTTGGAAATGAAACCTCAGGGTAGCCAGTCAGGCCTGTTGGTGACGCTGTCAATTGTCAGCGACAAGCCCATTCATCTGCTGACCAGTCAGCTGAACAAACTGGTCGATGTCGAACAACTGGAGCTGCACAGCGAACAACTGGCTTCGCTACGGGCCTGATTTCAACTTTTTTGCTAATGTTAACGATGCCACCAGGCATCAGGGAGTATCCACGCAATGCCAAAACTACGATCCGCCACCGTCACCGAAGGCAGAAATATGGCTGGAGCCCGGGCGCTCTGGCGCGCTACCGGCGTAAAAGACAGCGACTTCGGCAAACCCATCATCGCGGTGGTGAATTCTTTTTGTGAATTTGTCCCCGGCCATGTGCATCTGCGCGATCTGGGCAAGCTGGTCGCCGCCAGCATCGCCGAAGCAGGCGGTATCGCCAAAGAGTTTAATACTATAGCGGTGGACGATGGCATCGCCATGGGGCATGGCGGCATGCTGTACAGCTTGCCGTCGCGCGAACTGATCGCCGACTCGGTCGAGTACATGGTCAATGCCCATTGCGCCGATGCCATGGTGTGCATCTCCAACTGCGATAAGATCACCCCCGGCATGCTAATGGCCGCCATGCGGCTGAATGTGCCGGTGATTTTTGTCTCCGGCGGGCCAATGGAAGCCGGTAAAACCAAGCTATCGGATCAGATCATCAAGCTCGATCTGGTCGATGCCATGGTCTCAGCGGCCGATCCCAAGGTCAGCGACAGCGACAGCGAAGCCATTGAGCGCAGCGCCTGCCCAACCTGCGGCTCCTGCTCCGGTATGTTTACCGCCAACTCAATGAACTGCCTGGTGGAAGCGCTGGGTCTGGGTCAGCCCGGCAATGGCTCCTTACTGGCCACTCACGCCGATCGTAAAGAGCTGTTTGTTCAGGCCGGTTACCGCATTATGGAATTGTGCAACCGCTGGTACAAAGAGGACGATGCCGGCGCACTGCCTCGCAGCATTGCCAGTAAGGCCGCCTTTGAAAATGCCATGATGCTGGATATCGCCATGGGTGGTTCCACCAACACCATACTGCATTTGCTGGCGGCCGCGCAGGAGGGAGGCATTGATTTTAACATGGCAGATATTGACCAGTTATCGCGCAAAGTACCTCATCTGTGCAAAGTAGCGCCCTCCACCCAGAAATACCACATGGAAGATGTGCATCGCGCCGGTGGTGTGATTGGTATTCTGGCCGAGCTAAACCGCGCCGGCCTGCTGGATCCAAGCACCGGCCATGTTTGCGGTGGCAGCATGGCCGATGTGCTGGCCAAATGGGACATCAAAACCAGCCAGGACGACAAGGTGAAGCAGTTTTACATGGCCGGCCCGGCCGGTATCCGTACCACCCAGGCCTTTTCGCAAAGCTGCCGCTACCCAAGCGTGGATGATGATCGCGAGCAAGGCTGCATCCGCAGTAAAGAAAACGCTTACTCACAGGACGGTGGTCTGGCGGTACTGAGCGGCAATCTGGCACCCAATGGTTGCATCGTCAAAACCGCCGGGGTGGATGAAGAATGCCTGGTATTCAACGGTCGGGCGCGGATCTTTGAAAGTCAGGACAACGCCGTTGCGGCGATTCTGGCTGGCAAAGTGGTCGCCGGTGATGCCGTGATTATCCGCTACGAAGGCCCGAAAGGCGGCCCCGGCATGCAGGAAATGCTGTACCCAACCAGCTATCTGAAGTCGATGGGGCTGGGCAAGGCCTGTGCCCTGATCACCGATGGTCGTTTCTCCGGCGGTACCTCCGGCTTATCCATTGGCCACGTGTCGCCGGAAGCAGCCAGCGGTGGCGCCATTGCCCTGGTGCAGGAAGGGGATCGCATTGAGATTGATATTCCGGGCCGTACCATTGCCATTACCATCAGCGATGACGAACTGGCACAGCGCCGGGCAGCCATGGAAGCAAAAGGTGCCAAGGCCTGGAAGCCCGTAGACCGGCAGCGGGTCGTCAGCAATGCGCTGAAAGCGTACGCCATGCTGGCCAGCAGTGCCGATAAGGGCGCCGTGCGGGATTTGTCGAAGCTGGCAGACTAAGGTCTGCTGCAGGCTTCGACAGACAACAACATCGGAGCAGGCTGCAACCACAAGCTGCACACAAGGACGCCGTGAATACATCCCTGTAGGCTCGGCTCCAGCATCCATGCTGTAGACGCCTTGTTTAGCAGCTTGTGGTCTTCGCCAACGAGCCCTGTGTAGCGGCTGAAAAAGCAGCCGAGGCTCTGCATAGCAGAGACATTCATGTAGCAGCTGGAAAACAACAGAATAAACCTAGTAGCAAGCAGTCTTTCAATAAACGGAGTAGTAATGAATAACCTGGCAACAGCACAACCCACCCCGACAGATACCGATGTAATGCAGCAGTATCTGCGCGAGATTTTGCTGTCGCCGGTGTACCAGGCAGCCGTAGAAACCCCAACCCAACCAATGGCCAAACTAAGCCTGCGACTAAACCAGCAGATCTGGCTGAAGCGGGAAGACAAGCAACCGGTGTATTCGTTTAAACTGCGCGGGGCTTTTCACAAACTGCACAAAGTAAAACAGCAAAGCCCGGATGCGCGGGTAGTCTGTGCCTCAGCCGGCAATCACGCCCAAGGCGTGGCGCTATCCGCCAGCAAGCTGGGCCTGCAGGCCACCATAGTGATGCCAA
>NZ_JAFIFQ010000033.1 GCF_020831925.1 Alkalimonas sp.
ACTGGGCTCCGGCGTCTTGCAGTGCTTTGGCCTGACGCAGCATGGCATCGGCTTGTTCGTTGCTGCGGCCTTGTACTTTGTAGCCACCGAACAAGTGCACCGATTGCGGGGTTAAGCCTAAATGGCCACACACCGGCACACCTCGCTCGGTCAGCGCCTGCACGGTCGGCAGCAGAAAGTCGCCGCCTTCCAGCTTCACCATATTGGCACCAGCTTGCATCAGCGGAGTAACGGACGCAAAGGCCTGTTCTGTGCTGGCGTAACTCATAAAGGGCAGATCGGCAATCACAAAGGCATCGGGCGCGCCGGCCCGCACACCGCGGGTATGGTAAGCGATGTCCTGCACGGTCACCGGCAGGGTATCGGTATGGCCTTGCAGCACCATGCCGAGTGAGTCGCCAATCAGCAGCACATCGACGCCTTCATCGGCAAACAGCTTGGCAAAGCTGGCATCGTAGGCGGTTAAGGACGTAATTTTATCGCCCTGTTGCTTCATTTTTTGCAGCACTGCGGTGGTGATCTTAGCCATTATCTGATCAGACCTCTTCTGAAAATAGTCGGTGCGCACCTTGTCATAAAGTTTGCCTGGCTGCAAGTAGCTTTAAGCTTGCCAGTTAGCTGTGCGCGCTGCCAATAGCAGTTAAACCGCGGCGTGGCACCTGCAGGCATAGCTGCGCTATGCTGCGGCCATCCGGTAACTGCAGGTCGGCGGCTATCTCTTGCAAAGGGTAGAGCACAAACTCACGTTCGGCCAGGCCATAATGCGGCACGGTTAGGCGCTCACAGTGTAGTTGTGCGTTACCATACAGCAGCAGATCCAGATCCAGCGTGCGCGGCCCCCAGCGCTCGGCTTTTCGAACCCGGCCTTGCTGCTGCTCAATCTGTTGCAAGGCATCCAGCAGCTGCAATGGGGTTAGTCCGGTATGGAGTTCAGCCACGGCATTGACGTAATCGGGTTGATCCTGTGGCCCCATCGGCCTGGAGGCATACAAAGACGACACCTTGCCCAAGCTTGATGCAGGCAGCTCGGCTAGGGCTGCGATGGCACGTTTTAGCTGCGCCACCGGCTCACTTAGATTGGCACCCAGGCCGATAAAGCAGCGCTGCTGGTTCTGTGCGCTCATGGTTTTGGCTGACTGCTGCGCTTGCGTTTGTAATTGCGCCGGCGCCGGGTTTTGCCGGATGGGCCATCGGCTGCGGGGCCTGCCTGTTGCAGCATCTGCTGCTGACCACTTTCGTTTTCTTGCTGAAAACGCTGCCACCAGTCGGCATGTTGTTGCAACTCACCACCTTCGGCTTTGGCGCGCAGCAGCAAGAAGTCGTAACCGGCCCGGAATTTTGGCAATTGCAGCAAAGTCAGTGCCCGCTTACCGCGACTGCGAGCTAAACGGTTTTGCAGTGACCAGATATCGCGGGTGACCAGGCTAAAGCGTTTTGGCAGGGCAATGCGCTGCTGCAAATCGCTTAATATCTCTGTCATGGCAATATTGAGTGCATCCACCGGCGGCAAGCCGCTTTCCAGCTGCAGGGTCTGGCTGCGGATTTCAACCGGATACCACAAAAAGGCAGCGAACAAAAAGGCCGGAGTCACTGGTTTATCGTCAGCAACCCGCTGATCGGTATCCTGCAATGCCTGGCTGACCAACTGAAAGACCTTGCCTTCAGGCTCCTGAGCAATGGCTTTGTGCAAGGAGGGCAGCAGCTGCTTGATGATGCCGTACTGCTTCATCAGCATAAAGTTGTCGAAGGCTTTGCCGGCCAAAAACAGTTTCAGAAACTCTTCAAACAAACGGGCCGGTGGAATGCTTTTTAACAAAGACGCCAGCTGAGGGATAGGTTCGGCAGTGCCTAGGGCTATCTGCATATTGAGCTTGGTAGCAAAACGGATGGCACGCAGTATGCGCACCGGATCTTCCCGGTAACGGGTTTCAGGATCGCCAATCAATTCAATTTTACGTTCGGCAATGGCCTCGACACCATTGGCAAAATCCAGCACTTCAAAATTGTTGATCGAGTAGTACAGTGCATTGATGGTAAAGTCCCGGCGCTCAGCATCTTCTTCAATGCTGCCATAGACATTATCGCGCAGGATCAGCCCTTCTTCGCTGGCTTTGGACAGCTGATGCTGGCCTTCTTCACTTTCATCCGGCTGACTGTGGTGGCCACGGAAGGTGGCGACTTCAATGACTTCGCGACCAAACAAGACATGCGCCAGCCGAAAGCGCCGGCCAATCAGCCGGCAATTGCGAAACACTTGCCGTACTTCTTCCGGTTTGGCATTGGTGGCCACATCAAAGTCTTTGGGTTCCAACCCCAGCATCAGATCGCGAATGCAACCACCCACCAAATAGGCTTCAAAGCCGGCATCTTTTAAGCGATACAGCACTTTCAGCGCATTGGGGCTGATTTGTTTGCGAGAAATCGGGTGTTGGTCGCGGCTAAGCCGCTTCAGCGGAGGCAAGACGCCAGGTGATACCAAAGCGGTTTTTTTCTCAGCTTTGTTGCCCTTACGCAGATTGCGCCGGCAAAAATCGAGCACACGGGAAATAATGGCAAGCTCCTGAATCGTAATAATAGGCTGCCTTGGCAGCATTGAGATAGTTAGGCTGTTATTTTACCGCATTTTATGCCAAACCGTGCAATAAAAAAGCACCACAGCCATCAATTGAGCAGGATTTCTGTCTGTTTGGGCACCTGCTCAAGGCGCCAGTTGCTGATGGCAAAGGCAATCAGCTCGGCGACCGAAGCCGACTGCAGTTCAGCCGGTGTTGGCTGGCCAAGGTACTGCAGTGCCTGCAGCAGCAAGGGTACTGCCTGGCAGGCATCCAGTGCGGGCGCATGATTTTGCTTACTGAGCTTCTGGCCCGGGCTGCTGCTGGCCAGGGGAATATGGCCGTATTGGGGCGCTGTTGCGCCGAGCAGAGTAAACAGTTGCTGCTGGCGTGTGGTCATCGTGAGCAGATCGGCACCACGCATCACTTCAGTGACCCCCTGATCAATGTCATCGACCACCACGACCAGTTGATAGGCGAAAAGGCCGTCGCGGCGTTTGATAACATAATCTTCCTGGCAAAAAGCCGGCTCCAGCTGCTGTTTGCCCAGTACCAGATCGGTAAATTCGGTGGCAACCTCGGGGCAGTGCAAGCGCCAGGCCAGCGGTTGTGGGTGGGGGGGGCTAAGCTGCCGGTAGCGGCAATAGCCATTGTAAAGACCGCCCATGGCAGCAATGCTTTTGCGTGGGCAATCACAGCCATACAGCAGTCCCAGCTGTTGCAGCTGCTCAAAGATGGCCTGATAACGGGCCTTGCGCTGACTCTGATACCAGACAGGGCCATCCCACAACAGACCAAATTGCTCCAGACTGCGCAAAATAGTGTCTGCCGCGCCAGGTTGGCTGCGGGGTTCATCAATATCTTCGATGCGAACCAGCCATTGGCCCTGGCTGGACTTCACCTGCAGGTAGCTGGCAAGAGCTGCCACCAGTGAACCAAAATGCAGCGGGCCGGATGGGGATGGAGCAAACCGGCCCACAGGGAGAGAGGCAAGCGTTGGCATCTTAGCCGCCGAGTTGCTTTTCCTTGATTTCCGCTAAGGTTTTGCAATCGATGCACATATCAGCCGTTGGCCGTGCTTCCAGCCGCTTGATGCCGATCTCGATACCGCAGGTGTCGCAGTAGCCAAAATCGTCGTCTTCGATTTTCTGCAGTGTTTTCTCGATCTTTTTCAGCAGCTTACGCTCACGATCGCGGGCACGTAATTCCAGACTGAACTCTTCTTCCTGGGCAGCACGATCGACCGGGTCCGGGAAGTTGGCCGCTTCATCAGCCATATGGGTTTTGGTACGATCCACTTCTTCGCGCAATTGTTTGCGCCACGCATCCAGAATTTTCCGGAAGTGCTCCCGTTGCTTGGAGTTCATGTACTCTTCGCCCACAGCCTCCTGATAAGGCTCCACTCCGGCTAAGGCCAATAACCCCAGCGGTTTGTTTGCTTTGCCCTCTGGCATAGTCATCTCCTGTACAATACAGCCAAGCAAAAATGGCGGATATTCATAACAGAATATCAAGCACATCGCAAATTAAAGACGCAGAAGTATACAGAGTGAACATCCGTACGTCATCTGTTTTCGGTAGAGCAACTGATTCGATGTGTGCTTAACTGACTTTTTGCCTCAGCATGGTACAATCGAAAACACTTACTTACCCAAGCCGATACAGGATAGTTTTTTATGACGGATATGATTCGTATTTCGTTGCAAGCTGATGCCGCCGCAGAAAAGTGGGGCAAAAAAGTTAGCCTGACGCCGACCGCTGAAGGTTATCAAATCCATCCGGATAACAAGCAGCCAGCGCGTAGCATTCAAAAAGCGGCCCGCCAGCTCGATAGTTTGGGCATTGAACAGGTAGAGCTGAGCGGCGACGGCTGGACCCTGGAGCTGCAATGGGCCTTTTATCTGGGCTTTACCTCGGCAAAAAAATTGACTGGTGTGCAGTGGTATGGGGAAGAGGCGACCCAATTGCAGCAGCTGGCCAGCTGTTTTGGCTGGGCCCGTCAGGTCACCAATCAAACCCCAGAGCAATTATCACCCGAAGCACTGGCCAATGAAGCCATTGCATTTTTAACGCCGTTGGCTCCCGATGCCATCAGCCATCGCATTATTCGGGGCGATGACCTGTTGGCCGAAGGCTGGGTAGGTATTCATGGCGTAGGCCGTGGCAGCGAGCGACCGCCGGTCATGCTGGTGCTCGATTACAACCCAACCGGCAACGTCGATGCGCCCATCGATGCGGTTTTGGTGGGCAAAGGCATTACCTTTGACAGTGGTGGTTACTCCATCAAGCCGAGTGAATCCATGTCGTATATGAAATGCGATATGGGTGGGGCGGCCACCGTAACGGCAGCACTTGGACTGGCCATCCAAAAAGGCTTGTCGCACCGGGTGCAATTGGTGCTGTGCTGTGCTGAAAACCTGATCAGCGGCCATGCCTACAAGTTGGGTGATATCCTGACTTACAAAAACGGCACCACGGTTGAAATCCTTAATACCGATGCCGAAGGCCGTCTGGTGCTGGCCGATGGCCTGTTGTACGCCTCTGAAACCGGCGCCCCTTTGATTATTGATGCCGCCACCCTCACCGGTGCCGCTATGGTGGCGCTTGGCAATGACTACAACGCACTTTTTGCACTGGATACGGCGCTGCAGCAGCGGGCGCTGGGCTATGCCAACTTGGTGCAGGAGCCGACCTGGCCACTGCCGCTGGCACCCTGGCATCAACAGCAGTGCCCGTCGCCTTATGCCGATACCGCCAACAGCCGTCCCATGAAAGGCGGTGGCAGCGGCGGCGCCAGCAATGCGGCCGGCTTTTTAAGTCGATTTGTGCCGGAGGGTGGTAAAGGTTGGTTGCACTTTGATTTGGCGGCTGCTTTTAACAGCAGCAATACTGGCCTCTGGGCCGCTGGCGCGACCGGCATGGGGATCCGTGCCATTGCCGAAACCCTGCGTCAGGAAGCTGGTAAAGCCTGAGCGTGGTGCTAACCTTGCGTTTTGAGGTGTCTCTGTCGGTAGTAGCGGTGGAGACATTATCCCAACTTCTGTGAGACCCGAACTGCGATGGAACTCCCTGTTGCTGCCATAGCTGGCGATCTTGTGACTGCACTGTGTCAGCAGCAGCGGGTGATCCTGTCGGCACCGCCTGGTGCTGGTAAATCCACCTGGTTACCACTTTATTTACTGCAACAGCCTGAATTTGCCGGCAAGAAAATAGTGCTGTTGGAGCCACGGCGGCTGGCTGCTAAGAGCATTGCCAGTTACATGGCATCGCAACTGGGTGAGGCGGTTGGTCAAACGGTTGGTTATCAGGTGCGGCTGGAGCGCAAAAGCAGTGCGGCCACCCGCTTGCTGATCGTGACCGAAGGCCTGCTTACCCGTTTCATTCAACAAGATCCCGAGTTAAGCGCCTGGGACTTGGTGATTTTCGATGAGTTTCATGAACGCTCCTTGCAGGCCGATCTGGCGCTGGCTCTGAGTTTGGAAGCGCAGCAACTGCGTGATGATTTGAAGCTGTTGCTGATGTCGGCCACACTGGATACTGAGCAACTGGCCAAAGCACTGGATGCACCTGTGCTGAAAAGTGAAGGTCGCAGTTACCCGGTCAGCATTCGGTACCAAGCCCCGGATCGCCAACCTGTCTGGCAACAAGTGGCCCGGCTCTGCTGGCAATTGTTGCAGCAGGAAGAGGGCAGCCTGCTGGCGTTTTTGCCAGGGCAAGCCGAGATCCGCTTGGCGCATGACTGGTTGTTGCAACAAGGCCTGCCCGATTCAGTACAGGTTCACCCGCTGCTAGGCAGTTTAACGCTGCAACAACAGCAGGCAGCCATCGCTGCCTGCCCTCAGGGCCAGCGCAAAGTGGTGTTGGCGACCAATTTAGCGGAAACCAGTTTAACCATCGACGGTATCCGTGTGGTGGTCGACAGTGGTTTGTACCGCAAAGTGCGTTTTTATCCAAAACATGGGGTGATGAAACTGGAAACCGCAGCCATTAGCAAGGCTTCTGCGATTCAGCGAGCCGGACGGGCAGGACGATTATCGCCAGGCCTTTGTGTTCGGCTGGATAGCGAAAGTCAATGGCAGCGCCGGGCCGGTTTTACCCCACCGGATATGCTGGAAGCCGAGCTCACCGCACTACGACTGGAGCTGGCTGGCTGGGGGGTACAAGCCAGTGAGCTTTTTTGGCTGGACCCGCCACCCAGGGCGCACCTGGCGGCGGCAGAGGCGTTATTGCAACAACTGGGCGCTTTATCCGCGGAGTTAAAAATCACCCCTTTGGGGCAGCGTATGCTAAGCCTTGGCACCGAGCCCCGTCTGGCGGCTATGCTGTGCCGGGCCGAAGGGCTGGAGCAACAAGGCGAGCAGGGCGCACTCTGGTTGGCGGCACTGCTGGCTGTATTGCTGGAGCAAAGCCGGGATGACAGCCCGCTCTGGGGGCAGTTGCAGCGCCTGCAGCAGCAAAAAGGCTCGGTTGCCTATCAGCAGGCAGAGCAATGGTGCCGGCAGCTCAAAGGCAGGAAAAACGGCACTCTGCGTCAGGATTTACTGCTGCCACTGCTGTGTTTTGCCTATCCGGATCGGGTGGCGGTGAAGCGGGGCAAAGGCTATTTGCTGGCCAATGGTGCCGGTACTGTGTTACCGCCTGATCATGCTTTAGCCAGCGAGCCGATGTTGCTGGCAGCTAGTGTGCAGCTAACCAGTCAGGGCTTGCTTATTCGTCAGGCCGAGCGCCTGACCCCCGATACCCTGCAGCAGTATTTTGCTACAGATCTGAGCTGGCAGCTGCACAGTGCTTTTGATGCACAAAGTGGCCGCTTTATCAGTGAGCAGCAACGACGGTTTGGTGCCTGTATTTTAGAGCGCAAACCGGCGCCGCAGGCGCTGAACGGCGAGCAGCGGCGTCAAGCTTGGTTGGAGTACATTGCACAGCGCGGCCTGGTAGTGTTGCCATGGAATGCTGCCAGCGAACAGTGGCTGGCACGGGTGCGGCTTTGGCAGCAACTGGAACCCGGGCAATGCCCGCATGGCTGGCAACCGGATGATTTACTGGCTAGCCTGGATGCGTGGTTAGGGCCCTGGCTGTTGGATTGCCAGAGTTTGCAGCAACTGAAACAGCTACCGTTATTGCAGGCGCTGCAAAGCCGGCTGGATTATCAGGCGCAGCAGCAGTTAGCCAGCTTATTGCCAACCCACTGGCAAGCACCGACCGGTAGCCGCCTGATGATTGACTACCAGGCCGACGGCGGGCCTTTGGTTGCAGTGCGGATGCAGGAGGTTTTTGGCCAGTTAGAAACGCCGGTGCTGGCTAGCGGCAAGCTGCCGCTTACCCTGGAACTATTGTCGCCAGCGCGCAGACCTGTGCAGCGCACGGCCGATTTAGCCAGTTTTTGGCACAATGCTTACCGGGAAGTACGTAAAGAAATGAAAGGGCGTTATCCAAAACATTATTGGCCGGAGGACCCGGCACAAGCCATGCCTACCACTAAAACGACTAAAGCGATGAATTTATGACGCGGCTCAGTAACCTGAAAAAGAAATTACCGGCACCTCGCCAGGCGCTGCGTTATCTGGGCTGGACTCTGTTCAAGCTGAGTCTGGCCATGTTGGCAGCGGCTGCGATTTACCTGGTATACCTGGACAGCAAGGTGACGCAAAGCTTCAGGGGGCAAAAATGGCAGGTGCCAGCCCAGGTCTTTGGTCGTAGCCTGCCGCTGCAGCAAGGACAGCCGCTCACTCTTGGTGCTCTGGTGCAGGAGTTGGAGTTGTTGCAGTATCGCCGGGTATCGGACATCACTGGCCCGGGCCAGTTCCGGCTGGCCAACCAGGCGGTGGATATTTACCGGCGTGAATTTTATTTTGCCGATGGCTATGCAGCGCCAGAGCGCTTTCTGGTGCAGTTTCGACAGCAACGGATTGAACGGATCCAATGGACGATACCGGCCGTTGTACCTGAATCAGGCATGGCCCGCCTGGAAGCTCCGTTGATTGAGCACCTGATTTCAGCACAGCAGGAAGATCGTGAGTTGCTGCGACTGGAGCAAGTCTCGCCCTTGCTGCGTGATACGCTGTTGCTGGTGGAGGATCGCGATTTTTACCGGCATCATGGCGTGGCCCCACTGGCCATCCTGCGCGCTTTTCTGGTGAACATGACCGCTGGCCGAACGGTGCAGGGGGGCTCTACGTTAACCCAGCAGCTGGCCAAAAATATGTACCTGACGCAGGATCGCACCCTGTGGCGTAAAATCAATGAAGCCCTGATGGCGCTGATTTTAGAACTGCGCTTTAGCAAAGACGAGATCTTAGAAGCCTATATCAATGAAGTTTACATTGGTCAAAATTTTGCGCATCCGGTGCATGGTTTTGGTCTTGGCAGCCGCTTTTATTTCGCCAAACCGCTGAATGAACTGACGGCAGCAGAAACGGCGCTGTTGGTTGGCCTGATCAAGGGGCCTTCTTTTTATGATCCCAGGCGTAATCCGGAGCGGGCGCAGCGCCGGCGTGATCTGGTGTTGCGGCTGATGTTCGAACAGCACATGCTGGATCAGCAAGCTTACCGCGAAGCTCTGGAAGAGCCGATTGCCTTAATTGCCCGGGGCCAGCATCAGTCGGATCGCTACCCGGCCTATTTAGCAAAGGTACGGCAGGAGCTGCGCAGTCAGCTGCAAGACAAAACCCTGCAACAGAGCGGCTTGCGGATTTTCACCTACTTTGATCCTGTGCTGCAGCAACAAGCGGAAAGTGCCATTGCCAGCAGCATGCGCGGTCTGGATCCTGCAATTGAAACTGCAGTGGTGTTGGCAAATTATCGCCAGGGCAGCCTGACTGCTATGGTGGGTGGACGCGACCCACGTTTTGCCGGGTACAACAGGGCTATCGATGCCAGGCGGCAAATCGGTAGTTTGATCAAGCCGGTGATCGCCATCGAAGCTCTGGATCAGCCCGAGCGTTTTGACTTGCAGACGATGTTGTTGGATGCGCCTATTCAGCTGCGCAGCAATCAGCAGGACTGGCAACCACAGAATTTTGATCAAAATTTCCGTGGTGAAGTGACCTTACTGGATACCCTGGTGTACTCCTACAATGTGCCTATGGTACGGCTGGGGTTGCAGCTGGGTATGCCACAGGTGGCAGCCGCGCTCAGCAAGCTTGGTTTGCAGCGCCGGGTTACCCTGCATCCGGCAGCTCTACTTGGTGCCATTGAGTTATCACCGCTGGAAGTAACCCAACTGTACCAAACGCTGGCCAATGCCGGAGTGCATCGGAGCCTGGCCAGCATAGCGATAGTGACGGACCAGCAGGGTATTGCTTTGTACCAGCACCAGCCTGCACCGATCCGCCGTTACAGCGTTGAAGCCACAGCCTTGCTGCACGATGCGATGCAGCAAAGTGTGCAACGAGGCACAGCCCGAGCTTTAGGGCAGCAATTTCCCAACCTCGCAGGGAAAACAGGCACCTCCAGTGATTACCGTGACAGTTGGTTTGTGGCGATGGATGATGACAAAGTGATTACGGTGTGGCAGGGGCGGGATGATAATGTCTCCACTGGCCTCACTGGCAGTTCAGGTGCTCTGCAGCTAACAAGGCAGTTTTACCGTATCCATAGTGCCGTCAAACCATGATTTTGTAATCAAGTTGGGGTCATGTAAAGGAATCTGACAAACTCATTCTGCAAAGCACTTGTTATTCTTCGAGTTTTAAGTTGATAATGGTGCATTAAAATTGTCGACAACCGCGGATAATTTGTGAACAGGCTATGGCGATAAAACCAGAACATCGATTGAACGTGGGCGCTTGGACTTATTTACCAGAACGTGACAAGCTGGTGAAGTTTGATGCTAACGGGCAAGTCGTAGAAACAGCCGAGTTGGATAATTTATGTCAGAACGTGATGAATTATCTGATGGTACATGCCGGCGAGTTGGTTAGTAAAGATGATCTGCTGGAAAAAGTCTGGGGTATCCGAGCGGTATCCGATGGGCGTATTACCCGTGTGATTCGAGTGTTGCGAGTGGCGCTTGGCGATGACAGTCGCACACCAACTTATATCGAAACCGTGCCGAAGCGCGGTTATCGGCTGGTGGCACCGGTTGCACCCACCGAGGAGCATCCGCTCGCTGCAGTATCCGGCCAAGCTCAAGTGACTGAGAGCTCAGAAGCCGCCAAGGCAGCAGAACAGCCTAGCGGCTGGCAAAGACGCAGCTTGTTTTCAGCGTTCATTTTAATGCCCCTGCTGTTGGCCGGTTATTTTTGGTTGGTGACTAAGCCGGTTGACGATGATTTCAGCGCCATCCCACTGTGGCGCTATGAACCCGTTACCTTTTTGGATGGTATCGAGTTTTATCACAGCATCTCACCGGATGAAGAGCTACTGGCTTTTAGCTACGCCAATAGCCCAAGTGATTCGGTGGTTCGGCTAAAACTGCAAAACCTAAAGACTCACCAGGTGTTGGCATTAACCGAAGCGCCTCATAGCAGCTTTGGCGCCACTTGGAATCCGGATGGCAGCCAGTTAGCATATCAGCGAGTATTGTCAGGGCGTTTGTGTGAAATTCGTCTGTTAACGTTAAATGAGTCTAGAGATGTGGTTGTATCCGATGAACTGCTAACAAAATGTGGCCCTAATTCTATTTCAGCCCGATTGAGCTGGTCACCGGATGGCCGTTCTCTGGTTTATCCGTCCAGAGAGGAAGGGCACAACCAAATGACCTTGATGTTGTATCCTCTGGCTGGTGGCCAGCCACAAATGTTAACGGTACCACCAGTAACAGGTTTTGGCGATTACGCGGTCCGCTTCTCCCGTGATGGTAGTCATTTGGTGTTTTTGCGTTATGTCTCTGGAGCGGCGGAGTTATGGTTGCTTGACTTATCCAATCGTTCTACCCGCAAGCTGAAGCGATTGAGTGACTTCTCGCCAGGTAACGTTGACTGGAGTCTTGATGATACTGAAATCATTTACCCAACCGGTCGCTCTACTTTAGCCGCGTTCAATATTGCAAAAGGAACCAGTCGACTGCTGGCCTATACAGACTCTAACGCACGAGAGATTCAACTTAGTCCAACGGGCCGGATTCTGGCATCGGTTGGCGCATTTTCACAGTTGAACATCTTGCAGGTACCTAATGAAATTCTGGTAGATGATGATGTTAGCAGACAACAGCAAGTGTTCAGTTCGAATCGTAATGAAGCTTTTGCTGAAGCAAGTCCAATACTGGATGGTCCTGTTGCAGTTGTATCCAGACGTACCGGAGAGTCGCAAGTCTGGTTGTTTCATCCCAATGGGCGGCAGGTGCAACTGACGCAATTTGTTAAGAATGAGCGTATTAGCCAGCTTAGTTTTTCACCGGATGGGCGCTATTTGCTGGCACTGATCAGTCAGCAACTCTGGTTGCTAGCTGAAGGGATTGAACCGATGTTGTTGTCCAAGCCGGATGAAACCAACATCGTCAACCCAAGTTGGAGCTGGGATAGTCAGAGTATATTTTATGCGGTATCCAGGCAAGGGCAATGGCAGTTGATGAAGCAAGACGTGGATGTAAACATGCCTGCAGAGCTGGTTCATTTAGGGCGTGATCTCTATCTGGAAAGCCCGAATGGTCAGTTCCGTCTGTGGCGTGACAGTCATAGTCAGAGTTATTATCTGGAAACAAAAGAGTCGCAGTCACAGCCGCAGCATCTGGAATCACTAAGTCAGGGGGTGTTGCCGCTTCGGCTGGTCTTGACCAATCATGGTTTGTATTTTTCCAGCTACCAGGAAGATAACCGCTATCAACTGCTGCACTTGGATCTTCTTTCAGGGCAAATACGTCCAGCCAGTTCATTGGGAACGATTTTTTCAGATTACTTTAGCCTGAGCGCCGATGGCCAATCATTTTATATCCCGTCTATGGGCAGTGGAGATATGGATATTGCTGAAATTTCTGTCTTGCAGCAAAATTTATAGCTTTTTTATAAGGATTTCATCGAGTTAATTTTTTTTCTTAGTGGCAGCCTTAAGGTGTCAAACGCAAACACTAAGGATTACACCATGAAAAAATTAATGACTACTGCTGCAATCGCTACTTTTATCTCAGGGGCTGTTGTTGCAGCAACCAGTTTTGACATCAAGTCTCAACAAACGGAAGTTGATTCGATGCTTGCGTGTCTATGGTTTCCAATCTGCAAAGAGCCTGATTATCAACAACAGCAGCAAATTGACGTAGAATCTTCCGTTGGAGAGGGGCTGGATCTGGAATCTTTGTACGCTTGCCTTTGGTTCCCAATTTGCAAAGAGCCTGATCAGCCAATTCGCAACGCGTAAGTGCTTTAATGCCATTGCATAACTCTGTAACAATTACATACCTGAAATTTCGCTGGATTCCGTTATAATCCGTCCATGCCTCGTGTAAGGACGGATTGTTTTGTCTAATCTGGAACCTCTGGTTCAATTTGGCCCCTGGTGTTATCGCGCATCAGTCGGCAAGCTCTGGTTAGCAGTTGCCAAGGAATCCACTGCCACAACACTGGAGCCCCGGCTGCAGAAGCTATTGAATTATTTTCTGCTGCATCCAAATCAGCTACTGTCCAAAAATCAACTGATAGAGGATGTGTGGCCGGCCGGCGAGGGTACCGACGGTGCGGTAATGCGGGCTGTTGGCGCCTTGCGCAAATTGTTGCAGGACAATACCCAAGCGCCGGTTTTCATTGCTACCATTCCGAAAAAAGGCTACTGCTGGTTGGCCGAGCTGGTTCCTCTTACCAGCCCAAAAGCTGTGGATGCGATTCACAAGGATAGTACGCAACCCACAAGTGCAACACCGGAACTAAACGCAGCCAGCCAATCGAATCGTCAGTTTATTGTGCTGGCAGTTGTTTCCTTGCTGCTAAGCTGCGGCATTATTGCCTATGGCTTGACGCATCTGACGCTTGGCAGCCAACAACCAGTATTTACCCGGATTGAACCCGTCAGCGCCCTGAATGGTCGCGAGCAATTACCTGTCTGGGATCCTGCAGCACAAAGCTTATTATACCAACACCAAGCCAGTGGCCAAAGTGGGTGGCAATGGGTACTGCAATCAGAGCAGCAAATGACCCCTCGGTATGCACCGAGCATGTTTGAAGTACTTGGTAAGCCGACATGGTTTGGAACGGCAATTTATTTCAATGCCATCGGGCAGCATGACTGCGGTTTGTACCGACAGACAGTTTTGCCGGAGTTTGCGACACCAGAGCGGCTTACCCATTGTGAAAAGTGGCTCAGAGCCGGATTGGTGCAGTTAAACAATCAGTTGTACTGGCTGGATAAGCTGCCAGGTCATCAGAGTCGTTTTCAGTTATGGCGCAACCAGAGTATGGTAGCTGGTTCTGAGTTTGTAGCAGAGCCGCTGTTGGATAGACCCATACCGGCATTGAGTATTCATCGATTGCTGGCGCATGAACAGGCATTGTATGTGCTGGCTCAAGTTAGCTTTAGCCAAACCCAGCTGATTCGGATTCAGCCAGAAGATGGCAGCTGGCAGGTACTACGGAATTACCCAAAGCAACTGACAGAGTTGGCTGAATTGCATGGACAACTTTGGTTAGGACAACCTCAGCAACCTTTTAAGCGTCTTAGTCCGACGGGTAAAGCAAGAGATTCGTTGGGACCTTTATCTGCCGACCTGACCGATTTAGTCTTTGCTGATCAGCAGATCCTTGCGGTTGCCGGAGCAGAACCAATCAGCGACTTGTGGTTTTTGCAGTTGGCTGGGGCTGAGCCATCCTGGCAGCGTTGGTTTGCGTCCAATCGCAGTGAGCGATTGGCAGCGCTGGCAGAGCAGCAAGTTGCTTTTGTGTCAAATCGTTCCGGCCACGGACAAGTCTGGCTTGCATGGCGTGATCAGCTTCGTCAACTGACGGATCTGGGCTCTGATCAGCAAATACAACAACTACTCTGGTACCGACAGCAATTGGTGGCGCTTATTAATAGTCAGTTGTTTCAGGTTGATCTAAGTACAGGCCAGCTGCATTCTCTTTTGCCGCAGGGTACAGCAATAAGCCGGGTTGAGGTGTGCCGCCAGCAATTGTACTGGACAGAGTTTGATCAAGCCGCTGGTTGGCGTTTGTTCCGTATGGCGGCCAATAGTGCTGAACCAATGTTAAATGATGTGTTGGATGTGCGCTGTGCTGACGAAGGCTTGCTGATTCGGCGTGATCAGTCCGCACAGCTGCAGTTATGGCATCCCAGTGGCGGCTTGACGGAGCTGACGTTGATGGGTTTCCCTCAGGATATTAGCCAGGATGGTCTTTGGTTGAGCAACGATAAAGGCATCGCCTGGTTAGAACCAGGCAGTACCACTTTACACCTGCAAAGTTGGCGGGGTGAATCGCAACAGATCGCATTACCAACAGGACAGACAGCAGTGGCCATCTACAGTGATCGTAGTGGCCAGAACTGGTTGTTGCAATTAAACCGGCAGCAAGACAGCGATATTGTCCGTTTACTGCCGGAACGTTCGCCTTAGCTTGCTGCCAGTTGGGCAAAGCTGCGATCGGCAGCCGCTATGGTAGCGGCCAGATCGGCTTCACTGTGCGCCAGCGATAAAAAGCCTGCCTCATAAGCTGAAGGAGCCAGGTACACTCCTTCGTTCAGCATCAGATGGAAGAAGCGTTTGAAAGCTTCGATATCGCACTGGGTGGCCTGTGCGAAATTGCTGATGGCTTGCACTTTGGTAAAGAACAGACCAAACATACCGCCTACCTGGGTGGTAGCAAGGGGTACACCATGCTTATCGGCTGCAGCTTTGATACCGGCGACCAGCTGGCTGGTTTTCTCCGTTAGGGCCTCATACACGCCTGGCTGACGGATGGCATTCAATGCAGCCAAACCGGCGGCCATTGCCAGCGGGTTGCCTGACAAAGTACCGGCTTGGTATACCGGGCCCGTGGGCGCAATCTGCTGCATAATAGCACGCTTGCCACCAAAGGCGCCGACTGGCATACCGCCACCGATGATTTTGCCCAAGGTGGTTAAATCCGGCTGGACGCCATAGACCGCCTGAGCACCGCCAAGTGCGACCCGGAAACCTGTCATGACCTCATCAAAAATCAACACGCTGCCGTATTGATCACAGAGTGCTCTGAGTCCTTCTAAAAACCCCGGCGCTGGCGGAATGCAGTTCATATTGCCAGCGACCGGCTCGACGATGATGCAGGCGATGTCCTGCCCACGCTCGGCAAAGATTGCTTCGAGCTGCTGCAAATTATTAAACTCAGCAGTGAGGGTGTATTTGGCAAAGTCTGCCGGCACGCCTGGCGAGTTCGGTACACCTAATGTCAGAGCGCCAGAGCCAGCTTTTACCAGCAAGGAGTCGGCATGGCCGTGGTAACAACCTTCAAATTTTAAAATGGTATCACGGCCGGTGTAACCGCGTGCCAACCGAATGGCACTCATGGTGGCTTCGGTGCCGGAGCTGACCATGCGCACCATTTCCATGCTGGGCACCAGCTTGCTAACCAGCTCAGCCATCTCAACTTCAGCCGGGCAAGGTGCACCAAAGCTTAAGCCATTCTCTGCCGCTTGTTGCACCGCCTGGCGAATGGCCGGGTAATTGTGCCCCAACAACATTGGTCCCCAGGAGCCAATGTAATCGATGTAGCGTTTGCCATCGACATCAAAAATATAAGGGCCGTCGGCTTTTTCAATAAATATTGGTGTACCACCGACACTTTTAAAAGCCCGTACCGGCGAATTGACGCCGCCGGGAATGGTGTGTTGGGCGCGTTCAAACAGTTGCTTGGATTTGTTCATGCTGGGTCCTTGGACATTAAAGCGGAGAGAAGGAAGATTTATTGCTGTACCAGGGCACATCGCACTCGTACTTGCTAACCAGGTGTTCTACCCCTAGCGTTAGGGCAAAAAGTGCCATGCGGATCACCACGCCATTATCGGCCTGACGGAAAATCGCCAGGTTCGGGTTCAGGTTCAGATCGTTATCAAGTTCATTGGCATCCTGGCGAGAGTCGCGTGGCAGTGGGTGCATAATGACGGTATTGGACTTGCAATGCCGGGTGTAAATATCCTGATTCAGTCGGAACTTACCACGATACAGGTTGGCTTCGTCGATGCTGGCAAAGCGCTCTTCCTGCACCCGGGTTTGATAGACGATATCGGCCGCCAGCTTGCCTTCAAAGCTGTCACTGAGCTCGATGCTGTGGCCGGCGTTTTCAATGGCACTAACTACTGTATCTGGCATGGCCAGCTCAGTTGGCGATATCAAGGTGAAACGGATATTTTTGTACAGACAAAGCAACTTGGCCAGTGAATGCACGGTGCGGCCAAACTTCAAGTCGCCGACCATAGCGATATGCATACCATCAATGCTCTGGCCGCTGGCGGCCAACTCTTTTTCAATGGTAAAAAGATCCAGTAAGGCCTGCGTTGGGTGCTCATTGGCACCGTCACCGCCGTTCAGCACTGGTACCCGGCTGCCTTCGGCAAACTCAGCCACTGAGCCGGACTGCGGGTGACGCATGGCAATCACATCGCTGTAGCTGCTCAGCACCCGGGCGGTATCGTACAGCGATTCGCCTTTGGCCAGTGCAGAGCTTTGCATGCCGGTGGTTTCGCGTACTTCCCCCCCCAGCAAATTAAATGCACAACCAAAGCTAACCCGGGTACGGGTACTGGGCTCAAAAAATAAATTACCTAAAATAGCCCCATCCAGCACCTTGGTACGCTTTTTTCGGCAGGCATAAGGCTCCATGCTGCGGGCTACCTGAAACACCTGCTGAATACGATCGCGATCAAACTGACTGACGGAAAGAATATGCTGGCCTTTGAAGCTCATATGCTGCTGCCTGTGATTTGATGGTTTGACGGGTGACTGCCGCAATACGGGCTTGCCGGGCAGTCTGCTGCTGGCTGCTGATTATACGTCATAGAGTAGGTGAAAGGCGAATGCAGTTAGGTGATGTTTCGCTTTGTCGGTTTGAATTTTCCAGGGTTTACCCATAGTATAAATTGTGATTTGTTTTTTATTTCAATCAGTAAAGGTTAGACTGACTCAACATTCAAAGGATACTCATGCGCTCAACCACAGAACCGCCGCCAAGCAGCTCATCCCTCAGTAGCCTGCAACGCTTAGTCTGGCGTGCGGTCCTGTATGGGCTGCTGTGGGCACTATTAAGCAGTGGCGAGGGCTGGTGGTTTTTTCTGATGTTGTTGCCGCTGTTGCTCTGGTTATCTGAGCGCTGGTCTGTGCCTTTGCTTCGACTACGTTGGCGCTACCTGCCTGGTTTTACCGGCTATTTCCTGGTAGAAATGTGGCGGGGGGGCTTTGATGTCGCCTGGCGTGCGCTGCAGCCTGTCCCTGCCATTGCTCCGAATTGGCAGCGTTATTCCATTCGCCTGCAGCAAGCCAGTGCGCAGCGTGTCCTGGCCTGCCTGATTAGTTTATTGCCTGGCACTACCGTCTGCCGTAGTCGTTTATCCGATCAATCCGGCGATGATGCGGCTTGGTTGGAGCTGCACCTGTTAACGGACAGCAGTGACTGGCAGCAGGGGGTCGCCAGGCTAGAGCAGCGCTTAAGTCAGCTATTGGCTGAGGAGAGCCCCTTATGTTGATGGGAATGGCCGCCGCTATTTTACTCACGGTATTGCTGGGTTTATGGCGGGTCTGGCGTGGACCGGATTTGGTCAATCGTTTGTTGGCTATTCAATTACTGGGCAGTGGTGGCGTGGCTATCTTGTTGCTGTTATCTCAGGCACTGGCCCAGCCAGCCTTGCTGGAGGTCGCTTTGATCATTGCGTTGCTGGCTGCCGTGGTGCCTGCTGCTTTTGTCCAGCGATTAAAGCAGGAGCAGCGCAAATGATGGTTTGGGCGGCTGTGCTTTTATTGGTGCTGGGGCTGGTGTTTTTTTTGGCAGGCAGTTTGGGATTGCTGCGCTTTCCGGATGTCTTTAGCCGACTGCATGCGGTGACCAAGGCCGATACCCTTGGCCTTGGTTTTATTGTGCTGGGACTGGCGCTGCTGGAGCCGAATTGGCAGCGTTTTCTATTCATGTTGCTGATCTGGGGGCTGGTCATGTTATCCGGTACCATTTCCTGTCAGTTGCTTGGACAATATGGCCGTGACCAGCAGGCTGACCATGAGGAGCCAGCAGAATGAGCGGTGACTTTTGGTTTGATGCTTTGCTGGGGCTGTTGCTGTTGCTGTTAGCGCTGGCGACGATACTAGCTCGCCAGTTGGCGGCAGCGGTGATGCTCTATGTGGTGTTCGGCCTGATGTTGGCCCTGGCCTGGGCTCGGCTGGGAGCAGCCGATTTGGCGCTGGCAGAAGCAGCCATAGGGGCAGGGCTGACCGGTGCCTTGCTGTTTTCAGCGTTAGCACGACAACCCAAATCGTTAGCGCCGGCACAAGGAGCAGGCCGGGTGGAGCGCTTGCCGGCCTTGCTGCTTTGTAGTGCGATCAGTGCCGTGCTTGGTTGGACACTCTGGCAGCTGCCGCTGCAGCCACAACACAGCCAGCTGCCAGCAGCGCTGGAGCAACTGGGCAGCAGTGGTACCGAGCATTTGGTGACGGCTGTGCTGCTGAACTTCCGTGCCTGGGACACCTTGCTCGAATTGCTGGTATTGTTACTGGCTTTACTCGGAACTCGCTTAGTCGCAGCGCCTGAGCCTGCGGCGTTGCAACACTGGCCATTGGCCAGGCAATGGAGCAAACGCTTATTGCCCCTGTTGGTGCTGGTGGCGTTTTTTGTGCTGTGGCGCGGGGCTACAGCGCCAGGTGGGGCATTCCAGGCCGGAGCCTTGCTGGCAGCTGCGCTGGTGGTGTTGCGGCTTAATGGGCAGCTACCGGCACTTCGTTTCGATTTCTGGTGGGTGCGGGCATTGATTCTGGCTGGGGTACTGGCTTTTTTGCTGGCCGGGTTACTTAGTCTGTGGCTGAACTGGCAGCCAGAGCAGGCTGCGCAATGGTTGCGTTGGCCACTGCCGCTGGCCAAAGGGCTGATCCTGTTAATTGAGCTCAGTGCCACCCTGGCAATAGGCCTGACCCTAACTTTGTTGGTGGTGGGTGAACGCAAGGAGCTAGGTGCATGAGCCTGGTGCATTGGTATCTGTTGATTGCCGCTGGCCTCTGGGGCATTGGTTGCTACGGCCTGATCCGGGGCCCTGAGTTGTTACGACGTATTATTGCGCTGAATCTGATGGGCGCTGCCGTTTTTTTGGTGATGGTGACGCTTGCTGCCCGCACTGATCCGGCTGATGGCGTCTTGCATGCTCTGGTACTAACTGGCCTGGTAGTGGCGGTGAGTGCCACTGCCTTTGCACTGGCCCTGGTCGCCCGAACCTTGTCGGAGTCGGCATGAACTTCGCTCTGGCGGCTGTGTTACTGCCTCTGCTGGCGGCTGTATTGGCTTTGTGCTGGCGCCGTCAGGCCGCCAGGCTGGTTTGGCTTAGTACCTTGTTCAGCCTGCTGCTGGCGTTGGCGGCTTTGTGGCAGGTGGTGACCTTTGGACCAGCCAGTATGCAGTTGGGCGGCTGGCAGACTGGCCTTGCTATTCGCTGGCAATTGAATGAGCTCTCGGCTTTATTGCTGTTGATGACCGCTTTGATCCATAGTCTGGTCGCCAGCTACAGTTTAAGTCAATGGCGTGATGCTGGCTTGTCGGCTGATTTCTGGCCCTTATCTGCGTTATTGCAATCGGCTTTATCGTCGTTGTTTTTGTCGGTTGATCTGTTCAATTGGTACGTCACTCTGGAGCTGCTGGGGCTGGCAGCCGTGGCTTTGGTGCTACTGAGCGGTAAAAAAGCCTTGCAGGCAGCCATGCGCTATCTGTTGCTGTCATTGGCTGCGTCTCTTTGCTATTTGTTGGGAGTCGCTTTGCTCTATGGCCATTATGGTTGGCTGGATGTACCCCAACTGGCCGTGGCTATCAGCGAAGAACCGGTCGATCACCGGTTGGCACTCTGGTTGATCACGGCGGGCCTGATGCTCAAAGCGGCGCTTTGGCCATTGCATGTCTGGTTACCCGCCGCCCATGCAGCGGCGCCGGCTCCGGTTAGTGCTTTGTTGTCGGCGCTGGTGGTAAAAGGGCCTCTCTTTATGCTCTACATGATCTGGAGCCAGTTGGCAGGACCTGAGCTCGCGGTAACCGGCAGCTGGTTGTTTTTGCTCACTGGCAGTATGGCGCTAGTGGTGGGTGGCTGGTCGGCATTACGGACCCCTTACGCCAAAGTGATGGTGGCTTATTCGACCGTGGCGCAGCTGGGCTATGGCTTGCTGGCACTTGGCCTGATGTTGCATTTGACTGATCCGGCTTTTACCCAGGCACTCTTTATCTTTGTGCTGGCGCATGCGCTGGCTAAAACCTCCACCTTTCTGGCCGTTGGTGAAATGCAGCTGCGGTTAGGTGGCAAGCGACTTAGTACCTTTCGCGGTGCTAGCCAGACCATGCCACTGGCCATGTTTGCCGTGGCGGTAGCTGGCGGCAGTTTAATTGGCCTGCCCCCGAGTGGTGGTTTTGTAGCTAAATGGCAATTGCTGTTGCCACTGTGGCAGCACAGTCAGCTGTGGTGGTTGTTGCCGGTGATCCTGGCCGGTACCTTACTTTCTGCTGCGTACATCTTTCGTCTGGTGGTACTGGCTTTTAATCGGGCTAAACCCGTGCGTCCTGACTTTGCCCCGGCCTTGTTGCCACAGTGGTTGGCGTTGCTGCCTGCCTTGCTGGTCTGGATGCTGGCTTTTGCCAGTGGGTCGCTATTGAGCTGGCTGGGAGGCTGAGATGGACTGGAATAGCTGGTTGCCGGTGTTCATTGTCCTCAGTTCTTTGCTGCCAGGTCTGTTGATTTTTAGCCTGGCAGAGCATCGGTTTGCATTGCGTACGACGCTGAACCTTGGTGGCGTTCTGGTGAAGCTGCTGCTGGTGGCCTGGATGTGGCAGGGGGTGAAGGCCGGCGAGGATTATTATTTCGAGTTGCCTTTTTTACCCGGTGGCTCTTTTATTCTGCATGGCGATGCGCTATCACTGCAGTTTGTCTTGTTGTCCTCGGTGCTTTGGTTGGTCACGACCTTGTATGCCATTGGTTACCTGGAAGGCTCACCGCTGCGTTCGCGTTTCTTTGGTTACTTTAGTTTGTGTGTCAGTGCTACCGTGGGGTTGGCGTTGTCGGGCAACCTGATCAGTTTCGTGCTGTTTTACGAGCTACTGACGCTGGCCACCTTCCCGCTGGTGGTGCATCGCGGTACGGTCGAGTCCTTGCGGGCTGGCAGGCGCTATTTGGCATATACCATCAGTGGTGGCGTGGTGCTGATGCTAGGTGCTGCATTATTGCATAGTCTGACCGGCAGTCCGGTTTTTATGCCGGGTGGTTACTTAAGTCCTTTGCTGGCAGAGCACAGTGGCCTGCTGATGCTGGCCTTTGTGTTGCTGATTACCGGGTTAGGGGTCAAAGCGGCCTTGCTGCCACTGCATGGCTGGTTGCCTGAGGCCATGGTCGCACCTGCACCGGTCAGTGCTTTGTTGCATGCGGTGGCGGTAGTAAAGGCCGGTGCTTTTGGTATCGTCCGGGTGGTATACGACGTATTTGGCGTGGATGTGATGCAGCAGCTGGATCTGACCTGGCCTCTGGTGATGCTGGCATCTGCCACCATCTTGTATGGCTCCTGGCGTGCTTTGCAGCAACAGGATCTGAAGCGTCGACTGGCTTACTCAACCGTTAGTCAGGTCTCTTATGTCACGCTGGGTGTCGCCATGTTGGGGCCGGTGGCGGCAGTCGGTGGCTTGGTGCACCTGGTGCATCAGGGGGTGATGAAAATCACCCTGTTTTTCTGCGCCGGTAATTTTGCCGAAACCCTGGGTATTCATAAAATCCGTGAACTGAACGGGGTAGGGCGGCGCATGCCGCTTAGCAGTATCGCTTTTACGCTGGGTGCCTGCGGCATGATAGGGCTACCTGCCACGGCTGGCATGATCAGCAAATGGTATCTGGCCAGCGGTGCGCTGGATGCTGGCTATCCATTGGTCTTGCTGGTGCTGCTGACATCCAGTGCACTCAATGCCATGTATTTTTTGCCTGTGATCTATCGGATCTGGTGTCTGCCTGCCGGCGATTGGCCAGCGCCAAAGCAGCTGTCCCGGCGCTTTGAAACCCATTGGATGTTGCTGCTGCCGCCGGTGATTACCGCTGTGTTGATTGTGTTGATGGGGCTGCTGGCTGGGACGGATCTCAGCCCACTGAGCTGGAGCAAATTGATTGTTGAGCGGGAGTTTAGCTATGACTGAGCTGCAGACACTGCTGTGGCCGGGAGCCGACTTTGCGGTGCCAGAGGGGCCGGTTGCGCTCTGGTTTGGCTTTACCCTGCTGCTATGGCTTTGTGCCGGCTTGTACAGTTTCAGTACTATCAATCAGCGTAAAGTTCTGTACTGGAGTAGCTTTAGTCTGGCAATGGTGGGCAACCTGCTGCTGTTGCTGGCGCAGGATGTGCTGGGCTTTTATTTGGGCTTCGCCCTGATGAGCTTGTCTGCCTATGGTTTGGTCATTCACAGTGGCAAAGGCGCGGCCAGGCGAGCCGGGCGTTTGTATTTGCAATTGGCTATCTTTGGTGAACTGCTGCTGTTTGCTGCCTTGCTGCTGCGGGTAGATGCGGCCGATGGCGCTCTGGCGATCAGCGATTTACAGGCCGCAGCCCTTACCCCCCTGACCCTGTCACTATTGTTGCTGGGCTTTGGTTTAAAAGCGGGGTTCTTCCCACTGCATATCTGGCTACCGCAGGCACATCCGGCCGCACCGGCTCCGGCCAGCGCTGTGTTATCCGGTGCGATGATCAAAGCTGGATTGTTTGGTTTGTGGCAGTTTATTCCGGCTGGCGATGGGCTCTTGTTGCTATGGCTGCCCTGGTTGCTGGTGTTGTGCTTTAGCTCGGCTTTTTTCGGGGCTTTGTTGGCATTGTTGCATCGCAAAACCAAGGTGGTGTTGGCGTACTCCTCGGTCAGTCAGATGGGCTATCTGTTGCTGGCCCTGGTATTGTATTGGAGTAGCCCGGCCGATTACCAAGCTCAGGCCGCCTGGCTGCTGGTTTGGTATGCCTGCCATCATGCCTTGTTAAAATCGGCATTATTCCTCGCTGCCGGCACAGCCAGTAGCTACCGGTTGCAAAGCTGGCACTGGCTGGCCTTGCTGTGGCCATTAGTGAGCCTGACCGCTTTGCCACTGAGCTCAGGCGCTGCGGTAAAATACGGATTGAAGCAGGAACTCGGGCAGGGCATTTTTGCCAACTGGTCGCTGTTGCCAGGCTTACTGACGATAGGGGCGCTTAGCACTGCTTTACTGGCCTGGCACTTGTTGGCGTTGTTGCGCGAGCAGCACCAGCCTACGAAGCCAAAGCTGCCATCGACAGCTAGCTTTAGCTGGCTGGTGTTGGTGCTTGCTTCACTCAGTATGCCTTGGTGGCTGACCCAGCTGCAGCCACTGTGGTGGCAGGCACTGCAACCCGCCGGCATACTGGCTGCAGGCTGGCCCGTGCTGTTGGCTGCTGGTTTGTACTGGTGGTGGCAACATGGCGGACGGCCACTACCCGCTAGCTGGCAGGACCCGGTAAGCCCGGCGCTGGGCTGGTCCTTGTGGCTAAAATCCTGCTATCAGACGCAAAGCAGTCGCCAACAGGCCTGGCCGCCGCCTCAGTGGCGTAAACAAGAACGCCGGGCCAATCGTTGGTTGACCCAGCAGGCGTTATTACCACTTGCCAGCAGCACCTTATTGGCTGTGATTCTGCTGTTGTGGCTATTGAGTTAACTGTCTCGCTAAGCAAAATGCTTTGGTTTAAGGCTTTAGTACCGCCAGTAAAATAGTCGCGAATAGGATTAGCACCGGTAGCTCATTAAACCAGCGGTAAAAACGGCCGCTGCGGGTATTTTTATCGGCTTTAAAATCGGCCAGCAATTTAAAGCAATAGCCATGGTAACCATAAAGTAAGGCGACCAACAGCAGCTTGTAATGCAACCAACCGCTGGCTTTAAACCAATCCATGCCGTAGGCCTGGATTAGCAAGAGGCCAAACACCAGCGTCAGGATGGCAAAAGGAGTTACAAAGAACAGTAAGCGGCGCTCCATAATTTTTAGCTGTGCCTGCACTTCCGGCTGTTTACTTTCCGCATGATAGACAAACAGCCGTGGTAAATAGAAGATGCCGGCAAACCAGGCCACCATAAAAATCAGATGCAATGCTTTGTAAATTAGTAGTAATGTCATAGTAAGTTATTCTGTTTGACCAATAGACCCTGGACCTGATCCCAACGCACCAGGCCTACAGGCTCTGGTTGTTGCCGGGTATCGTCGATAACGCAAACTGCCCCTTCACGACTGGCTTCCAGCAACTGATGAACCTCAGCCATAGTGGCTTGTTGGCTAACCTGCGGGACCGGCAGATAATGAATAGCATCCTGACCAGTGAGCGACAAACTGACATCGTAACTGGCCAGTTGATACTGTGGTCCATCATCGCTGTTGGTTTTGAGAAGCAGCAGCTCATCGGCTGCTAAGCGGTCCAGCTGTTGGCGAATGGTTGTTTCATCGGCCTCCATCAGCAGATGATAGCGGTGATCAAGCTGAGCCAAGACCCCCACTTTTTGCAGCAGATCAGCTGCAGGCGATACCTTGTACGGTAGTTGCAGGAAATCCAACTGCATTAGAAACAGTGATTTTGTCTTGCAAAACTGCACCCCAGTGACATAGGCAGTAGCGATAACCAGCATGGCTGGTAAGATAATATCCGGGTTCGAAGCCAGCTCCATCACAGCCACCAAAGCTGCCAGTGGCGCATGCAGGCAGGCTGCCATCAGCCCGGCCATACCCAGCACCGCATAGGTACCGGCATGATCACTGTGACCATGTAATAGGCCGGGGAACAGGGCCAGCAGGGTACCAAACACAATACCAATGCCAAAAATAGGGCCAACCACACCACCTGGCACACCCAGACCGAGGGCAAAAATGGTCAGAATCATCTTACCGATAAATAGCGCCAGCAAGAGTTGCACATCGGTTGGTGCTTCCACAGCATATTGGATGGCGCCGGTTTCAGCACCCATGGCTTGAGGGATCAGCATGCCAACAGCGGCCGTGATCGCCGCTGCCAGCAGTAAGCGCACTGGCAAGGGCCAGTTTTTAAACCAGCGAATAATGCGCATCATATTGGTGTTAAAAACAAAAGCGACCATGCCTATTAAGACGCCACACAAAATCAAATAGGGGAAATGCCAGCCGGGCAAGGTACTGATTTGTAAAATAGCCAGCTCGCGCTCCATGCCAAATACCAGCCGGGTCACCAAGGCCCCGACTACAGCGGACAGCATCACCGGAATAAAGATATGGATACGGTACTCACGAAGTACCACTTCCATCACAAAGATCACTGCCGCCAGTGGGGTGTTAAAAGAAGCCGCAATGCCCGCGGCAATACCACAACCTACTAGCGTACGGATGCTGTTAAAAGGCAATTTAAGTTTCTTGCCGACATAGCTGGCACCATAGGCGCCAAGATGAACAGAAGGGCCTTCACGTCCGACAGAGAAACCGCTGGCCAATGCCGCCACGCCGCCAAAAAACTGATTGAAGGTGTTGCGAAATGGCATAAGTCCATACATGGTTTTCATGCGGTGGATCACAAAAGGTATCCCAAGTCGGTAGTGCTTGTAGCCGGTGAGCAGTGCAATCAGGCCAACGCAAAAAGCGCCGGCAAAAGGCAGCAACCAGCGAATTTCCTGAGGAGCTGTGGAGAAATCATCGAACTTATCCAGGTAAAAGCTTTGCAAGGCAATGATGGACAGCCGAAACAGAATAATCAGGATGGCTGCCAGCAAACCACCCAGTGCGCCGAGTAGACACAGTTGCAGTGAGGTTTGTGGAAAAGCCAATTGTTTGCGCAGGCTCGGCAGCGATTGTTGCAGCAACTGCCAGCCTTTAGACCAGTATTTCATGGCTCACCGCTAAAGATGTTAAGTTCCTACAGTGTAACAGACTGGTGTTAAAGCATAAATTTTTTCCTATTGGGCATAGGTCGGACAATACTTGAATAAAATAGTCAGGTATTGGATAATCCACCACAGAATGTAACCCTCGGAGTATGTATGTCAGAGATTCAGGTCCCACTGGAATTTACCGATGCTGCTGCAAATAAAGTATTGGCACTGGTGACCGAAGAGGAAAACCCGGCACTGAAACTGCGTGTTTACATCACTGGTGGTGGCTGCTCAGGCTTTCAGTATGGTTTTACCTTCGATGAAAAAGTTAATGAAGGTGATTTTGTATTGGAAAAGCAAGGCGTGAGTATGGTGGTGGATCCGATGAGCTTGCAGTACCTGATGGGTGGTACCGTGGATTATACCGAAGGCCTGCAAGGCAGTCGATTTGTCGTAAGTAACCCCAATGCCACCACGACCTGTGGTTGCGGTTCTTCGTTCTCTGTTTAAAACGCACACCGACAACATAAGCAGCGGTAACAGGTTTTGATTTACCGCTGTGTCAGCCAGATAATTCCAGCCAGCAAAGCCCCGATCGCCAGATTAAAAATTCCGATATAAATGAAACCTTTCTTGCCTTGTTGCAAGCTTAGCCCCTGACTTTGAAGAAACCAAAACCAGGCAGCAAACATCAGCAAGGGCAGCAAAAAAATCAACCGGATCATAGTGTCTCTACCCTTTGTAAGTTAAGTTGCTGTCATTATAGAAGAAAATCTTGCTGCTGACGAACTCGATCACATAGGATCTTTGGTTAATCGCAGTGGATTCCCTTTTTATGGTACATAATTCATTCCACTCCGACCTGTCAATAGGCAGTACGTTTTTTAACGCTTGTAACTGTACGCTTGTCGCATCCTATGTTTTAATGGAGGGGTTTTCATAGTGGGCTGGCTTGCCAGTGCTATGAAGGTGGGCAAATAAATGTTAATTCAATAATAAAAGCGTATTAAACGCTGGGAGTACATCATAAATGAAAGGTGGTAAAAGCGTTATCTCTGAAGAGAATAAACGGCTTTGTGTGTGGCTGAAGCGTCAGCGTCAGGAAAAAGGCCATACCATGCGTAGTTTATCTGAGCTGTTGGGTACACCCCATTCCTTTATTGGTAAGGTAGAGAATCAAGAGCGCCGGCTGGATGTAGTGGAGTTTATTCGCTACTGTCAGGCACTGGAAGTGGATCCGGCTGAAGGTTTGAAGCAAGCTCTGAATTAACAGGACGTTTGATGCTGAGAAGGGATACCAAACAGGTATCCCTTTTTATTCGGCTCTACTTAAGGAATGCATTCTTAGACGGAACTCTCGGCCTGTTTTTCTGTAGCAGCCATTTGTTGCCTAAATCGCTTGCCAATCCATAGTAGCAGACACAGTGATGGAATGACCATCAGTGCCGTGATGGTGAAAAACAAAGCCCAGTTACCATCGAGAAAATCGACCAGCTCGCCACTGAAAGATGCCAGCGTGGTGCGGCCAAGGTTACCCAAAGACGCCAGCAAGGCATATTGAGTTGCAGAAAAAGCCCGGCCAGTCAGGAAGGTTAGAAAGGAAACAAAAGCCACGGTTGAAAACGCACTGGTAAAATTATCAACCAAAATGGTGGCTAGAAATAAGTTAGTATTGGGGCCAACCACGGCAATCCAGGCGAACATCAGATTGCTGGCAGCCATGGCAACGCCACCAATAAACAAGCCACGTAAAATACCAAAGCGAATATTTATGGCACTGCCAATCAGGGTAAATATCACCATAGCAACCCAGCCAATCAGTTTGGAATATTCAGCGATTTGCTCATTGCTAAAGCCAACTTCACGATAAAACGGGATCGACATCCGTCCCAAAAAAGCTTCCCCAATTTTAAATAAGAACACAAAGAATAAAATGGCCAGTGCCAGGCTCCAGCCATTGCGTCTGAAAAACTCGGCAAAAGGCTCAATCACGGTAACACTGAGCCAGACCAGATAGCCTCGAACTCTACCTGTTCCAAGGTGTTGCTGATAGCGCAGACTGGCATCTCGTTGCAATTGCTCGCGCTCCTTGCCTGGCTCGCGAATGTACAAGGTTGCCAGCATCAGCAACAGCTGAACGCCAGCCATACCAAGATACACGGCAGGCCAGCCAAAGGTGTCGGCATTAAAAAATGCCAGCGCACCAGGTAAGGAATAGCCAGTCCACCAACCGATGACGGCCATGGCGGCGGCAGGTGGCAGCCTGAGCTTCTCACCGGCAATGATATCGATACGGTAAGCATCAATAGCCACATCCTGGGTAGCAGAAGCAACGGCAATGGACAATGCCAGCAAGGATGTCCAGAGCAGGCTATAGCCAGGGTTGGTAAAGGCTATGGTCAGGGTAGCTACCAGGATCAGACTTTGCATTAATAGGATCCAACTACGCCGCTGGCCCAGCCAACGGTGAAGCAGCGGTAATCGCACCCGATCCAGCAAAGGAGCCCAGAGAAAATTCAGTGCATAGACAATAAAGATAGAACCGAAATAACCAATGGCTGCCCGTGATAAACCGGCATCCTGCAACCAGCCACTCATATTGGAGCCAATTAACACCCAGGGAAAGCCGGAGGCACAGCCCATCAGAAAAATATACAGCAGGCGAATATCGGAGTAGCTGTCGATGGCTTGTCGCCAGCTTTGTACTTTACTTTCGGCTTTAAATAGCATTGGGAATTCTCAAAACTGCGTGGCTCAGACCATAACAAAGCCGGAAGGTTTCGGAAATAGTTGGAGGTAAATATTCTACCTTGGACTACGTTTAGGGGCGAATACCAACACAATCCAGCGGCACACTGCCTTTTCCACGCAAGTAACTCAAACAGCTTTGGATATTGTGTTGCAGCACCGGATCATTTTTGAGTTGCTGCTCTGGCCAAAATTCCAATTGGTGCAGCAGATGCCAAAATACTTGCTCTTGTTGGTTCTGAGGAGTCTTTAGTTGGATACCAAATTGCGCCCACTCTTCCAGAGTATCCCAGATAAAGAGATGCAATTCGCGGTGAGGTAGCCTGCCACGAAAATAGCGGGAGGCATAGTAAATTAACTGCCGCGTTTTAAGCTCAATAAATTGTTCCAGCATACACCGACCTCTGTACTTGTGATGCCAGCAAAATGTGTTGCTGTTGCTGCAAGTATAGCTGGTCAGTGTCATGTTGCCGGAAAAATTAGCGTTGGATGCTTCTAGCCTTCAGGAACCAAGGTCACGCGATGTAGCACAATTGGTTCTACCGGTACATCCGGCCAGCCGGTAATTTTATGCTGGGCTGTTTCCCATTCATTCACTTGTTGCAAGATATCCATACCCTCCATCACCCGGCCAAAGACCGTGTAGCCCCAACGGGCACCAGGGTTCAGGCTTTCGTTGTCAGATAAATTGAAATAGAACTGACTGGTGGCACTGTGCGGGTTGCTGGTGCGAGCCATGGCAATGGTGCCAATTTCGTTGCGCAGGCCATTGCCTGATTCATTAAAGATGGCATCGAGCGTGGTTATGGGCTCAAAATCCTTTTTATAGCCACCGCCCTGCAGCACAAAGTCACTGATTAGTCGGTGGAAAACTGTCTCATTGTAGCGCTGGGTTTTGACATAACTTAGAAAGTTATTCACGGTGATAGGTGCGCGACTCCGATCCAGCTCCACCGTAATGTCACCCAGTGAGGTGTGCAATATAACCTTTGGAAATAAATTATCCGCTTGCAGGGTTTCCCCAGCCATCACGGCCTGGCTGAGCCACAGTAAAACAACGGATGCTAGGGTGAGGACGAACTTCATGCATGTCTCCTTAAATACTTCTGCCAATGCTGATCACTCAAAATATCGTGCAGCACCCGCTCAGTCAGTTGGTTGAGCTCTCGCTCCACCGAAGCGGGGTCTACTTTAAAAGGGGCTGTGTAGCTGCTGTTGCCAGCAAAGCGCTTGCGATATTGTCCAGCAGGTGAACTGATGGTGACCTCAATCACTACTTCAGAATGTACTTCGTGATCCAATGGATGCTGCTTTGCTCTCGCGATTAACGTCTGAACATTGAACTGTAACTTGGTGCTGGCAGAAGGATCAAGCCGGGCGCCGGCTTGCTGGAATCGTTGCTGCAATTTAGTTTGCAGCTTGCTGCGCCAATCAGGCTTATTTTGCAAGTTGATCAATTGATCGCCTGTTTGAATGCTTAGCATGACCGGCTTGGTTCGTTTGTCCTGTAGCTGCCATTGGAAACGCGCGCTATTCAGTTGTAACTGTGGCTCGGTGGTCACACTTGGGTTTACAAATAAAGGTCGATGCGGGCTGGCACAGCCAGATAGCAGCAACACTGTTAGCAGACACAGCAGGGGCAACTTCATTGTTTTCGCTCCGATTCCAGAATGACAAATTTTTGCTGACTGGCTAAACAGCGTACCCCACCAAAAAGACGAGTGAGCTCCTGCGCATAAGGCAAATGCCGGTTTGCAACGATACGTAAATTTCCACCGGGTTTTAATACCCGCCAGGCATCGCGAAACATTTGCCGGGCCAAGTGCGTGGTAATAGTATCCTGTTGGTGAAAGGGGGGATTGCACAGTACCCAATCAACACTGCTAGTCGTCAGCTTGCTCAGACCATCGTCCTGCAAAAAAGTGCAATGTGCAAGGCGCTCGGGCAGGCTGAGTTGCACGCTCTGCCGGGCGGAGGCAATCGCCATGGCAGATTCGTCACTAAAAATTACACTAAGTTCTGAGTTGGCTGCCAGTGCACAGAGGCCAAGTACGCCATTACCGCAGCCTAAATCCACTAGCGTTTCTCCGGTTTTGGTGGTGGGGAGATGCTGCAGAAAGAAGCGGGCACCGATATCGAGCTTTTCTCCACTGAAGACATTAGCATGGTTAACCAGTTGCAAGTGGCTATCTGGCAATGGCCAGATCTTTGGCCATGCAGGTGGCTGCTTATGTGTCCTTGACTCCGGCTGACAGTGCAGGTAGCGGCATTTGCGAAGGGTCAAGGATGCCGTGGTTGGCCCGATACACTGGCTGAACAGTTGCAGCAGGTTTTTATGAGTATCACGGGCTCTGGCCGCAACAATCAGTTGTTGGCTGTGTGCAATAAGCGGTGCTAACTGCTGCAGCTGATAGCCAAGGAAACCATGATCCCTAGGTACCCTTAGCAGTACCAAAGCAACGGAATCCGGCAGTGGTTGCAGGCTATCAATAAAGGTCAACTGGCATGCTGGCAGTTGGTTCAGCTGCAGATTAGCTTGGCAAGCCAGCTGGCTGACATAGGAGTCACTGCAATGAACAATCGCCAACTCTGGGTAGCGAGCGATCAGAGTACAGCTTAAAGCGCCAAACTGATCATTGAGCAGCAATACTGGCAAAGCACTTCGTTCAGCCGCCGACAGTGCATCCAGTTGCCGGAAGGCCTCGGTCAGTAATAACTCATCGACTGCATCCCAGGCTTGAAGATTGACAAAGTCGGTCCCGGCTGGCCAGCGCTTTAATTGCAGATGGATCTCTGCCAACGTAAAATGCGTATTCATGCGAATGCTACATATAAAACAGGGCGGCCATTTTGACACGTGCAGCTAAGCAGCTCAAGCCAGAGTGCTGGCAACTGCCAGATGCTAACTTACTCCTGTGGCGGGGATGGTTGCCTGAAGCGGAAGCCGCTTCGTCATACCAGCAGTTGGTGCAGCAGTTAGCATGGCAGCAGCCAAGCATACGCTTGTTTGGCCGTGAACATCCGATCCCAAGACAGCAGGTTTGGATGGGGGATGCCAATGCCCATTATCGATACTCGGGCACCTTGTTTGCGCCAGAGCCCTGGCATCCTTTGGTCAGTCGTTGGTGCCAGCTGTTATCACAGCAACTTGAGAAACCCTTCAATTCGGTGTTAGTGAACTGGTACCGCTCTGGCCAGGAGCATATGGGCTGGCATGCCGATAATGAGCCAGAGCTAGGCACGGAGCCTTGCATCGCCTCACTGAGCTTAGGCCAGGCCAGACGCTTTGATTTAAAACATCGCCAACAACCATGGCAGTTGCAGTTAGAGCTGGGGCAGGGGGATTTATTGCTAATGACTGGCAGCACTCAGCAATACTGGGTACACAGGGTGCCCAAACAAAGCCGCTTGACGGCCGGACGGCTCAATCTGACGTTTCGTTATATCGTGCCCATTGTTTAGACCAATTTATTTTTTCACGGGCCACCAGCCGGTTAGCTGTCAACAAAAAGCTTGACAGCAAAAAGACACTGGCAAGTCCGGTGGACTTAACTAGAGTAAAACAGAGGGACCAAAAAAGGATGAAGTCTATGTTAATCCACACGCGTATTGAGCAGAAATTACTGGATGCATTTGATCCTGTGGTGTTGGAAGTAACCAATGAAAGCCACATGCACAATGTACCAGCTGGATCGGAGTCCCACTTTAAAGTGGTGATTGTAACGCCACAGTTTGATGGATTGCGTTTATTGCAGCGCCACAGAGCGGTCAATGCCATTGTAGCGGAAGAGTTAGCGCAGGATATTCATGCCCTGGCGTTACACACTTACACCCCAGGTGAATGGTACGAGTACTATGCTGAAAAGCCCCCGGCCTCTCCTAAATGCTTGGGGGGTGAAAAAAAAGTACCCGTTTAATCAACTAGCCGCATCCTGGCTGCATCGCTATAGCGTGAGCAGATCCCGCTCGGGAAATAGCGATAGCGGCTAGGCTTTTCTTCTCAGCTGGTGGCTAGCTTGCTAAAATCCTCTGATCCGACCAGCTTTGTCTGCTAAAGTCTTACACTAGTCGCAATTTCCTTACTGAAGAACAGGACTGAATGATGGTAATTCAACCAAAAATCCGTGGTTTTATCTGTACCAATGCCCATCCAACCGGCTGTGCTGCCCATGTAAAGCAACAAATCGACTATGTACAACAGCGTGGCGCTATCGCCAATGGCCCTAAAAATGTGCTGGTGATCGGAGCGTCAACTGGCTATGGCCTGGCTTCGCGGATTGCTGCAGCTTTTGGCTCGGGTGCCAAAACTCTGGGGATTTTCTTTGAAAAAGAGCCGACGGCCAGTAAAACCGCCTCGGCAGGCTGGTACAACACCGCTGCTTTTGAACAGGAAGCCAGTAAAGCCGGCCTGTGGTGCAAGCACCTCAATGGCGATGCCTTTACTGATGAGCTAAAAGCGAAGACCATCGAGGTGATTCAACAAGAGATGGGCAAAATTGATTTGGTGGTCTACAGCCTGGCGGCGCCTCGACGCAAAGATCCGGTCTCTGGCGAAATCTACAGTTCAGTGCTCAAGCCTATTGGTAAGGCTTACACCGAGAAAAACTTAAACACCAGTAAGCGGGTGATCGAAGAAGTCAGCGTAGAGCCGGCCAATGACGAGGAAATTTTCAATACCGTTAAGGTAATGGGTGGCGAAGATTGGGAACGCTGGTTGGATCAACTGAATGCAGCCGATGTATTGGCCGATAACTGTCAGACAGTCGCTTATACCTACATTGGTAAAGAATTGACCTGGCCAATTTATGGCAAAGCAACCATTGGTAAAGCCAAAGAAGATCTGGATAGAGCGGCGGCGGCGCTGACTGCTAAACTGGTTGATAAAAAAGGCAAAGCTTATGTTGCTTCTTTAAAAGCGGTGGTGACTCAGGCCAGCTCTGCAATCCCTATAATGCCACTTTATATCTCGCTGCTGTACCGGGTAATGAAAGCTGAAGGAAGCCACGAAGGCTGCATTGAGCAGATCGATGGTTTGTTCCGTCAGGGACTGTATGCAGCTGCGCCTGTGTTGGATGAAGGCGGCCGTTTACGTCAGGATGCTAAAGAGCTGGCCGATCACGTGCAGGCTGAAGTGAAAGCGTTGTGGCAGCAGGTGGAAACCGACAACATTGATACGCTGACCGATTATGCTGGCTACCATCAGGATTTCCTGCAGCTATTTGGTTTTGGAGTGGCCGGTGTGGATTACGAGGCGGATGTCAGCCCTGAAGTACCTTTGCTGCAGTTGCTGGATTAACCCCTTGAACGAGCCACCTGCGGGTGGCTTTTTTACAGCCGGATTGACCTCAGAGTAATGTGAGTACTACCAAAGTTGGCATAGTCTCTACTGGCAACAGCAAGTAAAATAGCATAATTTGCTGAAAAATTGCGCAAATTAGCTAGACTAAAATGCAACCGGTGCGACTGTGATAAATTTTCATGATCGCATGGATAGCGGCCGCGTTTGATGGTAAAATCCGCGCCTTTAATACGTGTATCCGACTTTGGAACCACAGATCATCTGAAAGTTCCACGCCGATCGGGTGCGCTGCGAGGTCAGCAGCTGAAAAACTGAACCTGTTTCTTCCCAAACTAGTAGTGCAAGTACGTATGA
>NZ_JAFIFQ010000034.1 GCF_020831925.1 Alkalimonas sp.
AGCAATACGAGTTGTGATTAAGGGCACTCTCTTAGAGACCTGCCCCGTCATCACTCTATGTAAGGTTTTCGGCGGAGCTTTCAAGTGAGCTCCAACAAATTTTTTTTACTGCATTTGCTGCAACAGTTGCTCAAACTGCTGCATGGACTCTTCATCCATGCCCATCATCTGCTGCATCAATTCACCGGTTAATTTGGTGATGGTTTCTTTTTCTGCATCCGTCATGCACTGGTTTAACAAAGTAGTAATTTGCTTTAGATTACGCATTTCAGCTTCTTGTTCAGCGCGTTCTTCGGCTGGCATGTACTCCAGCATTTGCTGCATCATTTCCATCATGGGTTCCACCATCTGCAGGGAGGTCCAGGCGAATTTGAAGCTCAGCTCGGTGTATTCGGCCGGGGTAAAGTTATGTTGCTTTAGCAGTTGCTCCAACGCGCGGCGATGCTCAGGGGTGGCCAGCTTGCTCAGGGTAGTGTCGTAGTGACGTTGCCAGTTGCAATGCGATTGCAACTCCAAGGTGCTGCTGTCTACTTCCGGAAAGCGGGCTTCAAGCGCTTCCATCTCTGGCAGCATAGTCATATAACGCTGCAGATTCTGCTTAGTAACCACAGTGCTTGCCTGCGTGGCGCCGATAAACAAGCTTAATAGGCAGCCAACAGCTAGGTTCATTACGTTCATTTGATGTTTCCTTCACGATTATCACGGGCCCGTATCGCTGTTATAGCCGTTTTTGCTGCCGGGCTGCAACTTTTATTGAGCCGTCAGGCTGCAACCGCTACACTGCCTTTTTTATGAGACAGAGACTGGCATGGCACTGAAATCGACCATCTTCAAAGTAAAGCTGAATATTGCTGATATGGACAGAGGCTACTATGGCGATCATCAGCTGACGTTGGCGCAGCATCCATCCGAAACGGACTTGCGTTTGATGGTGCGGATTCTGGCCTTTGCGCTGAATGCGAGTGACAGCCTGACCTTTACCAAAGGCCTAAGCTCGGAAGAGGATGTAGCAGAGCTATGGGATCGCCGCCTGAGCGGTGACATTGCGCTTTGGGTGGAGTTTGGCCAGTCCGATGAGAAGTGGCTGCGCAAAGCCTGTGGCCGGGCGGAAAAAGTGCACTTGTACTGCTATGGCGGCCGCAGTACCGATGTCTGGTGGCAGCAACAGCAAGCTGCACTGCAACGCTACCAGAACCTGAGCATCTGGCAATTACCGGAAGACGGCCTGCAGGCTTGCCTGCAACTGGTGCAGCGTCAAATGGAGTTGCAGTGCAGCATTACTGAAGGGCAGATCTGGCTTAGTGACCATAGCCATAACGTTCATTTGCAACCGCAGCTGTTAAAAGAGTGAGCCCAGTTCGGTCAGTTTACGTTCAGTTAGGCTTTGTCAGCATGGCAGCATTGAAAAAAAGCTGGTCAACGCTATGATCATCAAAGCGAGTTTCACTTTATTTACCGCCGATGTTTGTGCCAGGAGCCGTCAACGCATGACTTACCGCAAACGAGCAGTTACCGCCCTCGGCCTGGTAAGCTGTTTGGTGCTGGCATTGTTGACCAGCGTCAGCAGCCACGCTAAAGAAGGCAGTGTACTGACCATTCGTATTGCTGAGCAACAGCATGTGCTGAGCCTGTCTGAGCTCGAGCAACTACCGCAGCAACAAGCCCATTTTAAAGCTGCCTGGGGGCCTGAAGGACTATGGCAAGGGGTTTATCTGCACGATCTGTTGGTGCGTTTTAATTTGGAGCAGTATCAGGATATTCGACTGAGCGCCCTAAACGACTACCGTATCCGTCTTACCCCGCAAGAAATTACCAACGGCAAACCTATACTGGCCAGCCACTTTGATGGTGAACCTATCCCGCTGGAGCGCAATGGTCCCTTTATCCTGATTTGGCCAGATCAGTCGCAGCAGGTACTGGATGGTACAGCCCCTTTGGCCTTGTGGATTTGGAGCCTGACTGAAATACGGGTCCGGCCTTAATGCAACAATGGATCAAACTGCGACTAGGCCGCCGCGCAGCTCTGCTGCTGTTGGCTTATAGCCTGACTGCCATGATAGTCAGTGGTTGGATCTGGTTCACCAAACAGAGTTTGCAAGCCCGTCCACCTATGCGCGTGGTGGATGTCTCCCGTCAGATTGAAATGCTAAACCGGGAAGTCACTCTTTATGTGCAGGCCTTATCTGAACACAACAGCCCAACACAGGCCCAACTATTATGGAGCAGGGTGCAGGCCCGACAGCATACCATTCAGGGTTTGCTACGCCATTTTGTTGACCTGGAAAGCAATTTCAAAGTGCTGGAGCTGCAAATCGAGCAATTGCGGCAGATGGTTGAGCATCACCCCGAACATTTACCGCAAACAGGATTAACGGATTTTGTCGAATACATCCAGGAAGAGATGGATATTTTCGCCAGCGATGTGCATCGAACCATGCAATTGATTGTGGCCGATCAAACACGGCAACTCTATCGCTACAGCAGCGCCGTCGCCTGGTTAAGCCTGGCCATGTTCGTGAGTGGCTTTGTGCTGCTGACTCTGTTTATTTTACTAAGCAAACAAAACCAGAAACTGGTCAAACTGGCTACTGAAGATGGCCTGACCGGGCTGCTGAATCGCCGCAGTGCTATGTTGCAGGGAAAGCTGCTTGCCTCTATGGCACAGAGAAGCCAGCAGCCGCTTGCGATGGCTCTGCTGGATGTCGATCACTTTAAACAAGTCAATGATGTCTATGGCCATCCCGCTGGGGATGCCGCCCTGAAAATGCTGGCTCAGGTATTGCGAACCTACGCACGGCGCGATACCGATGTTCTGGCTCGCATTGGTGGTGAAGAATTCTTGCTGCTGATGCCGGATACCAGTGAGGAAGTAGCTGGGCAACTGTGTAAAGTACTGCTCCATGCTTTGTCCGATACCAAAGTCAGCGAAGACTACAACTTTCAACTGACCGCCAGTATGGGCCTTGCGGTAAGTGAGCAAGGCTGCTATGACTTTGAAACACTTTATCGGATGGCCGATTCGGCTTTGTACCAGGCCAAAGCTGCCGGCCGAAATCAATTGCAGATCGCAGAGCACGACTAAAAAAGCCCGCTGCAATGGCGGGCTTTCACATCAGAACGTCAATACCATCAGAAGCTGTAAGATACCGAGGTATAATAGAAGCGACCAATGTTATGGTAGGCGGCTGTTGTTGCCGTGGTGCCTGTAGTCACCCCTGGCAAGCTGCGATCAAACAGGTTATCCACGCCAAACGCCAGCTGCACCCCGTTGGCAAACTCGTAACCCAAGCGCAAGTCGGTAACAAAATAACTGCCGTAACTCATGATATCACTTGGATCCGGGTTAATAGCCAGCTCTTGCTGACGATACAAGGATGCACTGTCAATAAAGCGGGTTTTCCAACTGGTACTCCAGGCGTGGTAGCGGTAACTGATACTGAGGTTAGCTTGCCAGCGGGCATCCCCAACGGTACCCGCATATTGATCAAACTCTTCCGGACTGTCCTGGAATGAGAAGGTTTTTCTGGAGTCCAGGTAAGTACCGATCAGCTTGGTATTAAAGCGACCGCCCATGGCATCAAAGTCATAACCCAGTTCAAAATCCACCCCTTCAGCAGTCAAGGCGGCTACGTTTTGCGTGATCGAGGTGATCAGCACCAGCTCATTTTGGTTGTTACGCTCAATCAGGGCACAGAACTGATTGTTGATGCCGGTTTCTGCATCGACGCACTTGTTCAGGATATTCTGTGCCGATACCGACGAAATGGCATCGTCAATCTCAATCGACCAGTAGTCCATGGTCACACTAAAACCAGGCAGCCAATCAGGCTGATACACCAAACCCAGCGTATAACTGGTGGACTTCTCTTCTTTTAAGTTCGGGTTGCCACCGCTTAAACCTTCAATGGTCGAGGCCGTTGCCTGCGGATCAAAATCGGCTGGAATGCCAAGTGCAAGGCAATTGACGCGACGGGTTTCGCTTTGCACTTGATCCACGCCGCAAGGATCGGTAACCCGGAAGAAGGTTTGGTTTTGTGGTCCGTACAACTCGCCAATGTTTGGCGCGCGCAGTGCTTCTGAATAAGTAGCCCGGGCCCGTAATTGCGAGTTCAGATGCCAGTCCAGGCCAGTCTTCCAGCTCACTGCGCTGCCTATGGTGCTGTAATCAGCGTAACGGACAGCGGCATCAAACACCAAATCCTGGATCAGTGGCAAATCGGCCAGTAAAGGAATAGAGACTTCGGCAAACACCTCGTTCACTTCAAAGCTGCCTTTTTCATACTGCAGTGAGTTCAGAAAGGTTGCACCGGTAGCAGCAAAGCTGTCCGGTACACTTTCACTTTCTTCCTTGCGGTATTCTGCGCCCATGGAAACGCCCACATAGCCCGCCGGTAACTCAAACAAACCACTGTTGTTCAGATGGCCACTAAACACCGTCTGACGGATGGTGCTGTTGCTGTACGAGTTGGTGTTAAACCAGTTGCGCGCCTCTGCATTGATGGCATTATCGCCAAAGATACTGGTTGGCACACAACCATTGGCCCGCGCCAGCTCATCCCGACAGACAATCTCATCGTTCACCAGGATGGCATCGATGGATTGGGCAAAGTTGGTGCGGATCAGATTGTTGCGATTGATCTGTTCCAGCTTGGTTTCACCAAAAACGCCATACAGCTCATAGTTCCAGTCCAGCCCAAGGCTACCCTCAATGCCGGCAACAAAGCGGGACGTGGTACGGGTATTGTTTTCCAGGCGACGACCGGCATCCTCCTGAAAACGGTGCACCTCGATTTCATTGATGCCGTAGCTATCCATCAGCTGAACCAGGCTTGAGTCCAGGTAGGCGTTATCGCGACCGACCATCAAGGCACTGCCATACTCAAAAAAGGAAGGCTGGCCCTCACTGTCGCCTTTGCTGCGGACAAACTTGGCTTCCGCATAAATCAGGGTATCCGGCGTCAGTTCAAAGTTGATTTTGCTATTCACATTAAAGCGATTGAAGGCCGGTTGCAGATCGGTGTAACGACGCAAGTCCAGGAACTCACAATCAGAGCAACGGCCCCACTGGCCGTAGGTGGTACCGAGATCCTGCGGCCGGACGCTACCATCCGGATTAAAAATAAACCAGTCGACGCTGCCCGTCTCAGAAATCAGATAAAAGTTACCTGCGGTTGAGCTGTCATACCAGCCCGCATTGGCAACTGTGATGGAATCCGGAATGCCATCATGCACCCAATTACCGTCTGCATCGCGATAATCGCCATCGTCCGGGTTACGCACCGCCATATAGGAGGTTCGGGTCTGACGACGCTGGGTCGCGTTCATACCGCGTTGGCCGGAAACTTCGGCCGAAATTGCAAAGTTTCCTCGATCCTGAGCGAAGTTCGTGCCAAAAGAGCCGGTTAGTTTGTGATTACGGTAGGGGTTGTCTTCCGCAGTTCCCAGCAAGGCATGCACATCAAAACCTTCGATGTTGCGCTTTAATTTAAAGTTGACCACCCCGGTTACCGCATCGGCACCATAAACAGCAGAAGCACCACCGGTGATGATTTCAACCGACTCAATCCAGGCCGTAGGAATGGCATTGGTATCCACGGCAGCGGAGCCAGCACTGCTGGATACATGGCGCTTACCATCCACCAGCACCAAAGTGCGGGATGAACCCATGCCGCGTAAATCCAGTAAGCTCAGACCGGCTGTCCCAATAAATCTGCCAGAGTTTGCCAACGAGTAAGTAGCCGCTAGCGAGGGCAATACATTCAGGACTTCGCCTATGTTCATAGCACCGGTTTCTATCAGCTCCCTGCCGCTGATCACGGTAACCGGTGATGGTGCCACAGCACCTTCACGCAAGATACGTGACCCCGTTACCTGAATACGCTCTGGGGCGGCCGTTTCGTTCAATGCTAAGACATCGGCCTGCACCGTCATGATCATCGCGCTGCTGCCAAGCAAACCAAGCTGAACAGCACGGCATAGCCGGCTGGTAGAATAGATATGAGACATAGGTTCTCCCTGAAAAAATGCGACCTTAAGGTCTTTCAGTGGTTAAAAGACCTTGCCCGATGAAGGACAAGGATGATTTACCCAAAATTGGGGCGCATTGTAGGGAAAGGTGGCGTCAGATCCAGCACTAAAGACGCAGCAAGGTTTGTTCGGTGAATTGTTATGCAGCTTTAGCAGAATAACTATACAAAGTGATGATGTTTTCACCATCATCACTTAATCGCAAGGAAGCTTAGAGCGCCGCTTGATAACGACTAAAGGCCTGCTCCAGATCGGCCATCAAATCCTCGGGATCTTCCAGGCCAATATGCAACCGGATCAAAGGCCCGCTGTAAGGCCATTGGCTGGCAGTACGCAGTTTTTGGACCTGTAGGGTTGGCGAAATCAGGCTTTCATAACCGCCCCAGGAAAAGCCCATTTTGAAGTACTGCATACCTTCAACAAAAGCTGCTACCGCCTTGGCTCCGCCTTGCTTGAGTACAAAGGAAAACAAACCATTACTGCCGGAAAAATCACGTACAAAGTAATCGTGCCCCGGATTGCTGGCAAAGGCCGGGTGACGGACAGTTTCAACTTCCGGCCGCTGCGCTATCCAGTGCGCAATTTTCAGCGCATTCTGCTGATGCTGCGCCAGCCGAACGCCTAAGGTACGCAAGCCACGACTGGCTTGATAGACATCGTCGGCCGAGGCGCAATAACCCAGAATGTAGCTGTGCTCACGCAGTTGCGGCCAGTACTTTTCGTTGGCACTGGCCGTACCCAACATCACATCGGAATGACCGACAATGTATTTGGTGGCCGCCTGAATAGAAATATCCACCCCAAGCTCAAAAGGGCGGCACAGAATGGGCGACGCCCAGGTGTTATCCAACAGGGTGATCACGCCGTGGGCTCGTGCTATGTTGCATATCGTTGGCACATCCTGCACTTCCATGGTCAGTGAGCCGGGAGACTCCAGAAAAATCGCTTTGGTGTTCGGCCGGAGCAGAGCTTCAATACCAGCGCCGATCATCGGATCGTAATACTCGGTTTCTACCCCCATAGGCCGCAGTATTTTCTCACACAGCGCCCGGGTGGGTTCGTACACCGAATCCACCATCAACAGGTGATCGCCTTGCTGCAGAAATGACAACAAGGCACCACTCACTGCGGCGGCACCACAAGGATACAGCGCGCAGCCAGCACCACCTTCCAGCTCACAAATGGCTTCTTGAAAGGCAAAGTGCGTGGCAGTACCGCGACGACCATAATAAGGTACTCTATCGCCTTTGCGTTGGCTGGCGTGGGCCAGTTCGGCCATGGTATCAAAGGTGATGGTTGAGGCGCGCACCACCGGCGGATTGACCGCCTGACCGGTCCACTCTTTGCCGCGTCCGGCCTGGATCAATTTGGTATTTTGTTTCATGCCACAACTCCCTGGAAGCGATAGTGTTGTCATGGTACTGCTTTTACCAGACCAGATCACCTGTTCGACCATAGTTGGACGGTAAATCATGCGCTTATGGTCTATGCTTTACTTTGAGACGTACCAGAAATACGACAATGCAGTAGGTCGTTGCTGATTAAGAAGCCGTAAAGGCCATCACTATCACAATTAAAATACCACCAAGGATAGAGCAGATAACAAGAAACTCGACATCCATTAGGAGAAACTGTATGCGTCATTTTCAATTAACCCCGCTGGCACTGGCGATGTCGTCATTGCTGGTATCCCCCCTTCTGCTTGCCGATGATGATACCGGCGCAGACAAAGTTGAAACCATCGTTGTCACAGGTACCAGGGTTGCCGGCCGGACCATTTCCGATACTGCCGTGCCGGTCGATCTGGTCCGATCCGATGTACTGGAGCGCTCCGGTACCACTGAATTAAATCAGGCCCTATCGGTCGCTTTGCCATCTTTTAACTTCCCCCGTCCTGGCCTGGCCGACGGTACCGATACCATTCGGCCTGCCACACTGCGTGGTTTGTCGCCAGATCAATCGCTGGTACTGGTGAACTCGAAGCGGCGTCATGCTGCGGCCTTGGTCAATGTTAACGGCACCGTTGGCCGCGGTGCCTCAGCAGTAGATTTGAATACCATCCCGATGGGAGCTATTAGCGCCATTGAGGTGTTGCGCGATGGTGCTTCGGCGCAGTATGGCTCCGATGCCATTGCCGGCGTGATGAACGTAAGGCTGCGGGAAGCATCCGATGGTGGCTCAGTCACCCTGGGTTACAGCTACCGGGATACCAGTTATACCACCCCTACCACGCCACCGCCGGCGGGCGCCACCTGGAGCGCACCCAGCGAAATTAAACGCAGCCGCAACGATGGCGAAACCATTACGCTGTCTGGCTGGAAAGGCTTTGAGCTTGGCGACAACGGCTTTTTAACTATCTCTGCTGAATACAAAGATCAGGAGCGTACCGAGCGTGGTGGCTGGGATTACCGTCAACAATACCCGCTATTATCCGATGGTAGCTTCGATCCACGAGAGCAGACCTTCCAGCGCTTTAGTGCCTGGTACGGTGAGCCGGAAATGGAGCAGTGGACCTTATTTGCCAATGCCGGCATCACCACAGACAACGGCAAGTTGTATGGCTGGGCCAGCTACCAAAACCGCCAGGCCACCTCGGCTGGCTTTTACCGCCCGGCCAATGACGCCAGAAACGTTCCCGAAATCTACCCGGACGGTTTTTTACCGCTGATTTCACCGGATGTAGATGATTTCAGTGCCGCCTTTGGCTACGAGTGGGACTGGGGTGAATGGCAGTTGGATACGTCTTTGGTTTACGGCTCCAATAAAATGGCTTTTACCATTGAAAACACCTTAAACCGCTCGTTAGGCCCGGCCAGTAAAACCTCCTTTGATGCCGGTGGCTACAAGTACAATCAATGGGTGTATAACTTATCGGGCGTCAAAGCCATTGATGTCGATGGGCTGGCTTCCGCACTGAACCTGGCACTCGGCCTCGAAGCCCGGCGGGAAGGCTACTCCATCTTTGCCGGTGAGCCCGACTCCTACCGCAATGGCGGTGTCTTGCTACCTAATGGCAACCCGACAGCCTCTGGCTCTCAGGTGTTCCCAGGTTTCCGGCCTTCCAATGAGGTAGATGAAAGCCGTACTGCTGTCGGAGCTTACCTCGATTTAGAAGCCAATATTACCGATGACTGGCTGGCATCCGCTGCCATCCGGGCCGAGCGCTATTCCGATTTTGGCAGCAATTTATCCGGTAAGTTTGCTACCCGCTATGACTTTACCGATAGTTTTGCTGTTCGTGGTTCGGTGCAAAATGGCTTTAGAGCCCCGTCCTTGCAACAGCAAAACTTCACGGCTACTTCCACCAACTTTATCGGTGGTATTCCTTTTGATATCACGACCTTTCCGGTCAATGATCCGGTGGCGATAGCATTAGGAGCCCGTGAACTTGATGCGGAAAAATCCATCAACTTCTCGCTGGGCGCTGTGATGCGCTTTGATGCGGTGACCATCACCGTTGATGCCTACCGCATTGATATTGATGATCGCATTGTCCTTTCAGAAAACCTGACGCAAGCGAATGTCCGTGAGTACCTTGAGTCACAAGGCTTTGTCAGTATCGGTGGAGGCCGCTTCTTTATCAATGGTGTAGATACGGAAACGCAGGGCGTCGATGTGGTCGTTAATTGGTCCACCATAACTGATACCATGGGTAACTTTGACTTTACTCTGGTAGGAAACTACAACAAAACCAAGGTCACCAAGGTGCCGGAAACAGCAGAGCTGGCCGCACTGGACCCGGCACCAACGCTCTTTGGCCGGGTCAATGTGCTGACCTTTGAAAAAGGCAACCCAAAAGACAAGCTTGGCGCCATTGTCAACTGGAGCCATGATCGCTTTGGTGCCACCCTGAAAGCCACCCGTTATGGTGAGGTGCTGGCTCCTAGCCCGAACCCAGCCAATGACTTTATCTTAAGCCCGAAAGTGCTGGTGGATTTGGAAGGCCGTTACCAGATGACCGACAGCATGCGGATTGCCTTTGGTGTCGATAACCTGTTCGACACCTATCCGGATGCCTTCCCGATCAACCTGAATACCACAGGTGCGACCTCGTTTTCCAACTACTCACCCTTTGGTCGTTCCGGCCGGATGCTGTATGCCCGTATCAGCTATGACTTTTAAGTCATCGCTGGCTATAAACCAAAGGCGCCATCTGGCGCCTTTATTTTTATCCATTCAGGTCCGTTTATTGTGTCAGGCCATGAATTTCCGACAGCGGAGTTAAGGTCTCTAGCGCTGGCCGGGCAAAGTAATAGCCTTGCAGGTAACGGACACCAGCCGATACCAGCCAGGCGAGCTCAGCGGCACTTTCAATGCCTTCGGCCAAGACTTTCGCCCCCTGCAACTCACACTGCGCGATGGTATCCAGTACGATGGCTTGTTTTGCCGGGCTTTGGTCAATATCGCGGATCAGCGCCATATCCAGCTTTAGAATATTTGGTTTTAAAGTCTGCAACCACTCCAGGTTGGCATAGCCGGAACCATAATCATCAATAGCCGTTAAGAATCCATGTTTGGCATAGCTTTGAAAAATCCGGGTTAAGTGGCCTTTGTCCGGAATTTCTTCGGTTTCAATTACCTCAAAAATAATATGATCCTTGCAAAAACCATACAGCTCGCTGGCTTCCAATGTGGCTTGAATACAGGTTTCAGGGTTATAGACTGCATTGGGCATAAAGTTGATGTTTAAATAGGTGCTGCAACCCAGGCGAGCTGCCGTTTCAATGGCTTTGACCCGGCAGGCCTGATCAAAGTAGTAGCGATTGTTTTTGTTGATCCGCTCAAACACCCAGCCAGCACCCTGTCCTTGCGGGCCTCTTACCAAAGCTTCATAGGCAAAAATCGACTGCTGCTGCCAATCAATGATGGGCTGAAACGCCATTTTGATCTCAAAACCTAAGTCCTGACCACTCAAGCAATCTTTACACGTCTGCTGTTTAATACTGGCAGGAAAATCCATGCGCAACCTTCTACCAACCCATTTCTTCTCAGTATAGCCACAGATTTCAGCCAATTACAGTAATTACGAGCCTAGTTCAACCGATTTTAGTGGGGTTCTGGCAGATCCAATGCCATTCGAAACAGCCAGGTCAGCACCTTCATGCTTGCTATACCAGGGACTTTGTAGCCGTCTAAACTGACAGAAATGCAGACTCCATGTATACTGGCCTCCTTAAACGATGGCTGATCCTGCTAAAGAAAGGCCCCGTATGTTGACGTTTTGCAGTGAGCAAACCCGATGAAATACAAAGATCTGCGAGATTTTATCCAGCAACTGGAACAGCGCGGCCAATTAAAGCGTATTGCCGTGGAAGTCGACCCTGTGCTGGAAATGACCGAAATCGCTGACCGTACTCTGCGGGCCGGTGGCCCGGCCTTGCTGTTTGAGAAACCGAAAGGCTCAAACATCCCGGTGCTGGCCAATTTATTTGGTACCCCAGAGCGGGTCGCACTTGGCATGGGGCAAGAAGAGGTCAGCGCGCTACGTGAAGTGGGCAAGTTGCTGGCGTTTTTAAAAGAGCCAGAACCACCGAAAGGCTTAAAAGATGCCTTTAGCAAACTGCCGATTTTCAAGCAAGTGCTGAATATGTCGCCGAAAAAAGTGCGTAAGGCCGCTTGCCAACAGGTGGTTTTGTCCGGCGATGACGTCGATTTAACCAAGCTGCCCATTATGACCTGCTGGCCAGGCGATGCGGCTCCGCTGATCACCTGGGGCCTCACCGTCACCAAGGGCCCGCACAAAGAGCGGCAGAATCTGGGTATTTATCGCCAGCAACTGCTCGGTAAAAACAAAGTCATTATGCGTTGGTTATCCCATCGAGGTGGTGCACTGGACTTTTTTGAGTGGCAAAAGGCCCATCCTGGCGAGCGCTTCCCGGTCGCGGTGGCGCTCGGTGCAGACCCTGCCACCATTTTAGGTGCCGTGACGCCTGTGCCGGATACCTTGTCCGAGTATGGCTTTGCTGGTTTGTTGCGTGGGGACAACACCGAAGTGGTCCAATGCATCAGCAATGAACTGCAGGTGCCGGCCAGTGCCGAGTTTGTGCTGGAAGGTTACATTGAAGCGGGTGAAATGGCGCCAGAAGGGCCTTATGGCGATCACACCGGTTATTACAACGAAGTGGATGATTTTCCGGTCTTTACCGTCACCCATATCACCCATCGGGAAAACCCCATTTACCACAGCACTTACACTGGCCGGCCACCGGATGAACCTGCCATTCTGGGCGTCGCGTTAAATGAAGTCTTTGTGCCTATTTTGCAAAAGCAGTTTCCGGAGATTGTCGATTTCTATCTGCCGCCTGAGGGCTGCTCCTACCGCCTGGCGGTAGTGACGATGAAAAAGCAGTACCCTGGCCATGCCAAGCGGGTGATGATGGGGGTTTGGTCCTTCTTGCGGCAATTTATGTACACCAAGTTCGTTATTGTCTGCGACGACGACATCAATGCCCGCGACTGGAAAGATGTGATCTGGGCCATCACCACCCGGATGGATCCGGCCCGCGATACCACGCTGGTAGAGAACACTCCCATTGATTACCTGGACTTTGCTTCGCCAGTGTCTGGCCTTGGTTCCAAAATGGGTATGGATGCCACCAACAAATGGCCAGGTGAAACCGATCGTGAGTGGGGAGAGCCCATCGTGATGGACCCTGCAGTCAAAGATCGGGTTGATGCACTTTGGCCCAGCCTTGGCATTGAGTTGCCCGAGCAGCCATGACGGCATTTCGCATCTGCATTCAGCCGGCCGGCCTCACTTTTGAGGCCGAAGCCGGCGAAACCATTCTGCAGGCGGCACTGCGCCATGGCATCGACTTTCCACATCGTTGCCGCCAGGGTGTTTGCACCAGCTGTGTTTGCCGGTTGCAAAGTGGTGAAGTGCGTTATGACCCGCCCTCGCCAGTGACCGATATCGACAAAGCGCAAAATTTTACCTATGGTTGTTTAGCCTATCCGTTAACGGATCTGGTACTGCAGCACCCATTTATACAAGCCTAAAGAGACCAGCATGATTCAAACCCTGTGCAACGTAGATGCCATCACCCCCCTGACACCCTTTGTCCAGCGGGTGCTGCTTAGCCCGCAGCAAGCAGTCAATTTTTTACCCGGCCAATACCTGCAACTGTGCTTAACCGAGCAGGACAAACGCCCATTTTCACTGGCATGTTTGCCAAATGGCAAGCAACTTGAGCTGCACATTGGCGCTTCAAAGGCCGATGATTACAGCAGTCAGGCGCTGAACTATCTACAACAGCAAATGGATGCCAAACAACCGGTGACGGTTGAAGCTGGCCTCGGCCAGGCACATCTGCGACCGAGCGACAATCCGGTGCTTCTGCTGGCAGGCGGTACCGGCTTTTCCTATGTCTACAGCATTGCCAAAGCACTGCAACAGCAGCCACAAAACCGGCCGGTATTTTTGTATTGGGGCGTGCGACAGCAAAGCAGTTTGTACCTGCTGGATGCGTTGCAGCAATGGGCCAACAGCCACCGTAGTTTTCGCTTTATTCCGGTGGTGCAGGAGGCAAACAGTGGATGGCAGGGACGAACTGGCCTGGTGCACGAAGCGGTACTGAATGATTTTGTTTCGCTGGATGCTTACGATATCTACATCGCCGGCCCTTTCCCTATGGTCGGGGTGGCCCGCGATGCTTTCTTAAAGCAAGGCGCGCATCGTGAGCAGATGTTCGCCGATGCCTTTGCTTATATTTAAATGGTAAAGCCCCAGCCGGGGCTTTACCAAATTACAGCAATTGCTTTTTCAGCGCTTTGGCGATGGGATGATTTTGGGCAATCGCCTGCTCCAACATAGCCAAGCCCATTGCTTTATCACCGTCTAAGATCCGCTGAGTACTACTCCAGGCCAGGACATCAGGATCTTGCTGTGCAATCAGATACTGCTCCCAACGTTGATCAAACGCAGCCATAATTTGCTGTGCCCTGTGATCACCATTGCGGGCAGCCATATCCCACCAATACCTCGCTGTCATATTGGCTGGTAGCTCTTGGATTGGCTGGATAGATAATTGATAACGACCACGGTTGTTCTGACTACTCAGAATACGGTAACGGCCGGGTGCGGCTACAGTATTAATGGTTGCCGCCAACAGCTGTTCTTCATCCCAGTTAGAGCTCTCACGCAGATAATCAACCTGAGTAATACGCCCCCCGGATGCCAACTCGATATGCGCCAGCCCTACAAAACCATCCAGCGATGCAGACAAACGAGGCCGATCCCGGAACAGACTCAGATCAGGCTCCATATCCTGCTCACTCAGTTCATGCCTTACCTGCCAGCTTTTATTTGAGCCCATAGCAACAAGCTCGAACAGGGTACCAAGCACTTCTTGATGTCGAGGTGAGCCGGCATTGGCAAAATCCCAAAGCTTATCGTTATGCAAGAGTGCATGCACGCGTTGCAAATTCAAGTCAGCGTCCAATGTGAAATCCATACGGACGCGCACGATATGCTTTTCACCCGTAGCCTCATACTGCCAACGCCTGACGGCACGTGTCGCCGTGCGCTCAAAAACTCCTTGCGGGAAGGCATCCAATGTATCAATGGTCTGAACCTTTCATTCCTCGTCAATCAAAAAGCGCAGCATGACGTAACCAAACTGGCCTTTGCGTGCGGCATCTGCTGGATACTTAGGAGCTGGCCGGTGAACCGGCTCTGGGCCGGCAGTGCGTTGAGTAATCGCATCGACACGCAGTCTTGGCAACTCAATACGTTGCTGCAATGCGGTATACATTTGCTCTGCTTCTAACAGCTGCTCCTGGCTTAGTGCGTCGGACACTTGCTGAATGGCATTGACAGCCCCCGGGTGATCCAGCTCAGCCGCCAGAAAAAAGTAACCCAGCGCTTTGGCCTTATTGACAGGTTGGCCCTGTCCATGCAATGCCATCACACCCAGGTTGTAAGCTGCAGTTTCATTGGCTAACGGAATAAGCTCAGCAAAGCCTTGCTTTGCTTTAGCAAAGTCTTGTTGCTGATACGCATCAAGAGCGTCCAGCCAACTGTTGGCGAAGGAAGCCTGTGTCACCAACAACAAGCAAAAGGGAAGGATCCATTTCATACACAATCTCCAGTAACAATTGATTAAAATAATAGCTGCAACTAACGACAAAAACAATCACTCTCTTGCCAAACTGGTCCAGCTAATGTGGCTATGGCACAATTTGTTTGCCTGGACCAGAAAACCGGCAAAGCATTTCCTATCGAAGGGGCTCTGAAAGAACGGTTGCAGCAACAACTGCAGGCATCAAAGCCATCTATACTCGGATCACCGATGAGGCAGCGATTACCGATACGTATGTTCTCACTGCCATCATGGATTTCCTGAAAGCGCTTCGCTACGGTTATTTTTGGCTGCACATGCCGTTGTATTTGCTGCGCCTGATGTGTCGATGCCAACTCCTCTGCTGGTTGTACATGACGTAGGGTGCGGTCCATTTCACTTCCACGCTGGTTCGTACCAGGTGTCAGCGCTGTTGGCTCCACTACGGGGCGTTCTGCGCCCTCTCTTTTATCTGCTATTACCACCTTATCAACGTCCGCAATCAGAACCGGTTCGCTTCTCGTTGCCGGCAGCACAGCCTCCTTAATGGTAAAGCCCCAGCCGGGGATTTACGCTTTATAACAGCTGTTTTTTTAGCGCTTTAGCAACCGCATTATTGCCAGCAATTGCCTGCTCCAACAGCTTACCGCCGGCTTCTTTTTGACCCTCGAGAATCATCCGGGTTGCTTTCCAGGCCATCACTTCCGCATCCAGCTCCGCTAACAAATAAGCCTCCCAATGCTCATCGTACGCTGCCATCATTCGCTGCGCATCCTTATTGCCATTTCGGGCTGCCTGCTCCCACCAGAAGCGTGCCGACAAAGTCTTCGGCACTTCAAAGGTTGCAGAAACACTAGGCCTTCGGCTGCGCATGTCTGCCGTGCGGTAGATGTAATAAACATCATGCTCAACTTTACCACTCAGACTCAACCCAACTAAATCCGTGATGTCACTTTCAGCGGCAATAGTGGCTGATAGTTGCTCGGTAATAGTGCCTGACTCATCCACTCGAACGGTTGCCCGGCCAAAGAAGCCATCAAAACCAGCTCGCAGTCTACTGCGAGGCTCGAACACGGAGAAATCAGGCCCGATCGCTAACGGCAAGCTTTTATCAACCGACAGGTTGTTATGGCTCTGGATCTCCCCTAATCGTAACAAGGTGCCCAACACCAGTTGATGCGATGGTGAGCCGGCAACCGCATAATCCCACAAGCGATGCTCTTCAATGATCTCTGCTAACCGCATAGGCTTAATCGATACACCTTCAAGCGAGTAGCTAAGCTGAACTCGCATCACATGTTTTTGCTCACTTGGCTGATAACGCCAGCGCTTAACCGCCTGCACAGCCGAGCGTTCGAATACATTTTTTGGATAGGCATCAATCGTATCCACCACCTGCACTCGCCCAGTCTCATCGACCAGGAAACGCAAATTCACATAACCAAACAAACCACGCTGAGCTGCCTCTAGCGGGTATCTGGGGTTAACACGCCGTACTGGCTCAGGATACTCTTGAGACTCTTCCAATTGGTACACACGCTTAGCAGGAACTTCAACCAAAGCCAGCCATTGCCGGTACTGAGTTCGGGCCTGCATCAGACTCGCTTCCGAAGCCTGTGCTTGCAGGCGCAATAAAATATCACTGGCCTGCTCATGGCCCAGCTCATCGGCAAGCATAAAATAAGCCATGGCCTTCACAGGGTCAGCTTCTACCCCCTCGCCTTGATACCACATAGCACCCAGATTAAAAGCCGCCGTTTCGTTACCCAGTGGTATCAACTTTACAAACTCAGCGTTCGCAGTTGCATAATCCTGTTGTTCGTAAGCTTGCATGGCTTTTAACCAATCTGCTGATGTAGTCCCACTTAACAATAAGCAGCCTAACATCATAAAACCAATCAATTTCATAAGAAAATCCCTCTTATAGGCACTCACAACTTAACTGATTATTTACCATTAATCAACCAAACCTCCAGACTGGTCTAGCCAGTGTGGCTATGGCACAATAAACATCCCTTGTAGACTATGAGCCTATTATGACGCACCTAACCGAAATTAAAGTTCGCGGCTATCATCTTGATATTTACCAGCATGTGAACAATGCCCGTTATCTGGAATTTTTAGAGGAAGCACGCTGGGGTTATCTCGAAGACAATGGCGATATTGAGTTCTTTCGGGAACTGGGCCTGGCTTGGGTGATTGTGAACATCAACATCAATTACCGCGAAGCCGCCACCATGGGCCATACCCTGCAAATCAGTACCCATTTCAGTAAAATTGGCAGTAAAAGTGCCATGGTGCGCCAGGAAGTGCGGATAAAAGGCAGCGACCGCATTGCTGCCGATGCAGACATTACTTTTGTTTGCCTGGACCAGAAAACCGGCAAAGCGGTGCCTATCGAAGGGGCTCTGAAAGAACGGTTGCAGCAACAACTGCAGGCATCATAAAGTTAGGGTTCGATACGGCGAGAGCGTCGCTGCAAAATCTGCTGCAGCTGCTGGCCAGCATCGGCAGCGTCTTCATCGCCGCAGGCTACCCGTCGTGCGGCCATTAAGGCTGCAAAACCATCTTTGCTGGGGTCTGCCAGACGGCAACCATCCCTGGTACGAATGATTTGTAGCCCATCATCCAATTGAGCAACCACCTGCCGGGCCGGATCTCTGGGTATTTCCTGAAAACGCGGTGCCACGGTGATTTTTGGTTCTGAGTGCTGTTGCTGCTGCCGGGCTTGATGCTGCAGGGCCAGATCTTGCTCTGGCTGCAGATACTGACGGGAGCGTTCCAGCAAAGTGCCGGTGTGAGTACCAGAGCCACGGCTGGTTAGCTCAGCCAGGCTTTCGGATTCGTGAGCTTGTTCTGCTGCCATTTCCGCCATCCGGTCCGCTCGTTCTGGCGCCCTGGCCTGCTCCAACGCCACCTGAGTTTCTGCCACCCCGATCTCCGCCATGTGCTTGGTTATGCGCTCGGCAAGCGGTTTGTCTGGCTCTTCAGGCTCAGGCAAAGCAGTCAGTGCCTCAATCTCAATGACGCTCGGGCTGGGAGCCTGATAAAAATAAGCTTCTATAGCTATCGCTACAGGACCATCCTGCTCTGGCTGCAACCAGCTCTGCTGACTCATCAACCAAAACAATAATGCATGAAGGCATAGAGCGCAGGCTATGGGCAAGCGCCATGATAAAGAGCCGGCTGCATCTGCTCGTATCTCGTAATCATCCGGGCTCTGTTCGGAACTGTTATCTGAATTTAGCCCAATCCAAAAGGGGTCTTGTCGTGCCACTGAGCCTGCTTACACTGACGTTAAGTGCAAGATAGACCACCATTTTGATTAAAAATTCAGCCAAAACATTATTGACTGCCAGCAAGCTACTCAGTAAGGGTTGCTTGGTATGTAAAAAGCGTCCTGTCGTCCATCCAGGCTGATACGCAGCGGAGTCACGTTGCTATGGTAGCTGCCAAGCTGATAGTGATCTCCCGGTGTCAGACGGTAGCGTAGCAGATCATCAATGAGCACCGGCTGGCCACACTCGATTTGACGAAACACCGTTTGGTCGTCGGATCTGACCATGTAGACCTCATGTTGGCCATACACCTCCGCCTGGCCGTCGCGCGCCACCCAGAGCGCGGTTTGCTCCGATACGGCAATCCCCGTCAGATTGCGGTTGGCATGATGCGCCAAAAACACCATCAACCGACCCATCCGGTCACGCTGTTTAAAGTGGGTGTCGGTGATGGTGCCGCTTAGCATTGGCGCCTGCAAAAAATCGCCACTGAATTTAATGTTCGTATCACAAAAATCCTGCACCACCTCGCTGGACACCGCACTGCCAACCCCATCCGGGTTATAAACGACTTCACCCAAAATGGCATTGCCCGCCGAGGTGCCGCCAATGATGGCTCCTTTCTGGTAGGCATAATGCAGCTTTTGCTGCAGCCGGGTATCCTGCCAGTAGCGAATGTATTCGGACTGATCGCCACCGGCAAACCAGATAAACTCGGCGCTTTGCAACGCCCAGGCGACATAATCGCTGTTGGCTTTATCGCGGCTATCTACTATTAGGGTCTCTACCGAAGCCGCTGCGGTCAACTGTTGCAGATACTGGTTATAGCCTGCACCACCGCGGGTGCGCAGCACCAGCACATTACCGCCCTGAATATGCGGCCTGACTTTCTGGGCAAAAATGCTATCCACATCGGTACTGCCTCCCATCAGAATTACTCCGGCCTGCTCCGCGTCCAAAGGCACACAGACATCACCGGTATAGCCTACCGCATAACGGGTCAAGTTCGCGGGCAGCTCTGGGCGCGAGCCATAACCACAGGCCTCAGCGTTGGCTAAATCTTCCATCATCTGCAGCAACTCGGTTTGTGTGTCCTTGCTGCTGCAGCTCACGATTAATAACACCATCAACCCCAAGGTTAGGGCCGGTACAAGGTTTTTTTGGATGAACATGATTCCCATAACTTCCAGATAGTATCGCCTTGCCCCTTGGGCAAGGCGATGTTGATTGCATTAATAGGGATTGGATGGCGTATAGAAACTACTAAAGTTGCCATTGATGCCTATGCGAATAGGCGACACCGAGCTACTGTTATTCAGCAGGTTGTAGCTATCGCCTGGCAACAAACGGTAACGCAGTAAATCATTGACCACCACCGGCTGACCACAGCTGGTTTGCTGGTACTGAGTCTGACCATCGGCGCGCAGCACATAGGCTTCGTACTGACCATCCACCACGGCATGGCCATTGGCCTGCACAAACAGTGACGTGCGCTCGGATACACCAATGGCACGGCCATTGCTGCCTAAATGCGCCTGGAACACCGCCGAGCGTCCCATTCGATCCCGCTCATAGAAGTGGGTGTCGTTGATGGTATTGGCCAACATCGGAATCGTCAGAAAATCGGTGCTGATTTGAATGGTATTATGGCAGAAATCTGTTACTACTTCCGAGCTAACTGCACCCTGGACGCCATCTGGGTTATAAACAAACTGGCTCAGCACATGATTGCCCGCCGAGGTACCACCGACCACACCACCTTTATCGTACACATACTGGATGGCTTCTTCCACCTTGGTACCTTGCCAGTTGCTGATGTAGGTACTCTGATCACCACCCGCCAGCCAGACAAACTCCGCAGTACGGATCACCCAATCGACGTAATCACTGTTGGCTTTGTTGCGGCTATCCACAATGATGGTTTCTACCGAAGCTGCATTGGTCAGCCCTTGTAAGTAACTGTTGTAAGCACCGGTACCGGCAGTACGCAGCACCACAATGTTGCCGCCCTGAATGTGCGGGGCCACCCGCAGGCTGAAGGCATCGTCCACATCGGTCCCGCCACCCATCAGCAATACTGCAGGCTCACTCAACTCTACACAGTTGTCCTCCAGGCTGCCGACCCGATAAACCGTCAGGCCGCCTGGCTTGCTAGGCCTTGGACCATAGTCACAACTACCAGGTGCCGGATCGCCGCCCGGATCCTCCCCGTGGCCTTCACCATTAAAGTTGACCACCAACTGGTAATTGCCCGTACCCGAATAGCGGGTGACTTTGATGTAATGCCGACCAGGAGCTGCTGCCGGATAAGTGCCGGTTTCGGGGTTATTGGCTGTTTGGCCGGATAAGATGTAATTACCGGTTTCCCGGTACAAAAACCAGTCAAAATCGGCATTATTACCATGGCTTAGGCTAATAGAGATGTCGCCGGTAGTGGTGGTGTCAAAATAAAACCAATCAACATCGTTGCGATTGTGAATACTGGCATTCACCGTAACACCAGAGCACAAAGGCCCGTTGGCCCGACTTTCGGTGTTGTTGTTTTCCTGCTCCTGCGTCAGACAGGCGTAGGCATGACTACTGAATAACAGCGCCATAGCGCTGATTTGAACAAGTGCTTTCATTGTTGTTTCCTGCTTATCGTTATTATGAAGGTTGCCCAAAGGGCGTTTACCACGCAGCATGAACGACAGGTACTCACACTGCGGTAGTATTTGGTTTGAACCTAGGCTCAGAACTTAGAAGGGAAGACTATTCGTCGAACCACTCAGAAAGGTGATAATCGGTAGCGCAAGCGTGCAAGCCCTGCTGACGGAAGGCCAGGCAACTGGAGTCGATGAGACTGGGGCGATGCACGTTCATACAAAGATGTTGGATTGATTACTTTGTAAACACTATTGACCTGAAACTGGCAGCTGTCAAGAAAAAAGTTGGCAACTGTCAGCTTTATTGACAGCCACTAAAGAAAAGTCTTTATCAATAAAATAGTTAGTTTTCATCCCGCAACTATCACGTCAGGCAAAACTGCCGTCATGATACGCGAAGAGCTTATCTACTCGTCACCCGTCAAGACACTAAGCAGTTCCTCAGCCACCCTATAGCCCTGTTCAGCGGCCTGTCGCAACAATGCCAAACCCTGCTCTTGCTCGCCATCCAGTGTTAAACGTACACCGTGCCAGGCCATGGATGCCAGGTCCTGTTGCTGTAATAAGTAGAACTGCCAGTCAATGCGCTGATTTGCTAAAATACGCTGCGCTTTCAGGTTGCCATTTTTTGCCGCCTCGCCCCACCAAAAATCAGCGGTATGTTGTCGAGGAATAGGGTAAAGCTTTTGCACTAAGATCGCGTCTCTGCGCGAGGGACGACTGATGGAATACCTGCCAGCATTGGCGCCTCGAATACGCTGCCCGATGAGAGCTGCCGTATCTGGTGCCTCCAGTGCATGATCCGCCAGCACCGCATCTATGACGCCATTTTCATCAACGTGCACCAGGGTATACCCTAAAAATTGACGATGCCTAAAAGTGAGAGTCTGCGGTCTCAAGAGCTCCGTAAAGTCTGGGGCTTCCCCCTTGTCAGGAAGAGACTCATCAACATAAGTCTGTTTGCCGGAGGCAATATGAATGAGGTGCAAAATGCTACCCACATATTCCTGATAGCCTGACACCCCCAGTACCGCATAGTCCCAAATCTTATCGCGCGTCAGTAAATGCTCAACCTCGCGCGCACGCAAAGAGCCTGGCACCCAGAAGTTCAACTGCGTACTGAGCAAGTGCTGTTGCCCGGTAGGCTCAAACTTCCATCGTTTCAGGGTTCTGAGCGTACTTCGCTCGTAGTTCCCGCTGGGATAACTGTCAATGACATCTACCACTGGCACACTGCCATCCTTGTCGACCAGAAAACGAACCACAATGTACCCAAAGCGGCTGCGGCGATGAACCTCGTCAGGAAAAACCGGCATCGGAGTCTGTACTGACTGTAATTGAACCAGATCATAGAGTTGAGTGGCTGCTGCATCGTCCCGTATCACAACTTGCTGCTGCAACTCTTCATAACGCAGCCTGGCTAAGCGTCGTTCGCTTTCGCTGAGCTGTTCTGAAATATGCTGCTGTGCTGCCACTGCATCATCATTCCCAAGTGCTCGGGCTAAGTGCAAATAAGCCAAAGACTCAATATGGTTCGCTTCAACCTCCCGGCCATGGTAATACATAACCCCCAGATTAAAAGCAGCCTGAGCATTTCCCAACACTATCAGTTCAGAAAAGCCGGAATAAGCAGCGGCATAGTTTTCTTGCTCGTAGGCTTGTAAAGCCTGAAAAAAATCGGCTTTGATCGCACCTGAGTAGCCGATGCATACCAATGCAGCACTCAATACCATGCAGCGCCAGCTTTTGCCACCCCGTCTATTGCTACCCATTCCATGCGTCATAAAAATTCCTGGCTTCGTCTGAACTGAAAAAATAATACAGCAGCACAACGCTATGATCACTTAAATTTAAACAGTAAACCTAACTATTTTTCCGTTTTTGCAATTGCTCCGCTAGCTGCGACCAGGCTTGTAAACGTGCTTGTCGGCTAATGCCGGCATTGGCAGGGCTACTGGAGGGCAGCACAAGCAGGCTGCATGCCTTCGGTAACATCACCTTGGGCAGTACCAGCTGGCGGAAGCTGGCTTCGGCTTTTTTGCCATTGAAAGCGATGAGTTGGAGCTGTGGATGGTTTTGGATAAAGCCAGCAAAATCATTGGGGATTTCATTGCGAATGGCGCTGTCCAGGCTACCCTTTCGCTCGCAGTGCTGCAGCACATCCCAGAGTGCAACTTTACTGCGCTGTAAAGCCACTAAGCGCTCTGGGTAAGGCAAACCAACATCAAAGCCAAACAACTCGGCCATCATCGGCCAGAAATGGTTGCGCGGATGACCATAGTACTGCTGCTGAGCCAAGGACGCGGCACCCGGCATACTGCCGAGCAACAGCACACGTGCATCCGGGTGGCTTACCGGCGCCAGGCCGGTGAGCTGGTTCATAAGGGGCTAGCCCTTGCTAACAGCCAACTCCGGCTGATACTGCAGGGCTTTTTTCCAAGATAGCCGAGCTTGCTCCAACTCCCCCTCCTGCTCTGCCAACCAGCTCAGTAAGGCATACAGATAACCGTTGCCAGCATGATCGCGCAACCAGTGCTGCACCTGCTTACGTAGCTGCAACACGGATTTTCCGAGTGGGATCTGACGTAAATAAGGCCAGGCCAGCTCGATATCAGCCAACGCCAGGGTATTTACCAACAAACGCTCAGCCTGCTCAGTCTGGCCCTGATTCGCTTTGGCCCAAGCCCGGCCAATCACAGCAGCTACTGATTTACGCTCACGCCCTGGCAAAGCCTGCCAATAGTCGGCTTGCTCCGAAAAATGCCCGCTCTGCACCAAGCTACTGATGGCCTTCGGATAAATCTGATAACGCTGCACTGCCCATTGCGACTTGCTAAACCAACGATATTTCAGTGCAGCCGGTACTTGCTCCAACAGCTGTTGCCATTGCCCGGCCTGTTGCAAGCTGAACAAATACAATTGCCCCAAGCCACAGGCTTTCGGTTGCTGCGCTACTTTGGCCTGCAGCAAGTTAGCTGCCTGAGCCGCCTGCCCCTGCTGGATCAGCAAATCGGCCTGCACAAACCAGGTGTTGGGGTCCTCCGCAGCCAACTGTTGGACCAACTGCTCAGCCTGCGGTGTCTGACCGGCATAAAAGGAGGCGTAGCCCGCCAGCATGCGTTTCTCATCCTGATACTGCGAGTGGGCCAGCGACTGCTGCAGCAAATTCGCCGCATCCTGCCACTGTTGTCTGGCAAAAGCCCGTAAGCCTTCCTGAAAAGCTTGTTCTGCTTTTTGGCGCCGGCGCCACTGCCAAAAACGCCAGGAGCGGCTTGGCAAACGCCATAATGCCCGAAGCAACTTTGCCATCAGCCACAGCAGCAGGCTGCTGACGATCAAGAGCACCACCAGGCCAACCACCGTCATTTCCAGGGTATAGCCCGCCAGCACAATACGAACATAGCCAGGCTCTGCCAGCACCAGAGGCCCCAGCCACATCGCCGCGGCCAGCAGCAGAATGATCAGCAGCAAACGTATCATAACTCGTCTCCTGCATCCTCACCCAACAACTGTATGGTGCGCTGATAGCGCTGTAAGGCTTCCAGACTTTGCAGTGGAGCGATATAGCCTGGGTGCAGTTCCAGCCGCGCCAGCTCTACCAACCTGGCCGACAACTGTTGAGTGCCCGCATCGGAGGCTTCAAAATAGCGCTGCACCAAATCAGCCGCCTCGCGCAAGCTGGCTTGAAATAAAGCACTTTGTTGTTGCATGGCTGCCAGTTCGGCCTGCACCAGTTGCTGCTGCAGACGTTGCCGCAGCAAAAATTGCTGCTCAAGACTCAGGCTAAAATTATCCTCGGCCATACTGCGACGAACCTGCACCAACTGCTGCAGTCCCTGGCGCCACAAGCGCAGCCCGCGCTCACGCCAGCCTGCATCGGTTGGTTCTGAGTGTGCTTGCAGCGTCTGCTGCTGATCTTTAAATGGCAGCTGCTGCGCCAACTCACGTAATGACCGGATGCTCAGTTGTGTCTCGGTGGGATCAGGAATACGGAGCCTGGACAGGGCTTGCTCATCTTGGCGAATGGCTTCACGTACTGAAAGCAAAGCAGGCTCACCCAAGCGGGCTAAACGGCTATCGGCACTTTTTAACAGTTGCAGGCTGGTTGCTACATCCAATTCCAGCCAGATCTTCTGGCTGGCCATACGCAGCAGATAATCCACCTCGGCCAACAGCCAGATGCTGGGCGCTGCACCCTGCTGCTGCTCTAAGCGCTGCTCGATAAAACGCAACTGTTGCTGAAACTGGGTTTGCTGCTGTTGCAGTTGCCGTCTCAGTTCATCCTGCTGCTGACGTTGTTGTTGCTGTGATTGCTCCAACTGACGCTGCTGCTCATCTCTTAGTTGTTGCTGGCTGCGCTGCAACCCAGATCGCTCTTCATCCAGCTGGCGTTCTAAGGCCTGCTGCTGGCGCTGTTGGCCATCACTCAGCTGCTGCCACTGCGGGTAAAGCCAGTAGCCTGCCGCAACCAAAGCTCCCGTCAACAGCAAGCTATACAACAAGGCCAGCCAGGCAATGCCACGCCCGGTTCTGACTACAGGTTGCTGCAAGTCTGCTTCGGACAGATAACGCATCTCATCACCTGACTGCTCCGGCTGCGCGACTTGTTCCGACTGCTGTTCGCTGGCTTTGCTTGGCTCACTGCTCATAAATAATCCCTCTTGTAATGACATATCGCTGCCATAAGCGCGCTATCGTTGGCGTTATCTGCCAGTATAATCTTGCTGACCGGGATGCCAAGTGCCAGTGCCGAATCGTGCATGCGCGGACTGACCAAAATCCAGTGCCGGCTGCGCAACCAATCATGGGCGGCAACCGGTAGCAGTGAAAATAAGCGGCGCAGAATTTCTTCGCTGGTCACCAGTATACAACTGACTTGCTGCTGCCAGATTGCAAACAGTGCCTCACCATCCAACTCAATGGGCAACCGGTGATAGCTTTGCACATAACGCACCCGGGCACCGCGTTGCTGCAGTCCCTGCTTCATCAGCTCCCGCCCACTCTGACCGCGCACGATCACGATGTTCTGACCATCCACCTGCTGCATGCAAGGCATCGACAACACCCCTTCACTGCGCTGATCAGCCGGGTACAACACTTCCCGTCCGGACCATTGCTGCAATACGGTCGCGGTGGTCTGCCCCACCGCTCGTAGCGGTGCTTTCAGCTCACTGGCATCCAGTTGTTGTTGCAACGAGGTGACCGCACTGACACTGACAAACACCAATTGGTCAGCCTGCTGCAGTAACTGCAACTCTTTGGGCTTAACCGGTACCAGTTGGGTGGCAATAAGCGGCTGGTAGAGATACACCAAGCCAAGCTCATCCAAACCCGCCAGTAACGCATCTGCTTTACCGGCTGGCCGGGTAACTAACAGCGTTTGGGCACTCATCATCGCTCCTGGTATGCAGCCGCAAGTAGTTCAGCCGCCCCCTGCTCCAATAGCGCTTCAGCCACCTGTACCCCCAAAGCTTCAGCCTGCTGACGTGGCGCTCTGGCTTCAGCCTGTAAAATCTGACCACCATCCAAGGAGCCAACCAAACCGCGAAGCCATAGGGTATCCCCGCTAAGCTCGGCATAAGCGCCTATTGGCACCTGGCAACCACCTTGCAATCGCCGGTTCATCGCCCGCTCTGCCAGCACCCGATCCGCAGTATCGGTATCATGCAGGGCCGCTAGTAGTTGCTGTACAGCGGGGTCGTCGGCCCGGCACTCAATGCCCACAGCACCCTGGCCGTTGGCTGGCAGGCTCTGCTCTGGCTCTAACCAGCCGGCAATCCGCTGCTGAAAACCCAGTCGAATCAAACCGGCCGCTGCCAGGATAATGGCATCAAAGTCGCCCTGATCCAGCTTGGCCAAACGGGTATTGACGTTACCACGTAAGTCTTTGATCTGTAGATCCGGTCGCCGAGCTTTTAGCTGACACTGCCGGCGCAGGCTGGAGGTGCCAACTACAGCACCGGCTGGCAAATCCGCCAGGCTGGCATAGCGATTGGACACAAACGCATCGCGCGGATCTTCCCGCGGGCAAATGGTATGCAGCACCAGGCCGTCAGGAAAGGCTACCGGCACATCTTTCATACTGTGGACAGCAATATCAGCCCTGCCATCCAGCAAGGCCGTTTCCAGCTCTTTGACAAAAAGACCTTTGCCGCCAATTTTAGCCAGCGGTGTATCGAGAATTTTATCGCCTTGGGTCGACATCGGCACCAATTGCACGGTTAATTGCGGATGGTGCTTTTCCAATTCGGCCTTAACATACTCAGCCTGCCACAATGCCAGCGCACTTTTACGGGTGGCAATTCGTACCATCTGGCTCATGTTAGTTTTCCCTGTCCGTCATTAACAGGCGCTGCAAAAAGCTGCTGATATCGGCTACTTCCTGGGCGCAGACGCTGTGTTCCATCCGATATTCGTGCCAACTCACAGCAAACCCCTGTTTTTTAAGGGCGTGAAAGGCCTGTTGTCCACCGGCGACCGGCACGACCGGGTCCTGGACGCCGTGACCAATAAATACCGGTGTCGCTTTGTTGTTGGCAGTGGCCTCCGCCGGCAATTTTTCTGGCGCACATAGATAGGTTGATAATGCCATCACGCCAGCCAGTTTGTAAGGCAAGCGCGCCAGCAAGTGCAGAGCAATCACCCCACCTTGGCTAAAACCAGCCAGCACGATACGCTCGGATGGCATGCCTTCAGCAATCAGCTGATCCAGCAACTGCTGCACTTTAACCGCCGACTGACGCACCCCGGTTTCGTCGGCCCGGCTTAGTAAGTCCATGCTTTTAATGTCATACCAGGAACGCATTTCCATGCCGCCGTTGATGGTGACCGGTTGCACTGGGGCGTGAGGAAAGATAAAACGGATGCCGGCATCGGCAGGTAATCGCAACTCAGGTACGATTGGCGCAAAGCCATGGCCGGAATCACCCAAGCCATGCAACCAGACGACTACAGCCTTGCAAGGCCCCTGGGCTGGTGTATCAACAAAAGGAAGTACTGTCATGCTATTGGCTCTAATTGAATGGCAACGCCCGCCTGCTTGCTGGCGGCATCGTTGATTAACGCCCAGAACTCCAGGCCGGTTCGGTTATCTATCCACTGCCCCTGCTGCCATTCGCAGTGATGGCCGTTAAACTTGGTGGCTATCCACAACTGATGCAGCGGTGGTTGCTTGTTGATGATGATTTTGCTGCCATCGGCGAAGGTAATATCCAGCTTGCCACCCATGGATTCATAATCCAGATCCACCTCCAACTGCTCAACGGCTTCTTCAACCGCCAGCAGGGTGGCATCGGCTAATTCGTCATATTCGCGATCATTCATTACGTCACCTGTTTGCTTTTGCTGCTAAGGATGCGATTATAGAGCCTCTGGCAATTTATGAAATACATCACCATGCATCTAGGCTATCGTTTTCGTCCGTTGTCTGCTCGCTTCCTGCTGATCCTGGGCGCTCTTTTGGCCCTGTCTGCCTGCGGTCAGAAAGGCCCACTTACCTTACCACAACCGCCGGAAGCTGTCGCAGAAGAGCCAGCCGCCGAGTCAGAAAATTCCGTTGTCGCCGTACCACAGAGTAACCCCCATGGACCATTTTAATTACCGCGAGCAGCAGCTCTTTGCCGAAGAAGTACCACTAAGCGAGATTGCCGCTCATTATGGCACACCTTGCTATGTCTATTCCCGCGCTACCATAGAACGGCATTACCATGCCTTTGCCGATGCCGCTAAGGCCCATCCGCACCTGATTTGCTATGCTGTCAAAGCCAACAGCAATATTGCCGTGCTGGATGTACTGGCCCGGCTTGGTTCGGGTTTTGATATCGTCTCAGAGGGTGAACTGCGCCGGGTGATGGCCGCAGGTGGCGACCCGAAAAAAGTAGTATTCTCCGGTGTTGCCAAAACCGCCGATGAAATGCGCTATGCGCTGCAACTTGGTATCAAGTGTTTTAATGTGGAATCCGAAGCCGAGCTCAAGCGGCTTCAGCAGGTGGCGAAAGAGCTGGATCAGCTGGCACCGGTCTCTATCCGGGTCAATCCGGACATCGATGCCAAAACCCATCCGTATATTTCTACCGGCCTGAAAGCCAATAAATTTGGCATTGATATCAACGACGCTGAACGCATTTATCAGCAGGCGGCTGCAGCCTCGCATTTGCAGGTGGTCGGTGTCGACTGCCATATCGGCTCGCAACTGACCGAAACCCAACCTTTTCTGGATGCATTGGACAAACTGCTGGCCTTAATTGACCGACTGGCAGACCAGGGGATCCAACTGCAGCATATCGATGTCGGTGGTGGCCTGGGTGTGCGCTACCAGGATGAAACCCCGCCACATCCCAGCGAGTATGCCGCTGCTGTGGTCGAGCGGTTAAAACCTTACCCGCAGCTGACACTGATTTTTGAGCCTGGCCGTGCCATTATGGCCAATGCCGGTGTGCTGTTGACCCGGGTTGAGTACCTAAAACCTGGCCAGGAGAAAAACTTTGCCATTGTCGATGCGGCCATGAACGATTTAATTCGACCAGCGCTATACAGTGCCTGGCAAGCCATCTTGCCGGTGCAGCAGCAAGCCGGCACAACGCAGCTGTATGATGTGGTCGGTCCGGTCTGTGAAACCGGAGACTTTCTTGGTAAAGATCGGCCTTTAGTCATTGCCGAAGGCGATTTACTGGCAGTGCGCTCAGCCGGCGCCTATGGTTTTACCATGAGTTCCAATTACAATAGCCGGCCCAGAGCGGCCGAGGTGCTGGTGGATGGCAGTCAAAGCCACCTGATCCGGCAGCGTGAATTATGGCAGGATTTATGGCGCGGCGAACAAACTCTTCCATGAATGCACAGCGACCCGATAAACGAGGCACCCTGTTGCAGTTTTCCAAAATGCATGGCCTCGGCAATGACTTTATGGTGGTGGACAATGTCAGCAACAACGTCTACATCACACCGGAGCAAATCCGCCGGCTGGCCGATCGCAACTTTGGCATTGGCTTTGACCAACTGCTGATGGTGGAGCCGCCTTATGATCCTGATCTGGATTTTCATTACCGCATCTTCAATGCCGATGGCTCCGAAGTCGAGCAATGCGGCAATGGTGCTCGCTGTTTTGCCCGCTTTGTCCGGGCTCGCGGCCTGACCAACAAACACAAAATTGGGGTCAGCACCAAATCCGGCACCATCCAGCTGCTGGTCGAGCCGGATGGCCAGGTCACGGTCAATATGGGCGTACCGCAACTAGATCCGGATAGGGTCCCCTTTAAAGCCCAGAAACAAGAAACCACCTACATTCTGCGAGCCGACGATCAAACGCTGTTGGCAGGTGTGGTTTCTATGGGCAACCCCCATGCGGTGACCATTGTCGAGCAGCTGGAAGCCGCTCCGGTTGATATTCTCGGGCCTTTATTTGAACTGCACGAACGCTTTCCGGATCGTGCTAATATCGGTTTTATGCAAATCATCTCGCCACAGCACATTAAGCTTCGGGTTTGGGAACGCGGCGTCGGGGAAACCCTGGCCTGCGGTACCGGTGCCTGCGCTGCCGTGGTAGTAGGCGCTTTGCAAAAGAAACTACAGCAACAGGTGCGGGTGGACTTACCCGGTGGCAGCCTGACCATTCGCTGGCAAGGTCCGGGTCAACCAGTGCGGATGACCGGGCCGGCCACCCATGTGTACGATGGACAAATTGTATTATGAGCAAGAACAAGGACAACAAAACGCTGACCGCGGCCGAACTTCAGGCCGATGAGCAACTGATGCAGGCGGCGCTGGTGATCGATCACCTGCAGCAGCATCCGGATTTCTTTTTGCAGCATCCAGGGCTGCTGGCGGAGTTGCGATTGCCGCATCAGCAAAAAGGCAGCATCTCGCTGGTCGAACGAAAGCTCGAATTGCAGCGCGAGAAAATCAGTGCGCTGGAAGAAGAAATCACCCGTCTGATGGGCATTGCCCGCCACAATGAGCTTATTTTCAAAGCATTGAATCAACTGCATGTGGATCTGATGCAGTGTCAGCATGCTGAAGAGCTGCAACAGCACCTGGATAGCTTTACCGCCGCCATGCCCGGTGTGCATGCCTGCAAACTGTTTTCCTTTGTCGACGGCAACAATCAACCGGATTTCAGCCAGTTCGAACTGCTGCTAAATCGGCGGCTAAATGGCCGCAAGCTTTACCTGGGCCGGCTGAATCAGGAAGAACAGCAGCATATTTTTCCGGCCAGCATTCATTCGGTGGCGCTACAGCTGATCCAGGTGCAGGATAACCCCTTGGCTTTGCTGGCTTTTGGCAGTGAGCAGGACGATCATTTCCAACCGGAAATGGACAATCTGTTCCTCGCCCATCTGGCAGAGCTGGTAGTTCGGGTGCTGTCACCAGCCCATCATGCCGCTTAAAACCGGGCAAAATGCTTTGCCAGCCAGCCTGGCAGAGCCGTTGGAACGATTTTTGGCTTATTTGCGTAACGAGCGCAATTACAGCCAGGCCACGCTAAACAGCTACCGCCAGCAACTGCAGGTCATTGGCAGCAAACTGCCGGTGCAACACTGGCAGGATGTCAGCCAGGCCATGCTGCAGCGACTGTTAATGCAGGATTTTCAGCAGGGCCTGGCGCCGCGCTCACTGGCTCTACGCGCTGCCAGCCTGCGCAGCCTGTTCCGCTTTTTGCAGGCGCAAAATCCACAGGCGCTGAATCCGGCGCAACACCTGAAAGTCCCCAAGGCTCCGAAAACCTTACCCAAACAGCTGGATGTCGATCAAATTCGTCAGTTGCTTGATGCCGAACCCGAGGATCTGCTTGGCTATCGTGACCGCGCCATGCTGGAACTGTTTTACTCTTCCGGCCTGCGTTTAGAAGAGCTGGTTAACATCAATCTGCCGGATATCAATTGGTCGGAGCAGCAATTGCGGGTGCGCGGTAAAGGCAGCAAAGAGCGTATTGTGCCGATAGGCCGTTTCGCGATAAAAGCCCTGAAAACCTGGCTGCAACACCGGCCCGAACTGACCGGTCCAACCTTACCGGAGCAGGACAAGCAGGCACTGTTTTTAAGTGCGCAGCACAGGCGCATCTCTACCCGTCAAGTAAGAGAGCGCGTGCAACGCTGGGCCAAACTGCAGGGGCTGCCGCAATCCTTGCACCCACATATGCTGCGCCACTCCTTTGCCAGCCATTTGCTGGAATCCAGTGGCGACCTGCGCGCCGTACAAGAGCTGTTAGGCCATGCCAACTTAAGCACCACCCAGGTGTATACCCATCTGGATTTTCAGCATCTGGCCAAGGTGTACGATGGCGCGCACCCAAGGGCGAGGAAGAAAAGCTGAGTTTTCGAGTGGCCAACAGGGATATTGTTGTTATAGTATTAAAAGGTATTACCTATCACTATCAAGGTGCACAATGGCCACATCGGTAAAGCTTGACGATGATATGAAGAACCGGATCCAGCAGTTGGCTAAAGCACGCCATCGTTCATCGCACTGGATTATGCGCGAAGGGATCCGTGAGTATGTTGAACGCGAGGAGAAGCGGGAATCGTTCAAACAGGATGCATTATCTGCCTGGGACGCCTACCAGAAAAACGGTCTGCATCTGACCCTGGAAGAGGCTGACGCTTGGTTGGCGAAGCTTGAAACGGGCGACGATGTGGAACCACCTAAGTGCCACATCTGATCTGGTCTCCGTCCGCTCTTACCGATGTTCAGCGACTCTATCGCTTCCTTGCAATCCAAGATCAAAACGCGGCTCGCCTTGCCATCAAAACAATTCGGGCAGGCGTAAAGATACTGGCACATCAGCCAGGGTCAGGACGTCCGGTTGAAGATATGGAGCCTGAGTTCAGGGAATGGCTGATTGACTTCGGCAGTAGCGGTTACATTGTGTTGTATCGTTCTGATGGTGAAACAGCAACCATTCTTGCTGTGCGACATCAAAAAGAAGCTGGATACTAAGCCAACTAAACCCGTTCCAAGCACTGATAATGACTATGCAATTCTTTAAGACCATCCAGCGCATCTCTGCTTTGTCCTTTGATCTGGATGACACTCTGTACAACAATGCCCCGGTCTTGCTGGCCGCAGAGCAAGCCATGCTGCAAAGTTTGCAGCAGCAACTGCAGCCCGAACTGCACAGACCCTTGGAGTACTGGAGCCAACTGCGTTGGCAACTGGGGCAACAGCAGCCTGATATTCGCCACGATATCGGCCGCTGGCGTTTGCACGGCATTGAAGCTGGTTTAATTCAGCTTGGGCTGGCTGAATGTGAAGCCAGTGAGATAGCCGACCTCGCATATCACGCTTTTTGGCAGGCACGCAGCCGCATTCAGATCCAGCCTGAGGTGCGTCAGTTGCTTGAGCAACTGGCCAGCCGCTATCAACTAATAGCCATCACCAATGGCAATGCCTGCATTCAACGCATGGGGCTTGGCGATTTATTTGAGTTCAGTCTGCAAGCCGGGCCGGATGGCAAAATGAAGCCTTTTCCTGATCTGTTTCTGGCCGCCGCCAAACGGCTACAAATCCCACCACAACAGATCCTGCATATTGGCGACAGCCACCGTGCCGATGTGATGGGCGCATTAAGCGCTGGCTGCCAGGCCGCCTGGCTGGATCACCATCAAAGTCGTGTGTCCGTTTTGCCACATATTCGGCTGACCAAACTGTCGCAATTAGCCAGCCTGCTGGGCTAAACACTGGATATTCATCCACCCAAGCCTTGGCCTGTCACTCAGGCCTGTTATAATGCCCTTTTCTGAGATAACCGGATGCCCTGATGGATGTATCGAGCCTGCTGGATGACCTGAACGACCCCCAACGCGAAGCGGTGGCAGCACCGCCGCAGCATATGCTGGTGCTGGCCGGGGCTGGCAGTGGCAAAACCAGGGTATTGATCCACCGGTTGGCCTGGCTGATGCAGGTAGAACGAGTGGCCCCCTACAGTTTGCTGGCAGTGACCTTCACCAACAAAGCAGCGCAGGAAATGCGTGGCCGCATTGAACAGACCGTTGGCGTCAGCTTGCACAACCTCTGGATGGGCACTTTTCATGGCCTGTCACACCGTTTATTACGCACTCACTACCAGCAGGCAGGTTTGCCACAGGGGTTTCAAATTCTGGACTCCGACGATCAGTACCGGCTGATCCGCCGGGTGCTAAAAAGCTTGAACCTGGATGAAAAGCACTGGCCTGCCAAACAAATCCAGTGGTTTATCAATGCCCGCAAAGACGAAGGCGAACGGCCGGGCCAGATTGAGGCTGGTGGTGATTTCAGCCTGCAGACCATGGTCAAAATTTATGCTGCTTATCAGGACGTTTGTGATCGGGCTGGTCTGGTCGATTTTGCCGAGATCTTGCTACGCTCGGTCGAGTTGTTGCAGCAAAACCCTGAAGTACGGGCGCACTACCAACAGCGCTTTCGCCATGTGCTGGTGGATGAGTTTCAGGATACCAACGCCATTCAGTACCGCTGGCTGAAGCTGCTGGCAGGGCCAGACAGCAAGGTGATGATAGTCGGCGATGACGATCAGTCGA
>NZ_JAFIFQ010000109.1 GCF_020831925.1 Alkalimonas sp.
TTGGATGCTCATATAGACCTGTGACTTGGCTGACACAGAATATTGAACACCCTCGTTTTTGCTGGATGAGTTAAACAGTTAAATCCATACGGCAAAGCAAAATTTTAATATCGAACTATGATCTATAGTCATTTCACGCGCCAAGAAAACTCCGCAATGGCCTGACATATTGATGAAGACATTTGCCTATCACTGCAGTATCGTTGTATTTCCAACGGTGTTTTATTGTGAAATAGCACCTGATTCACAATAAATAAAATCAGATGTTGAGACTTTAGGTGTGGCTCAGTCACAGCCATCGCATCATGACACTTCATGATCAATTCGCAAAGCTCTGCTCTATAACCCCATAAGCGCATGACATAGGCTGAAATCAATTGGTAATCTGCACCATCTTCTTGCAATATGGCTTCGTTGTGTAAAGTGCTTTCATCACTGCCTTCCGCCAATAAAATCATTTTACCTATAAAGCTTAGCAATGCGGTAGCAAACAGTTCATCTTGCGCATCGCGGCTCAGATCGCACTGTTTGGCAAAGGCTTTCACACAACAAGCATAATCAGACGCAATGTCGAGCTGTCTTTGATGGCTATCGGCCGGCACGGACGCCTGGTAATTTTTTGCAATCACCATCGAGCTGACAATGGCCAGCAGCATTTTGGTACCAAGACGGGACACCGCCTCATCGATGGATGATGTTTGACGCTGAAAGCCAAGGTAGGCGGAGTTGGCTAACTGCAATACTTTGGCCATGATCACCGGGTCTTTGGCGATGACTGCTGCGATTTCATGGGCATCACTGTCGTCACTATCCACCAACCCCTTTAGCTTTCGTAGCAAGCCAACGGAAACCGGAAAACTGGTCATAGCCCCAAGAGCACTGCGGACTGACGGTGCAAATGGCAAACGCTTTAAGTCTGCTACGGCTTCAAACAACGCGAGCACATCCTGGGCATTAAAAGGCTTAGCAAGGTAGGCGTGCACCACATTGGGCTGACGCATCATGGTTGCCAATGTCATGTCCCCGGTGAGTAAAGCACGAACCGGGTAAGAATTCACCTGCGTGCAACGCTCAAGCACATCCAAGCCATGCATGTGCGGCATTAAGTAATCGCTGATCACCAAGTCCACATGAGGATGTTCACGCAAATAGCACCAGAAAGGCTCAAGCTCGCTAAAGGTTTCAATACAGGCTTCCGGGCACATCCGCTGCATGGAGCGCTTTAATGCTTTGAGTAAAAACGCATCATCATCCAGCATCACAACACTTATCGATTCCATGCTAGCCCTCTGCCTCGCCCTGAAACGCCAGCTGCGAGAAGTCTTTCGGCGCTAGCGGCTGAGCCAGTAAAAATCCTTGAAATAGATCGCACCCCATGTCTTTTAACAACCCTAGTTGAAAGCTGGTTTCAATGCCTTCAGCCACGACCAATAATTTGAGATCATGCGACATCCGAATGATGTTGCGAACCATGCTTTGTACGGCCAGAGAGCTTTCCAGTTCGTCTATCAAGCTTTTGTCGAGCTTGATTGCATCTGCCGGTAAACGCGACAGATACGACAATGACGAATAACCACACCCAAAATCATCAATGTAAAGCGTGCAACCCAGTTCACGTAACCGCAGCATTTGCTGCTGGCAATGCTGTAAATCCTGCACCAGGTAGGTTTCTGTCAGTTCGAAGCCCAAACAGGATGGAGCCACCTGATACTGCGCCAGCAACTCTGCAATAAAAGGAACCAAACCGACATCTTCTTTAAGCTGGCGGCCCGACAGGTTCACCGCAATCGACAATGGCGAGCAACCAGCCTGTTGCCACTCAGCAAGCTGTTGGCAAGCTTTGGCTAATACCCAGCGGCCAATGTCTAAAATTTGTCCTTCCCGTTCTGCTATAGGAACAAAAACCGCGGGTGACACCCAACCATGCTTTTGCGGTTCAAACCAGCGCAACAGGGCTTCAGCCCCGACAATTTTACCATCGCGATTCATTTTGGGCTGAAACTTCAGCTGCAGCTGCTGCTCCAGCTCCGGTTGCAGCAAAGCCCTGCTGATTTCAAAATTTCGCCGATAGTCCTTAACCAACTGCTCATCGAAACGGCAAAACGATTGACGGGCAGATTTGGCCTGATGTGTCATGCACAGGCGCATGGGGCTCAGTAATTCTTTGAGTGTTAAACCGTCATCCGGCGCCATGCCGTAGACACCAAACAGCTTGATCTGCTTCATTTTATACTGCTGGGACATCGCAGCCTGAAAAGCCTGACAGATCTGCTCCAGGCGTTGCAATACTCCCTGCTCACTGTCAACATCTGACAACAATAACAGGAAACGATCACCATTCAGATAACACAATTTCTCGGTGGTATTGAGTGATTGCACCAGCGCTTCGGTAATGCTGACGATAAGTTGATCTGCGGTACGGAACCCAAGCAGATCATTCAAAGCGTCGTATTGGCTGATACCAAGCACTATCAGAGAGCAACAACGATGCATTTCCAGACAGTCATGCAACGCAGCAGCCAATGCTTGCTCTGAGGCAAGCTGAACCTGTGGCGGGAAATGAGGCTCGTCTACCACTGAGACTTCATGCGAAAGTTGCACGATGTGCCCAAAATCATCGCTCAGATAGCGCTCTAACAGGACAGGTTTCTGCTGCTGATCCCAAACCAGCAGCTCATCCAGCTCCCCTTGGCAAAAACGCAGAAAAACTTCTGGCTCAGAACTGTTTACCAAGCGGTGCAATGGTTGTTCTGTAGTTGCAAGCTCAGGCAATAACACCAAGGCGGCTGCATTGGCTCGTTGCAGGATACCGTTTTTATTCAATTCAATCAGCGCTGAATGGCTGCCCAATAGCAATTGATCCCGCTCATTTTTTTGCTGCTGCTGATGAAATGCGTCAAAAGCATCCTTGACGTGTTGCAGTATATCGGTTTCATCCCAGGGCTTTTCCAAAAAACGAAATGCCAGGCCTTCATTTAACAACTCCACCACCGATTTAAAATCGGTATAACCACTCAGCACCAAATTAATGGTCTGGGGCCAACGGTCACTGACAACACGCAACAATTCAGCGCCGGACATTTCAGGCATTCTAAAGTCAGTGATGATCACAGGGAATGCCCCTGACGTCAGTTGTTCAATGGCCTCACGACCACTGTTTGCCGTTACAACATGATAACCATGACGACAGAACAACCGCTTCAGCGCTTTGAGCACACTGTGTTCATCATCGACCAGTAGAATTGCCTGTTGCATAGTTACCTCGCAAGCGTCCGTAAGTTCAGCAATTTTTGTACTTTGGCCAGCAGCATATCGGCATCAAATGGCTTCATTAAGTAGTCATTTGCGCCAAGTTCCACCGCCTTTTCAAGTTGAGCTTCTGGTAAACCGGAAATCACCAGCAGCCGGACATCGTCAAACTCCCGCTGCTTTCGAATCACCCGAATTACATCAAAGCCACTGAGACCCGGCATCGCCAGATCAATGGTCATCAAATCAGGGGTTTGTTGATTCACCAAGATACCCGCTTCAAAACCACCAGCAGCTTCTACAACTTCCAGCTCAAGTCGTTGCAAAGTTCGCCGGATGATGGAGCGAATCCCCGCTTCGTCATCCACTACCAACACACGAGGATGGGCAGACAAGCTTGCCGGAACCGGCATTCCCTGCTTTTCCAGAAACGCAATAAAATCGGCAACCTGTACCCGGTAGTTGCCTC
>NZ_JAFIFQ010000035.1 GCF_020831925.1 Alkalimonas sp.
TGGAGCGCGAGACATCCAGCGACAGATTAAGCCGGTCGGTGACATCCCAGTCGGCATTGACGCCGAAGCTGTTCACTTTGTTGAAATCCCGGTTGTCGTCGTTGACGATTTCCACCCGGGTAAAGCTTTGCGAGGTGCGGTTGAAGGTACCACCAATCACCGAGCTGTTATTAAGTACCGGGTTGCCAACGGCGGCACTGGCGCCGCCCAGCTTCACCCGAAAACCGCGGGCAAAGGCTTCTTTATCAAAACGCGATAAGAAGGCATCTGCTTTTAAAGTGAAGTTGCTGACCGGCACCCACTCGATGGATGCCAGATAGCCATTGCGGGTCTCTTCACCGCCTCGGTGCTGAATTTCAAAACCTTCGCTTAAAAACTCAGGTTGGCCATTGCCAGTGACATCTTTTTGCGCATTGTAGGCCAGACCAATGAACTGCGTCGCCACACTGGGCTGATACAAGCGGGCATAACCCAGCGCCAACCCCAGCGTATCGTCCAGATACTTGCCCTGGTAGGAAAAGCTGAACCTGTGGCCGACACTTTGGCCATCTGGCACCTCAGTGGCGCGATCGTTGTACATCCCACGCAGGTTGACGGTAAAGCTATGTTGTTCGGTATTGCGCAGTGGGCTGGCTGTTTCCAGCTCAACCGTACCGGCCACGCCACCTTCTATCAAGGAGGCTTTGGGTGATTTGTACACAGCGGCCGAATTGATTAGCTCAGACGGGTACTGATCAAATTCAATGTTGCGTTTGCCACTGGTTGATACCTGCTCACGGCCATTTAAGGTGGAAAACACAAAGCCACCCGACATGCCGCGAATATTGATCTCGGCGGCCTGACCACCGGTACGAACCGCCGAAACTCCCGGCAAGCGCGTCAGCGCATCGGCCATAGACACATCCGGCAAGGCGCCTAAATCATCGGCTGAAATGGTCTCAGAGACAATGTCGCTAAAACGTTTGGCATCCAGTGAGCGGAATAAACTGCTGGCAAAGCCACGCACCTGGATCACTTCCACCTGCTCTTCGGCACTGACTGACACATCATGCTCGGCATCAGCCAACGCCAAACCGCTGATCCCGGCCGCGGCAAGCGCCAGTGTCAGCAGCGTTTTTTTGGTCTTCAACATGTCTGTTGTCCCCGATTTTCTTGTTGTTATGGCAGGTTCTATTCATTGCACCCTGTTGCACCAACCCACCCGGCATCGGTGATGCCTTGCACAGTTATGGACAGAATTTAACCAATGGACAAGATGAATACGTATTCATAACACCGCTTTTTTGGCCCGGTTGCACCAACAGACAGTAGCCGCCCGACCAAGATCAGACTTTACTTTTTATGGTGTTGGCGTATGTTATCGAGAGCTTGTCGACCTTTTCGGATTGAGTTTGCAGCAGGCACCTAAGGTTAGTTTCCGCAATTATTGGATGAGGGAATCTTCTTGGCCAAAACCGCTGATAAAAACATCTATGCCAATGTCTTTTTACGGCAACTAAATGCTTTGCTGACCGCGCTTTATCAGGCCAACCAACCTCAGGACTCACTGTTTGGCCAGATGAGGACCTACTTTCAACAAGAACAACATGCCTGGCAGGAATTGAAGTCCTTGCAACAACGCTGGCAGGATGCCAAGGCACAGCAGGATCCGGCGCTTAGTCAGCATCGTCGTCGCTATACCGAATTAAGTTACCAATTAGAACAACAGCGTATAAAGCGGCTGGAGCAAAGCGTCTATTGCTGTGAACTGCTGCTGCAATTGTCCGAGGGTGAAAGCAAAGCAGAAACCTTGACCCGTTCTGCCCGCCTGTTGGGTAGTTTGCAGTTGCTGGTACCACATCAACCTAAACGCGTGCTGGAAGTCCAGTTCAGTTATAAATTGCTGTACAAGATGGTGTTGGCACTGCGACTGCTGGATCACCGGCTGGAGCGGGATCAGATGCCATCCAGCTGGCAACTATGCTGGCAACAACGTCAGTCCGATCCGACTGCCAGTACCCTCTGTCCATTCCGCAATCAGATTCAACTCCCTTTGTTGCAAGCCATACTGGTACAAGAGTTTGGTCAACTGCATCCGGCGGCGCAAAAGCTGCTGTTGAATGCCGAGCGGCGGCTGGATCCACTCACCGAACTCGACAGCGACGCACGCTATCAGTTCTTGCTCCAAAGTCATCAGGGTAGCCTGCAATTGCTGCAACAGGGGTTGGGAGCCTGGCCTTATCAGGGTAGCGATAAAGGCGAGCGTCAGCAGCACGAACGCTTGCAACAGAGACAGCATCAATGGATAAAACAACAATTGGAGGCGGCTCAAGCACCCGGTCAGGGGGCTGGTAACCTGCTAAAAGTGCCCCAGGTCTATGCGTCCATTATGATGCCGGGCCGGAAGCGCTTTCGCTACGAGGCCTTGCCCAAAGCCGCCTTGTTATTAAAGCAAGGCGTACAGCAGCAGTTGTATAGTGCCGACTGGGTCGATCAGTTGTTACGGATCACCGGTTTATTCCCACAAGGCTATGGCCTGGCCTTTATTCCGCCCAGAGCCAGCGAGCAAAGCCGGGATAAATACGAGTTTGCCATCGTCAATGCGCTCTATCCTGAGCAACCGCAAGTGCCGCACTGTCGTGTGGTCACCCGCAACCTACAGTACAAAAATACCGGTAAAGACTATACCATTCCGACGGAGCAAAACCTCTACTTTCGCCCCGCTCGTAAGCAGCTCGAAGTGGTGCCGCCTGAGCGGCTACGGGAAATTCTGACCAAATTATTTGCCGATGCCGAACAACGCTTTTTACGACAACTGCTACCCAGATGCTGGCAACCAAATGATTTTTTTAGCCTGCCAGCACATCAGAACTTATGGAACAAGGGGTAAGCCTGCCCATAGCCAGAAGCATTGTTAATGTCATGGCAATAATACGCTAACCCTATCCTGTACTGTTCATCTGGCTTTAAGGTATTTGTTTTACACTAAGTCAATACATAGTCAGGAGAGCACCATGAGAACTTTTATGTTTCTGTTAACTGGCACATTGTTGTTCAGCTCTTTTACCGCCTCAGCCTGTGGCTTCCGACTGAACGATGGCCGATTGATTAACTGTGGTATGAGTCGCATTGAACTGCTGGACCGGGCCGGCGAACCAGTCAGCAAAGATGTTGAAGTGCATGCCATCAGCACCAAGCCGGAGGAAACTGGCCGCCGCATTGAAACCTGGTCATATATTTTACCCGGCGCCATTGGTGGCAATTATTTGGTCAGCATTACGCTGGAGCAAGGCAAAGTAACGGCAATTGAAAGCCGCCAGCAAAAGCGTTAAAGCACTGGCTTGTATTACAGCCAACCTTTGTGCCGGGCAATACGGGCGGCATCAATCCGGTTGGCGGCGTTTAACTTATTGATGGCATCAGACAAGTAGTTACGGGCTGTCCCTTCGGCAATATAAAGAGCCGCCGCGATTTCACTGGTGCTTTTACCGTCAGCAGCCAGACGCAGCGCCTGGCGCTCTTTATCACTGAGTGGATCTTGTTCGCCCAATGAGTTTAGCAACAGTTCGCTGTCGACCACTTTTTTACCGGCCATCACTTGTGCAATAGCCTGCACCAGTTGTTCAACCGGAGCGTCTTTTAACAAAAAGCCACCGACACCAGCATCCATCGCCCGCTTCACATAACCAGCACGACCAAAGGTGGTAATAATCACCACCTTGGTACTCAGTTTTTGCTGTTGAACATAGCACGCCAGCTCAATGCCGGTTTTTCCGGGCATTTCGATATCGCTCAGCAGCAAGTCAAAGGATTCTTGCTTTAACAACATCAGCGCTCTGTCACCATCTTCAGCCTCGGCCACCGAAAAACCGGATTCCAATCGCAGCAAGCCGGCAAGGGCGGTTCGCACCATGGCCTGATCTTCAGCCAACAGAATCTTCATTGGGTCTGCTCCTGCAAGGGAAGTTGAATTCTGGCAGTCATACCTTCGCCCTGCTCAAATGTTAAAGAAGCACCAATAGCCGCCAGCCGCTCACGCAAACCTGTAATACCGTTCCCCTCTTTCAGCTCGCTGCAACTGCCATTGTCACTAAGATGAATATGCAATTGATTACCTCGCTGCACAAAGCCTAATTGACAACTATCGCCTTTGCTATGACGCATGATGTTGGTCACCAGCTCGGTTAATGCCAATACCACAGCCGTTTCGCGGCGAGGATCCATGCTTGGCAGCTTCCCATTAAGTTCAGCCTGAAAGCCCGCATCGCGCAAACGATTTAGCAATTTGGTCACTTCTGCGGTTAAACCTTGATGTTTGTAGCCCGACACGCTTTGCCGCACCTGACTTAAGGCATCGCGTGCTATCTGACTTAACTCACTCAGCTGTTGCTGAGCAGCCTCTGTCTGCTGGCGCGTTAGCAGCTTTTCAGCTAAATCAGCTTTTAAGATAATGCTGGATAAAGTATGACCTAAAATATCGTGCAAATCGCGGCCGATTCGCTCCCGCTCTACCATGGTCGCCAGCTGTTTAATTTCATCCGCACTTTGTCGCTCAGATGCTCGGTGCCGCTGCTTGGCTTGCTCAACACGACCTAACAGACTGACGCCCAGCACAATAGGAACGCCCATAAACAGAAACAGCTCCCACTGAATACCCAGCAATACATACAGCAGCACCAAGAGCGCGATGAGTATTGTCATAAGAAGCAGATAACGCTGCAGCCTGTAGGCATAGCCGATAAAAAAGCCGGCATAAGCGAATAGGGCAATAGCGCCATAGTTCACCGGTGTGATCAACACAGCAACAACCACAATCCCAACGATGGGTTTGACCATGTCACTGCGATTGCAACGATAAGCCCAAAAATAGCAATAGAGAAAAGTCAGTAAAGCCGTAGCCATGGCAAGGTACTGCCACAGTTCAAAGCGCATGGTAAACAAGGGTATAACAAAGAACACCAGGTTGATCAGATAAACCCAGCTCAGTTTCGTTTCCAGTTTATCGAAGGATTGCATTTGTATCTCCCGCGCTTGACTGCAAACAGTGTACGCGCAATGGCAGCGACCCTGCCAGTGACAACCATCACAGGACGGCATGACAGTTGTCATCCTCAATTGCTGACAAGCGTTAGCTGTGCCAGCAATACCATCGGCCTAGACTAGCCTCATCGACACCAGACAACCTAACATGAGGCACTTACCATGAACCCATTCAATACCCCAATTCGCACCCTGATTCTGGCTTTAGGTTTCACCGGCGCTTTGGTCAGCCTGCCTGCGGTAGCTATCCAGGCTGAGATGGCACAACCCAAAGCCACCATCGCTGCAGAACAACCAAGCTGCACTTGTTTTGACGTGACCGTCGTCGGTGAAGGACCTGCCGTTCTTCTTATTCCTGGCCTGGCATCTTCTGGTGATGTTTGGCACAGCACCGTCGAGGCACTGCAGGCCGACTATCAGTTGCATGTGTTTACCCTGGCCGGGTTTGGCGGGGTAGCACCGCTGTCGCATGATGTATGGGAGGTTGGTTTTTTAATCACGCAGCAAGAAGCCATTTTACGCTATATAAGGCAGCAGCAACTGAATAAACCTGTGATCATTGGCCACTCATTGGGAGGCTACCTGGCACTTGCATTAGCTACTGCAGCGCCCGATTCCATCGGCGGGGCGGTGAACATCGATGGCCTACCGGCATTGGGGGTGCTTTTTGCACAAGCCCCAGCCAGCGACAGCACCGCACAAGATGCCACGCCTGCGAGTTTTGATCCTATGGCCATAGCCAAAGGGATGGCCAATAACGCCAGTTGGCATCAGCGCATTGTGAACGACATGTTTCGTTCAGATGGGCAAACCTCGGGCCGAGTGATGGGCGAGCTGATGCAGGCAGATTTAAGGCCCGCACTGGCATCTATCCGTGTGCCGGTACTCACTTTGGGCGCACTGCAACATGGCGCACCTTACAGCACCCCAGAGCAAGTCCAGCAAAACTATGAAAACCAACTGGCGAATGCACCGGCACAGTACCACAGCTTTGCTTTTGCTGCGGATTCCAAGCATTTCATTATGGCGGATGCGCCAGAGTGGCTGAACCAGCAGATAGTGCAGTTCTTGCGCAGCCACAGCGTGAAAGCGGAGTAAGGGCAATGTTAGCACTCGAAGTGAACCACCTGACCAAAGCCTATACGGGGAACGTCGTATTGGCTGGTGTTGATATTAGCCTGGCAGCCGGCGAGGTACTTTGCCTCCTGGGTCCGAACGGGGCCGGTAAAACCACCTTCATCTCAGCCATCTTAGGTTTGGTCAAAGCTGATAGTGGCGACATCCATCTCTTTGGTGAACAGCAACATGGCATCACGCGCAGCAGAGCCTTACGCCAGCAGCTGGGTGTGATGATGCAAATCGGTAGCTTGAGCGCCAATCTCACCGTGTTTGAGCAGTGCGATTTGTTCAGCAGCTACTATAGCAATGGTTACAGTGCATCGGAACTGGTCGCTCTGGCCGGGCTGGAAGATCATAGCAAACAGCGCTTTGGCCGTTTATCCGGCGGCCAGAAGCAGCGTTTGTTGTTTGCACTGGCCTTGGCGGCCAAACCGAAGTTGGTGTTTCTGGACGAGCCTACGCTTGGCATGGACGTCGAAGCAAGGCGCGCTTTGTGGCAGCAAGTGCGCCAGCTAAGACAGCAGGGTGTAGCCGTCGTACTCACCACTCATTATTTGGAAGAAGCCGAGCAACTGGCTGATCGTATCGCTGTCCTGAATAAAGGCGTGGTGGTTGCCAGCGGCAGCCCGGCTGAGCTGAAAGCCTTAACCCGTTACAAGGTCATTCAATGCGAAAGTGCCTTAAGTGACCAGGCTTTGCTGACCCTGCCTGGTGTTAAGCACCTGCAGCGCGAGCAAAGCCTTTGTATTCTCCACAGCAGCCATGCCGAGTGCACCGTAAAAGCCCTGCTGCTGGCTGATGATAGCGTCCGCCAGCTGGAAGTGCGGCCGGTCGCGCTGGAGCAGGCCTTCTTACAACTGACCCAAAGCAACGCCACTATCGAGGAGTAAACCGCATGAACATTGCCATCGTCTATCGTAAAGAAATCTGGTACGACTTCATCAGTGTCTGGCGCACGCCGGGGTTTGTGTTGCCAGCGCTGGCATTTCCTACCGTTTTCTATCTGTTTTTTGGTGTTTTTTTAAATACCGGCGCGGCCAGTGCCTATATGCTGGTGACTTACGCCTGCTTTGGCATTATGGGCCCTCCCATGTTCAATTTCGCGATGAATATTGCCAGCGACCGGACGCACGGCTGGTTGACTTTAAAGCGGCTCTCACCGATGCCGCTTGGCGCCTATTTGCTGGCAAAGCTCAGTACAGCCCTGGTGTTTGCGCTGGTAATTATCGTGGCACTTTTTAGCATCGCCGCACTGTTGGCTGAAGTGCGGCTAGCCACCCAGCAGTGGCTTCTGCTCGCGCTGGTGCTTCTGCTAGGTACCTTGCCTTTTGCCTTCATCGGACTGATTCTAGGTTTCACCCTAAGTGATAAAGCCGCACCGGGGGTGGTCAACCTATTGTACCTGCCGATGGCTTTTTTATCCGGCCTGTGGCTACCCATCACCCTATTACCTCAAGTGCTGCAACACGCCAGTTGGATTTGGCCAAGCTACCATGTGTCGCAAATTGGCTTGAAGGTGATTGCCATGGATCAAGGGCATGCACTTTGGCTGCACCTGCTACTGCTCATTGTCAGTACTAGCCTGCAGGGCGTATCGGCAATGCTTGCTTTTAAACGCCTGACTTAACCAAGTCGGAGTGAGCCGTCAGCAAAAGGGCTGATGGCTCACGCTTTGCCTATGATGAACACTCAGCCTGCAGCCATTTACCTTGCTGCTGCATGGTCATGCGCTCGGCGCGGCCATTTACTTCGGTGGTAAACTGCGCATTGCCGCGGTAGGCACGCGGGCTTTCCAACACCATTTCACCCTGACCACGGGAAGGTGGGTTGGTATCGCATTGGAAACTGAAACGAAAGCGGTTATCACCCTGAGGCTCCAGAGTCTGCTGACACCCATCCTGCTGCGGCAACATGCCCTGATCAATCTCTTGCTGAGTTAAACACACCCGGATTGAAGAGCTGGTACCACCAAAACGAATGCCTTGCTGCTCCAGCATGGATTCCATCATCCGGCGCTGTGCTGCTGGTAAGCCTTCAAGCTGCCGCTGGGCCTCCGCCATAGCTTTTTCCAACTCACCGCTTTCACTTTTCATGGAAAAGCTGTGCTCCCACAAACCGGGCTCCATATCCAGTTTCAGTGAGTTGGCTTGTGCTGGTGTAATGAAAAAGGCGAACAGAGCCGCCGACAGTGATATCAAAACAGATTTCATAGCAAGCATCCTTGTTGTTTGTATCAAAAAACTAGCCGGGACTTCCCGCTCCGGCTTTGGGTTCAACCAGTAAGCCTAGACGCTCAACCATCAAAACGCCAGTTCCGTTTTTAGCGTGTTTGCTGCGTAAAATGCATGGGTTCAAGCCGCAAATCTTAGCCCGGATTCATCACCGCGCTGCCACACGCATACTGCCTGACGTAGCCCGGTTTTCTCAAAAGCCAACTGCAATCGCGTGCCTGGCTGCATGGCTTTGCTGCAACGCAGCCGCACACCGCCTTGTTCACTGTAATCCAGCACCTGACACTCAAAGGCCTCGGTAGACAAATACAAACGGGCTGAGTCCGCATCCGCTTTGGCGGCCACACGTGGGTACTGCCGGCGTTCCCGCCCATCTTTCGCTACTACCTTAGCCGCGGGATCCTGCACACCAGTTGGCAGGCTAGCCAGATAATCAGCCAGGGTGGCTGGTAAATCCGGATTCTGTGGCCGATAGTAGCCCGACTCAATGCGTTGATAGACACTGCTATGGACCCGAATGCCCATAGCGGTTTCATCACTTCGGCCATAAATGCGGCGTATATACACCCCGTTATTGAGGAAAGCCAGTAAACGATAGGGCCAGGTATAGGAGTTGTGCTCGCGTTGCATCGGGGCGGTGCGAAGTTGTTGCTCCAGATAAAACTCATCAAAACTCAATCCAAGCATCCGGGCTTTTTCCAGCATCCACTCCAGACAGGTATCCGACAAACCCGTGCGTGGGTAACCACCACCAATATCGGAGTGAACACCGGCAAACCAACATTGCTCAACCTCTTGATCGGGCTGTATTTCCCCAGTCCACAAATCCGGGGCAAAAGGCTCACGTTTTTCATCCAGCGCCAGCGCATGGTAGCCATGTTTGACCAGGGGGCTTAAGTGGGTATCAAAAAAGCCAATTCGGGAGCGACCCAAATGGTTGAAAGCCAATACCGGCACACCCAGAGCACCCACGGTATCAAAGACCCCGACCATACGAATGGCTGGCCGGTAGTTATGCTGATAGGGGTTGTTCAGCCATTGTTTAGCTCGCTGCTCAGGCGTAGAACGATAGTAGCGATAAGCATCTCCTAGTTCATGCAGTTGCTGTTTCGATACCAGCCCCAGTGCATGCACCATACCAACCACCGCTCTTGCGGTGTAGGCACCCCGACTAAAACCAAAACAATATATTTCATCACCCTGCTGGTAGTTATGAACCAAAAAGCGGTAAGCCCTTAACACATTGCGTTCCACTCCTATCCCAAAAGCACCACCAAAGAAGCGGTCGACCCGCCCCAACGTACCGACACCCTGATCATAAAACACCACCTGATGGTGGCCATCCTCCGACATCGGCTGGATAGCCCGGGCAATTTTTACAATGTTGGTGGGGTTGTTCTGAGGTTCATTCCAGGTGCCGTCACAGCACAGAATAATACGTTTAAATGTCATGGCGATGCCTCCCTCTGCGTTGCACAATGGCATACCGCCAAGCGGTAACAGCGCCGGTTTTGAGTATAGCGCAAACAGTTCAAAAAACAGCCAAACCGAATTTTTCTGTGGGCTCGGAAAAACAACTTAAGGGGTAACAACTTAAGGGGTCAGGTTAAACTTTTCCAGCCGGTACAAAAATGCTTTGTAGGGCATGTCCAGCAACTTGGCAGCCTTGGTTTTGTTGCCTTCAGCCAGTGCCAGTGCCTGCTGCAGGCATTGTTGCTCCAGGTCTTCAAACGCTATGCCTTGCTCGGGCAACCGAAATACTCCGGCATCCGGCCCGACGGTACTGGCTTTGCTGCGCAGGTCCTGTACCAGCTCCTGTTCGTCGCTCAACAGGACAAAGCGCTCCAGCCGGTTACTCAGTTCGCGCACATTACCAGGCCAGTGGTAATCCATCAGTTGCCGTAATACCGCCTTACTAAGCTCAGGCACCTGCAGCTGATACCGCTGTTGGTGCAAGCGTAAAAAGTGCTGAATAAGTTGCGGAATGTCTTCGGCCCGCTCCCTAAGCGCTGGCATTCTGATCGGTACCACATTCAGTCGGTAATACAAGTCCTCCCGAAAGCGCCCTGCTTCCACGGCTTTAACTAAGTTTTGATGCGTGGCAGCCACCACCCGGATATCCAGCGCAATTTCCTGATGACTGCCCAACCGTGTTACGGTGCCCTCTTGCAGCAAACGCAATAGTTTGGCCTGCAGAATAAGGGGCAATTCAGCAATTTCATCTAAGAAAATGGTACCGCCCTGGGCGGCTTCAAACTTACCTGCTTTGCTCTGACTGGCGCCGGTGTAAGCCCCTTTCTCGGCGCCAAACAGCTCAGCTTCAGCCAGATGCTCTGGGATGGCACCGCAGTTTAGTGCCATAAAAGGACCTTGTTGGCGCGGCGACAATTGATGCAGTGCCCGGGCAGCCAGCTCTTTGCCGGTGCCGCTTTCGCCGGTAATCAGCACCGTCGCCTGGGTAGGAGAAATCCGGCTGATGCGCTCAAACAACTGCTGCATGCAGGGCGCCTTACCCACCAGATCCACCAGTTGTTGTTGCTCTGACAAACTGGCGGTCAGTCGGCGATTTTGTAGCCGAAGTGCCGACGCTCGCAGTGCTTTCTCAATCGCCAGCAGCAGCTCTTGTCGCTTGAAAGGCTTGCTGAGATAATCGTCCGCACCGGCCTGAACCGCTTCCACCGCATGACTGATGGAGCCATAAGCGGTGGCTACCACAAAGCCAAGCTCCGGCAGATGCTGGCGCACATACTGCAGCAACAGCATGGCTGTGCGGGCTCCAAGCTTCCAGTCACTGAACACCAGTTGGATGTCCGGGTGCTCTTTCAATAAAAGAATGGCGCTTTCCACCGAATCGGCAGCCAGGATCTGATACGGCTCAGCGCTAAGAATTTGGATCAGCAACTCACGCTGCTGTGGATCGTCCTCTACCAGCAACAAGGTGGCTTTCATCACTTTAACTCCGCAAAAAACAAGCAGGCCCGGCAGCCGCCTGAGGCAAGGTTCTCCAGGGAAATGCGCCCCTGATAGTAGCGCTGCATCAGACGTTGGGCAATGTAGAGCCCCATACCAGCGCCTGCCGGTTTGCTGCTGATGTGCGGCTGAAACAACTGCTCGGCAATAGCCGGCTCCAGACCGCTGCCTTGATCGGTGATGCAAAGCGCAGCGCACTGCACATCCAGCCGGATACGAATCATGCCATTCGCCGGGCTGGCTTCCACCGCATTGCTCAGCAACGTATGAATAATAGCACGCAGCTCCTGTTCGGCTCCGGCCAGCACCAGATCAGTGGGTGCATCCAATTCAATCCGCACCGGGCTGGCAGAAAACTCGAGCCGCAAATCATGCAAAATAGCGCTGACAGAGACCTGCTGTTGCCGGTCTACTTCGGCACAACTTAGTGTTAACACCGAGGTCAGACTACGATTAATGTGCTGGATCTTCTGCTCGGCCTGCTGCATCAGCTGCCTGCGTTTATCTGCATCGGGTTCATCCCCCAGTTGCTCCATCAATAAGGTCAGGGTATGCAACGGGTTGCGCAGCGCATGCACCAGCCCCCGGCTCATTTCACCAATCTCCACCAGATGCTGCTGTTGCTGTGCCTGTTCGGCCATCTGCGCCAGCTCAGCCAGCCGGACACTCATCAGGTTAAACTGGGCACTGACATAGCGGTATTCCCGTAAGCCCTGTACCGAAATCTGCTGCCCCAGCTGCCCCTGCTGCAAGGTACGAAAACCTGCCACCAGGCTATGCAATGGCTGGATAAGTCGGTGACCTAACCACAAGGAGATCAGCATGGCAATACTGGTACTCAATACAATCAGCATCACAGTATAGGTGGTGAACTCCCGAAACAGGGGCGCGGCCGATTGCAGCTGCATTTGTTGCTGTGCCTGTTCCACCTGAGCCCGAATCGCCTCCGGACTCCACTGCCGCTGGATCACAATACGCAGGTTTTGCTGCATTTGCTGCTGCACCTGGTGCTGTACCTGCTGCTGCCAGGCTTGCCACTCCTGCTGGTTAGCCTGGAACTCTTGTTGCCTGGCTTGCCGTTCCTCGCGGTTTTGCTCTAATTGCTGTTGTAGTTCGCGGCGCCAGGCTTCCCGCTCTTCGCGGTTACGCAGTGTTTCCGGTGGCGGCAGCTTAAGATCCCGCAGGATCTCCAGCGGTTCAGGAGGGGTTGGTGGCAAGGGGATCTCAATCAACTGCCGCTTGGCTTCATCCAGTACCACCTGGGTTAACTCCGAGCTGCTGCTGCTGATTTGCTGCTCAATCCGCTCCCTGAAGCTGTGGATCAGAAAAATCTGACTGATCGCCATCACCAGCAAGAGCCCTATAATTCCTAATGATAAAATCCAACGTATCGACATCTGCACTCCAAAATCAATCAAGCCACCCCATCTTTCACCAGCGGTACCACATCAGCATCCACAGCCTTACAAACTATATGCCAACTCTGGGGCGTGCTGACCTTTGCCTTGTATAAATACCAGCCCAGCAGCCGCAAAAGCAACCAGCAGAGATCAACACGCCCTGACTACAAGACGACTTCTGATACAAAACAAGCCAAGTTACACACTCAATTACCGCTGCTTCCGGGCTGTATTGCGAAAAACACAACCATCTCCGCAAATCCGGAAGTCATTAGGATGATATCCGCAACAAGCTGCATAGATGGAAAATAAATTATTGAAAATAAAACACTTTAATTTTGGCACGGCTTTTTCATTCACTGCGGTGAACTCATACCACAGGAGACAACCAATGAAAGCAATCTTTTACGCAGCGGTAGCACTGGCACTCACTGGCTGCAGCGTACAATCCGCCCAGGCCAAAGAACAAACCAACAGCGCGCAATCAACCCGGATCATTCTGATGCAGGATGGTGAACGGCAGGAGTGGCAGTTTTCCGGTCGTGACTGGCAAGACAGTGCGGAATGGCAGCAGTTTCTCAGCAGTCTGGAGCCTGAACGGCAGGAAAAACTAAAGCGGTTGCTCAGTCGGCCAGACTTCCCTCCCATTCCGCCTATCCCACCCATCCCCAGAGTGCATTGGCAGGATAAGGATGGCATCAAGCAGCTAATTATACGCAGCGGGGATGATGAGCTGATGGCTGAGCACATCCTTGATATTCGGATGAAAGTCGCCGAACACACGTTTGAGGTGATCCGTCGTATGCTGGAACAGACCGATCTAAACCGTGAACAGCTGCAGTCGTTGCAACAGTTACTGGACAGCAAGTACTAAAGGGCTAGGCCAGCAATCCCCGATTGCTGGCCATCTGCCGGGTCAGGCCATAGAGGGCATCGGTCCAGGGAGTAGCAATACCAAGCCGCTGGCCAATTTCCCGCACCGAGCCAACCAGAGCATCCAGCTCCAGGCTTCGACCGGCTTCCGCATCTTGCAACATCGAGGTTTTAAAAGCGCCGAGCTTGGCGGTCACGGCAAAGCGATCCTCGGTACTTTGTTCAATCCGGCAACCAATCGCAGCGCCGATCTGCCTGGCTTCTTCCATCACCCGGGCAGAAAAATCCCGCACCAGCGCATCATCAAGGATTTGATCGCAGCTGGCCCCCGTTAACGCCGAAATCGGATTCATGGTCATATTGCCCCATAGCTTGTACCAGATATCCCGCTGAATATACTCTGACAGACTGATCTGCAAACCAGCTTGCTCAAGCAAAGCCGCAAACTGTTGCAGCTGGGGCGTGATCTGGCCATCAGGTAACCCCAGGATCAGGCCTTGTCCCATCACATGCTCAATCTGGGCTGGCGCCCTGGTACGGCAGCTGGCATGGATCACTGAGCCAATGACGCGCACGGCCGGGATCAACTGGCCAATGGTACCGCCCGGGTCCACCGTTTTTAGCGGCGCAGCCAGTGCTGCCCCTGCGCCATGGAAAAACCACCAAGGCACCCCATTCATCGCCACCAGTACCTTGCCATGCTGACCTATCAACTCAGCCACGGCCGGAGCGACACCAGGCAATGACTGGGCTTTCACTGCCAGGATCACCAGGTCCTGTGCTCCAAGCTCCGCGGGGCTATCGCTGGCCCGGACACGCACTTGATGCACCTGACCAGCCTGGGTCAATTGCAGGCCATGCTGCTTGATGGCCTGCAGCGTAACGCCTCGGGCCAGTACCGACAGCTGCACCTGTTCGGCCAAATGCTGCCCCAGCAAAGCGGTCAGCCAGCCACCAATGGCACCGGCACCGATGATTGCAATCCTCATCTGAACGTCCTTAGTCGACACCCCAGGTTGTTACCAGGGTAAGGCATCGCCATTGCTGTGAAAGAACTGGCCGCTATTATCCGCCGAAAGCTCGCTGATGCGCTCCACCAAACGGCGGGCCGCTTCATCCGGGCTGATATCGCCGGCAAAGCCCACCATCTGGGTTTTGACAAAACCCGGGTGGTAAATACCGACATAAATGTGCTGACTGGCCAAATCCAGGCTTAGCGACACGCTGGCAGCGTTGAGCGCAGCCTTGGCCATGCGATAGCCGTAATAAGCACCGGAACCATTGTCGCTGATCGACCCCATCCGGCTGGTGATCATGGCAATTTTACTGCCCGCTGTCAGCGCCGGCAGCATGGCGTGACTAAGCACCAGCGGGGCCAGCGCATCTACCTGAAATTGTGCCTGAATGCGGGTTAGATCCAGCTCATTCAGTGTTTCATTGCTGAAAATGCCGGCATTGTTGATCAGAATATCGACCGAGCCTTTGGAAAACTGCTGAGCGACCTGCTGCAATTGCTCGGGCTGGCTAAAATCTATCCCGCTGTGTACCGTCACGTCCAGATCGGCCAGCTCGGCCGACATGGTGCGGCACACCACCGTCACTTTGCAGCCTTTGGCCAAGTATTGCTTCACTAACGATAAACCAATACCGCGGTTCCCGCCGGTAATCACGACATGTTGCATACTCATCAGCTCCCTGGTTGGTAAAAAAGGTTATGACGCTATTGTTATTACGCCACCGTTATTGCGCCACTATAGCAAAACTGACAGCTCTCTGCTGTACGGTTAGTACCAAGTCAGCACCGCTGCTATCACCAAGCCGGTCATAAGCAATTGCAGCAGGCAAAACCCCATAATATCTTTTGCTTTTAAACCGGCGATGGCCAAGACGGGCAAGGCCCAGAATGGCTGAATTAAGTTAGTCCAGGCATCCCCCCAGGCAACCGCCATCGCGACCCGCTCAATATCGGCGCCCAGCTCCAGCGCTGCTGGTAGCATGATCGGAGCTTGCACCGCCCACTGACCACCACCCGAGGGCACAAAAATATTCACCAGGCCGGCACTTAAAAAGCTCCAGAATGGCAGGGTCTCGCTGCTGGCAAAGCCAACAAACCACTGCGACAAACTGGCGGCCATGCCCGATTGCACCATCACCGCCATCATGCCGGCATAAAATGGAAACTGCAGCAAAATACCGGCACTGCCGGAAATCGCCTGCTGCAAACTGCTTAGCAAATTACGCGGGCTCTGATGCAGTAAAATCGCAGCAAATAAAAACAGCAAGTTGACGCTGTTTAGATTCAGCCCACCACCATCACTAAAATACAGCAGCAAGTACCCAAGCCCCAGGCCACCAAACAGCCAGCCCAACCAGCGACTGTGCTCCAGATGCTCGGCCGGGCGCTCTGGTTTTAGCGACGCTCTGACTGACTCAGTCAGTTTGGCCGGGTCCACCAATACCGCTTCATCCTTATTCGGCAACATCAGCCGGTTTAGCAGTGGGATCAGCAGCACCAGCAACAAGGTGAGGGTCAGATTAAAGCCGGAGAAAATGGTCTGGCTGGTTGGGATCACGCCAATCAAGGCTGCAGAAAAATGCCCTTCGGTAGCGATGGTCAGCGGCACAGAGCCGGCCAGGCCACCGTGCCAGATGACAAAACCAGAATAGGCACTGGCTACTAACAGACGGTAATCCACCGCCACCCGCCGCGCCAACGCTTTGGCGAAAAAAGCGCCCACCACCAGGCCAAAGCCCCAGTTCAGCCAGCTGGCAACAAGTGCCACCAGCGTCACCAGCACAATGGCCGTACCGGCCGTCTGTACCTTCGCAGCCAAGGCATCCAAAGCCCGCTGCACCAAAGGGGTGGTCGCCAGTAAAAAACCTGTCACCAGCACCAGCATCATCTGCATGGCAAAGCTTAGTAAGCCCCAAAAACCATCGCCCCAATAACGCAGCACCGCCAACGGCGTCTGTTGCTGGAACAGCATGGCGGCGGCAAACACCAGCAGCGTCAATACTAATACCAACACAAAGGGATCCGGCAGATAACGCTCGGTTAGGCGCACAAAGGGGTTGGCTATTTTGCTCAGCATAAAGGCGGTATTCAACGAATAATCATGCTGTTAGCCTAGCGGCTTTGCCGAAAAAGTACCAGCCAAGTCGAGCTTAGCTACTGATAAAAAACCCTGCCGGCATGGCAGGGTTTGGTCAGGGGTTTCAGCCCAACGCTTACTTCAGGCTGAAAAGGGAGCCGGGCGCGATTTAAGAGTCAGCGCGTGACATGCTAAGGATACGCTCGCGCAGTTCTTCATCCTGCTGGGCTTGCTGAGCAATAGCGTTGTATTGCTCCGCGGTAAGGCCGGCAGACTCAACAGCTTCTACCATTTCATTCTGAGCCTGCTGCTGAATTTGCTGGGCCTGCTCAGCACTCTCAGCGCTTTGAAATTCTACTTCGTATTTAGCGCCGATTTCGCCAATGGCATCCATTGCCATGGTGAACTGCAGTAGCTTGGCTTCTGTGATTTCAACCTGTTGCTGCTGTTGTGGCTGCATGGCTGCAGGATTTGCCTGAGCAACACCCAGGGTGACAGTGGCAGAGAAGGCGGCCAGACAAAGGGCAATAGCAGTTTTTTTCATAAGGGGACTCCTTTAGTTTGAGTTCACTTACCTGATTGCGAAAGCCGTACCAACTTGAATATTTCACCATAAGTAATTGATAATCAATAAATTAAATCAAAAACCCCCAAGCGTAGGCTGCCAGGCCCTTCATCATTGTGTATACTAATGACACACAATAGGAGGTGATGTGACAATTTTATCCAACCTACGCCGCTGGCCACAAGCCAGCCTGCAGCGACGGTTGCTGCTGTTTGTGGTGCTACCTATGCTATTGCTGGTAGGGCTGGCCATTCGCTTTGGCCTGGCCTTAACCAGTGAGCTGGTCAGCAATAGCTTACGCACCGATCTGGAGCTGATTGGCCGGGCCATCCGGGTTCCTATCAGCGATGCACTGCTGCAACAGGATATGGCAGCCATCAACGCCCATCTTGAGTCGGTGTTTACCATAGGCCGGGTCTATGGCGCCTCGGTTTACGACACCGATGGCCGCCTGGTGGCAGCCACCGGCGTGACCGAGCGCGATCTTTCCGACAGTGAACTGGCTTCGGAAGTGGTTCGCACCGGTCTGCAGCAGGATGGCTACCACTCGGTATCTGGCCAATCGCTGTTTTCGCATTTTTTACCGGTGATTGATCGCAGCGGTCAGATCCATGGCTTGCTGCAAATTAGCCGCAAAGGCAGTGATTTTGAGCGAAGCCTGGATCGGATGTCGACCCTGGCCTGGTTGAGCTGGCTGGCTCTGGCACTGCTCAGCCTGCTGATCATGTGGCGCGGTCATCAGCGCGCTATCGGCCAGCCGGTGCACCAACTGGTAGACAGTATGCGTAAGGTCGCGGCTGGTGACAGCAAGCATCGCGCAGCACTGGATGGTCCGGCCGAACTGGCCGAAGTAGCGGCTGGCCTCAATCAGATGCTGGACGATATGGCCAAAGCGCAGCAGCAATTGCTCAGCCAGCAAAAGCAGCAGCAACGCATGCAGCAACAGTTGAAGAAACAAGAAACCATGGCCGCTATTGGTCAGGTGGTAAGTGGGGTTGCCCATGAGCTGGGGGCACCGCTTAGCGTGATCGATGGCCGGGCACAACGACTACTGCGCCTGCAACAGGACGAAGACAGCCAGCGCCAGTTGGATGCCATTCGTGGCCAGGTACAACGTCTTAGCCGGATGGTTACGCAATTGCAGGCCTTTGCCCATACACCGGTTGCCAGCTGGCAAACCGTCTCTTTACCGGAGTTGATACAGCAGGCACTCACCAGCATCAGCTTTGAGCTACAACCAGGTGATGCCGAGCCACGGCTGCTGGCTCCTTGCCCACCTATAGAACTAACAATGGACCCGGATCGCTTTGAGCTGGCATTGGTCAATGGTCTGCGCAATGCCGTTCAGGCGGCGCGCAGCGAGGTGCTGCTGCAAGTCATTGCCGATAAGCAGTCATTGCAGATCCTGATTGAAGACGATGGTCCAGGCCTGCCAGCTGGCAAGGCGGCGGCAGATGTGATGCAACCTTTTGTGTCCAATAAACCGCAAGGCCAGGGCACAGGCCTTGGCCTGGCCATTGTGCAGCAAATTTTGCAGGAGCATCAGGGCAGCGTGCAACTGTCCAACAAAACGCAGCCCAATAACACAGTGACCGGTTGCCGCCTGACACTGATCCTACCCTTGCCCGCCGCTAAGGAGTCACACGTATGACCATCTCGCCCAGCCAACTGGCCATTGTGGAAGATGATCCGGCTTTACTTGAGTTGCTGCAGGAGGAGCTGACCGGCCAGGGCTATCAAGTGACCACCTTTAGCCAAGCAGAAGACCTGCTCGCTGTACTGGCAGATCAGTCCTTTGCGCTGGTGATCAGCGATATTCGCCTGCCCGGTATCAGTGGCCTGGAGCTGCTGAGCCGTTTCAAGCAACGGAGCAATCCGCCGGCCCTCCTGCTGATCACGGCTTTTGGCACCGTACGTCAGGCCGTAGCCGCCTTAAAACAGGGGGCCGACGACTTTCTGACCAAGCCGCTTGATCTGGATCACCTGACGTTGTCGGTGCAACGCTTACTGGCCCACCAGGCGCTGCAACGCGAAGTACAGCAGTTGCGGCAACAGCAACTGGAAAGTCCACCAGGTATCACAGGGATTATTGGAAAAAGCCGGGCCATGCGTCGGCTGTACCAGCAAATAGCTCAGGTTGCCCCGGCTCAGGGGGCAGTACTGATCCTCGGAGAAAGCGGCAGTGGTAAGGAGCTGGTCGCTCAGGCCATTCACCAGCAAAGTGCCCGTATCAACAAGCCTTTTATTGCCGTGAACTGCGCCGGCATTCCGGCCGAGCTGATGGAAAGTGAATTCTTCGGCCATGCCGCCGGCGCTTTTACCGGAGCCCGTAACGCCCGACAGGGCCTGTTTAAAGAAGCCGATGGCGGCACCCTGCTGCTGGATGAAATCGCTGAAATGCCCTTGTTGCTGCAAGCCAAATTATTACGGGTCTTGCAGGAAGGCAAAATCCGCCCGGTTGGCAGTGATCAGGAAGACAGCATCGATGTACGAATTCTGGCCGCGACCCATCAGGATCTGGAACAAAAAGTCGAGACGGGTAGCTTCCGTGCCGACTTATTTTACCGGCTGGAAACCTTCAGCCTGCAGGTACCGCCGCTGCGTGAACGCGCCGATGATCTGGAGCTGCTGGCCGATGTGTTTTTACAAAAGTTAAAACAGCAGCAGCCCAAAAATGTGCAGGGCTTAAGCCCGGAAGCGCTCGATTGCCTGTACCGCTATCCTTTTCCCGGCAATGTACGGGAACTACAGAATGCCATCGAGCGCGCTTTCACCTTTGCCGATAGCGCTGATATTCAGCCGGCTGATTTGCCCGGCCGTATTTGCAATTATCAACCAGAAGCCGGCCAGCCATCACAAAGCCACACCAGCTGGCCCAGCCTGCAACAATTGCAGCGCAACTATGTGCAGCAAGTGCTGCAACATACCGCTGGTAACAAACAAAAAGCCGCCCAATTGCTGGGTATTACCCGTCGCACCTTGTACCGCTGGCTGGAGCCGGCAGAACAGGCAAGCACGGGCAAAGAAGACAATGACCATGCAACGGATTGATGCCAGCGCTAGCTACCAACAGTTGCTGGATACCCTTTGTGCCAGCTTAAGAACCTTGCCTACACCTGCCGTAGTAGGCATTAGCGGTGCTCAGGGCAGTGGCAAGAGCACGCTGGCACGCTTGCTGACCGAGCAACTGACGGCTTTGGGTTTGGCTACAGCCACGGTATCATTGGATGATTATTACCTGAGTAAAGCGCAGCGCCAGCAACTGGCAGAGCAGGTGCATCCCTTACTGGCCCAGCGGGGCGTCCCCGGTACCCATGCCATCAACAGAGCCATCACCGATGCGAAGAGGGTGCTGGCAGCCAAGCCGGTCCAGCTGCCCTGTTTTGATAAAGCCCTGGATGAACCGGTCAGCGACCGGCCGCCGCAGCAACTGCAGCTGCTGATCGTCGAGGGCTGGTGTCTGGGGATAGGACCGCAAAGCGAGCAGGAGCTGTACCTGCCACAAAATAACCTGGAAGCCAACGACGATCCGACCGGTCAGTGGCGAGCTTTCATCAACCAGCAATTGGGCGGCCTGTATCAGCAATACTGGCAGTTGCTCACACCCCTGATCTGGCTGCAGGCTCCGGACTGGGATTCGGTCTGTCGGTGGCGGGCCAAACAAGAACAGCAACTTTGGCAACAGCGTGGTCAGGGCATGACCCCACAGCAACTGACCCACTTTATGCAGAGTTTTGAGCGCTTAACCCGTGCCAGCTGGCAGCAACTGCCTCAGCGGGCCGATATCCAAATTGCGCTGGATCAGCAGCAGCAACCTATTTTGCTGACCAATTCATAAACACACTGAGTACCCAATAACCTGTAAGCTCAGTACAATAGCTTTTCTATCAACGGCCGGAGCTTTCTTAGCATGCATCTGTTGCGCCACCTGCTTTCCAGAGTCACGGAAGACTTACTGCTGCTGGTATTGCTGCTGGCACTGCCACTATTGCTCTGGTTTACCCCCAGCAGCCCGGCAGCTCTGCTGCACTTGGTCGACTGGCCCACCATCACCGCATTGGCGGCCTTGATGCTGCTGAGCCGGGGTTTGGAAGACAGTGGTTATCTGGCCCGCTTTGCCGCCTGGTTGTTGAGGCAGGAGCATTCTCAGCGTCAGCTGGCTGTGGTGTTGGTGGCCTTTGCTGCCCTGCTATCGGCGGTAATTACCAACGATGTGGCACTTTTTGTGCTGGTGCCCATCTGTCTGAGCCTGGCCAGGCTGAGCGGCTTGCCGGTCGGTCGTTTGATCATTTTTCTGGCATTGGCAGTCAATGCCGGCTCCAGCATCAGCCCTATCGGCAACCCACAAAATCTGCTGCTGTGGCAGGCTTCCGGCCTTAGTTTTCTGCAGTTTTTGCTGATGATGCTGCCACTGGCGCTGCTACTCACGCTGCTATTGATGGTGCTGAGTTATCTGGCCTTTCCAGCCAGCCGACTGTTATTGCCGGCCAGTTCTTCGCAACCCAGGCAAGATAAACAACTGTTTCGCTGGTCACTGCTGGGCTATCTGCCGGTGATTATAGCCATTGAGCTTGGTTTGGCCCCTGCAGCTGCAGTATTGGTGGCCTTTGGTTATTGGTTCAGAGCCAAAGCGGTAGTGCTTGGCATCGACTGGTGGTTACTGCTGATTTTTGCACTAATGTTCATTGATTTAGGCTTGCTGGCGCAGTTGCCTCTGATGCAGCAGTTGGCCACCGCCTCGCTGGAGCTTCCCGGCGGTGCTTTCACTGCTGGCGCAGTACTGTCACAATTGCTATCCAATGTCCCGGCCGCGATCTTTTTGCAAAACTTTACCGACGACTGGCGAGCCCTCAGCTGGGGCGTCAGTGTCGGTGGTTTTGGCCTCGCCATAGGTTCACTGGCCAACCTAATCGCGCTGCGCCTGGCCAAGCACCCCGGACTCTGGCGAGAGTTTCATGCCTGGTCAGTCCCGATCTTCTTTGTCAGTGCGCTGGTGGGAGCTCTGCTGTTGGCTAGTACTAACGGCTGTTGCGTTTGGTAGTCATTGGTTATTAAGTGTTACGCTCACTGGTTCCTATAACAGACTCTGCAGTATGCTATCTATCTTATTAATCGCGAATGGGTCTATTGATGAAATTAGTGCACTCTTTGTTGCTTGCCAGCTCCCTCTGCAGCCTTGCCTGGTCTTGGTCATTGCAAGCAACCATTGTCGAGTTCAGAACCTCGTTAGGTAACTTTGAAGTCAATTTATTTGACGAGATCACGCCGAAAACGGTAGAGAACTTCCTGCAGTATGTCGAAGATGAAAGCTATCATAACAGTGTGATTCATCGTCTGGTGCCGGACTTCGTGGTGCAGGGGGGCGGCTTTGCCTACAGCGGCGAGCTGCCACTAGATGTGATCCCCGCCCGAGCTGCGGTGCAGAACGAGCCAAAACTATCGAATCGTAAAGGCACCATCGCCATGGCCAAGCTGGAGAATCGTCCCAACAGTGCCACCAACCAGTGGTTTTTCAATTTAAATAACAACCATGCAGGCCAGCCTCAACTGGATACCCAAAATGGGGGTTTCACTGTGTTTGGTCAGATTTCTGAACAAGGGATGGAGATATTAGAAGCCATCGCTGCTTTGCCGCGTTTTAATCTTGGCGGCGCAGCAAATAGTATGCCTTTACGAAACTACACCAATGCCGATGCAGCAGCAGGCAAGACAGTCACAGCCGAGAATCTGGTGTTGATCGAAAGTGTGGTGATCGTGGATGCCAGAAGCAATACTGCAGCCGGGTTGAACCCGGTAGCCAACACCCTGATTGAGCAGCAACCACAACAGGACAATGATTTGGACAATGGCGGCTCGCTTGCCTGGCTGGTCGTTGGTCTGACCGGCATCCTGCTAGTGCGTCGTCGCCGCCGTTAGAGTTTGGTCTGAACAAAAAATTATGCCCATCCAGAAGCTTGTTCTAGATGGGCATAATGAAGGTATAAGGCACCCTGTTCATGCCAGTACTTAACTATGCAATACCCGCTTTACTCAGTTGCTGCTCAAGAGTAGCGATACGCTGTTGTGCCTGTTGGTTAGACAAGGTCAGTCGCTCTATGGTCGAGGTCGAGTTGTTCTTCACAAAGCTCAGTTGCTCCTCCATCTTCGCCAGCCGCTGTTGCAGTTGCTCTTTTTCCTGCAGATACTGCTGCTGCGCTTCACGCAATTGTTTGTTCTCTTCACGTTGCAACTTGATGGTTTCACGCTGACGGCTCTGATGTCCGGCCGTCACTTCACTCTGCTCTTTTAGCATCTGGTTGGTACTTTGCAGGTGCGCAATCTTACTTTCCATCACCTGCAAGCGCGAGCGTAAGCGTTGCAGCTCCTGTTCTTGCTCGACGAACTCATGCTGTGAGCGCATTTCAGGCAACTTAGAGGACAGCTGTTCAATTTGCAGTGCCTGCTCTTTCAGTTGCTCAGCCATCTCGTCTTTAGCTGCAATCACATCATCCAGTTGCTGCCTGGCATCATCCCGCTCTTGCTGCAGTTGCGCCAGATTCCCCCCCTGATCGGCGGCACTTTGCTCGCTTTCTTTGAGCTTTGCTTCCAGCTGCTGGTAGTGCTGGCTGGCTTCATCCAGCTTTTTCTGCAAAGCGGCGCTGGCTTGCTCTGATTTTTGCAGTTGCTGCTCAAGCACCGGCAGCTCTTGTTTTTGTAACGCGAGCTCTTTTTGGGTTTGCTCCAACTTTTCTTCCAGTTGGCTGACATGCTCTGCATGCTTAGAGCCTGCCTGCGACTGCAGCTCGGCATTGGCCATCTGCAACGCATCCAGCTTCTGCGCAAGCAACTCATACTGTTCATCGCCCTGGCGTTTCGCCTGAGTGGCTTCATCACGTTGCTGCTCTGCTTCCGCCAACCTATCTTTTACCTGATTGAGCTCTGCCTGATGCTGCACCAGACTTTGTTGCAATTCATTCAGGGCCTTCTGACGTTCAATCGCTAGTTGCTGCGCATCGGTAAACTGCTGATGCAGATCTTCACTGTCTTCGGTAAGCTCGCGCGCCCTGTCGCGTAATTGGGCAATTTCATGCTGCAGATCTTGCTGCTGTTGCTCCAGCTCCTCGATATGCATCTCCAATTGAGACACCATAGCGTCACTTGCAACAGGCACATTGTTCGATTCAGATGATGTCGCCACGTCAGTCTCTCTTGCTGCTTTTGATGGGGTAGCCACCTGCTGGGCGACTATTTCTTTGTCTTCTTTGGCAACTGCTTGTTTTTCTGATTCAGGCGCACTCGCCTTGTCTTGTTTTGGCTTGGTGACGGCCTCAGCAGCACGAACAATGGCATCATCCCTCGACTTTGCTACCGGCTTATCCGCCTGTGGATCCGAGAGGGCAGCATCTATCTCCGGTAAATCGGACTCTGTTTTTTGTTTCAGCTCACTTGATGAAGTCTTGCTCATCTCAGCGCTTGGTTTGTCAGCCTCTGGCGCAGAGCTTTTATCTTTCATCATTTTCTTGCTGAAATTGATCATCTTACTTAGAGAACCCGGCACTTTTTCTGTTAACGCACTCAGCGACGGCATCCCCTTGCCTGAGGAGGTTGCAGCGTCCTGCTTGCCCTGCTTTGGTTCGTATTGGGTTTCACTACACCAATGATCAAAATGAACCACTATGCTGGAGCGGCTGCCATCCAGATATTTTGCCAAAAGATCCAGGGTGATGATCTGACCTTCCCGCTGCAACCGCTCACACACTGCTTTCACTTCACTGTAATTTGCCATTGCTTACCCGCTCTCACTTTTACCACTGAGCATTATAGAATACTTCGTTTTTGCAGAAACAGGAAACCTTTCCTGCATGTTTTTTGCTCATTTATTACATCAGGTACACAGACAAGTGCGACATAAAGTACGCACAAGTCGTTAAAAAAGAAAAAGTCTTCCTAATTCGCTCAATGCTTATTTACCACCTATACTTTAAGTATAGGCCAATTTGCAGGCCGTTGTCTGTTCATTGCAACATGAGGAAAGGCTGATGATTCTGTTGGTCGGTGGTGAGAAAGGCGGTAGCGGTAAAAGTTGCCTGGCGCAGAATATCGCAGTGTATTTTACCCGGGAAAAACAAGCCAATGTGATGCTGGTAGACTGTGACCCACAGCGCACCACATCGGATTGGGTGCAGGAAAGGCATTTAAATCCTGACTTACCCTGGATAAACTGCGTGCAGATGTATGGCAAAATTCGTTACGAATTAAAAAGTCTGGAAATGCATTACGATGTGGTAGTGGTAGACTGCGGTGGTCAGGACAGTGTGGCGCTTCGATCGGCCATGGTGGTTGCCAGCCATGTGTTGCTGCCGTTGCGTCCCAAGCGACGCGACCTGAAAACCCTGGAACATCTGGAAGACCTGGTCAGCGCCAGCAATGTGGTCAATCCGGATATGATTGTTGGCTGCGTGATGACACAATGTCCATCACTGCCAAATCAGGCGAACCGTATTCTGGATGCTAAAGAAGTCTGCAAGTCATTCAACTTACGGGTGCTTGAAGCCATCACCTACAGCCGTAACATCTATGATGACAGTGAAGAGAAAGGCTTATCGGTGATGGACATCGATCCGGATGGCAAAGCGGCTGTCGAGATCCGGGACATGATTACTGAACTGCTGTCGATGAAGGCGATACAAGAAGATGGGGCTGAGGGATCTGAGAAAAAAGTCTACGCCGTCTGAAAAGCGGTCGGTAAATGTAGACGAGTTTATTGATGACGCCAACAACTATGCCATGGGCTTGCCCAAGGTGGTGAGTTTGCGTCAGCTACTACCAGACGAGGAAAGTGGACCGCGGCTGCCAATGCGCCATGCCACTTTTACGCTGAGCCCGGAAGCGATTGAAGCCTTAAATCAACTCAGTGAAATGACCGGTGAGGCGAAGTCAAAGATTATTCGGCATTTGGTATTGCAAGCCATTCAGCAAGCCAGCCAAAGGCCGGATGTGGTGGTAGAGCCCGTGCCGCCTCCGCCTGGCAAAACTGGCTCTAATTAGTTTTCATCCTGATCCTGGTAAAGGCTTCAGGATGGAAGCTCATCATTCTTTATGGTGCAACCAGGCGTAAGCCGTTTCAAATGCCGTTTGCTGAAACCCCTTTAGTCCGGTAGCTTTAAAATCGATCAACAGCGGATTACGGCTTAGTTGCTCTTTGATCTGCTGACCAGTTAGCAGCGCCACCTCAACATCAGGCAACAACTGCAACGCGGCTTCAATCTTAAAGCCAATTGATCCACCTGCAAACTTCCCCTTTTGTGGTCGCTCTTTGATTACCACTTGACGGATCTGGTAGTCCTGAAAGAATTTTTGCAACGTGAACTGAAACTTGCGCATAGCCTCTGCATCTTTATCTTGTAGCAGCGCAAAGCGTTGCTGACGGCAATCTGGCAACTGAAATAATCCTTGCTCCAGCGTCATCAGACAAATAATGGCTTCATTGCTTTTAATTTCTATGCCACATACACGCATAAGCGTCTCCTAATGTATTTTATTTGATGTACCGCAAGCTTATTGCCGCATCAGGATGTCATACTGACTGTCGATAATGCCGCAGGCTTTACGCAAAGGCTCGCCAAACAACAAAGGATTGAAATCACCATCGATGCAATAGCGTTGCCGAAATAGCAACAGCTCCTGCTTCGAAGACGCGGCCCGCTGCAACTGAGCACGTTGTCCTTCTCCAAGCTCTTTGCCAAGCTCAGTAAAGAGGCGGTCGATGTTGCGTAACGCCTGAGCTTCACCAGAGCGACTGGACGAACCGGCCATCTGGTAAAACTGCTCAATCAATTTTTCTTTGTAAGGGCTCACTTTGGGATGATCCGAAAATGTCGCCAACAACAGGATCACTAACAAGATCAGTATAAGCGGTTTCATGATGACACCTTCCCAAGTACAGTTGGTCTGATCATACCCGATTGCTGACTCAATTGTCTGCATTGCAACAAAGTAAAAGCGCTGTTCCTGAACAGCCGCCAAAGAAGTGATATACTGCGGGCAGATTGCCTGCTGACGAATGCCATGGCCGAGGTGAGCGTGACTGACAAAATTGATGTAAAAAATATCCCGGTAGACGTCCAGCTGCATACGCCAGGAAAAACTCCACCAGGTCGCTATTCATCACGTGATCGCATCTATGTGCGAGCCATGAAAGGGATGCACCAGGCGATTCGCCGTTATATGGGCTTCTTCTTTATGGGGCTCTTTATGCTGCTGCCCTGGCTGCGCTACAACGGTGAGCAGGCGATTTTGCTAAATATTGCCGAACAAAAATTCAGTATCTATACCCTGACGCTCTGGCCACAGGACTTCACCATTCTGGCCTGGATTTTTATTATTGCTGCCTACGCTTTATTTTTTGTCACGACCTTCTATGGCCGGGTCTGGTGTGGTTATTTATGCCCACAGTCCGTCTGGACCTTTATCTTTATGTGGTTCGAAGAAAAAATTCAGGGCAGCCGCAACCAGCGGATGAAACTGGACCAACAGCCCTGGAGCATCAGCAAATTCAGTAAAAAGTTGCTAACCCACCTCTGCTGGGTTGCTTTTGCCTTGCTGACCGCCTTGGTATTTGTCGGCTACTTTACGCCGATTGATCAGCTGTTTTTGAATTTCTTCACCCTGCAAGCTGGCTTCTGGGCCACGCTGGCGGTGCTGTTCTTCACCTTCTGTACCTATGGCAATGCCGGCTGGATGCGCGAAATTATGTGCACCCATATGTGCCCCTATGCTCGTTTTCAGTCCGCCATGTTCGATAAAGATACCTTTACTGTGGCTTACGATGAGCGTCGTGGTGAAACACGTGGGCCACGCAGCCGCAAGGATACCGATTACAAAGAAAAGGGCCTGGGGGATTGCATCGACTGCAACCTGTGCGTCCATGTCTGCCCAACCGGCATCGATATCCGCAATGGTTTGCAATACGAGTGCATCAATTGCGGTGCCTGCATTGATGCCTGCGACGATACCATGGAAAAAATGGGCTATCCGAAAGGACTGATTAGTTATACCACTGAAAGCCGCTTGCAAGGCAAAGGGGCTCATATTCTCCGCCCCAAACTACTGGGTTATTTTGCTGTACTGGTGGTTGTCTGCATGGCGTTTGTGTATACGCTTTATAGCCGGCAGCCGTTGGAGTTTGATATTTTGCGTGACCGCGGGGCCTTGTTCCGCGATACCAGCGAAGGCTGGGTGGAAAACACCTATACCTTGCGCCTTATTAATAAATCACAGCAACAGCAAACCTTTGTGTTCTCCGTATCCGGCCTGGATGATGTCCGCTGGATAGGCCCAACCGAGCTGACCGTAGCCGGTGGAGAAACCGCCAGCCTACCGATAAGCCTGGCCGCCGATCCCTGGGAGTTGGCGCAGCCCATCACCGATATCACCTTCACCGTGCGGGTAGAAGGCCAACCAGCTATTGAAGTGTCGCAAACCAACCGTTTCTTCTCCAGACGCTAGCTCCCTTCGTGTTATAGTCGCTGCATCTTTTGCCTGCAGCGACTTCAGGAGCTTTATGTCTGCCTTTTGTTTTGCCGATTTAACACCGGATACCGTGCTGGATGCACTAGAAGAGCTTGGCCTGGCCATCGATTCCGGTTTAACGGCGCTGAACAGCTTCGAGAACCGGGTCTATCAATTCCGTGGCGAATTGCCGGGGCAGCCAGCAATTCAACGTTGGGTGGTGAAGTTCTACCGGCCACAACGCTGGAGCCTGCAGCAGCTGCAGGAGGAACATGATTTTACCCGTGAACTGCTGGCAGCAGACGTGCCCGTGGTGGCACCGGTCAGCCTCAATGGCCAATCGGTACTGCCCTATGCCGGTGGTTATTTTGCGCTATTTCCAAGCCGGGGCGGTCGCTCGCTGGAGACCGACAACGAAGAACAGCTGGCACAACTGGGCCGTTTTCTTGGCCGGTTGCATCAGGTGGGTAAGAGCAAAGTGTTTCAACACCGCCCGACCTTCAGTGTCGAAAGCCACCTACACCAAAGCCGGCAGGTCTTGCAGCAATGCCCCCAGATCCCACCACATATGCAATCGGCATTTTTTACCGCGTTAGATCAGGTGATTGCCGAGGCAGCCAAACAATACCAACCTAAGGAGTTAATCCGGGTACACGGCGATTGCCATGCCGGTAATTTATTCATCGATCAACAGGGGCCCTTTTTCGTGGATCTGGATGACTGCCGGATGGGCCCGGCCATCCAGGACCTCTGGATGATGTTGTCCGGTGAGCGCGCCGACCAATTGCTTTATCTGGAAACCATGCTGGAAGAATACCAGCAGTACTGCGATTTTAACCCGGCAGAGCTCACACTGATCGAACCCTTGCGTGCTATGCGTATGATCCATTACATGGCCTGGTTAGCCAGACGATGGGATGATCCGGCCTTTGCAATGAACTTTCCATGGTTTGCGACAGACAAATACTGGGAGCAGCAGGCATTGGTGTTAAAAGAGCAGTTGTTTCAGCTGCGCCAGCCCCCTTTGTCGCTGCAACCTGGCTTTTAATCGGTCGGCCATGGGCAAATTCATGCTTTTTTGCTAGGCTAGGCCGAAACAACAGTCGTATTTTTTGAAGGAAACCCGAGAATGAAAAAGCTGTTCGCTTTCCTGTTTACAGCAGCACTGTTAAGTGCACCAGCATTTGCCCAAACCTTTATAGAGGGCAAACACTACGAAGTGATTGCTGAGCAAGCCACCAGCAAACCAGAGTTTAAAGAGTACTTTTCCTTTTTCTGCGGTGGTTGCGCCTCCATTGAACCTTTGGTGCAACAATTAAGTGAGAACCTGCCTGAAGGTGCCCAGTTTAAAAAAGTGCATGTGGATTTCGTCCGTGGCGCTTCACCGGAAGTGCAAAATACCCTGGCCCGCGCTTACCTGGTCGCTGATGCGCTGGAAAGAGGTAACGCTTTCTCCACTGCGGTCTTTAACCATATTCACCGTCAGCGCCAGCAAATCCGTAACGATGGCGATGTGCGCTCCATCGCGCTGGGTGTTGGCATCAGCGCCGAAGAGTACGACAGTCGCATCAACAGCTTCTCGGTACGCATGGGAGCGACCGTCATGCGCAACGAACAAAATGAACTGTCCCGCGCCCGGGTGCTGACCGGGGTCCCTACCTTTGTGATCAATGGTAAATACAAAATCAACAACGCCAGCCTGGATGGGCGTAATTTTGCCACCGAGCTGGAACAGTTGGTCGATTACCTGCTGCAAAAAGACAGTTAGTGTTTAACAGCCAGGCGGCACAAGCAGCCTGGCTTTTCACCGTTACAGCGCTCAATATCCAACCGATACGTTTAAAAAACAATCAAACCCATCTTTAATTACAGTTTTTTACACTTTTGTGACTTTACACTACAGACTGTTGTCCTTAGAATCCGCGGCCGAACCTATCAGGACAAGGACAACAATGATGTTTAAATACGCACTTCCTTTTATCGCGGTCGCCGCATCCGCTTCAGCAGTAGCAAACGATTATCAGCTGATTTCATCGCTGGAATGGGACCACATTCGTTACAGCGGTAGCTCTACCAATGTTCGCACGCTGGATGCCGTCTATTTCCTGGACCGCAAAACCGTATTGGGCCCGCTGGATCAGTTTGAATACATCAACAAAACATCCAATCTGCAGGCTGGCTATTCCCGCTTTGCCGGCACCAACCTGTGGGCTTTAGGTGGCGAATACTTCACCGACTCCGGCGTTGTCGTGTCTGCTAGCCATGCTCGTAGCAGTGGTTTTCATGCCAATACTCTGGGTCTGGGCTACCTGTTCTCTGATGATTTCATTGTTCGCGCTGAAGCACTGCGCCCACGCAGTGACAGCACTTCTTACCTGTTCTCTGCCAGCTACAATCTGCAGTTAGAAGGCAACGACTACATCGGCTTTACTGCCGCCACCGATGACGACTTCGACTACCAGGGCATCAGCAGCAAATACTTCGCTGCGCTGGGCGATGATCGTTTTATTACGGTAGGCGCCAGTTACGACCGTAACAAAGGTGCCGACAATCAGTGGGAAGCGGAAGTAGGTTACTACTTCAGCCGCATGACCTCTGTTGCTGTCTCTTACGATCGCAGCAAAAGCTATGGTTTTAAAGCCAAGCACTTCTTCAACCAGAACTGGGCACTGGCAGCTGGCTACGGCAGCAACCGTGATGTCTCAGGCCTGAAAGTCTGGCATGCGGGTGTGACCGGTCAGTTCTAAGCATTACAGCTGAAAGACTTGTAAAGGGCACTGCGGTGCCCTTTTTGCTTTCTACCGAGTGCATTCCACCTGTTTTACTTGCAGCACCGTGCAAACTATCCGACAATGCAAAACACAGCAAAATAACAACAAATACCTACAATGAAATTACAAGCCAGCTTTTTTTTCCTGCTGCTGACAACAACTCTATCGACCTGGGCACAGCCATTTCAACAGGGTAAGCACTACGATGTTATTGCAACCACCCCAAGCACCCAGCCAGAAGTCAAAGAGTACTTCTCATATTACTGCGCCGCCTGTGCCGCCATTGAGCCTTTTGTACAGGCGTTCAGCCAGCAACTGCCTGAGCAGGTGCGATTTCGTAAAGTGATGTGGTTTATGGCCGGAGCCAGCGCAGAAACCCAGCAAGCGTTAGAGCATGGCTATCTGGCCACGGTTGCTGCAGGGTATGGTGATGCATTTTCAACAGCTGTTTTTAACCGGTTGCATCGCCAGCGAGCTCCGATCCAGTCGACACAGGATGTACGCAACCTCGCCTTACAGGCTGGTATCGATGCGGACACTTACGATGGCAGACTACAAAGTTTCAGTGTCAGAGCTGCCGCTACCGCTATGCGTAATGAGCAAAGCGAGCTATCGCGGCAACGCACAGTCTCGGCTGTGCCAACTTTCGTGGTGAATGGCAAGTACCGCGTGAATAACAACAGCCTGAACCCACGCAATTACCAGCAGGAGCTGGAGCAATTACTGACGTACCTGCTCAGCAAAACCGACTGACGTACCTTTAAGGTTCAATCAATACGGCTGATGGCACCAACTGATAGCGCGGCGTGTCGCCGCCTGGCCAGGGCTGCAAGGTACCGGTCGCGTAAGCGGTTTTGCCTTTGGCACTCAGCGGAAACACCATATCGCCATCCCGAACCTTGATACGAAAGGCTGGCTCATGCTCCGCTGTGGCAAAGCGCATCCAGCAGTGCATTTTCTCACAGACAGCGGTAATGGTGCCCTGTACCGTCACTCCCTGCTGCAGATACTGCTCAGGCGTTGCCAGAATAGTGGTTAAAGCCACCAGCTTATCCTGCTGTACATCGCTACCAAACTGGACCGGCTCGGCTTGAGCCACGACTACTACACAGCTGGCAGCCGCCAGCAAGGTCATGATTTTGTTCATTCGATACACTCCTGTTATGTTGCGCAAGCGGCCACAAAGGCAATTTCCACCAGCATGGTCGGGTCCAGCAGTTCTACTTTGATGCAGGCACGGGATGGGGCGCAGCCCGCTGGCAGCCAGGCATCCCAGCACTGATTAAAAGCATCCAGCTGGCTGATATCGGTAATGTAAATGGTGGCACTAAGCAACTGGCTATGATCGCTGCCGATGGCAGCCAGAGTTTGCTCGGCCTGCTGAAAAATCTGCCGGGCCTGGCCAGCCATATCAGCACTGGTATCTTCCGGCACTTCAACAAAGTGAGCAATACCATTAAATACAGTGGCATCAGACCAACGCTGGCTGGGGTTAAGACGTTGAATAGTCATCGGATACTCCAAGGTTCAAAAGCAGATTATCGCCAGCTTAAATGCGAAATACAATTATTTTCAGCAATGCAACAGGCTGGTGAACGCCTTACAGAACCCAGCTCTTTTTGTGATAAACTAGCCGCATTACAGCAAGGATCAAGCCCCAGTGTCGATTGCGAAAACAGCCTCTGAAATCACCCTGCCCCCTCAGAGCAACGGCTGCCGTACCGTGTTCGAGTTTTTATGTCAGCGCTTTCCAAAAATTGGTGCAGCCGTTTGGCGTGAACGCATTGCCGCTGGCAAGGTGCACTGGTATCAAGGCGAAGCCATCACCGAACAAACCTCGTTTTTGCCAAGCCGTCGGCTGTGTTATTACCGTGAGGTCACTGCCGAACCGGTGATCCCGTTTGCCCATCGCATTTTGTATCAGGATGCGCATATGCTGATTGCGGATAAACCACACTTTCTACCGGTGACGCCGGGTGGCGATTACGTCAATGAATGCCTGCTAGCCAGGCTTAAACGCGATACCGGGTTACACGACCTAGTCCCGGTGCACCGGTTGGATCGTGATACCGCAGGCCTGGTGCTGTTTTCGTTAAACCCGCTAAGCCGGCCGGGCTATTACCAGCTGTTTGTGAAGGGCAGTATTCACAAACAGTATCAGGCGGTGGCCCGGCTTATGCCACAGCTGCAGACCGCCGCTTTGCCGCTGCGCTGGCATATCGACAACCGCATAGAAAAAGCCAACCCCGGCTTTATTAACCGCATTGCCGAAGGTGAGCCCAATGCCCGCTCAACCATCGAACTGACTGATCGCAGCGGCGAGCTGGGTTTATTTCAGCTACAGCCTTTCACCGGTAAAACCCATCAGCTGCGGCTGCATATGCTCAGCCTGGGTGCGCCGATTTTGCACGACC
>NZ_JAFIFQ010000110.1 GCF_020831925.1 Alkalimonas sp.
AATCATCGCGTAATTTACGTAGGTGTATGAAGAAGGCTCCGTAAGGGGCCTTTTTTTTGCGCTGTTTTTGCCTTAAGACAAATTCAAACACTTGTTTGAAAGCTGACATTGTGCGAAGCTGGCTAACAGATCCGTCCAGTTAGGAGACCCATAATGAGTCAGTATCAAGCCCCACTCAACGACATGAAGTTCCAGTTGTTTGATGTCTGGCAAGTCCAGCAGCACTGGCAACAGGTGCCTGCGCTGGCCGAGCAGCTCGAACCCGAAACCGCCGAAGCCATTCTGCAGGAAGCGGCCAAGATCTGTGAACAGCAAATTGCACCTTTAAGCCAGCAGGCTGACTTGATAGGTGTCAAGTTGCAAGATGGTGCCGTAATAACCCCTGAGCATTACCAGGCCAATTACCGAGCGTGGTGCGAGGGAGGTTGGGCCGGTTTCAGTGGCGATCCTGAGTACGGAGGCATGGGCATGCCAAAAGTACTGTCGATGATGCTGGATGAAATGATGTGCAGCGCCGACATTGCCTTCTCACTCTATCCTGGTCTGACGGCCGGGGCCTGTGTCACTTTGCAGCAATATGCCAGTGATGACGTCAAGGCACTCTATCTGCCTAAGCTATATAGCGGAGAATGGTCGGCCACCATGTGCCTGACCGAAAGCCATGCCGGCTCCGATTTAGGTATAATGCGGAGCAAAGCTGAACCACAGCCCGATGGTAGTTATCACATTAGCGGCAGTAAAATCTTTATCACTGCCGGAGAGCATGATCTCACCGAGAACATTATTCATCTGGTATTGGCCAAGTTGCCGGATGCACCTGCCGGTAGCCGCGGCATTTCATTATTTATCGTGCCGAAGTTTATACCCGATGCTGACGGCAATCCGGGGCAGCGAAATGCACTGCATTGCGGCTCCATCGAACACAAAATGGGCATTCATGCCTCCGCCACTTGTGTGATGAACTTTGATGGAGCTACCGGCTACTTGCTGGGAGAGCCGCACAAAGGGCTGGCGGCTATGTTTACCATGATGAATTATGAGCGCCTTGCGATGGGTAGTCAGGGACTTGGAGCTGCAGAGCGCGCCTGTCAAAATGCTCTTGCTTACGCTAATGATCGGTTGCAGGGCCGCATCACTGAACGTGATGCCAATAAAGCCGAGCCTATTATCCGTCATCCGGATGTACAGCGTATGTTGCAAACCATTCAGTCATTGAACGAAGCTGGTCGTAGTTTTTCTACCTGGGTCGCGCTGCAGCTGGATAAAGCTAAATACAGTGGTGATGAGAAAGGGCTGCAATTGGCGAATTTGCTGACACCGATCGCCAAAGCCTTTATGACTGATTTGGGACTGGAATGTACCGTTCAGGCACAGCAGGTGTTTGGTGGCCATGGTTACATCAAAGAATGGGGTATGGAACAATTAGTGCGTGATGTGCGGATTGCGCAAATCTACGAAGGTACCAATGGCATTCAGGCCGCTGATTTTATGTTGCGAAAAGTAGCCGGTGATAAGGGAGCCGTCTTACTGTCGCTGTTTGCAGAAATTGAACACTGGCTGGATGCAGCCAATCCACAGCATCAACAGTTGGCGGCTTACTTGCGAAGAACCAGCGTGTTGACCCAATCTTTGCTGCAACGAGCTGAAGGTGATAAAGCCCTGTTGGCTGGCTATGCCTACGAGTTTATGACGTTGACTGGTTATCTGCTGTACGGCTATATGTGGCTAAAACAAGTCGATGCACTGGAGCGGGCTGAGGTTACTGTTGAAACAAAGCAGCAAAAACAGCAGATGGCTGACTTCTATTTCAAGCGCATCCTGCCACGTGCTGAGGCTTTGTTACTGATCATGCAGGAATAAACTGGCAAAAAATTTACAATAAGGGCGCATTCTAGCGCTTTTATTGTATGATGAGGCATCCGCAGATGTGTTGAGGGGGTCGGTATGCGTTACCTGGTGGTGTTTGTCTTGGTACTGGTCAGCTTGCCTATTCTGGCGATGGATGCGCTGGATAAACGTATGAACGAAGAGGACTGGGATAACTACTCCCCCTTTACTTTACTGCCCCATCGCAATAACTATCTGCAGCCGCTGAGTTACGCCAAAGGCTTGCGGGAAACTATTAATCGGGATGGTGAGAGCGCCCCGATGGAACGGTTCGAAACCAAGTTCCAGCTTAGTTTGAAAACGCCTTTATGGAGCCGTGTGTATCAGGATAAAGGGTATTTGTTTTTTGCATTTACCCAGCAAGCCTATTGGCAGTCTTACAATAGCGAAGTGTCGTCACCTTTTCGTGAAACCAATTATGAACCAGAATTGATTCTGGCATTTCCTCACTTTCTTGGCGTTGACCAGGCTGCAAGTCGTATCGTAAGCGTCAGTTTATCGCATCAGTCCAATGGACGTGCTGGCGATTTATCCCGCAGTTGGAATCGTATTAAACTCAATTGGGTGGGCTCTGTAGGGGATGTCTTTGTCAGCGTCACGCCTTGGTATCGCTTCCCGGAAAAAGCCAAACGGTTTGAGGGGGATCCGAAAGGCGACGATAATCCGGATATCAGTCATTACATGGGCTATTTTGAGATTGCGGCTGCTTATAAAAATCAAAGCGAAACTTACCGAATAATGCTCAGAAACAATCTTAAAAGCGATAACAAAGGCGCTTTGCAATTGTCTTATTCCAGGCCAATGAACAAGTACCTGCGTTGGTACGTGTCGTTTTTCACCGGTTATGGCGACAGCCTGATTGACTACAACCGTCCAGTTACCCGCTTCGGTTTGGGCTTTGAATTGAACGATGTGATCTAGCCGCCAGTAAAAAACAGAAATCGCTTGAGTTTTCACCGCAATTCTATATAATGCGCGTCCAACCTTGTATTAGGTAGGTGCGGTAAGAGGCAACTCTTGCCCCGACAATGCTCCCGATTGGGGAGCAACTGTACTTCGCTGCAAAGGCTCACTCCTGTTAGGAGTTGTGCTTTTGTTATTTTTTGCTCTTTTTGCTCTTTGAGGCTTTGATTTATGAGTAATCAAAGGATACGTATCCGCCTGAAAGCGTTCGATCACCGTTTGATCGATCAGTCAACTTTAGAAATCGTTGACACAGCCAAGCGTACCGGTGCCCAGGTTCGTGGTCCAATTCCACTGCCAACTCGCCAGGAACGTTTTACTGTCTTGATTTCTCCTCACGTCAATAAAGATGCACGTGATCAGTACGAAATCCGTACCCACAAGCGTCTGATCGATATCGTTGAGCCAACGGATAAAACCGTAGATGCTCTGATGCGATTGGATCTGCCTGCTGGTGTTGACGTTCAAATCAGCCTGGGCTGACAAGACAGGTTTTAAGAGAGGTTTAGGAAATGGCTATCGGTTTAGTCGGTCGTAAAGTAGGAATGACCCGCATCTTCACTGAAGATGGCGTCTCTATTCCTGTTACCGTAATCGAAGCGACACCAAATCGCGTAACTGCTGTGAAGTCTCAAGAGACTGACGGCTATAGCGCGTTGCAAGTGACTGCTGGGACTGTGAAGGCAAGCCGCCTGAGCAAGCCAGAAGCTGGTCACTTCGCTAAAGTAGGTGTTGAAGCTGGTCGTGGTCTGTGGGAATTCCGTCTGGCAGACAATGAAAGCAACGACATCCAGGTGGGTAGCGAGATTACTGTTGAAATTTTCGCGGAAACCAAGAAA
>NZ_JAFIFQ010000119.1 GCF_020831925.1 Alkalimonas sp.
TGGGCCCTAAGCTCAAGCTAAGTCGCCGTGAAGGAACGGACCTGTTCCTGAAAAGTGGCGTGCGGGCAATTGACTCTAAATGTAACTTAACAACTGCTCCTGGTCAGCATGGTGCCCGTCGTGGTCGCTTGTCTGATTATGGTATTCAGTTGCGCGAGAAACAAAAAGTACGTCGTATGTATGGCGTGCTGGAAAAGCAGTTCCGTAATTACTACAAAGAAGCTGCTCGTTTGAAAGGTAACACCGGTGAAAACCTGCTTCAGTTGCTGGAGTCACGGTTGGATAACGTAGTGTACCGTATGGGCTTGGCAAGCACCCGTGCAGAAGCACGTCAGCTGGTCAGCCACAAAGCAATCATGGTGAATGGTCGTGTGGTAAACATCCCATCTTTCACTGTATTGCCAGAACAAGTTGTTTCTGTTCGTGAAAAAGCCAAGAAGCAAGCTCGTATCGCTGCTGCGATGGAGCTGGCTGGTCAACGCGAGAAGCCAACTTGGGTTGAAGTAGACACGACTAAGCTCGAAGGTGTATTCAAGCGTCTTCCTGAGCGTTCAGATTTGTCTGCTGACATCAACGAACAGTTAATCGTCGAGCTTTACTCTAAGTAAAGCGAACCATTAAGAGAGGATACAATGCAGGGTTCTGTCACCGAATTCCTTAAGCCGAGATTAGTTGGGATCGACAAAGTCACCCCAACTCGTGCCAAAGTTACTTTGGAACCACTTGAGCGCGGTTTCGGACATACCTTGGGTAACGCACTTCGCCGTATTCTGCTGTCTTCTATGCCAGGTTTTGCTGTCACAGAAGTTGAGATCGAAGGCGTACTCCATGAGTACAGTTCGAAAGAAGGGGTGCAAGAGGATATCATTGATATTCTGTTGAACCTGAAAGGCTTAGCCTTCCGCCTGGAAGACAAAGATGAAGTCACTCTGACTTTAACCAAAAAAGGTGCTGGCCCTGTGACTGCTGCTGATATCCAGCACGGTGACGGTGTTGTCATTGTAAATCCTGATCATGTCATTTGCCATCTGACCGGCGATACTGAATTCAGTATGCGACTGAAAGTTGAGCAAGGTCGTGGTTATGTGCCGGCATCAGCCCGTCTGTCCTCTGATGACGACGAGCGTCCAATTGGTCGTTTGCTGCTTGACGCCTCTTTCAGCCCTGTTGAGCGTATTGCTTACAGCGTTGAAGCGGCTCGTGTTGAGCAACGTACCGATTTGGACAAGTTGGTTATCGATATGGAAACCAATGGTACGCTCGAGCCTGAAGAGGCAATCCGTCGTGCTGCGACTATTCTGGCTGAACAGCTGGAGTTCTTCGTAGAACTGCGTGATAAGAGCGAGCCAGAGAAACGCGAAGAGAAGCCGGAGTTTGATCCGATTCTGTTGCGTCCTGTCGATGATCTCGAATTAACGGTTCGTTCTGCTAACTGTCTGAAAGCAGAGCAAATTCAGTACATCGGTGATCTGGTGCAACGTACCGAGGTTGAGCTGTTGAAAACGCCTAACCTGGGTAAGAAGTCGCTTACCGAAATCAAAGACGTACTGGCTTCACGTGGTCTGTCTCTTGGCATGCGCCTTGAGAACTGGCCGCCAGCCAGTCTGGTAAACAAAGACTAACCGGATCCGGTTCCTGGTTTAGTAAGAAGGAATAGGTCATGCGCCATCGTAAGAGTGGTCGTCAATTAAATCGGAACAGCAGCCATCGTCAGGCAATGTTCCGCAACATGGCAAGCTCGTTGGTGAAGCATCAAATCATCAAAACGACTTTGCCTAAAGCAAAAGAGTTACGTCGTGTTATTGAGCCTTTGATCACACTGGCTAAAAACGACAGCGTGGCAAATCGCCGTTTGGCTTTTGCCCGTACTCAGGATAAAGAAGCAGTTGGTATCTTGTTCACTGAACTTGGTCCACGCTACAACGCCCGCCCGGGTGGTTACACTCGTATTATCAAGTGTGGCTTCCGTGCCGGTGACAATGCGCCAATGTGCTACATTGAGCTGGTTGACCGTCCAGAAGTGGATATGGAAACCGTCACTGAAGAGGCTGTAGCTGAGTAAGCTGCACACTGAATAGAAAGCCGGGACTTGTTCCCGGCTTTTTTTCGCTTGCGATTTGCCGGATTATTCTTTATAACAAGAATCATAGGAATAAATTATTCGGTCTTGTGCTATGCTGGCTCGTATCTTTGCTCTATCCACTTTGCTGGCTTGTTCAGCCTGTACTGCTCAATCGTTCGTGCTGCCGGTGCAGATTGAATGTCGCTCTGAGCTGGCGACTATCTGTGCTAAGGCCGATAGTCATTTGTTGAAAAAGATCCCGGATCAGTTCCCAATCTTGCAGCAGGTGCTGGCCAATCCCGATCGCTATAAGGTGCAAATTCAAGTCAGTCAGATTGTCCGCGACCCGCAGCAACATCCCCATTTAATCAGCTACCGACTCTTTGTCGATGATGAGCGTTACTATTATCCCGCCAGCACGGTTAAACTTCCGGTGGCGCTGTTGGCTCTGGAGTGGTTGCAGCAGCAAAATCAGGTAAGCCTGGACAGCACTTTCCATACCTATGCCAGCCGTGATTCACAGCAAATGGTCACAGAAGATGTGATGGCTATAGGTCATCGTCCAACGCTGGCACATTACATCTGGCAAGTCATGATGGTCAGCGATAACCCCGGCTTTAATCGGATGTATGAATTGCTGGGCCAGGATCATATTAATCAGCAATTACGCAGTAAGGGCTTATGGACTGCGACCATTAATCATCGCTTAAGCTTACCAATGTCGGCAGAAGAAAACCGTCACTACAATCCATTGGCATTTTTTAATGCTGAGCACGAAGTGATTTTACAGTTACCTGCCCGTTCAAGTCAGACCGACTATCTAAATAGCCTGCAGCCGAAACTTGGCTCCGCTTTTTATCAAAACGGCGAGTTAATCAAAGAGCCGATGGATTTTAGTGATAAAAACCGACTGTCGATTCAGGATCTATCCGGTGTACTTGAGCGATTGATCTTCCCTGAGTTGTTTTCGCAAGAGCAGCAGTTTGATTTAGACGCAGAGATGCGCGACTGGCTACTGGCTGCCATGCTGCTCTATCCATCCGAAAGCAAACAACCCGATTACGCTGCCCATGGCATCGCTGATAACCGCTATAAGTACATTAAATTTGGTGGTCAGCCGACAGAGCTACCCAGACATCAACGCTGGCTGAATAAAATTGGCAGTGCTTATGGTTTTTTAACCGATGCAGGTTATTTCATTGATCTTGAGCAGCAGCTGGAGTTCTTTGTCACCGCCACCATTTATGTCAATGCCAATGAAACTCTGAATGACGATACCTACGAATACCAGGAACTCGGTTTGCCATTTCACCGTGAGCTGGGTGAGTACCTGTATAAACAGCTATCCGCCAACCCTAGCCAGCCGAAGCCAGATCTAAGCCGTTGGCAGCTATTGTTAGACCAATTCGTTCAATAAGCCAACAAGGCGAGCAAAATCTGAGCGCTTAGACGGGATCATACAAAAAAGATCTTGATCGACTTTGCCGGATCCTTATAATGCGCCCCACAGATGACGACGAGGTTACAGCCAAAACGTCATCCGCTTCGGAATGAAGCACTGCTCTTTAACAATTCGCAATCAATTATCTGTGTGGGT
>NZ_JAFIFQ010000036.1 GCF_020831925.1 Alkalimonas sp.
GCTTCACCATGCAAGGCTCAGAAATGACACAGCGCGCCACAGTGATCTACACCCTCGAAGACCACAAAATCCGACGCATGACGTATATGTGAGATAAGTCTTCTTTGACCCGCCTGTCGCAGGGCGTAAACCCGCCATGGTACTGCGACAGTACTAAACGGAACCTATACCCATATGAAAAAGAACTTCAAAGGGCGATGGATGAAACTGACACTTTGTTCACTGGGGTTACTGCTTGGCAGCGTCCTGCTGCTTCAGGCCTGCAGCACCCCCAACAGCGTGCAGCAACTGATCAGCGATCAAGCCGTGATCATGCAGGTACCGGGAAACTTTAACAGCTGGCGTTACCGCAATCTGTATCGCACCCCTTTGGGTGAGCGTCAGTACCCAGTCACCTGTGAAGGCGACTGCTATCCGCCGCACCCGGCGGTCGCCTGCAAAAGCCATGGCCAGGATTGCCAGTTTACTGGTGAACAAAATGCGCCTGAGCTTGGCAGCGGCTTTCTGGTGCATTGGATAGGCCATGCCAGCTTCTTAGTGAAAACCCCGGATGGCCAGCAACTGCTGTTTGATCCTGTGATGGGCCAGTTTGACCGGCCGGTTAGCTGGGCAGCGCATTTAATCGGCCTGCGCCGCCCGATGCCGGCAGGTTTGCCCCGGGAGCAGTTGGCTGCCAGTGATGCGGTGCTTTACTCGCACCTGCATTACGATCATTTCAGCCACGCCACCATCCGCCAAATCGGTACCGAAGCGCTTTACTATGTGCCACTGGGTATGGCCGATTACATGCCAAAAGGCGGTTATCAGGTGCTGGAAAAGGCCTGGTACAGCAGCAGTGAACTGGGTGAACTGACGGTGCACCTGGTGCCGGCGCATCACTTTAACAGCCGTAAACTCTTTAATGATGATGAACGTGCCAAGTGGGGTGGCTGGGTCATTGAGCATCAAGGGAATACTTTGTTTTTTGCCGGCGATACCGGCTATTCAGAGCATTTTAGCGATATTCAGCAACGTTACGGCGATATTGATATTTGCCTGCTGCCGATTGCCTCTTACCATCACGAGGAGTACAGCGACTGGTACCGCTATGTTCACACCACACCGGAAGATGCACTGGTGGCGGCCGATGAACTCGGTTGCAAGGTGATGATCCCCTGGGGCTACGGCAATGCCAGCTGGCAGATGGGCGATCACAGCTCACACTCACCGCTGCTGCGCTTGCTGCATATGCAGCAGCAGATGCAAAGCCAGGTACCGCTGTATATTTTAAATGAAGGTGAGGAAGTGGTCCTTTAAAAGAAGCCCGGCATAAAAAGCCGGGCTATCGCTAAGCAAACTTACTTATTCAGTACCCGCAGCATCCAGGCGGTTTTTTCATGCACCCGCATCCGATCGGAAGCCAGTGCCGATGTCGACTCATCATCACCGGCCTGGGCATGTTTCAGCACCTCACGGCAGGTCCGTACGATGGTCTCATGGCCCTGTGTCAGCAAATCGACCATGTCTTTTGCCGCCGGCACGCCGTCCACTTCTTTGATGTTGCTTAAACGAACGAACTCTTTGTAAGTGCCCGGCGCTGCCACATCCAGCGTGCGAATACGCTCGGCGATATCATCCACCGCCACAGCCAGCTCGGTGTAATGCTCTTCAAACATCAAATGCAGTTCACGAAACTGCGGGCCTGTGACATTCCAGTGGAAATTATGGGTTTGCAGGTAGAGGGTGTAGGTATCCGCCAGCAAGTGTTTCAGGCTTTCTGCAATGGTCTCACGATTTGCTTTGGTAATACCGATATCCATTTGTGTCATCATTGGCTCCTCAGGTTGTGTGCTTTGCATGCCGCCACGAAGGCGGCACCAACTCTCAGTTAGCCTAGCATTTCAACACGCCTTAGGCTATGACCCAAGTCATAGCTGCGGTTAAAAGGCCATTAAAAACGCCAGCTGACACCCAGATCCCAAGCATACTCAGAATCTGATTTATCTTCCAAGGACAGACTGCCCCGCAATTGAATACTCGGCGTAATAAACCACTGCGAACGAACCCCTAGCCGATTGGTGCTGACCAGATAATGGCTCTCCCGGTCTCGAGTGGCAAAGACTCCAAATGACAATGGCTTCCCAATGTAATAGTCTACACCTAAATCCCAACCATCACGGCGCGGCCCTCTGGCTCTTAGGTAGCCAAAATCAAAACCGATAAAATGACCATTGTGCAGCGCCCAAAGCTTCTCAGTGCTAATGCCTGTGTGCCAGTAGTTGCTGCCACCGGAAAATTTTTCATGCTCGACGTCGACTGTCACCAACCAATTATCCTGCACATAATACCCCAGCTTGCCCTGCGTCCGATTGCCCGACCCGGAAATCATCTGACTGTGCTGCAAGGAGGCATAAAGGTTGTGCTCATTGGATTGGTATATGCCACCCACTTGCCAGGCTTTAAAACGCTCTGAGTAATCCAAACCGAAATACCGCCAGGAAAAGTCGGTCACCATATAATTCGCTGATACGGAGCTGCGACCGGCAAAAGTTGTGTACGCAGCGTAAGGCAAAGGCTGCTGTCGTTCAGCGCCGGGTACAAAATAACGATAACCGAGCGTATGGCTGGTGAATACATCGTAGTTGGTATCAAACCGGTCCAGGCTCAGTTCAGAAGTAAATGGCTCAGCCATCAGCGAGGCACAGCACAGCAGCGACAAGCTGGCAAATGTCGTTTTCATTAATAACCTTAGGATTTTTATAAAAAAATTAGGTTGTAAACTAAATCAGCCAAAGTGAACGGAACATGAATAGAAAAGCGCATTTTATTGTTAATTTGTCACATCAGCAATCCATGCATCCATCATCGATACTAAGCCATCAGTCTGGCTAGTGTATTTCTATGCTCAGTCTGAAGCGGCAGTGCTTTGCAAAAAGTTCTGATCCATCGACTCGGCCGGGCATTCGCAGCTGCTGCCAATGATTTTGGCCGGCACACCCACAGCCGTAGTATGGGCTGGTACAGCATTCAGCACCACAGAGCCGGCACCGATACGGGCGCCTTCACCGATTTCGATGTTGCCAAGAATCTTGGCGCCAGCACCAATCATCACGCCGGAGCGGATTTTCGGGTGGCGATCACCTTGCTGATTACCGGTGCCACCTAAAGTCACGCCCTGCAAAATCGACACATTGTTGCCAATTTCTGCCGTCTCGCCGACCACAATGCCGGTAGCATGGTCAAACATCAGGCCATGGCCTATCTGACAGGCCGGGTGAATATCTACCCCGAATACTTCTGAGCAGCGGCTTTGCAGAAAACGCGCCAGCTCCTTGCGATTTTGTCGCCATAAGCAATGGGCCAACCGGTGGGTTTGAATGGCGTGGAAGCCTTTGAGATGCAGCAATACGTTCAGATAGGTATCGGCTGCCGGATCGCGATCCAGCACCGCTTTGATATCATGGGCGACATGAGTCAGCATTTCATCGCAATTGACAAAGGCCTGATCAAACAGCTCACGAATGGTAAAGGCTGAGACCACCGCATCAGAGAGTTTGTTGGCGACGATAAAGCTAAGGGCCGAACCCAGACAATCGTGGTTCAGCACACTGGAATAGACATGGCTGGCGAGCAGGGGCTCTTTGGTCACCAGCTCGAAGGCTTCCTGTTTTAACTGTTGCCAGATTTCATGCCGCATGCACTTGCCTCACTGTGTTGCATCCGCTGCCAGGCCTGTCTGGCGGCGCTTTAAGAGGTAGATACGATAACGGATCCACGCCAAACTGGCAATGGATCAGGGGTAAAAAAGACATCCAGCCATCTAGCTATTTGTCCAGTTAAAAACCCTATAACATGCAATTGGCATAAAGCGTGGTGGTGGCAGGCCAATCAGAGAACACGCCAATCACACCCACATCCTGAGCCAGCACATGCAGTAACTGCAGGGCGACGCTGTCATCGGTGGTCAGCTCAGCAATGCTCTGATAGTACCAGCCGCCGCCTTCGTCCAGCCGACCAGAGCGCTCCAGCGTCCAGCTGATGATCTCAATCCCGGCTGCACGTGCGGCTTTGGCGTAGGCCGAAGGCCGAATTTGCCCTTCTTGATTGGTCACCAGCACCCAAAGCGGTGGAGCAATGATATTCAGGCCGGCAGCTTTTAGCTCAGCCATCGTCGGCGACCAGCTGCTTGGTTGCATTGGGTCAAAAGCTGGTTCCTCGTAGCGGCCATCCAGCCAGACCGCTTGCCTTGCATAGTCCGGTTCGGCCTGCAGCCAGTACAAAATGTCCTGCCAGTCGAACGACTGCAAAAACACCTGCTCAGGCGCTACGCCAGCGGCTTTGTATTCTTCCACCAACTGCTGGGCATACTGCTGCTGACTATACTGGCCCTGAAACGGCATCGGCACTTCGGGCGCTTTAAGTTCGGGCGTCATTTTACGGCCCAGCTGCTGAAATAAAGCAATGCTTTGCTGATGCGACAGTACGGCTGGGCAAGAGCCTGCGTACAAATCCGTGCGCCAGTCCGGTGTGCCTTGCAGATACTGCTGCACTGTTCTGGCGGCAGGGTTCACTCCATCCATTTTGCCGCACAGGCTTAAAAACTCGGTCAAATCAATATCGCTGGTGCAACAACGGGCACTGGCAGGCTGTCCCGTGAGCGGATCAGCGGGTGTGAAAGGTTCACTGCAACGCGCTGCCAGCTCCGGACGCAACAAAATATCGGTGGTTTGATGCAGATCGCACTGGGCATGGCGGCAGACCAGCTGACGATCGCGGGTAAAGGTAACATCGCATTCTAAAATGCCGGCGCCCATCTGGGCAGCCGCCTTAAAGGAAGCCTCGGTATGCTCCGGAAACATCAGTGGCGCACCACGATGACCTATGGAAAAATCATGCGGTTGAAAAGGTCCCTGACAGTGTTGCAACTGTTGTTTTAACTCCCCTTCAGGCAACTGCGCCACCAGGTAAGCCGGCCGAGGCCCAAGCTCAACACTTGTCAAAGCGCCATGCTCTTGCAGGCCTTCTGCTTGCTGACCTGCCGGCTGCTGACAGGCGGTGAGCAAGCAAAGCATCAGCCCCAGACTCAACCCAAGATCCCATGGTCTGCCCATGATGACTTCCTCTACTTCAGGTTAAATGGCGCAGTCTGACAAAATAGGATGACAGCCAGATGACAGCCAGATGACAGCCAGATGACATAAGTTACATTATAACATTTCATGATAATCTAACGTAAAAATAAAATCCAAGCATTCACAAAACCGTCATTTTATCCGGCCATACTTTCCCGCCGTCGGGATCTGATCCGACCACGAGACAACCAAAACCACAAACATCAGCTGACGGAGAGACCTGTGCAGTATTTTAAAACCAAACGCCTTAGCCTGGCGATTATCGCCGCTTTATCGGCCAACGCTTATGCCGGTGAATTGCAGCAAACAGAGCAAGATAAAGCAATGGAAGTCATTTCGGTATTGGGCAAGCGGGTTAGTTACGCCAACAACAGTACCGATGACAGCATGAAAAACCAACAGGCGCCGATTGGCAATGTGATGGACTTGATTGATCATCTGCCGGGCATCAATGTTGGCCAGGGCGATGCCTTTGGCAGTGATGATTACACCACCACCATCAGCATGCGTGGTTTTGTGATAGATCGCGCCGATCAGCAGCTTGGTATCACCATCGATGGTATCCCGAATGGTGGCTCGGCCTATGCCGGTGGCAGCAAGGCCAACCGCTTTCTTGATATTGAAAATACCCGTTTTGTCGAAGTAGGCCAGGGCAGTGCCGATATTGCTTCTGCGTCACTGGATGCACTGGGTGGCACCATCAACTTTGTTTCCGACAACCCGGAGCTGGAGCGTGGTGCCCGCTTCGCTTACACCACCGGCAGCCACAACGCGCGTCGTTACTATGCGCGCTTTGATACCGGCGAACTCTTTGGCCACACCAGCGCCTATTTCAGTGTCTCCGACAGCTTTAACAACCGCTGGATGCTGACCGGTAGCAACGGCCATGCCGACCGACTGCATGTCGAATTTAAAAGTGTCACCGAGCTTGCCGACTGTCGCTTTACCACTCGCTTGTCCTACAACGACGCCCACGAAGACAATTATCAGCCGGTGTCGCTGGCGCATTTTAAACAAACTCCACGCTGGGATGGCCTGACCAATGTCTGGACCGGCGATCCGGATATCGACCAAAACTTTGCCGAAGCCTGGTCCACCCTGCGGGAAAATACGCTCTTCTATGTCAAAGGCGAATTTTATTTAACCGATGCACTGGAGCTGGATATTACCCCTTACCTGCACCTGCAAAATGGTCGTGGCGACTGGCTGCCGCCTTATCAGGTGTTTGCCGCCGATGCCAATGGCAATCGCATTGCACGCGGCAGTGGTGCCAGCCGCACCACCTATACCCATGTCGACAGTGCTGGTAATCCGATTCTGGATGGCAACAACGACCAACCAGGCGCCAAGCGGGTGTCGTCGTACCGCCATACCCACTACGACAAAACCCGTTATGGCGCCACTGCCAACCTGAGCTGGGAACTCGGTACCCATCGTCTGCGGACTGGCCTTTGGCTGGAGTCGCAGCAGCGTAATCAAACCCGTGACTGGCATGCGGTGATCGATCCACAGGTCTACCACCACTTCGACGAAAACCCTTACTGGGTGCACTTTGATGACGATTACCGTCATCAGGTTGCCAAGTTTTACCTGCAGGATCACATGACCTTTGGCGATTTACAGCTAACAGTGGGCTTGCAAAAATACCTGGTGGATATCAGCCGCACCGACAACCTGAACGGCTTAGGCAAAGACAGCATCAGCAGCAACTCATCCTGGCTACCAAGTGCTGGTTTGGTGTATGGCCTGACGGATCGACTGGAAGTATTCGCCGGTTACTCGGAAAACTTCAAAGCCATTGCCGACAGTATTCTGGAAAGTCAAAAAGCCGAGGCTCTTGGCAACTTGCGCCCGGAAACCGCCACCAATATGGATTTAGGGGTGCGCTATTTTGGTGATCGCATCAGTTTGTCTACCGCGCTGTACAATGTGCGCTTTAACGATCGGGTGGTATTACTGCGCTACGCAACGGCAGCAGATGGCACACCGAACTACCTGGCAGCCGGGGATGGCAATTTTGACAACGTCGGTGGTGTCCGTGCCCGCGGCCTGGAAAGCAGCCTGAGCTGGCGCTTAAGCCAGAACCTGAGCTTGACCAGTTCGCTGACATTAAACACAGCCGAGTACTCGGAAGATGTGCTGACCAGTAAAGTCAATCCAGCCGGTGAGCCGGTGCTGGTGCAGGATTATCGCCAAGGCGACAAGATTGCCGGTATTCCAGAGCAGATGCTGTCTGTGGCGCTCAACTATCACGATGGCAACTACCGGGCAGGCTTTAGCGGCAAGTACACCGGCAGCTACTATGGCGCCGCTAAGCACAGCTTTACAGCTACTGGCAATGAGGTATGGAACCGCGACCGCATTTCCGGCCACACCATTTACAATGCTTACCTGGGTTATGAAAAGTCGCTTGGCAACAACGGCTTGTTTAACAGTGTTGATCTGGCTTTTGTGCTGAACAACCTGACCGACAAAAGCTACATCACCGGAGGCAGTGAAGGCGCCTACCTGATTGGCGCTGGCCGAACCGCCAGCTTTACCGTTAGTTTAAGCTTCTGACAAAAAGCCCCTGCGCTTTGGCGCAGGGGCTTTTTTAACGAGTCAGTACCTGCTCCAGTGCTTTCAGACAAAGCGCAATATTCTCCCGCCGGGCACCATAACCCATCAGACCGATGCGCCAGGCTTTGCCGGCTAAATCGCCGAGGCCTGCGCCAATTTCCAGATTGTAATCCTGCAATAAGCGGCTACGCACCTCGGCGTCATTGACACCGGCCGGGATCCAGATTGAGTTCAGCTGTGGCAAGCGATGGGCCTCATCCACCACAAAGCTTAGCCCCAAAGCTTCCAGGCCAGCTTTGAGCTCCTGATGCATAACGGCATGGCGCTGCCAGGCCTGCTCCAGCCCTTCTTTGGCGAGCAGACGCAGGCTTTCATGCAAGGCATAGAGGGCATTGACCGGGGCGGTGTGATGGTAGCTGCGCTTGCCCTCCCCGCTCCAGTAGCCCATCACCAGGCTTTGATCCAAAAACCAGCTTTGCACCGGCCGCGAGCGATTTTGCATTCGCGCTACTGCCCGTGGGGAAAAAGACACCGGCGATAAACCCGGCACACAGGATAAACACTTCTGGCTGCCGGAATAAATGGCATCGATGCCCCAGGCATCTACCAAAAGCTCTACCCCACCTAAGGAAGTGACCGCATCGACAATGGACAAACAATCATACCGCTGCGCCAAAGCACACAGAGCCTGTGCATCCGACAGCGCACCGGTTGAGGTTTCGGCATGGACAAAGGCCAGAAAATGCACTTCCGGATGCGCTTTAAGCGCAGCTTCAACCTGCGCCGGGTTGACCGGCTCACCCCAGGGAAAGTCCAGCACTATGGCAGTAGCGCCGCAGCGCTCAACATTCTGCCGCATCCGCTCACCAAAGACACCATTGCGGCACACCAGTACGGTATCGCCAGGCTCCAGCAGATTGACGAAACAGGTTTCCATCCCGGCCGAGCCCGGGGCAGATACCGCCAGTGTCATCAGGTTTTCGGTTTGAAAAGCATACTGCAACAAGCTGCGCAGCTCATCCATCATGCCGATAAACAAAGGGTCCAGATGGCCCAGTGTCGGTTTGGCCTGAGCAGCCAGTACTTCAGGATAGACATCGGATGGCCCCGGCCCCATCAGAATGCGGCGCGGCGGATAAAAAGGCGGGTACTCAGGGGCTGGGATCATCGGGTTCTCCTTGACGCAAGCAGAAAACCCTTACCCTAGCAAAAACAGCCCCATTTCGCTGCTGATTGCGATCAATACCGGGCATTCATTGCTAAAATACTAAAACCGGATCCGAAAGCGCCCTTCTGCATTGGGTGCGCCGACAAACTGCATGGCCTGGTGGACTTCTTCAGGCATCGAGGCATCGGGTTTTAAGGTCCCATCGACCGAGAAACGCCCTGCCGCCTGCAAACGAGCGGTGACATCCAGCCCTAATGGGTTCTGGCCATCGGTGATCAGCACCAGCTCACCTTCGTCGCAGGCCAGGCTGGCAAAAATATGCTGCAAATCAATCCAACCCGTCGGAGGTTGCAACCGCGCTTGTTGCCAGCTGGCCTGGCCTTGTAGCGTTTTGCACCAGGGAGCACCTTGCTGGTAAACATCAATATCCAGCATCAGGGTACCATCGGCGCCAACCGGCAACGGCAGACGCAACAAAGGGGCGATATCCCGCACAGGATAGCGCACCAAAGTGTCTTGTAACTGCAAGCCGCTGAAACCATAACGCAACTGGCCGTTTACGTAGGCCTGCTCCATCTCCGACAGCTCACCGGCTTGCAATTGCACCGCCAGCGTGCCGGTCAGTAAGCGCCAGGGACTTAACTGCCACTGCAGCTGTCGCAGCTCCAGACTTTGATACGACAGCGCCTGAATACGGCCCTGCCATAGGGTGCCGTGCACCTGACCAAGCCGCACATCAGCTGGCAACGGCGCCAGTTTCAGCCACCAACTGGCCGGGGTTAATACCAGTAAACAGAACAGATAGCTAACGCCCCCCAGGACCACAAGTTTTTTTATCGACATACGCTTATTCAACCAAAATCCGACGCACCTGTACAATGCCAGGCTGATTGGCCGCACTGACATCCAGACTCACCAGTTGCAGGCCATGCTGGTAATGCAGTGCATGCAACCAGCTGACCAGTTGCTCGAAACGAACATCATCCAGCACCAGCTGCATTTGCTGATTTTGTGGCTGCATTCGGCTCACGCGGATACCATGCTGGCGGGCACTGGTGGTGAGTACCTGCGACAAGCTGCCGGAGCTGCGCTCAACCGAGCTACCGGCCTGTTGCAACTGTGGCAAAACTGAGTTCAACCAGTCCAATTGCTGCTCGGCTTGCTGCAACGCCTGTTGATTGCGCGCCTTGCTTTGATGCACCGGCTGCCAGATCAGGTAATAAAAGACAAATACCAGCAAAGCGATGGCACAGATCAGTACTAAATGCTGCTCGCGTTGTTGCAGTCCCCCCCACCACTGCTGGAATTGCTGCTCCAGTTGCTGTTTCATGCTGCTGTCCTCATGCTGCCTTTCTCATACTGACGGTACCTTGCACCTTGCTGCCATCGTTGCTCAGGGCCCCCTGATCCACCTGATAACCGGCTTGTTCCAGCTGATTTTTCAGCCGTTCAAAACTTTGAAAGCCATCGGCCTTGGCCTGAAAGCGCAGCTCGGTGCGCCTGGCATCAAAGCGCAAATTCTCCAGTTGCATATCCGTCACGCTGGCCAGGTTGTTTTGTAAATCGAGCAACAGGGCTAAAAAATGTTGCTCTTGCTGTGACAAACCGGCTTGCTGCAGTTTGCGCTGCACCAGTGCCCGTAAATTCACCACCGACTCACCGGGAAAAGCCGCTTGATAGGTCTGCACCGCTTGCTGCTGTAAGGCTCTGGCCTGCTGGCCATAGCGCCAGCCTTCTACCGCAGTTAAGGTTAGATAGAGCGTCAGGCATACTCCCGCCAATACCGCCGCTGGCTGCCAAAGCTGCCAGCTTTTATTCACAGCGCGCTTCGGGGCGTATTCCCCCTGCAACAGGTTCAAAGCAGGTTGCTGAGCCTGGCGCGCCAGCAGCGCCAGCGGTAACTCGGGCTCCGCCAGCTGGTGCGGCTGAGCAATGAAGCCTGGCCAGGGGCTGTAGCTGGTGATCTCAGGCAAAGCGGCCAACTTCAGATAATCCGGCCACCAGTCCTGTTCGATGCTGGTTGCCTGCCAATCGCCCTGGCGCAACAACCAGCTGCCATTCAGTTCAATCGCTGCGGGCAACGACTCGGTTGGCAGCAACAACGCGTCCGGTACCAACTGACGGGGCTGAAAGCCAGCCTCGGTTAACCAGCTCAGCCATTGCTCGAGCTGTGCTTTTTTGCACAGCGCCACTTGCTGCAGATACTTCTCTTCGTCTTTGCGCACGGCTCCCAGTGCTAACCACAGCTGTTCTATGTCTTCTGTAACATCGTCTTCCAGCATATAGGGCAAAGCCTGCAGAATTTGCCGGCTGGGTTTGGCTGGTAGCGCCACCTCTTTTAACACCACATCGGCTGCGGGCACCAACACCAGCACAGGCCGCTGCCCTAACCGTTCGGCCAGTTGCTCCAGAGCAGACGCCGACGGCAAATCGCCGGAAGCAATGATCTCCTGCGCGGTATTCGACCAGACCAGCCAGCTAATGGGTTGCTCGGCCCGGCTGCCCAGGCGGATCAGCAATTGTTCACTCACCCAGCACCTCCAAAACGTCTGGCCAGCACAGTGACCCGCTCACCATCTTGTACTCTGAGGATGGATTGCATTTGCATGCCTGTCTCCTGGTAGCCAATACGGGCTGTTAATTGATAATAATCCGACGTTACCGTCACTAACTCTTTCACACTGTCCTCGACCTGGATCCCCGCCAACGGGCCTGTTCCCCAAAACTCTTCAGTGCTGCTAAAGCCATTGTCTGGCCGGCTGGCGATTACCTCGAGCGCAGCTGACTGATCCAGCTCCGCCACTATGGCGCTTAATAAAACGGCCGTTTCTTCGGTCAGCGTATTGGCATTGATGCGCAGCTGCTGGTCATCCGGGATCACACAAACATAGGGTTCCAGCAATTTATAATCATCCGGCGTCACATCCAAAATGGCTCTAAGTTCGGTCACCGTGCCCATCAGGGTATTGCCGGTATAGTACGGAAAAGGCAAGGCCGCATAGTCATCATCTTCGGCGCTGCCTGCTGTACGCAACAAACTATCTTCATCCAACCAGTCGGCTATTCGGGCCATCAGGTACTCGGCTGGCATCGATAAATCCAGTGCGACCAGCTCCAGCAAGCGCTGAAAGCTTTGCTGCTCCACCGTGGCTTCAGGCTGTGCCTGGCCTGCCGGTGCCGGCGGCTGATAGAGCGCGTTTAGATTAAAGCAACCGCGCAGATCGGTAATAACCCCACTGATGGTACCATCCGGTACTGGAAATTGCGCCCCTAGCTGTGCCCAGTCCTGTCCTAAATGGCTAGTCTCCTGGCCTTGCAATGAGCGGCGCAGGATCTGACGGGCAAAGGCTTCCGCCCCCATCGCATACCAGAATGCTTGCTGCTGTTGCTGCAGGTTCTGCTGGCGCTGCAAAGTCAGTTGCAAGCGACCACTCATCGACACGGCTATCACCACCACGATGGCGACAATCATCAGCACCATCACCAGGGCAACACCTCGCTGTCGCTGTAGCGCCATCATCGGTTGCTCTCCGCTGGCTGGACATTGCCATCGGGCAACAGGATCACCCGCTCAATTTCACCCAGTTCCGAATGCTCAATCCGCACCCGTACAGCCGCCGGCCATAAGGCATCGGCCCAGCGTTCTTCCCAACGCTCCCCAACCAGGTAGCGGATCTCCAACTCAGTAATACCCTCCAGCAACACCTGCACTCTGGGCTCGGTACCGGTGACTGCATCCGGATACAAGGTGTACAAGCGCTGCAATTGCTCTTCCTGCAGCCGGTAACCAAGCGCCTGCAATTCACTGCGCGGTAAAATCATACCTGGATTGCGCCATCCATGCTGGGTAAAGGCAATGGCATCGGCCTCGCTTTCCAGCAAAAAGCGGCCTCCTAACAAACGCTCCTTACGCGGCGCTTCACCCTGCACCCGGATATGCCGGCTGCTGATTTGCATCAGATCACGCTCCAGCAGCATCAACGCAAACTGCACCTGCTGCAACCGCTCGGCGGCTTGTTGCGACAAGCGATCGCCGGTGGTAACGCTGCTAAGTACAGCGACTGAAGCCAGCCCTACCATGGCAAAAATAGCGACCGCCAGCAACATTTCAATAAAGGTAAAGCCACCAACTGGGAAGCGAGCCTGCTTACAGTCCGGTTTACTAACCGCCATGAGGCCGCCCGACAAAGGTTGTTAAGCGGTACAACACATCCTCTGGCTGGTCGGCCAGTGCAACAGTTACTTCGACCTGACGTAAATCATCGTCCTCGACCCGGCTCACCCGCTGCTGCCATTGCCACAGGCGATTAGCCATCTCTACCTCACCACGGCTTTGCTCCGCAGGTGGCCAATCAGTTTCCAGTTGCAGCAGCACCAGTTGATTGGCGGCAACATAACTGGCAAAGGTTAAATCCTCCAGCATGGATACAGCCCGGATATGTTCGGTAACGGTGCGCATCACTGCCAGGCCGGCAGTGGCAAAAATGGCCAGCGCAAACAAGACTTCAATCAGGGTAAAGCCACGACGTATCATGGTGGAGTGCTCTCAACCAAGCTGCGCTTAAGCGGAATGCTGAATTCGCCCCGCAGCTGCACGTACCAAAACGGCCGCTGGCTTTCATCCTGCAGCAACAACTCGAAAGGGGTGATTTCACCGGATGACAGAATAAAGATATGTGGCAGCACTACCTCTTCTTCGTCATCGGTTTCAAGATGCTCCAGCCGCTCGTTCTGCCAGTTGAGTGCTCCGAGCATACTGTCTTCCTGCCACGGCAGCCCTTCCAACTCAAGCTTTAAGCGCTGATGGCTGGCAACATCATGCCATCCCATACTGGCCGGCGACTCGGCGGGCTGCCAGCTATCTTCATCCGGTCGATAGACCAGAAACTGATAGCCATTGGGCTTGATCTGCACGCCCCATTCCTGCTGGCGCATCAGGGCGGTCTCAGCGGCATAGTGAAACAGCTGCTGAAAGCGCCGGGCTTCCTGCTCCAGTTTGTCGTCCCGGCTATCCCAGGAAAAATTGACCACCACGGCACTGACCAAAAGCCCCAGCAACAAAATCACCAGGATGATTTCCAGTAAAGTAAACCCCTGGCTATGTTGCTGTGGCTGTTTCATCAGATGCCTGCGGTTTACTTATCGATATCCCAGTTGCCGATATCATCATCAGTCCCTGGAATACCATCTGGTCCCATGCTAAAGATATCAATGCGGCCAAACTGGCCTGGGCTTGCCAACTGATACTCCTGGCCCCAGGGGTCCCGTGGCAAACGTCGAATAAAACCACCTTCCGGGAAAGAACGAGGCACCGGCTCTGTAGTGGCAGGCTCAACCAAAGCACGTAAGCCTTGCTCGCTGCTTGGATAAAAACCATTGCGCAGCCGGTACATATCCAATGCATTTTCCAGCTGCTGAATATCGACGATGGCTTTTTGCCGATCGGCCTCTTCCTTATTGCCCATCACATTGGGCACCACCAAACTGGCGATGATGCCTAAAATCACGATCACCACCATCAGTTCCAGTAAGCTAAAACCCCGTTGTTTGTTCATGTTACCCACCTACCATATGATTAAGTTCTAAAATTGGCAGCAAAATTGCCAATACAATTAAAAACACCAGCACCGCAAGCGTGATCACCACCACAGGTTTAAAAATTTCCAGCGTCACCGTCATGGTCATTTCAAATTCCCGATCCAGCGTATCCGCCGTGCGGATCAACATGGTATCGAGCTGACCACTTTTTTCGCCACTGGCGATCATGTGCAGCATCATCGGCGGAAACAGCTTGGTTTGCTCCAGCGCATTGCGCAAGGAACTGCCTTCCCGCACCCGCAAGGTCGCATCCGCCACCGCCTGCTTCATAAAGCTGTTGCCGAGCACATCGCCACTGATCCGCATCGCTTCCAGCAAAGGCACTGAACTGGCATTCAAAATGCTCAGCGTACGGGCGAAACGAGCCGTATTGATGCTGCGGATCACCTTGCCAAACAGCGCACTACGCAGGATCAACTGATCGTAGCGATAACGCATGTCTGGCCGGCGCAATAACCGTTCGACCATCACGGCAAGCAGTAATATCCCGAGCAACAACCAAATTCCGTAATCCCGCACCCAGTCGCTGGCTGAAATCATAATACGGGTCAGCAATGGCAGCTGCTGGCCCATGTGCTCGAATTGCTCGGTAATTTGCGGCACCACCGCCACCAGCAAGATAGCGATCACTGCCAACGCTACCAGCACCATCACCACCGGGTAAATCGATGCCATCAGGATCTGATTGCGCATGTGCTGACGCTGCTCGGTGTAATCGGCCAGCCGGTTTAGTACCTGATCCAAATGACCGGATTTTTCACCCGCTGCCACCATGGAGCGGTACAGATGATCAAACACATGAGGAAACTCGGCCAGTCCCTCAGCCAGGCTGTAGCCTTCCACTACCTTGGAACGTACCCCCATCAGCATGTTTTTCAGGCGCGGCTTTTCACATTGCTCAGCTACCGCCAATAAGGCATTTTCGATGGGCAATGCCGCTGCTACCAGCGTTGCCAGCTGCCGGGTAATCAGCGCCAAATCGGCGGTTGGAATGGAGCGTTTAAACCAGCTCTTGCTGCTGGCCGACGATTTTTCCTGCTTCGAAGCCAGTTCCACCGCCAGCGGGGTTAACTTGCGCTCCCGCAGTAACTGCCGGGCCTGGCGGGCGTTATCGGCTTCCAGCACCCCTTTGCTTTTTTTGCCGCGGTTATCCAGCGCCTGATAGGTAAAAGCCGCCACTACAGATCCTCACGGGTCACACGCAGCACTTCCTCCAGCGTGGTTTGACCGGCCAGTACCTTGTCAAAACCATCGCGGCGAATGCTGGGGCAATTGGGCCGGATATACTTCTCAATGCTCTGTTCGCCTTCACGGTTGTGGATCATTTCCCGGCTGTGATCATCAATTACCAGCAGTTCATGAATGCCGGTCCGGCCACGGTAGCCGGTAAAGTTGCAGTGTTCACAACCTTTGGCCCGGTAGATAATGGCCTCGTCTTTTTTCTCCACCCCAAGCAGCTTGCGCTCTTCTTTATCCGGACTATGCGCCTCTTTGCAGTGCGGGCACAAAGTACGCACCAACCGCTGCGCCAGGACGCCTAACAAACTGGATGATAACAAGAAGGGCTCTATGCCCATATCTTCCAGCCGGGTGATGGCACCTGCGGCGGTATTGGTGTGCAAGGTCGACATCACCAAATGGCCGGTTAAGCTGGCCTGTACCGCAATTTGCGCCGTTTCCAGATCGCGGATTTCACCCACCATCACCACATCCGGGTCTTGCCGCAAGATTGCTCGCAGGCCGCGGGCAAAAGTCATATTGACCTTGGTATTGACCTGGGTCTGGCCTATGCCTTCCAGCTCGTATTCAATCGGGTCTTCCACCGTCAGGATATTGCGATCCTTGGTGTTGATTTCCGTCAGACCGGCATAAAGAGTCGTACTCTTACCTGAACCTGTAGGGCCAGTAACCAACAAAATGCCGTGTGGCTTTAAAATTAATTTGGAAAACTGCTTTTGTATGGCCGGTGTCATGCCCAAATCGGCCAGATTCAGATGGGAGGTGTTTTTATCCAGCAAACGCAGCACCACCCGCTCACCATGGCTGGATGGCATGGTAGACACCCGCACATCAACAGCCCGGCCAGCAATTTTCAGGCTGATACGGCCATCCTGCGGCACCCGTTTTTCGGCAATATCCAGCTTGGCCATCACTTTTATACGCGACACCAACAGGCTGGACAGCTTGCGGTTTGGCCGCAGCACTTCACGTAAAATCCCATCGACCCGGAACCGCACCACCAGGGCTTTCTCAAAGGTTTCAACATGGATATCGGACGCGCCTAGCTTAATAGCTTCACCCAGCATGGCATTGATCAGCTTGATAATGGGCGCATCGTCTTCGTTATCCAGCAGATCTTCGCTTTCCGGAATATCTTCTGCCAGCGAGGCCAGATTTACCTCGTTGCCGATGTCCTGCATAATTTGCTGCGCTTCGGAAGAATCACGCTGGTAGCTGGCTTCGAGCAGGCTTTCAAATTCAATGGCACCCAGTTTCTGGATGCGAAATGGTTCGCTGAGCATGCGTCGGACTTCAAGCACCGCCTCGGGCTTGGTGGCTGGCTGTACCGACAGCACAAAACCTTCCGGCAACTGCTGCAACAACACCGAGTGACGTTTGGCAAAGGCAAAAGGCAGACGGATTCGGGTGCTGACCGGCTGCACTTCCACCAGCCGATCCTCATCCATCAGCGCATCCACATCCGCAGACAACAGCTCACTCATCAGTCGCGCTTCCCTTTCTGCTGTTGCTGCAGGTATTCGTTAAAGCTCGGTGGCAAAATAAGGCTGTCGTCCCACTCTGGCAACACGGCTTGCGGTGTACGCGGCATCAGCGGAATACCACGCTCATCACGGATCATTTGCTCGGCGCGAATGTAGTTGTATTTGCGCTGGCTGATATCCGACATGGTGGCGCCATCCCGTACAATGGAGGCGCGGATAAACACCATCAGGTTGCGCTTGCGTTTGCTGACGCTGGTGGATTTAAACAAATGTCCCAGGATGGGGATATCGCCCAGCAGTGGCACCTTGGATACACTCTCCTGCACATCTTCATCAATTAAGCCACCCAGTACCACCACGGCGCCATCGTCGGCCATTACCGAGGTACGAATTTCCCGCTTGTTGATGGTGATATCGACTGCGGTAGCACCGCCGATGCTGGATACTTCTTGCTCAATCATCAGCTGCACCGCATTGCCTTCGTTGATTTGCGGCGTCACTTTCAGCTTAATGCCCACTTCCTGCCGATTGACCTGCTGGAAGGGGTTGGTGTTGTTCGAGCCGACGGTGGAACCGGTAATCACCGGCACCTCCTGCCCAACCAGGAAGAAAGCTTCCTGGTTATCCATGGTAGTGATATGGGGGGTGGCCAAAATATTGGAGTTGGTACTGGTACGCACCGCCTGCAGCAACGCCGCCCAGTTGCCGCGATACACCCCTAGCATGGCACCATTCAGACCTTGCAACGACTGAGCCAGTAACGAATAGTCACGGTTCGAGTCAGGAGTGCTTGTGGTAATTGGCTGACCTGTGGTTGGATCGCGCACTGTGGTTGTAGTGCCCCGGGTAATTTGCGAAGCCACTGCCGCCCCTGCGGCTACATCAACAATAGGGACCACATTTCCGGTGCGGAAATTAGTGCCCCCGCCATGCTCATTGATCCACTGCACGCCTAAATCGGTACCGGTGCCATCGAATACTTCGACAATAATGGCCTCGACCAACACCTGGGCCCGGCGGATATCCAGCTGGCGGATCACTTCCTCCAGCGAACGTAGCAAGTCTGGCTGGGCGGTAATGATCACTGAGTTGCTATCGGCATGAGATTCGATGCTGACACCACGCCCTTGCTGGCTGCGCCGCCCCTGTGGTTGTTGCTGTTGCGAGCTACTCACTTCGCTGGCGATGCTTTCACCGACACTTTTCAACACCGGTACCAACTCGTCGGCTTTGGCATACTTCAGATAAAATACCCGGGTATTGCCGCTGGTTTCCAGCTCGGCGTCCAATCGGCGCACCAGCTCAACTACCCGCTGCCGCGCTTGTGGCTCACCGCTGACCACCACACTGTTGGTGCGCTCATCGGCGACAATGCGCGGAATCAGGAAATCTGGCTGCTCGCCGCGGCCCTGGGAGCGGTAAATGCTATCCAGCACCCGCACCATCTCGCTGGCTGAGCCATAGTTAAGCCGGATGATTTCGACTTCCTGATCGCCAGCCCGATCGACCCGCTGAATAATATCCACCAAACGATTTACTACAGCCGCAGGGCCAGTCATCATAATGACATTGGATGGGTCATAATTCACCACATGGCCGCTGCCGGCTTGATTGCTGAACTGGCGCAGCAAAGGAGCCAATTCACGAACCGAGACATTGCGCACCTGCACTACCCGGGTGACCATTTCATCGCCAACACCCGGGTTTTCATCACTTACCACTGGGATATTGGAGGTTTTGGCGTCTTTGGCCCGCACCACTTTTAAAATGCCGCTTTCCATTTCCACTACAGCAAAACCATAGACTTCCAGCACGTTCAGGAAAAACTGGTAGTACTGCTCGGCATTGAGCATTTCGTAGCTACGGACATTGACCCGTCCTCGCACCTGCGGCTCAACAATGATGGTACGCTCCAAATTCATGCCAACAATATTGATGAACTCATTGATGTCGGTACCGCGGAAATTGGGTGAGTACATCACCTCTTCGTTGCTGTGCACCGAAAAACTAAGCGCAGCCGCCAGGCTGACTACGGCAAGTTTGCGGCAAAGCCGCGTGACAAAAGACCCTGACTGCATGTTGACTATCACCATCTGCTGAATCGTTATTATTGGGACAGGTTAAACTGAATGTCGATCAGCTCACCATCCCGTTCAATGCGCACTGAAGCATCGCTTGCTTCGCGTAGTTGTCCTAGTACCTGATTGGCCTGTTGCAGGTCGGTCAATGGAATACCATTGATTTCGACCGCCAGATCATTGGGTCGAAAGCCGAGTCGCTGAAATAAGCCCGGATCCCGGCCAGGCATTAGCCGAAAGCCGCGCAACTGCCCATCATTATGTTGCGGCGTAACCCGGATAAAATCGAAAAAGCGGGTTGGCTCAGCCAGAATAGCCTCCCGTTGCGCTGCAAATTCAGCTTGATCCAGACTAGGCGCTTCCGCTTGTGGACTAATCATTTGCGGCTCATCGTCTTGATCTGGCCGACCCAAACCGACATTGGCCTCGGCGATACGGGTAAATTCAATACCATCCAGCATCAGGGTTTCAAAACGCCCTGCTACCTGCAACAATACCCGATCATTAAGCACCTGATACAAATTGGCGTTGGTGCCTTCAATTTGTTCACCCACTTTATAAGCGAGCTCTGAGCCACGGCTTTCAATCACGGCACTACCCAGATTAGGATCTCTGCCCGACACCAAGCCAGTTAGCTTGACATTTAAGCGGGTCTTGGGTGCTTCAGTCACCACCGGCTCAGGCCGGACCTCGGCTTGTTCACTGGCTTTACCGAACAAGGGAAAACTAAGTAAGCGCTGTAGATCGGTTCCGCTGCGTGTTGCCGAGGCAGTTCGCTGCCCCTCCCCTTGCCAGTGTTCAACAGCAGGTTGTGGCAACAACTGCCAGGTTAACTGCGCCAGTAACCAGCCCAGCAACAGAATCAACAGCACCGCCAGTAAGCGACTCAGCAACCTTTGCGGTAAACGCTGGGTCAAATGATTCAGTTGTATGGTGAGGGACTGCCAATTCATCGGTCAAATTCTTATAATAGGTGACGGCTCATCTTACTGAGTTGTCACTCAGACAACAAGGGGTACGACAAAGTTTCACAGATTGTTAACTGTGATTCCGTCGTCGATGACCTACTGTATAACAGATGAGTTCAAGCGACCAGAGGATTATGATGAAGACACAATCAAGCCAGGAATCACCAACCGTCCGGCTGGACAAATGGTTATGGGCCTGTCGTTTTTACAAAACCCGAACCCTGGCAAAAAACATGATCGATGGTGGCAAAGTGCATTACAATGGCCAACGCTGCAAAGCCAGTAAACTGGTTGAGATAGGGGCGACCATTAAACTGGCGCAGAGCTATGATGAGAAAACTGTACTGGTCAAAGGCCTAGCAGAGAAGCGCTTGTCGACCCCTCTGGCACAAGCCTTGTACGAAGAAACCAGCGACAGCCTGGCTTTACGGCAAGAGCGGGCAGAGCTACGCAAAACCAACAGCTTATTTGCGCCGCACCCAGACACCAAACCCGACAAAAAGATGCGGCGGCAATTGCTGCTGATCAAATCCCAGCAATGAGAAACATGATGAGTTCAGATACTTTATTCCGCTTTCTATTTCAGGAACGTAACGTGCGCGGTGAAATCGTCGATTTAGCCGCCAGCTTGCAGCAGATGTTGCAAAATCACGATTATCCTTTCCCGGTCAAACAGCTGCTTGCCGAGATGGTGGCAGCAACCAGCCTGCTCACCGCAACGCTGAAGTTTGAAGGCGACATTTCGGTGCAACTGCAAGGCGATGGACCCATCCGCTATGCCACCGTGAATGGTAGCGATCAGCAGGTATTCCGTGGTGTGGTGCGCATGCAAGCCGAAGTTCAGGGCGAAGGCTTAAAAGCGCTGGTAGGTGAAGGCTATTTGCTGGTCACCATCACACCCCATCAGGGCGAGCGCTATCAGGGCATTATTCCACTCACCGGCGACAGCTTGAAAGAAACCCTGGAGGCCTATTTTATTCAATCTGAGCAGCTGCCTACCCGGGTTTATTTGTTCACCGATATGCAATCCGAGCAGGTCAAAGCAGCCGGTATGCTGTTGCAGGTATTGCCGGTTGAGCAGGAAAAGTCCCGGCAGGACTTCGACGACCTGGTGATGCTGGCCGATACTATTACCGCCGATGAGCTGCTGAATTTACCGGCGGCTGAAGTGGTGCACCGCTTATTTCATCAAGAGGTTGTGGAAGCCTTTCCGCTACAGCCAGTCCGGTTTGAGTGTGGCTGCTCTCGCTCGAAGTGTGCCTCTGCCATTGTCAATCTTGGTGCCGATGCCATCAGGGAGCACCTTGCTGAAGGCCAGTTGGATATCCAGTGCGAATACTGCCTTACCAATTACCGGTTTGATGCCGCTGATTTAACAGATTTGCTGCAATCCATTGAAGGTTGACCAGGCTGGCTAGTGCCTGCCCTGACAGGCGGGTACTAGCATGGCCCAGGAAGCAGTTTCAGGATAGCAATGTAGCAATGGGTTAGTTGCCTGCTTTGGCTTTCAACGGCAGATACACCCGCGCCACCAGGCCGCCATGGGCATGATTATGCAAGGTGATCTCGCCGTGGTGCATATCGAGAATTTTCTTGATGATGGCCAGACCAAGCCCGGAGCCACCCGAACCACGGGCAATATCGCCTTGGGTAAAGGGCTCAAACATGGCCTGCATGTTGGCCTCAGGAATACCCGGGCCATGGTCGCGCACCTGCAAATAAACCATGCGCCGGCCACGTTCAAAGCCGGTACTAATTTCAATATCGCCTGAGCTGTAACGCAGTGCGTTTTCCAGCAGGTTGTTCAGCACCCGCTTCATGGCAATACGACGAACCGGTACTTTTGGTAAGTCTGCTGCCAACTCATGCAATAACTGCCGCTGCTGCAAATGCTCCGACTCCAGCAGCTCTTCAATCAAGTCATTCAGACACAACCATTGCAGTGCTTCATCTTTATGATGACGAATAAAATCCATAAACTGATCAATAATCGCATTCATATCCTCGATATCATTGATAATGCCATCTCGGATCCAGGCATCTTGCTCCGGTAACATCTCACTGGCCAACCGAATGCGGGTAAGCGGTGTGCGCAAATCATGGGAGACCCCGGCCATCAGCAAGGCTCTGTCCTGTTCCAAATGCTTAATGCCGGTGGCCATCTGATTAAAAGCCCGGGTTACCGCGCGAATTTCACTGGAACCATTTTCCGCCAGTGGCTCCGGAATTTCACCCCGCCCAACCCGAAGCGCAGCCTGTTGCAAACTTTTAAGTGGACGGTTCAGAGTGCGGGCAAACCACCAGCCACCAGCCACACTCAGCACCCCTATCATCAGTAAATAGAAGGTCAATAAGGAGAAGCTGCTTTCATCCAGCCCGGAAAGTGGAATGCGGATCCAAAAATCCGGTGCTTGTGGCGCCCGAACCCAAAATGCCAGCTGTTGTCCCTGCTCGATACGTACCTCAGCCGGCCCCCCCAGTTCTTCCGACATAGCGGTGGACATAAACTGATAAAATCGAGCTTGATTTAAACCATGCTCAAATGCCAGTGCTTCAGGGTAAACCTCTATATCGGTTGCATCTTGAAAACGCCTGGCCATGGCTTCCGTCAGCAGAGGTTCGTCTTGATCGTAGTCAATGAAGACCACTTTGATTTGCTTAGCAATTAAATGATTGATTTGTTGGGCTGTGGGCTTAATCACATGAAAAGCCACGGTGACATAAGATACCAGTTGATTGATCAGCAGCAGCAGACCGATCAGCAATACCGTCTGACCAAAGGCACTACGTGGCAGTAATCTCATTTACTGACAGCACCATCCGGCACAAAGACATAACCTAGCCCCCAGACCGTTTGAATGTAGCGCGGGTGAGCCGGATCATCTTCCAACATACGTCGCAGACGTGAGACCTGTACATCAATGCTGCGTTCCATCGCTGAGTAATCGCGGCCACGGGCCTGATTCATGAGTTTATCGCGAGATAAAGGCTCACGCGGGTGACTTACCAGCACTTTGAGCACAGCAAACTCACCACTGGTTAATGGCAATACCTCATCGTTCTTACGCATTTCCCGGGTAGCCAGATTAAATTGAAAAGGCCCAAAAGATACAATGGTTTCTTCCTGTGATGGTGCACCTGGCAGCTCTTTGCTTTTGCGCCTGAGCACAGCACGGACGCGGGCCAGCAACTCACGCGGGTTAAATGGCTTGGGTAGGTAATCGTCAGCGCCCATTTCAAGTCCAATGATGCGGTCCACTTCATCGCCTTTGGCAGTTAACATAATGATAGGAATCAAATTCTCTTGCTGGCGTAGCTTGCGGCAAATGCTAAGGCCATCTTCGCCGGGCAGCATCAGATCCAGTACCATCAGATGAAAGTGCTCACGCTCCATCACTCGTTGCATCTGTTCATAATCCGCCACAGCCCGTACCTGAAAACCCTGCTCGACCAGATAGCGCTCCAGCAAAGCGCGCAAACGCACATCATCATCCACTACCAGAATTTTTGTTGTTTCCGTGGTCATGCCCTGCCACCCCATCACTTTTTTGCCACTATAAACCAAAACAAACCCGGGGAAGAGCCCCGGGTTTGAAAACAGTGTTACAAAGTTTTTCTGTCAGTGTTCACTGCTGCTGCATGCGTTCATACTCAGCGCGCGGAATACGCTTCATAGGTGGGTTGACCCAATGCATCTGATTCGGTAAAGCACTGTTACGATTTGCCGCTTCAACCAACCGCATTTGATCATAATCCATCACCCAGACATAATCTGGCTTTGTCATGGTAGAGCAACCGCTAAGGCCAAGCAACGCTGCAGAACACACAGAGAGTATCATCTTTTTCATCTGCACTTACCTCCAAATCCCACTCAAGTATAGTTCATTTTTTATACAATCTATAGTTGGGAAGTTACTTTGTGACCAGTTGTCAGTTAACTGCCATCAAAGGCTTTAAATAATGCCTTTCAGCCCCCATGAAGCAGAATCTAGTCATTGGAACAATCCGGGCTTCGCATGAGAACCAACTTAATCAGCCGGCAAGGTTACCTGAAACTGCAACAAGAGCTGGACCAACTATGGCGGGTTAAACGCCCTGAAGTAACGCAAAAAGTCAGTTGGGCCGCCAGTTTGGGGGATCGCAGTGAAAACGCGGATTACCAGTACAATAAGAAACAACTGCGCGAAATCGACCGCCGGGTTCGCTTTATTCGTAAACGGCTGGAAGTATTGCGGCCGGTGGATTACGCACCAGAGCAAGAGGGCAAGGTATTTTTTGGCGCTTGGGTGGAGGTAGAAAACGACGATGGCGAGGTACGCTGTTTTCGTATCGTTGGTCCGGATGAAATCTACGGTCGACGTGATTACATCTCCATTGATGCACCGATGGCGCGCGCTTTGCTCGGTAAGCAAGTCGATGACGAGGTGCAAGTACCCACACCAACCGGCCGGAAAAACTGGATCATCAATAGCATAGCGTACCGGCTTGAAACTGATAGCAATGCCTGAGCAATTGCCATTGGATTTTTGCCATAAGAACAGGGACAATTCGTCCAGCTAACACAACATCGCTCGGCCGACATGCCGGGCCCATGCCAGAGCTTAGCTACTGGTCACAGGAAACACGCATGATAGTAAAGCTTGAACAACAAATTGCCGCTGAAATTGCCGCTCGCCCGGAGCAGGTCGTTGCGACCATCCAATTGCTGGACGATGGTGCAACCGTGCCTTTTATCGCCCGTTACCGCAAAGAAGTCACCGGCGGTTTGGATGATACCCAGTTACGTACCCTGGAGCAGCGTCTATCGTACTTGCGCGAGCTGGAAGAACGGCGTCAACTGATTTTAAAAACCATCGCTGATCAGGGCAAACTGAGCCCCGAGCTGCAGCAAGACATTCTAGCTGCCGACAACAAGACCCGGCTGGAAGATTTGTACCTGCCATTCAAACCTAAGCGCCGAACCAAAGGTCAGATGGCGATTGAAGCGGGGCTGGAACCACTTGCCAATGCCTTGATGGCCGATCCTGAGCTTAGCCCTGAGCAAGAAGCGCAATCCTATCTAAATGTCGATGCTGGCTATGCCGACAGCAAAGCGGTGCTGGATGGCGTAAAGTACATCCTGATGGAACGCTTTGCCGAAGATGCCAACCTGCTGGCAAGGTTGCGCCAGCAACTGAGCCAACATGGGGTGCTAAAAAGCACTGTGGTTGCTGGCAAAGAAAAGGAAGGCGCCAAATTCCGCGACTATTTTGAGCACAGTGAGTTGTGGCGACAACTGCCATCGCACCGCGCGCTGGCGATGTTCCGTGGCCGCAATGAAGGCTTCCTGCAATTGCAGCTACTGCCCGACAGCGATGAACCCGAAGCGCATCAACGCTGTATTGCAACGGTTGCCAGCCATTTTAACCTGAGCAATCAAGGCCGGGCAGCCGATGCCTTCTTGCAAACCGTGGCGCAGTGGACCTGGAAAGTGAAGCTGCATCTGCACCTGGAAAATGATCTACTAAGCGAGCTGCGTGAGCGTGCTGAAGCAGAAGCCATCAAGGTGTTTGCCCGCAATATGAAAGACTTGTTGATGGCAGCGCCAGCCGGCCTACGCCCAACCATGGCGCTGGATCCTGGCCTTCGTACCGGCGTGAAAGTAGTGATGCTGGATGAGACCGGCAAGCTACTCAGCAGCCAAACCATATTCCCACATGCACCACAAAATCACTGGGACAAGTCGCTGCGCACCTTGCAAAACCTCTGTCAGCAGTTCAAACCAGAGCTGGTGGCCATCGGCAATGGCACCGCTTCGCGTGAAACCGACCAGTTGGTGGCCGAGCTGATGAAAAAGCACCCGGAGTTGAAACTGACCAAGATCATGGTGTCCGAAGCCGGCGCCTCGGTGTATTCAGCCTCGGAGTTTGCTGCGCAGGAGTTTCCGGATCTGGATGTATCCTACCGTGGCGCTGTTTCCATCGGCCGTCGCTTGCAGGACCCGCTGGCAGAGCTGGTGAAAATTGAACCCAAAGCCATTGGCGTTGGCCAGTACCAGCACGACGTGAATCAAAGCCTGCTCAGCAAATCGCTGGAAGCGGTGGTGGAAGATTGTGTGAACGCGGTCGGCGTCGATCTAAATACCGCCTCGGTGCCCTTATTGAGCCGGGTAGCAGGCCTGAATAAAACCCTGGCACAAAATATCGTACTCCACCGTGAGCAGCATGGCCGCTTTAGCAACCGCAAAGAGTTGCTAAAAGTGGCCCGTCTGGGCCCCAAAGCCTTTGAACAAGCTGCCGGTTTTATGCGCATAAGTGCGGGCGATAACCCGCTGGATGCCTCTGGTGTGCACCCAGAAGCCTACCCGGTGGTGGAGAAAATTTTGGCCCAACACCAGAAATCGGTGCAGGACATTCTTGGCAACAGTGATTTTATCAGCAAACTGAAACCGGAAGACTTTGCCGATGCTCACTTTGGGATTCCAACCATCAGCGATATTTTAAGCGAACTGGAAAAACCCGGCCGTGATCCGCGCCCGGAATTCAAAATGGCCAGCTTTAAAGAGGGTGTCAACACCATCGACGATTTAAAACCTGCCATGTTGCTGGAAGGTGTAGTCACCAATGTCACCAACTTTGGTGCCTTTGTCGATATTGGCGTGCATCAGGATGGTCTGGTGCATATCTCCTCGCTGTCCGATACCTTTGTCAGCGATCCGCACAAAGTGGTGAAAGCCGGTGACATCGTCAAGGTCAAAGTGCTGGATGTGGATAAAGAGCGCAAGCGCATCGCATTGACCATGCGGATGGATGAGCAACCTGGCCAGGCTACGCCGACCAAGGCCCCTGCCAGCAAAGGCAAACCCCAACAACCACGTGCGGCCAAGCCTGCCAAAGCCGCAGCGCCGGCCAACGCTGCCATGGGTAATGCCTTTGCCGATGCATTGGCGAAGCTGAAAAAGTAACTAGGTTAAAACCCGGGTAGAACTTACTGCCCGGTTCATCGAGACTCAGGCTTGTTGACGCAGACTGCTCAGCGAAGGCTGGGTGGCTTGCTGATAAAAACCGGCAATCACCTGGCTGCGCCGTTGCAGGGTTTCGGTGTCGGACATAGCAGGCGTATTGGCCGCTGATACACGGATTTGGTCTTCGGCGGCGGTATCGGCCATCGCCCGGCGTGGTGCTGATGGCTCATTGCTGCGGCTTATCGCTTCTTTGGCCATCTCGGCTCTGGCTGCCAACATCCGACGACTGGCTTCAGCGGCAATGCGCCGATCGGCTGCAGAGGGCTCCGCCGGTGCTAAAGCAGCAGCACGCACCTGCTGCATTTTTTGCACCGTGGCCTGAGGGTTAGCCGGGATCTCCGATAGATCAATTTGTACTTCGCCACCAACGGCATACTGATTGCCATCGGGGCCACGCTCATAAGTGTAAGTTGGCGCACTGGCGTATTGGCCGCCTACAGCCGCGTGGGCTTGTTCGTGGGCACGCACTTCGCGGTCCCGGGCTTGCAGCTCGCGCAACTCCTGTTGCTCGGCCCGCTCTTGCTGGCGCTGTTGCTCCTTATCAGAACGGCTTTCTGGGTCTCGCTCGGCATCCTGTTCCCGACCACGCACGGCAGCATTGGTTTCAGTCTGTGCTTGCTCATTGCGCTGTTGATTGCTGTTGGCCTGAGGCTGCTGTTGTTTGGCTTTATCGTCACTGGCAATCGGCTTTTCCGCTGAGTTCTTAGCCGCTTCCTGCACAGGCTCGAACAAATCCCGTCGCTGATTATCCCGGCGCGCCATCTCCGTCGCCGGATTGGCGGTATTCAGGCTAACATTGGGATAGTGCGAGGTGATCAGCATAGCAGCTAGGCCTTGGTGTCAATCAAGGTGCCAAGCACACTGCTGGCCGTTTCAATGGAGCGCACATTCGCTTCCGCCAGCCGCTGCTGAACGGTAAGATCAATCAGACTGGATTCCAGGCTGGGCAATGCTGCTGTTACCGATTGCACTGGTTGCTGTGCATTAGGCACAGCCTCAGCTTCGGCTACCGGATCTGCAGGGCGTTGGGTTTGGCGGTTGATATTGAGCGTGCTTTGCGACATGCCATCACTGGCTGACTGCACGCCTTGCATGCCGGAAGCAAAAGCCGACTGGATGTTCATACGCACCTCGTTAAACCACCACGTCAATGGTTAATTATTAACCATTTCGGGTAAAAAATAAAGCTTTGCCACTTTATTCACCAGGTAATTGCGTTCGGATCTGTTGTAACCAGGCCGCACTTTCTGCTGGGTGTGATATAAAAGGCGCATGTGAAGCATGGGCAAAACAATGGGTCTTAGCGGTGGGTATCCGTTGCTGCAGGGCTTGCTCTACTTCAATTGGCACCAGTGTATCCAAGCGGCCAAAAGCGGCATGCACCGGCAGCGATAAACTTACCAGCTCAGCACGAAGATCACAGCTTTGCAGCAGCGCCAAACCACCGGTGACAGCTTCTGACTTTGGTTCCGGCAGTTGCAAAATAGCCTGACGTAACTGCTTGATATCGCCTTTAGCACTGGGACTGCCCATTGCCTGAATAGCTAAAAAGCGCTGGATGGTCAGAGGTATGTTGTTACTGAGCTGCTGCTGAAACTGGGTGAAAATACGCGCTGACATGCCAGGCCAGTCGGTTTGCGCCATAAAACAAGGCGATGCCGCTAACAATGCCAGTGCTTGCACCTGCTGCGGGTAACTACGTGCCAACTCAATGGCAACCAGGCCCCCCAGTGACCAGCCGCAAAGTACGGCTTTGGCCGGGAGCTGTGGCTGCAACAACTCTGCCAGTACAGCTAAAGCGTAGGGCTTAGGACAATCTTTACTCAATCCAAACCCAGGCAAATCCAGCGTATGCACTTGCCAGTCCTGTTGCAGTAACGGCAGCCACTGCTGCCAGACCGCCTGATTCATGCCCCAGCCATGCAGTAATACTAAATTCGGCTTGCTCTGTTGACCCACTTATTTCATACTCCAAAATAAACGATCGATAAACATTTATGCTACAAACAATACTGCACCAGCTGATGCCCAACCGTTGTCTCTGGTGCGATCTGCCGGTACATCAGGCCGGCCAGCAAGTGTGCAGCTGCTGCCAGCAAGCCTTGCCAGGCTTTGACATCGTTTTTTACCAGGGCAATCTATTGTGGTTGCCGGCGGTGCAACAAGGCTTACCTAAACTACACGCCGAACGCTTAGTTAGTCTGAGCTGGTACCAGCCCCCTTACGATTATGCCATCAGCCAATGGAAGCTCCAACAACAGCTGGCAGCAGGCCATTGGCTGCTGCAGCAATTCCGCCTGTTAGCCCAGCAGTATCAGGCTGCAGGCTTTCCATTGCCCGATTGCATTTGCTACATTCCCATGCCTCCCTGGCGTTATCTGAAACGAGGTTTTAATCAGGCACGATTGTTAGCAGAGGTGTTGGCAAAGACCTGGCAAATACCGATGTTGCCACTGTTGCAGCGCCAACGCAGCGGTCAACATCAGCGGCTGTTAAAGCGCAGCCAACGTCAACACAACAGCCGTCAGCTATTTCAGCTGAATGCGGTCTTTCGGATGCAGTTAAAGCAGCTTGGTCAAATCGCGCTGGTGGATGATGTGATCACGACCGGCAGTACCCTGCAGCAGGCCTGTCGATGCTTGCAGCAAGGCGGTGCCAAACCGGTACAGCTCTGGACTCTGGCCATCACGGCCAAGGACCGGCGACAAGGGTCATTGCCTTGATGAAACGGCATCCTTGTCGTTTCATCAAGTCACCAGGATACAACCTGGTTTATTCTTCGTCTTCAGCCTGTGGCCGGGCGCTGAAGCTGCGCCCAAGATAGATGGCATTGACCAGCAAACGACTGGAGCCTTTAAAGTAACCTCGAAATACCGGATTATCCGTCATGGCAATCACCCGGCCCCGACCATGATTGTGCGCTAGTAGGGCTGCGGCCTGGCCAATACGGGGGACAAACTCCGGCGCGGTATAACCGGCCAGATGCGGCTGCTCACTGTACAGCGCCACATTGACAAAAGGGGCATGTGAGGGTTGCAGCAACAAGGTACTGTTTTTAAACAATGGCAGACGATCACGCGGCAAACCGAATGTTAGCGGATGGCTGCGATCCAGCTCGGCTTCAAAAATAGCTCCGGCAATGCGCTGCCGTGCCGCCAGCGCTTCCTGATCGCTGTATCTTAGCTGTTGATGCGAAATCATCCGGTTCATTTCCGCCGGTTGCCACAATTGCGCCTGCAGCAACTCATGCTGTACCAACCAACTTACGGCGCGCTTTTGTCCCCACAAAATACCGCCGTCGTTCAACCAGCGGCTTAATGCTTCCTGCTCTGCATTGTTCCATTGCTGGTATTGACCATCCGGCAAAATGATATGGCTATATCGACTTAAATCAATCCGACTGAAACGCTCAGGCTCTACCATACTAGGCGAGATCCCAGCCAATCGCTCCAGGTTGTACCAAAGCTCACCAGCTTCGGTCGAGTTAATACCAGGGCCGGCAATCAGCAGCACTTGCGGCAAATGCACAGGTACAAAACGGAAACTTCCTAAATCACTGCCTTGCGGGGTTAAGCCGGTTTGAATGGCAAACACCGGCAGAGAAAAACGTTGCTGTGCAGCCTGCAAGCGCGCAAACCAATCAGACTCTTGCTGCAAACCTGCTGGAATCAGTACCGAGCCGGCGACAAAAGACTGGGGGCCATCATTGGTGACGGCAGTAAAATCTGCTTGGGCCATTCTTGCAACCACGCCCTCGGCCAACAGAGCCTGCAACAACAATGGGGCCTTTTGGTCTTGCCAACCAAACGCATAGGCATAAGCACCGGCCTCTGGTGCAGGCACAGATTGAACAACTTCAACCCAGGGTTCATTCGCCAGGGCTCTGGCTGGATCACGCTGAACCTGCCGATACTCGATGTTGTAGGCGTACGGTAAAGTCCAGCTGGAAACATCGTAAAAGGTATTGTCCGGGAAATTTTTCCGGGTACTAAAAGCGCCTTTCAGTAAGCGGTACTGTGCTTGTTGCAAGGGTACAAAATAACTTTCTCCAGCCTTGTAGCTGTACTGCCCATCCTGCCAGTCGCGTTGCAGAGGATAAGCCTCAATCTGGTGCTGGCGCAAAAGCCGCAGCAAAGCATGCAGCCGGGTTTTATCATCCGCCTCGGTCAGCATGTAACCACGAAAGTTTTCCTGACGGGCCTCCGTTTGACCAAGCCGGAAAAAGTCTTGCTGATAGCGCTGCAACTCGGAGCGATACTCAACCGCTCCGCGGATGGTCGATAAAGACGTGAGCAACTGGTTGCGGATGGTGCGTTCAAAGGTCAGCAGCCCATGAATGGACTCCTGCACATGACCACGACTGCTGGCCTGCTCATACAAAATACCAATGCCGCCGGTCACATCCGGATAGGTGGAGCCTTTGCCGATGTAAAAATCATCAAAGCTTTCTTCGGTGTAATACAGCTCTTTGGCTTGGTCCAGGCTGGCGGCATGGAACTCAGCCAAGGTACGGGTCAGTTCAAAATTGCGTTCTGGCGTGAGCGGATAATTGCGGCTTGGGATCCCAGGCTGAAAAAAGTAGGTGCTGTTGGTACCCATTTCATGGAAGTCACCCAACACCTGTGGCAGCCAGCGATGATACTCGCTAATTCTTGCCTGGCTTTCCGGATGCTGCAGCAACAACCAGTCCCGGTTTAAATCAAACCAGTAATGATTCGGCCGGCCATTGGGCCAGGGCTCAACATGTTCCCGGTGCTGCGGATCGGCCACCGGTGTCTTACCACGATGCATATTGACCCAATGCGAGAAACGATCATGCCCATCCGGGTTTAGACTGGGTTGAATGATGATCACAGCTTCGTCCAGCCACTGCTCTACTTCAGTGTTTTGGGCTGCAGTCAGATAATAGGCCAGTGCCACTGCGGCATGGGTCGCGCTGGGTTCGTTCCCATGCACACCATAGCCAAGCCAGATAATCACTGGTGCACCCTCTGCCAACGTTTGGCCCTGGCTTTGCGCCAGGTTCTGCTGCCGGATGCTATCCAGCCGTGCAAGATTCTGCTCGGATGACACCACCAACTGCAGCAAAGGACGTCGTTCATGGCTGTAGCCTATGACCTGCAAAGTGGCAAGTGGTGAATGAGCCGCCAGACGCTCAAAATAATGCTGTATCTGGTCGTGCCGCCAGTGCCACTCCCCCATGGCAAAACCGGCCGTTTGCTCTGGCCGTGGTACGTCAGCATTGAAAGATGCTTCAGGCCAAACGGCAACGGCGGGCAAACTGCAGGCAAGCAACAGAAGAAGCAGGATTTTTTTCATAACAAAGTCTCCAATCTCATTGCTTATAGTGTCCAATAAAGCCATGGCAAACTCAAGCTGGGCTGGAAACCAGCTACAAGGAAGAGTATGATAGGCTATAACCTAGTAAATTAGTCAGGTACTACCGATGATTTCGATTTCTGAAAGTGCACAAAGCCACTTTGTCAAACTGCTTGAGAAGCAACCCGAAGGCACTCATATCCGGGTCTTTGTTGTCAATCCTGGCACGGCCAGCGCGGAGTGCGGCGTGTCCTACTGCCCGCCTGACTCGGTGGAGGAAAGCGATCAACAGCTGCCTTTCAATGGTTTTGCTGCCGTGGTGGATGCCGAAAGCCAGCCCTTTTTAGTGGATGCTGAAATCGATTTTGTCACTGATCAGATGGGCTCTCAACTGACGCTAAAAGCGCCGAACGCCAAAGTACGCAAGGTGAGTGACAATGCGCCGCTGCGTGAGCGGGTGCAATACATGATTGATGCCGAGATCAACCCGCAACTGGCCAACCATGGTGGCAACGTCAGTGTGGTCGAGCTAAACGATGCGGGTGTCGTCGTGTTGCAATTTGGCGGTGGCTGCAATGGCTGTGCTCAGGTTGATCTGACCTTAAAAGAAGGTATTGAGAAAGAGCTGCTGAATCGTTTTGCCGGTGAATTGACGGGCGTAAAAGACATCACCGAGCATCAGCGTGGTGAACACTCCTACTATTAAACCGCTATCAGAGATGAAGCCATGAAATCCACCCTGCATACTCTCCTGCTGCTAGGCCTTTTAGCACTGCTACCAGCTCAGGCGGCAGTGATCTTGATCTACCATCATATCGCTGAGGATACCCCCAGAGTCAGTAGCACCACCGAAGACGAACTGCGTCAGCATCTGACGCATTTGCAGGAACATGGCTTTGACGTGGTGGGGCTCGATGAACTGCTTGCCAAGCTGCAGGCTGGTGAACCGGTGCCGCATAATGCAGTAGCCATCACCTTTGATGATGGTTATGCCAACAACTACACCGCAGCGCACCCGATTCTGATGG
>NZ_JAFIFQ010000037.1 GCF_020831925.1 Alkalimonas sp.
TGAACTGGTAGTAGGCACTTTCATCCCAGTAGGGCTCGCCATCGATGGTATGAAATTTAAAGCCCAGGCTTTCGGCATAAGCCTGCCAGCCAGGGCGTGGGGTACTTTTGACTCGTTTCATCTTAACTGCCGTAACTGCGCTGGCGATTGGCCTGCTGCCTGGCCGCTTGCTGACGCACCGCCGCTTGTTGACCAAAACCACCCCGGCGTACCAGCTGCGCCCGCTGCGGCTGCACCGCTGAAGGCCGCACCTTGGCGACACCCGGCTGGCTGGCCACCGCCTGATTGCTGGCGGTGCGGAAGGTCGAACGATCATCACGCGATTTGTACAGCGGCTGGGTAGGTACTGCAGAGCGGTTAGCTGCAGCGCTTTGCTGCGTAGGCTGCGCCTGACCACCGGCCAGGTTGCCACGGTTCAACATTTGGCCCGCCATATAGCCCATCATCATCGGCATAAAGAAGCTACCGCTTTGATGGCGCTCCGGCGCCACTTCACACTGACCGGCACCAAAATCCGCTTCGCATTCAAACTGGTCCTGATAGCGTGGCGCTACCTGGGTATGCAGCGCCTCAGCCCGCTCGAATTCGGCCTGGCACTCGGCCGGTGGATGATAAAAAGCGGCGCATTCTTCCGCATTATGAAAAACATGCACTTCCTGTTGCTGCTCGCCACATCCTGCCAACAGCAGGGTGGCAGCTGGCGCCATCAAGACCAGCGCGGCTTTTTTACTGCGTTTCATGAAAAATTCCTCCGGGCAGTTCGACTCAATAGCTCATACTGGCAGAATTCAGCATTCCCACCGCAATGGAACAGGCGGCAGAGAAAATACCAGCCGCCAGTTCGCCTTGCTGGATACGGGCTGGCAGCTGCTTAAGGGTCAGCTTCACCACAAAGAAAGTCAGCACCTGCACCACCAGCGCAACCCCGCCCCAGATGGCGCAGTCGATCAAGGACATGGAGTGGGTGATAGCACTGGCCAGCGGAATGGAAAAACCAATCAGAGCGCCGCCAAAGGCGACAGCCGCTGCGCTGTTATTGGCGCGGATCAAATCAAATTCGTGATGTGGCGTCACCCAGCTGTAAATACGGGCAAAGCAGAGCAGCAACGCGGCTGCCAGCGCAAAATACAACAGAAAATAGGGGACTCCCGATAACGACAACCAAACCGTTTCCATGCAATGACTCCGTAAGCCTGTTGAGAAAGAGCGACGATCCTGACGAAAAAACCAGCCAAGTACAAGCTTTTTACGCCTACCGAGCGCCTAAACACTGCGATTAACCGCTCATGGTAAGGTACAGAGCGCGTCCGGCTTTACATAGCGGCTGAACTTTATACACTGTGACTTAGCAAGCGCTGATCGTCATCAGGCGATACAAAGTAAACATCGAACGTAAAACAACGACAATACGATCCAACACAACCAATATTCACACAATCACAGGAAAGGCGTTATGACCAAATCTCTTCTCAGCTCAGTGGCACTGGCTGTTAGTCTGGCTTTAACCGGCTGCAGCGGCGAAGCCCCTGTCAGCAGCAATCAACAGCAACAACAGCAGAGTGTGCTTAGCTCTGGCATCGAGCTGCACAATATGGATACCAGTGTGGCACCACAGCAAAACTTCTTCCGTTATGTCAACGGTAAGTGGCTGGAGCGCACTGAAATTCCAGCCGACCGCGCCCGCTGGGGCAGTTTTGATGAACTGCGGGAAGTCTCCGAGCAGCATGTGCTGGCCATTATCCATGAGCTGGCGGCCGAGCAGCATGCCAAAGACAGCGATGCGCAGAAAATAGCCGATGTGTTCCGCTCTTTCCTCGATACCGATACCATCGAAGCACTGGGCCTGACCCCACTGCAACAAGACCTGGCCCGCATTGAATCGCTGCAAAGCCACGATGAACTGGCCACACTGTGGGGTGAGTGGCAAAGCATTCGTACCGGTGTGCCGGTCGCGCTGTTTGTCAGCCAGGATCAGCGCCAGTCCGACCAATACATCAGCGCTGCCAGCCAATCTGGCCTCGGCCTGCCGGATCGCGACTATTACCTGAAAGATGACGAACGTTCGCTGCAACTTCTCCAGGAATACCAAAACCTGATCCAGCGCTTCTGGCAGTTGGCGGGCTGGTCTGAAGGCGAGCAAGCCGCTGAAACCATAGTGGAGATTGAGCGTCAGCTGGCCGAAGCCCAGTGGAGCCGCATCCAAAACCGCGATCGCAATGCCACCTACAACAAAATGACCCCGGCCGAGCTGGCAGACATTGCACCTGGCTTTGACTGGGCCATCATGCTCAATGCCGCCCAGCTGGGTGATATCGATGCGTTGGTGATCCGTCAGCCCAGCTTCTTTACCGATTTTGCCGCACTGCAACAAAACATTGCCCTGGCTGACTGGCAAAAATACCTGCGCTTTCACCTGCTGCGTAGCAGCGCTTCCATGTTGCCAGCCGCTTTTGATGAAGCCAGTTTTGATTTCTATGGCCGCACCCTGAGTGGCCAGCAAGAGCAGCGCAGCCGCGAAAAACGGGCGGTGCAGACCACCGAGCGGATGCTGGGCTTTTTGGTCGGCAAAAAGTATGTGGAGCGCCATTTCCAACCGGAAGCCAAGGCACGGATGGATGAGCTGGTGAAAAACTTTATGGTCGCTTTTAGCCAGGCCATTGATGAACTGGAGTGGATGAGCGATGCCACTAAGGTGGAAGCCCAGGCCAAGCTGGCCAGCTTTAACACCAAAATCGGTTACCCGGATGTCTGGCGTGATTACGACTGTCTTACCATCTCTGCCAATGATTTGATGGGCAATGCCCGGCGCAGTGCCCAGTGCGAATACCAGCGCATGATTGGTCGTTTAGGCCAGCCGGTCGACCGGGACGAATGGGGCATGACACCGCAAACCGTCAACGCCTATTACAGCTCTACCATGAATGAAATCGTGTTTCCGGCCGCCATTTTGCAACCGCCATTCTTTGATGTGAATGCCGACGACGCCCTGAACTACGGTGCTATTGGCGCTGTGATTGGCCATGAAATCACCCATGGCTTTGATGATCAGGGTCGTCGCTCCGATGGCGAAGGCAACCTGCGTGACTGGTGGAGCGAAGAAGATGAGCGTCAGTTCCGTGAGCGGGCTCAGCTGATGATCGATCAGTTCAATGCCTTTAACCCGATTGATGATCTGCACCTGCAGGGCGCACTGGGCTTGGGTGAAAACATCGCCGATCTGGGCGGCTTAACCGTCGGTTACCGCGCCTATCAAAATTCACTGCAAGGCCAACCAGCGCCAGTGATTGATGGCTTTACCGGCTCGCAGCGTTTCTTTATCGGCTGGGGCCAAATCTGGCGTATCAAGTTCCGCGATGAAGCCTTGCGCCAGCAAGTGATCACCGGGCCACACTCACCGGGCAAGTACCGGGTGCTGGGACCACTGTCCAATATGCCGGAATTTTACCAGGCCTTTGATGTGCAACCAGGTGATGGCATGTACCGTGAAGAGGATGTGCGGGTAAAAATCTGGTAACGCTGCTCACTGGATAAAAAAATGCCGGCGCTTTTTGCCGGCATTTTTCATTATAGGTTTGGTTGGAACAACGACATCCTAACCGGCCCAAAATGAACAAAAATTTAACGTATGACACAGTTGTTTACTGTTTGTTCAGTCAGCTTGCTCCGCTTTATCCTGAATTCCAAACCAATCAACGCCCCAGGCTCGCTATCGCTGTTTTTTTTTGTTACAAAAAGGGATGCAAATGCTCAAGGAAGCCAGATGAAAACTCTCTCTTTTTTAGTGCTGGGGCTGCTGATTGGCCTTAGTCACCCTGTGTGGGCGGAAGCCGTTGATATCGGCTATATGGAACCCGCCGAAGAAATCACTGCCATTGTGGATGCGCCACCACCGCCGGCTGCCAGTTTAAGCCCGGATGGCCGCTGGTTATTGTCGCTGGAGCGCCCGGCACTGCCATCCTTGGCCGATCTGGCCGAGCCGGAGCTTCGACTGGCCGGTATGCGCTTTAATCCACGCAACCAGGGGCCATCACAACCGCGCTATTTATCCGGTGTGCAGCTGATTGAGCTGGATAGCCAGCAAGCCAAAGCAATCCGTGGCCTGCCGCGCAATCTGCGGGTGCTGTCAGCGACCTGGTCGCCGGATAGCCGCTATCTGGCCCTGCTGCAACTGGAGCAGGATCACACTGCCCTGTGGCGGGTCGATGTAGAACGCGGCCGCGCTGAGCGCTGGTCAAAAGTCAAAGTAAACGCCATCCGCGGTGGCGAACTGCAATGGGCTGCCGACAGCCAGGCGGTGTATCTGCTGGCCGTCGATCCGAAGCGTGGTGCAGAACCCGCAGCACCGGCCGTACCGGCAGGCCCGGTGGTGACAGAAGTGCGCGGCCGCACGGCACCGGCCCGTACTTATCAGGATCTGCTGCAGAACAGCCATGATGAAGCGCTGTTTAACCATTACATGGCCAGTCAGCTGGTGCGGGTGGGTCTGAACAACCGCATTCAGGTGATTACCGAGGCCAAGCCTTACTTAAGCTTTTCATTGGCACCGGACAATCAGCACCTGCTGACCACCCGCTTCACCGAGCCTTATTCCTATGCCGTGCCGATGTTCCGCTTTGCCCGTACCACCGAAGTACTGAACCGCCGTGGTGAATTGCTGTACACCGTGGAGCAGCAGCCGCTGGCCGATAACCTGCCCATCGCTTTTGATGCTGTAGTTGATAGCCGCCGCTCGATTCAGTGGCGCAGCGATCAGCCGGCTACTCTGGTCTGGGCCAAAGCCCAGGACGGTGGCGACCCGCGCCAGCCAGCCGAGGCTAGAGATCAGCTGCTGCAGCTGGCGGCACCTTTTAGCGCCGAGCCCACCCCCTTGCTGGACATGCAGTACCGTTTTGCCAGCCTATTGAGCGCGGAAGATGGTACCAGCCTGGTGTGGGAGCGCTGGTGGCAGGATCGGCAGGAAAAGCTCTGGTTGCTGACCGATGCCGAACCAAAACTGCTGTGGGAACGCTCGTACGAAGACCGCTACGGCGATCCGGGTAGCCCGCTGACCCGCCTCGATGCCAATGGCAACCGGGTGTTGCGGCTGGATAATGGCGCCATTTTGTTGACCGGTGCCGGTGCTTCCGATGATGGCGACCGGCCATTTATCGATCGCATGCAGCTGCAAAGCGGTGAGACCGTGCGACTGTGGCGCTCCGAAGCGCCTTATTTTGAGTACCCCATCACCCTGCGCGCCGATGGCCGTTTGCTGACCCAGCGGGAAAGCATCGATACGCCACCGGATTTTTATCTGCGCGACTTGCAAAGTGGTGCCCTGACCGCGGTAACCCAAACGCCGCACCCCATGCCGCATACGCTGGGTATCAGCCGGGAAATGATCCATTACCAGCGGGAAGACGGCGTGCCGATGTCTGCCACCTTGCTGCTGCCGGCTGGATACGATAAAGAGCGCGATGGCCCACTGCCGACCATTATCTGGGCTTACCCACGCGAGTTTCGCAGCAGCGCAGCGGCCGGTCAGGTCAGTGGCTCGCCGTACCGCTTTAACCGCATCGGCTACTGGAACCCACAATTTCTGGCCACTCAGGGTTATGCGGTGCTGGACAGCGCCACCATGCCGATCGTCGGTGAAGGCGAGCAAGAGCCAAACGACAGCTTTATCGAACAGCTGGTGATGAACTCAAAAGCCGCCATTGAAGCTGGCGTCAGCCGCGGTGTGACGGATCCGGAGCGGGTCGCCCTTGGTGGTCACTCGTACGGCGCTTTTATGACCGCCAATGTGCTGGCGCACTCGGATCTGTTCCGGGCCGGCATTGCCCGTAGCGGCGCTTACAACCGCAGCCTAACGCCTTTTGGTTTTCAGCGTGAGCAACGCACTTTATGGGACGATCCTGATCTCTACATCCGGATGTCGCCGTTCTTTCATGCGGAAAAAATCAAAACACCACTGCTGCTGATCCATGGTGCCGAAGACAACAACTCCGGCACCTTCCCAATGCAAAGTGAGCGCTTGTATCAGGCCATCAAAGGCAACGGTGGCACCACCCGGCTGGTGATGCTGCCACTGGAGTCGCACGGCTACCGTGCCCGCGAGTCGGTGCTGCATATGCTGTGGGAAACCGTGAACTGGCTGGATGAGTTTGTCAAAAACGCCGAGCCACGCACAGTCGATTAAATGGAAAGCTTGCTCTACAAAAACCAGCCCTGATCCGGCTGGTTTTTTTATTTGCACTACCAGACTAAAAACCGTAGTCTGTCATGTCTTTGTTTTTTAAATGTATACAAGGTGAAAATGAGGCTGCTGCGCAAACTGACCAAAGCTTTGTTATGGCTGATCCCCGGCATCTTGTTGCTGGCACTCAGCCTGTATGCGCTCTTGCTAGCCATCAACTGGCAGGATGAAGCCCCCTCAGCCGATGCCCTCTTGCTGCAAAGCTTTTTACAACACGATGCCCCCATGGCGGATGAGCTCAATGGTTATCATTTTTTGCAAGAACACAGCGATCCAGCTCTGCTGCCAATATCGGATAAGCTGAGGGCATTGTTTGCGGCATGTGAGCGCACCGATTGCCATGACGAGCTGACTGCTGTCAGCCCTGATTTACCTGCTCTGATTGCAGAGCATCAGGCACTGCTCGACTTTTACCAACAACTACAAATGTTTAGCTACTGGCAAGAAACCCCGCTTAGCCATCACTCACAAATTCCATCGTACCAGCCTGTGATGCACGCCCACCGTCTGTACTTGCTGCATATTTGGTTAAAAGTACAGGCAGGCGATGTCATAGCCGCACGTCAGTTATTGCACAATGATCTGCAGTTTTGGCGTGTTGTTATTCGCCATAACCAACATTTACTGGGTAGCATGATAAGTCGCGGCGCTTTGGAAAGGTATTTTGCTTTCAGCCAGATGCTGTTGGCATCGTTAGAGCCTGAGCATCAAATAGCTTTGGCTCCTGTCGGCTGGCATGCCCCTTTTAGTGCTGAAGAGCTTAGTCTTGAGCGGGCAATTGCCGGTGAGTGGTTCTTTAGCAGTAGTTATATAGACGAAGTGCTGGCAGCCCCATTCAACGAGCTGGGAAACCGCTTTGCTGAGCAGTTTACCATGTGGCTGCTAACACCTTTTTTGTTACCACAAGCCACCGCTAATGACCATGCCACGCAACTTTTAGCCTGCCTTGGGAGAAGCCAACCCAACGATCTGCGCTGGTATCACTGGTTGTACAACCCTATGGGTAAGACGCTCAAACAGGACATGTGTTCGCATTATCAGCGTTATAGCCTGCAAGAGCTTGAGCAACATCGTTTAGACACCCTTGCAAGGCTACAAAACCTTAGTTTCCCCGAGCAGCCTTAATTTCTGCCAGCAGTTGCTGCACATCAGCCCGCTTTAGTATTTTCTCGGCTGGCTCGGGTAAGCGGCGTTGCCAGTTGGGGTACTCGGTACTGGTGCCTGGTACATTGACCGGCGTGTCCACCAACACCAAATCTTCCAGCTGAAACGCCATCAGCTTGGCAGGCGTGGCCGCCACAAAGCGGTGGCTGTGACGGATCAAGGCAGCATAATCGCCCTCTGGCAAATCAAACTGCCGACGCAGGATCTGCTTTTCATCCTCGCGCAACTGATGTAGCTGCTCAGCAACTTCAGCACTGGGGTACAGATCCAACCGGTGGCGTAGCGCTAAATCGTGCTCTTGCCAATAACCCACCATGGTCGGCATATCGTGGGTAGTAACCGTCGCCATCGAGCGCTCCGGATAGGTCGCCTCGCTGTGCTGGTAGCTGCTGTGTTTTTGCTCCAGCAAAAACACCCGGTACGACAGCACCTGGTATTGCTCGAGCAAGCGGCTGATTTCCGCTGGCACTGTGCCCAGGTCTTCGCCTATCACCACACAATGATTGCGCTGACTTTCCAGCGCCAGAATGGCGAATAAATCATCGGCCGGGAAACGCACGTAGGCGCCCTCAGTCGCACTTTTACCCACAGGGGTACACCAAAGCCGCAGCAAAGCCATCACATGATCGATACGCAAGGCACCGGCATGCTGCATATTGGCCTGCAACAAATCAATAAAGGGCTGGTAAGCCTTGGTTTTCAGGGTCGCCGGATTGTAGGGCGGTAAGCCCCAGTCCTGTCCTTTGGGCGCCATTATATCGGCTGGTGCGCCTACGCTAAGCTGCAAGAAATAGTTTTCCGGCTCAGCCCAGGTCTCAGCACTGCTGCGGTTGGTCCCCACCGCCAGGTCGCGGTACAGGCCTATCGCCATACCGGCTTGCAGGCAAGACTGCTGAGCTGCTGCCAACTGACGATAGGCCAGCCACTGCGCATACAGTTGCTGCTGAATGGCATCCTGGTGCTGCACGGCAAAAGCCTGCACCGCCGGGCTATGCGGCCACTGATACTCGGCCGGAAATTGCTGCCAACTGGCCATCTGCCAGTCTTTAGCAAACATCTGCTGCTGCAGCACCTTGTACACCACCAGCTGATACAGACTATCGCCGCCGTCCTCAACAAAGCGCTGAAAGGCTTTGGCCCTGGGGGTACCGGCTTGCAGCTCCTGCTGCTGAAAATGCGCAAACATCAAACCGGTAATACGCTGCTTCAGCCGGCTGACCGTGGCGTAATCCACCGCCTCGGCTGCACGGCACTGCTGCAATTGCTGCAGAAAGTCACCGGATTGCACGGCTTGCTGCACGGCTTCAGCCTGGTACTCCGGCTCCAGCGTTAAATCGACATACAGACTGTTCAACCACAAGCGGCTGTTCGGGCTGTAGGGGCTGCAATCTTGCGGCAGTGCCGGATAGAGTGCATGCAAAGGGTTTAAGCCAATAAAATCGCAGCCGGCGGCAGCAAAGTCAGGCGCCAGCCGGATCAGATCGCCAAAGTCGCCAATACCCCAGTTGTGCTCGGTATTTAGCGCATACAGCTGAATAGCCGGGCCGGCGGTCTTACGAAACACCGCTTTATCCTGCAGCTGAAAGCAACGTGATGGTGTGATAATCAGCCGCTGCGTCAATTGGTTTTGGCCAGCGGTTAACGTTAGCTGGTGGTAACCGGTTTCCAACTCCTGCGGAATCGTCAGGTGAAAGGCCAGCCAAGTGCCATCACTTAGCTCGGCTTGCTCGATGATATCGCCCTGATGCAGCTCCAGCTCACCTTGCAATTGCTGGCCATGTTCGGTATCCACCTGCCAACGCCAGTGGCTTTGTGCGTTTTGCTTAGGTTGCTGCAACCGAACCTGCAATGGCTGATGCTGCTGTGCCACCGTCACCGGCTGCAGATAATGGTGCCAGTGCTCGGTTTCTAACTGATGGATATGGGCGGCAATGCTTTGTTCGCTGCTTAAGTCATAGCCTATTGCCAGCAAAACCCCGGCAATAATATCCTGCGGGATGCTCTCAGGCTGGCCATGAGCATTGATGTAATGATCCTGAACTCCGGCCAGCTCGGCCAAACGTTGTTGTAATTCCATAGTGCACCTGTTGCCGGAAAGCAGCTTGCTGGCAGCCAGCTCGCACGGCTGGCATCATCAAAATAAATCACTGAGCCAAGCATAAACAGGGCGGCTGCGGAAAGGAATGCACTGCATACGTATGCAGTGACCAACAGGCAAAAAACCAGTAAAAACACCAACTTCCAGCCATGCCTTATGACTAAACAGGCAAAAAACCAACCAAATCAACGGTTAAATATCAAACAAGCGCACCAAATGGGGTCAATCTGACAAAAAACAGCCCCGCTTTTGTGCAGAAGTGCCACTATGAATACGTATTCATATTGTTGTTGCACCCGAATAAGTTTAATAAATAGCAAGACGACAGGATTAGCTGCTGCTGAAAAAGCAGAAGCATATAAAAAACCAACACGGGGATAAAGGGCATGAACAAGTTTAAACTCAGTCTGCTGACTATGGCGATGGCCACCGTCGGCATCAGCCATTTCGGTGCCTATGCGCTGGAAAGCGACACCGAAGCGGCAGCAGAAGAAGAGTCTGTAGAAGTAATTGCGGTGCGTGGTTTCCGCCGCAGCTTACAAGAATCTCAGAACCTTAAGATGTTTAACAGCTCCTTTGTCGAAGCGATTTCGGCTGAAGACATTGGCAAATTACCAGATTCCAGCATCGCTGAATCCCTGGCTCGGATGCCAGGTTTAGCTGCACAACGATTGGACGGCCGTGCCAGCCGAATCACCATCCGTGGCTTTGGTGAAAATGAAAGCGCCACCACTTTTAACGGTCGGGAACAAGTTTCAATTAGTGATAACCGTGGCGTAGAGTTTGATTTATACCCTTCTGAAATCATGAGCCAGGTTGTGGTATATAAAACCCCTGATGCCCGCCTTGAAGCTGAAGGTATTGCTGGTGTTATTGATTTACGTACTGTGAGCCCTCTTAGCCGAGAGGAGCGTGTTATACAAGTAAACGGGCAGTATGAGCGTACTAGCTTTGGTAAGCTAAACCCAGACGGTAACAATGCAGGTATGCGCGGAACTTTTGCATACATTGACCAATTTGCTGATAACACCCTTGGCATCGCAATTGCTGCAACCACGATGAAATCACCCAACCAAGAAAAACGTTGGAATGCCTGGGGCTATGATGGAGCTCAACAATCTGTTGAATGGGGCGCTGGCATTGACGCCGGTGACTTTGAGTTAAGCAATGACTTCGTCATCCTTGGCGGTGCTAAGCCGTTTGCACGCTCTTCGACGTTACGCCGTGATTCTATCCTGGCTGTGGTTGAGTATCTACCTAATGACCGCTTAAAGTTGACTGCCGACGCACTTTACGTCGACTTTTCAGATGAGAAAATACTGCGTGGCATTGAAGTCCCTGGTGTTTGGGCAGGTGGTAACACACTGATCCGCGAAGTAAGCGACGGTGTAGTTTCACAAGGAACCATCACGAACCGGGCTGTCGTACGTAATGATTATGAAGTTCGCGACGCGACGCTAAAAGCCTTTGGTTTTAATGCCAATTACGACCTGACTGATTACATCACGTTAGATTTTGATGTCAGCCGTTCTACCGTTAAGCGCCAAATCTGGAGCATGGAAAACTACTCAGGAACTGGCCGTGGTGATGGTGTTGGTGCAACCGATACTATCGATTATGTACTTAACCCAAATGGTACCGGCGCAACGTTTTCTCCTACATTAAATTATGCGGACTGGAACCTCATGCTGCTAGGGGCCCCTTTAAGTTGGGGTAACGGTGTCACCATTCCTAGCGATGCACAAGATGGCTTTATCAATACACCCGAAATTGACGGTGACTTAACAACCTTACGTCTGGCTGCAAACCATGCCTTGGATAATGCAGGCCCTATCAGCAGCCTTGACTATGGCGTATCTTACAAAGACCGTTCTAAAACCAAGCGCTCAGAAGGCTACTACTTAACTTTAACCAGTTATCCCGGCGCCCTAGCGCCAGTGCCAGAACAATATCGACTTGGTTTTACCGATTTAAGTTTCTTGGGCTTCGGTAATATGATTGCCTATGATTCACGTGGTTTAGTGCGTGATGGTTTTTATAATTTAACGCCTGAAAGCCTGAATGACCCAAGCCATTTAGCACGCTCCTGGACCGTCAATGAGCAGGTAACAGCTTTGTTTGCTCAAGCAAACCTGGATACCGAAGTTGCAGATTATGCTCTGACAGGTAATGTCGGTTTACGTTACGTGAAGACCAAGCAGGACTCACAAGGTTTTGGTAATTTTGTCGTGGATGGTCGCGTACAGTCTGTTCCTACAGACATATCGCATGACTTCGGCATTCTGCTCCCCAGCCTGAATCTAAAACTTGCATTGGATGACCAACAAAGTATTCGTTTTGGTGCAGCAAAAACCATGTCCCGCCCAAGACTGGATGATATGAATGCATCCATGAGCATTTCATACAATCAAAATGCAACTTCCGAAGCCGCTTGGAGTGTAGGTGGTGGTAACCCAACGCTGGAGCCAAAAACAGCTGTTGGTTTGGATCTGGGGTATGAAAATTACTTCCATCCGGAAGGTTACTTTGCCGTCACTGTCTTCCACAAAGAACTAAAAGACTGGATTTTTGGTGGTTCAACTCGCTTTGAGTTTGATGACATTACAGCCCCAGATGGCTCAGCTCCGGTAAATAAGCTGGCTGTTGCCAGTGGTCAGGTCAATGGTGGATCTGGCAGCTTGTCAGGCTTAGAACTGTCAGCTTCGATCCCATTAAGTATCGTGCATTCAAGCCTGGAAGGTTTTGGTATTTTTGCTAGCCACACTAAAATCACCTCCGACATTCAAGATCCAGCTGGGAATGATTTCGAGCTGCCAGGTTTATCCGATAAAATTCAGACGTTTACATTTTATTATGATAAGGAAGGCTTCTCAGCGCGGGTTTCAATGCGCAAGCGCTCTGACTTTAAGGGTGATATCTACAATATCGGCTTTAATACGGCGCAAGTAGATATTGATGGTGAAACCATTTGGGATGCCCAAATCGGTTATGACTTTGGTGCAGCAGGCTTTACCAAACTGGATGGTTTAAGCGTATTCCTGCAAGGCCAGAATCTGAGCAACCAACCATTTACTACCCGCCATGGCAGCGGTGCTGTGCGTGACTTCCAAGACTACGGCAGAACCTACTTACTAGGTTTCTCCTATCAGTTCTAAGGTGAAGTTACTGGTGTAATCTAAGCCCCTAAGATAGGCTTTATCTTAGGGGCTTTTTTATGGTGTAAAACATGAATGAACAACAAGCAGTAAAAGAGGTTGTGATTGTCGGTGGCGGGACTGCTGGCTGGATTAGTGCGGCACTACTGGTCAAGATGCTTGGGAAGTCCATCAAGATCACACTGATTGAATCGGAAGAAATTGGCATCGTTGGTGTCGGTGAAGCAACCATTCCACCAGTGATCCACTTTAATGAAGGTCTTGGCATTAATGAGGCCGAGTTTCTAAAAGAAACTCACGGCAGCATCAAGCTGGGAATTCAATTTGAAAATTGGGGGCAGCAAGGTGACAGCTACATGCATGCTTTCGGAAATTTTGGCAAAGACTACCCATTCTGCACCTTCCATCACTTCTGGTTAAAAGCTAAAGAACAAGGGCTTAGCGATAATATTTGGGATTATTCGTTTAACTATCAGGCAGCAAAACTAAACCACTTTACCAAACTGGACACAATCCCTAATGTTAATTTGCAAGGGTTAGTCTATGCCTACCATTTTGATGCCTCTTTATACGCCAGTTTCTTACGACGGCTTTGTGAGAAAATGGGGGTGAAGCGTATTGAAGGACGGATTGCACAGGTTGAAACGGATCCACAAACCGGCAATATAAGTATGCTGAAACTGCAGAATGATCGTGAAATCACAGGGGATCTGTTCATCGACTGCAGTGGCATGCATGCGCTGTTGATCGAGAAAACGCTCAATACAGGCTATGAAGACTGGAGCCACTGGCTTCCCTGTGATCGCGCCTGGGCAGTACCAACCGAAAGGGTTGATCCGATTACTCCTTATACCCGCTCAATCGCGCATCAGGCTGGTTGGCAGTGGCGAATTCCTTTACAACATCGTACCGGTAACGGTCTGGTTTTCTCCAGTAAATATTGGTCGGAGGAAGATGCTAAGGCGCACTTACTAGCAAACTTGGATGCGCCAACGTTGGCAGAACCCAGACTCATTAAATTCCGAACTGGCCGTCGTTTAAAGCAATGGAATCGTAATGTCGTCAGCATTGGGTTGTCGAGCGGATTTCTTGAGCCACTGGAGTCTACCAGCATCCACCTGATTCAGTCAGGTATCATTCGACTGGTAAAAAACTTCCCGCATCAAGGGATCAAACCCGAAGAAGTCGCTGAGTTTAATCGTCAGTCACAGATTGAATTTGAGCATATTCGGGATTTTATTATCTTGCATTATAAACTAACACAAAGAACTGACAGCAAGTTCTGGCGAGACTGTCAGCAGATGGATATTCCTGAGCGTTTAGCGAAAAAAATGGATTTGTTCAAAGCAACGGGTAAAGTTTATCGTGAGCAGGATGAGTTGTTTTCACCCATCGCCTGGATCCAGGTGATGCTGGGGCAAGGACTTTCACCAGAGGACTTTCATCCTATTGTAAATGCACTAACTCCAGAACAGCTGCAAGAGCTACTTAGCTACCTGAAAACTATTTTTGTCGAAACGGCGAAGAAACTGCCTGAACATAATGAGTTCTTGGAAAACTTTTGTGGTCATTGATCCCGCAAGAATTTCTGCACTCTATTCGCCATGAGCGACTCAAGCCGGGCGGTTTCACGCTACTAGGAAGCCGCTTGTCGCTTATAACCGATTGCACCAAAACAAAACAAAAGTTATGATACTCGAATTACAAATTTAACATTAACAGGTACTGCTTCACACCCCAAGGACGAGGTGGTGCCATGGCATAGTTAAGGAGATAGGATGCGTACCCTTATCATCGCCGCTGCTTTGTTGGCAGCAGCACTTTTTGCTTACATCAAGTTAACCTCCAACGGCGTTGAGCGGGCGTCGGAGCAGCTTAGCTACATTCCGGCCGACACGGCCATGCTCACTGTACAGCTGGAGCCCTTTGATCTGGTACGCTACCTGAAGCAGGTACAGCTGTATCCACAGGACACTCAGCAAACCCTGGATGTGTTGACGTCTATGCTCAGCATCTCGGGCTCTAACAGCGGCCACTTTCTGGCGGCCTTGCTTGAGCAATACCTACATCTGATGGAACAGCCGGAGCAACTGACAGAGCTAACCGGTCTTCGGCAAGAATTTCGCAGCTTATTCTATCTGGTTGGTTTATCCCCGGTCAGCCGCTTTGAATTAACCAATGAGCAGGCGTTCTGGCGATTTTTTGACCGCATCGAACAGCAAAGTCAACTCTGGCATCAGGCCGAGGAGCTGGATGGCATCGCCTACCGCCGTTATGCGCTGTTTCCATTCAATGGCCATAGCCTGGACCTGTTGGTCACAGTGCAGAATGGTTGGGGTACGGTGGTGCTGACGTCCAATGGCTTTGACGCCGCTCACCATGCCGAAGCTCTGGCGATTCGCAAGCCTACTGATGTAATGAACTGGCACAGAGCGATCACCCCACTGGCCAAGCGCTACCAACTAAATGAAGCCAGCTTTGGCATGCTGAGCAGTGCCGAGCTACTCAAAGCCATCACCAGTAACAACCAGAATCGCTTAGCCCGCGATCTGCATGCCCTGCTTGGCGATGACCTTAGCACCATCATGACAGACTGGCACACAACAGCCTGTCAGGCGGATACCGCCACCATCGCCGCCAACTGGCCTGGCATTTATTTTGATAATCAGCTCAATAAGCAGCCAATGAGCAGCCGTATGCTGATTGCCAGCAGCGACAAAACCGCCATGGCGTCATTAGACAAACTGCGAGGCTTTATTGCACCGCACGTACAGCAACCAACCAACAACAGCCTGTTGCACCTTGGGCTGGGCTTGAATATTGGCCAGCTGCTTCCTGCCGTTGGTGAACTATGGGCCGCCACCAGCAACGCCAGCTTCCAGTGCGCTCCGCTGGTTGAGCTGCAAACCACCATGAAGGCCAGCAACCCTCTGGCGGCACTTGCTATGGCTGGGATGGCAGGCTCAGTGAAAGGCGCTTCCTTTACCGTCAACGACGTTCGGATGGATCCGGCTACCGGTATGCCTGCTGTGGTCGATGCCGTGTTCAGCCTGTCGGCTGACAATGCCCACAGCCTGCTGCAAAGTCTGCTGATGTTTTATCCACCGCTGGCCGATATTCCTTTCCCGCAGCTCGGCGAAGAATTAGAGCTGAATGAACTCTTTCCAATGGCCGCTCAATTTGGCATGGCACCCAAACTGATGCTGACCCAGGATCACGCGCTGATTTATCAGGGAGAGCAAGCCAGCAGCCAGGCCAAAGCTCTGGCAGGCACCGCGCTTAGTCAAAATGGCTTGCTGCACTTTGGCATGAACTACGCCCGTTTCTTTACCGCCATGGCTGACAGCATGGCCGCCACGGGCGCTGAATTACCGCCCGAGTTTGAAGCCATGAAAGACACCCCCTTCCAACTGGATCTGAGTTTGGACATCGAAGCACAAGGCATTGCGATTGAAAGCCGGATGCATCTGGATACCAAAGCCGATTAAACATTTCAGCCCGGCTTAGCCGGGCTGTTGTTTTAACCAGAGTTGTAGATTGCAGCCCGTCTCCCTGGCAAAGCGTTCATCGTGCGATACCAACACAAAGCTACCAGGCCAATTGGCTAGTTGCCGGGCTAAGTAAGCCTTGGCCTGCAGATCCAGGTGATTGTCCGGCTCATCCAATAACAGCAAAGGCATCTGTGGCTGTGGCCGGGTCAGCGCCAACAGCGCCAGCTTCATCCGCTCACCACCACTGAGGCTGCTTACCGGTTGCAACCATTGTTGCGCCGTTAAACCAATGGCCACCAGCGCTGTTCTGGCCTCGGTATTATTCAACTGCGGCGCCAGTCGTTGCAAGTTATCCAGGGCGCTTTGCTCAGGATCCAGCAGGCTAAAGTATTGATCCAGATAGTGGCAGGGTGGCGAGCAACGCAACAGGCCAGCTGCGGGCGCTAAACTACCGCAAATGGTTTGCAACAACACCGACTTGCCAGTGCCATTGTCGCCCTGCAACCACAGCTTATCGCCAAACTGCAGCTCCAGACTGACCGGCCCGGCCGAGCCATAACACAACTCCAGTTGCTGTAGCCTGAGCTGCCAGCCGGCCTGCTGCGTTGGTGCCGGCAGTTGAAAACTCAACGCCTGTTCCTTGTGCTGACGATCCGTTAACTGACATAACTGCTGGTGCAGCCGCCGTCGCTCGGCTTCGGCTTGGCGTTTTCTGGTACCACCGGATTGCTCGGCACTGTTTTGCCGCGCATCCAGCACCAACTTAGACTGACTGCCAGCCGCCCGCTGCAGCTTGCCACTGCGGGCCCGGCGCTGCGCTCTTTGCTCACGCTCGACAATGCTTTGCTCCAACTGACGCTGCTCTTTTTTACGCTGCGCCAGCGCCTGTGACACCGCCTGCTGCTCTGCACGCTGCTGATTTTGGTACAAAGTAAAACCACCACCGTAACGCTGTAACTTACCGTGCTGCAACTCGTACAGTAACGGCACCACTTCAAGCAAGGCAGGATCATGGCTGATCAGCAAAACGGCTCCAGGGTATGCCTGCAGCTGCTGCCTAAGCCAGGCCCGCCCACTCGCATCCAAGTGATTGCCCGGCTCATCCAGCAGCAACCAGTCTGGCTGCTGGCGGAACAACTGCCACAGCAACAAACGACTAAGCTGGCCGCCACTAAGTTCGGCACAAGGCTGCCAGATATCCCCACTCAGGCCCAGTGCCTGTAATTGGTCGGCCAGGTCCTCAGCCAAAGTCCATTGCTCTGCAAGCAATTCAAAGTCAGTTTCGTCGCAGCTACCAGCCAGGATCCGCTGCAAAGCCTCCAACGGCTCACGCAGTTGCAGCAGATCCGCCACAGTGCCGATCTGGCGCCAATCATGCTGCTGTAGCTGGGCAAAATAGCCCAGACTGCCCTGACGCTGAATACTGCCTTGCTGCAGAGCACGCTGCCCGGCCAGCAGTTCCAGCAACACCGACTTGCCACTGCCATTGGCCCCGGTCAGCCCCTGCAAGCCTGGTTGCAAGCTGATATCAAGCGACTGCAACAACGGGCGGCCATCTGGCAGGGTATAGCGAAGATGGTGGGCAAAAAAATACGACATACAGCCTCCTTACGGGGGCGGCATAGCCTGCAACAATCAGTAGTGGGTATGAATCACCGCAGCAAGAACCGCTGCAATGCAGGACGATGCCAGAAGACCCCCGAGAATCCAAAATAAAAAAAGTGCGGATTGTCAGGTGTCATTGATTCATGTCGGCATCGGCTCCAAAGCGAAAAGTGCGTGAATTTTAGCCACTTCCGTTGGAGAAGTAAAATGCATTTTGCGTTAGCCAACAAACGACAGCACAAGAGGTAAGGTGATCATCGCAAAGAGTGTTTGCGCCGTAATGATCGCCGCCATCAAAGGGGCATCGCCCCCAAGCTGCCGGGCCAGAATATACGCAGAGGTTGCGGTTGGCATGGCGGCAAAGATGATCAGCACCTGAGACGCCAACTCGGATAACTGAAACCCATAAGCCACCCCCCAGGCAAGCAGTGGAAACAGCAGCAATTTAATGGCTGATGAGGCATAAAGCACCCGCCCCGACGATCGCAAGGCACTCAGGTTCAGCGCCGCACCAACCGACAGCAGCCCTAGCGGCAAGGCCATTTGTCCCAACAACCCCAAAGTAGCAGACAGCGTGGCTGGTAAGCCACCCAGTTGATTCAGTAAAACCCCGGCAAAACAAGCCAGAATAAGCGGGTTTTTGGCCAAAGCCTTAAGCGTTGGCAGCAGATTGGCAGTCAGCCCTTTTTCACTGGAAAACACCAGCACACACAAGACATTAAGGGTAGGGATCATCACCGCAGCAATAATGGCTGCCACCACCAAACCTTCGGTTGATACCAGTGCCGCTGTGCAGGCCAGCGCCACAAAGGTATTAAAGCGCATACTGCCTTGATAAAACGATGTGTAGGCTGCAAAGCCAACCCGCAATGGCTTTTTTACTACCAGGCAGATGCCACTAACGACAACCAGCAAGACCAGCACTGCCAGTACAATCCGTAACGACTCCCCGCCGGACAGGCTGGCCTGACTCAGGCTATGGATCAATAACGCCGGAAAAAGCAGATAGTAGGTTAAGCGCTCTGCCGGCGCCCAAAAACCCTCACCGGGAAAGCCATGGCGGCGCGCAAAGAAACCCAGCATCAGTAACGCAAAAATTGGCACCAAGGCAGCGATGATCTGTAGCATCTTCTATTCTAAACCCGGCAATAAATAGCGGTATCAGGATACATACTGAGCGCTGCCCTTGACAGAGTCCTGTGTGTTTTTTTGTTGTATTAAGCTAATTCAATCCGTAAAAAATACAAAGCGACTTTTTACAGCAAATGCAAGCTGGAAAAGTCAGGCCCCGGGTTTCGGGGCCTGATGAGTAGTAAGGCTTTAGGCTCTCTGCAGGAGCGGTTCGGCGCTATTCCACCGTCACCGATTTCGCCAAATTACGCGGCTGATCGACATCCGTACCTTTGATGATGGCGACGTAGTAGCTCAGCAGTTGCAGCGGGATGGTGTAGAGCACCGGTGCCAGCCAGGGGTGGCTGTGCGGTACGTTGATCACCCGCATGGTGTCGTCGGACTGGAAGCGGGCATCGGCATCGGCGAACACGTACAGAATGCCGCCGCGGGCGCGGACTTCTTCAACGTTGGATTTCAGCTTCTCCAGCAGCTCGTTGTTCGGCGCCACTACGATGATCGGCATATCGGCATCGATCAGCGCCAGCGGGCCGTGCTTAAGCTCGCCGGCGGCATAGGCTTCGGCGTGGATGTAGGAAATTTCTTTGAGCTTCAGTGCGCCTTCCATCGCAATCGGGTACTGATCGCCGCGGCCTAAGAACAGCGCGTGGTGCTTGTCGGCAAATTCTTCGGCCAGGGCTTCAATCTGGCTGGCCAGTGTCAGGCTTTGCTCCAACACGGCGGGTAGCTGATTCAGCGCCTGCACCAACTGCTGCTGGGTGGCAGCATCCATGCCATGGTGCTTACCAATGGCCAGGCTGAGCATGGCCAGGCCCACCAGCTGGGTGGTAAAGGCTTTGGTAGAGGCCACACCGATTTCGGCGCCAGCCCGGGTCATAAAGGCCAGATCGGATTCACGCACCAGAGATGAACCCGCCACGTTGCAGATGGTTAAACTGCCGAGATAACCCAGCTCTTTGGCCAGACGCAGCGCTGCCAGCGTATCGGCGGTTTCACCGGACTGCGAAATGGTCACCAGCAGGCTGTTTGGCTGCACAAAGGATTTGCGGTAACGAAACTCGGAAGCGATTTCCACATTGCAGGAGACCCCGGCCATGGCTTCTAACCAGTAACGGGCTACCATGCCGGAGTGGTAGCTGGTGCCACAAGCAACGATTTGCACATGCTGCACCTGTTTAAACAGCTCGCTGGCGCCATTGCCAAAGGTTTCATCCAGCACCGAGTCGGCACTTAAGCGGCCTTCCAGCGTATTGCTGACGGCATGCGGCTGCTCGTAGATTTCTTTGAGCATAAAGTGGCGGTACGGGCCTTTATCACCGGCATCGTAGCTCACGTTGGATTCGTGCAATTCACGTTCGACCGGCTGGCCGTCTTTATCGAAGATCTGCACGCTGTGGCGGGTAATTTCGGCCACATCGCCTTCTTCCAAAAAGATAAAACGCCGGGTTACCGGCAACAAGGCCAGTTGATCGGAGGCAATAAAATGCTCACCGATGCCAACCCCAATCACCAGCGGACTGCCGGATCGGGCGACCACCAAACGGCTGGCATCGGTGCTGTCCATCAGCACAGTGCCGTAAGCACCATGCAGCTGAGCCACGGCTTTTTGCACCGCTGTGAGCAAGGAGTCGGTCTGCTTAAGCTCTTGCTCGACCAGATGGGCAATCACTTCGGTGTCGGTATCGGAACTAAATACATAGCCTTGCTGTTGCAGCTGCTGACGCAGCGGCTCGTGGTTTTCAATAATGCCGTTGTGCACCACGGTAATACGTCTGGACACGTGCGGATGAGCGTTGCGCTCGCTTGGCTCGCCATGGGTAGCCCAGCGGGTATGGGCAATGCCGGTACCGCCACTGAGCGGCTCGGCCGCAACGGCATCCACCAGCTCTTTGACTTTGCCAAGCCGGCGACAGCGCTGCAAGCCGGTGTCCGGGTTTAGCACGGCCAAACCGGCGGAGTCATAGCCGCGGTATTCCAGCCGGCGCAAACCTTCCAGTAAAATCTCTGCCACATCCCTTTGCGCCACAGCGCCTACGATTCCGCACATAGAAACTCCCTAAAAATGTTCTGATACCTTAAATGGTTAACTATCGGCCTCAGCGCGGATCACGCTGACACCCTGTTGTTCAATCATGGCTGCATCGGCTTTGGATAAACCGGTATCGGTCACCAGCACTTTGATCGCCTGCCAGGGCAGCTCCAGATTGTGAATTTTGCGGCCCAACTTATCGGACTCCACCATGACAATAACTTCACGCGCGACCTCTGCCATCACCCGGCTTAAGCTGTACAGCTCGTTGTAGGTGGTGGTACCGCGGGCCAGGTCCAACCCATCGGCACCGATAAACAGCTGATCAAAGTCGTAGGCGCGCAATACTTGTTCGGCCAGCTGGCCCTGAAAAGACTCGGACTGCGAGTCCCAGCTGCCACCGGTCATCAATAAGGTCGGCTCGTTTTCCAGCTCGCGCAGCGCATTGGCCACGGCCAGCGAGTTGGTCATCACCACCAGGCCCTGCTTGTGTGCCAGCTCCGGCAATAGAGCAGCGGTGGTGCGGCCGCTGTCGATGATGATGCGGTAATGATCTTTGATCAAACTGGCAGCGGCTTTGGCTATAGCCAGCTTTCGTTTCGAAACTTGCTCCAGACTGGATTCAGTGACAAAGTCTTGTGGTACCAGCACAGCCCCGCCATAACGCCGCAGCAATAAACCGGCTTCTTCCAGCACAGTAAGGTCTTTTCGAATGGTCACTTCCGAAGTCTGAAAGCGCTCTGCCAATTGCTCCACCGAGACTTCGCCATGCTGCTGCAGTTCGGTCATGATCAAATGACGGCGTTGTTGGGTATTGCGTTTGTTCATTCAGCACCACAAGTTTCGATTTGAAAGATATTTTAACGAAAAGAAAGATATTAGCAAGCATCCATTGGTAGAGTGAGCTGATACTGCAAGCCCTGGCCTGGTTCACTGCTGACCTTGATCTGGCCTTTTAACCGCGCTGTAACCAGATTATAGACAATGTGCGCGCCCAAGCCGGTGCCACCCAGTGAACGCTTGGTGGTAAAAAACGGCTCGAACAAACGCTGCAAACTGGCAGCATCCATACCGGTGCCGTTGTCCTGGTAATCCAGTTGCAGTTGCCGGCCCTGGTGGCTGACACGCAGCACAATCCTGGGCTGGCTGGTTTCGGCAAAGGCGTGCTTGATGCTGTTCATTACCAGATTGGTGATGATTTGTGCCACTGCACCGGCGTCGGTATGCCAGTAGATCCCTTCAGGGCAGCTTAGTTCAAACTTGCAAGCCACGGTTTTCAGCTGAGGCTGCAAAGATAGCAGTACATCGTGCAGGTAGTTGGCCAACTCAATTTCCCGGCTGCCATCGGCCGATTGATCCACCGATACCTGCTTGAAGCTTTGCACCAGAGCCGCGGCCCGCTCGGTATTCACCTCCAGGATTTTCAGGCCGTCCTGCATATGCTGCAAAAAGCGATTGAACTGGGAGTGCTGCAGCTTTTTCTCGGTAAAGGCACGCTGTACTTCAGCAAACTCTGCCTGCAAATGACTGGTGGCTGTGACGCAGATGCCAAGCGGCGTGTTGATTTCGTGCGCCACCCCAGCCACTAAGCCGCCTAAAGAGGCCATTTTTTCCTGGGTGACTAATTGCTGCTGGGTTTGCTGCAAGCGGGTGAAGGTATCGGCATTGACCACGGCAATGGCGATGGTGCTGGCCAGGGTGCGCAATAAATCCAGTTGCGACTCACTATAGGCAAAGGTACTGGGGCTTTGCACGGAGAACACCCCAACCGCCTGTTGGTTCACCATCAGCGGAATATAAAGCACGGACTGCATAGGCTCACCACACAAGGGTTGAGGCATGCTGCTAAAGAATTTGAAAAAGTCCGAGCGCTGATTGACCTGAATTTCTTTCCTTTGGTTAAAACACAAAGATGCCAACACGGCTGGGTTATCTTTATCAATGCTGAAGCTGGGTGATTGTTGGTTATTCTCCAACCAGAATACAAACTCGATCTGTTGCAGTTGAGGCCGGTGCAGGCCAATGACCATCACATGCACATCAATCAGCTCACTAAGCATCTGGTGGCAACGTGATAACACCTGGTCCAAATCCAGCGAGGAAGTAATTTCCCGGCCAATTTTTTGCAATAAAGTCAAATCCTTATTGGAAGCTTCTAAGGCATCATGCTTCTCTCTGAGCTCCAGGGTCCGCTCAGTAACCTGACGCTGCAATTCACGGCGCATCGTCCGCTCGGCTTGCATTTTAAGATGCAGCCACAGCCAGAGTGCAAAAATCACAGCCGCAATTATCAACCCACGAAACCACCAGGTCATCCACCAAGGCGGCAACACCTGAATAGGAAGTAATGCTGATTCTTGCCAATCGCCATTACCCAGTCTGGCCGCTACTTCAAACTGATACAAGCCAGGTGGTAGCCGGGTGTAGGTGGCAATGCGCTCGTTGGCACTGGTCATAATCCAATCACGGTCAAAGCCCTGCAGCCGATAGCGATACTGCAGCTGTTGCTGATGCAACAAAGATGGCACCGCAAACCGAATACTGAACATATCTTCTTTGTATCGAAGTACCAGGCGATCCAAATACGGCAATGCCTGCGGCAACAGCTGACTGCTGCCTGGCAGTACGGTTTGGTTGAACAAACTAAACCGGGTAAGTTGTACGGCCGGTATGGTGTGATCCTCAGGTAAATCCTGTGGCCGAAAGTAATCCATGCCACTACTTCCCCCTCGGTAAATCATGCCATCATCCAATTCCCAGGCACCAATCCAGGTTGTTTCCTGCATGCCATGCGATACATTTAGCTCTAGTAAGGAACGACTGGCGGGTAACCAGTGCGAGCGATAAAGCAGACGAAACTCATCGGCAGCAATCAGCGCCGCATCGACGGACTCATCCGTTGGGTAGGCTTTAAAAAAAGGCGGCTCGCTGCGATCCAGCCAACGATGATTCAGATTACCAGCCCGAATCCAAATATGGCCATTTTGCGGATAGATAAGCTGAATGCCGTTAAATACTAAACCATGCTCACTGCCATCAAACTGACGCCAGTGCTGCCAGCCTGATAGCTCCAAGTCAGCACGAATCACCCCGCGATCCAACGAGCCCAGCCAAAAGTACCCCTCAGGATCTATAGCCATACTGGTGATGGTGTTAAAAGGCAGTGGATGTGACTCAGAGCCTGTATGATAATGACGCATAAACTGACGCTGCTGATCCAGCAAGTACAAACCCGAGCCTCGACTTCCTAACCACAAGCGACCTTGCGCATCCGGGTAAAAAATGGAAATCGTTGGTGGCCCAGCCAGTTCCGGCAACGCCATATACTGCCAATCGGCTGTATCCGGTAACAAGCGATACAAGCCGCGGTCGGTGCCGATCCAAAGCCAATCTTGCTCTTTTAATACAGCTCTGACGATGGTTGGTCCTATCGCATCCTCAGGCAGCGCAAAGCGCTGCAGCTGGCCGGATAACGGATTAAACAAAGCGACGCCGGCCTCACGATTGGCGATCCACACTTCCTCTTCACTAACAGCCTCTACACCAAACACATTAGCAGCACCAAGCAAGTTCGGATCACGGCTACCAAAGGGCAGAGTACGGACCTGCTGCGCAACAGGCCCTAGCAGGCTAAAGCCCGACTGGCTCAGCAACCACAAGGCACCCTGTGCATCAAAATACAGCTTGCTAATGGTAGCGTTGCGTAAACCGGCGCTAAATTCAGGGTGGTATTTAAACTGCTGCCAGCGCTGACTTGCCGTCAGATGCAACCAAAGACCCTGACCCTCACTGGCTACCCAAATATTGCCAGCAGGATCCATCCCAATAGACGTCGCCTGTATCCGCCGCATGCTTTCCGGCATTGCCATCGACTCTGGTTGCAAAGTTATAGGGTTGATACGCCATAGGCCACCACCATACAAAGACATCAACAGGCCCAACTCAGGATGTACTGCCATATGAGTCACTGAATCATGGCTTAACTCTGAGTTACCAGGATGCCAGCCCTGACCTTGCTGCAGCGTCAAATCCCAACGAATTAAACCTCCGGTCGCGCTGCCTTTGGTTCGAAGCGGTGCATCGCCAATCGCCAGCCACATCTGCCGGGCATCATCCAACCAGATATCATTAATATAAGCTGTGGAAACACCGTCTATCTCTGCAGGTAATGCCAAAGCGGTTATCTGCTGTTGCTGCGGATCCCAATACAATACTCCGGCGCCATAGGTGCCGATCCAAATTTGACCATTAGCATCCTGATACAACGCAGATACTTCGTATTGTGTGGCATCATCAGCTTCTGATGCAAAGCGGAGTTGCTCAAAGTGCTCTGTTTTTAAATCCAGTCGACTCAAGCCGCCATAGCGGGTGCCAATCCACAGTGTATCGGCACCTTCCACCAGTAAACTGGTGACCCAGTCGGCAGAAAGGCTGTTGGAATTCGCTGCATCCGCCTGAAAACGCGTTAAATCACCACCATCAAAGCGATACAAGCCATGCTGAGTCCCCAGCCAAAGAAAACCATGGTCATCCTGCACCATGCGGGTAGCCAATGGCGAAATATCGAAGTTATCATTCAGATGGATAAAGCGGCTATAGACCTGTGGCGCAGACCAGACAACAGACCAGGAGCATAACAGCAGCAGCCATAGAATCAACTTACACAGGAGTGCATTGAAAGGACACCGGGGCATAACACGCCTCACAAGCCAGGATGCTTTGAGTATTGCAGTTGCTGTTAACAAATTCAAATTAGACGCAAAATAATTAATGATAACTATTTGCATTTAGATTTAATCTGAACTATTATTCCTCTCGTCGGGAAACTGGCGTACGCTTCACAGCGTTATTTCCTGGTCGTTGTTAACTTGTCCTGCATTTTGGGGCAGCGAAAGCTGCCCCTTTTTTCCTTCCCAAGGTGGGGCTATGCGTTCACAATCACTGCCTTTTTTGCAAGAAACTCTCTACATCGCCGCTATTTTCTTTCTTGGCTGGTTTATCGCCGGCACTCGGGCCAGATCATCCGGTTACTCAGTGTCTGCAGCCTGGTTTGAGCAGATTAGTTTGCTAGCCTTTATCGCCTTGCTGGCGTTGTTATGGCTCAGTACCCATCCATTTAACCTGCAGTTTGTGTTGCTCTGGTGTCTCAGCACCCAGCTGTTGCTACTTGGTTGGCGCTCCACGGAGCTTTGGTATCATCGGCGGTACGCTGGCAAACAGCATCAGCAGCAACCAGAATGGCTGGTAGGTTATGCCAGCCAGTCCGGCACGGCTGAGCAACTGGCACGCCGCAGCACCCAACAGCTGCAAACAGCGGGCAAAAAAGTACAGATGCTGCCACTCAATGCATTAGCTGGACTACCCTTACAGCATGTTGAGCAGGCACTCTTTATTGTCAGCACTTATGGTGAAGGCGAAGCGCCGGACAATGGCCAGCATTTTCTGCGTCAGGCTTTGCAGCAGCAACCGGACCTTTCCAAGCTGAAGTTTGCCGTGCTGGCCTTGGGCGATCGCAGCTATCAACACTTTTGTGCCTTTGGCCACTGGCTGCATGATTGGCTGATGCAACACCGCGCCTCAGCCATCCACCCTCTGGTACCCTGGGATCAGGGCCAGCGTGACAACAGCGCCTGGCAGCAATGGCAGCAGCTGTTGCAAACACTTGGCGCAGAGCAAGCGGAGCCAACAGACGAACAGCCCTGGCTAAAAGTACCGCTGCAAAGTCGCTACTGCGTGAATCCGGGCAGCCAGGGCAACCCCTGCTTTGTGGTAAAACTGCCACGGCAAGCAGGCATGCGCTGGCAAGCCGGAGATGTGCTGGAAGTCCAGCCAGAGCACAGCCGCTGCACCGTGGCTTTATGGCTCACCGAGCATCAGGTGTTCGGTTGCCAAACGGTTCGTTTTCATCAACAACAGATGCCACTGTGCCGGGCTTTGGCACAAATTGTCTTACCACCGCATGGCCCCTCCGCTACTGAAAACCTGGAGCATTGGTTGCAGCAACAACCGCTATTGCCTCTGCGTAGCTACTCCATCGCCAGCATTGCCGAGGAAGACCAGCTCACCTTGTTGGTACGACAAGTTAAAACGGCACAGGGCCTTGGGCTGGGCTCAGGCTGGCTCACCAGTTATGTGCTGGAAGGCCAACCGATCCACTGCCGCATTCGCCCTCACCCTAATTTCCACCTACCTGATGATGACAGACCAATGGTATTTATCTGCAATGGCACCGGCATTGCAGGGATCCGGGGCTTGCTGGCAGAGCGGGTAAAGCGCGGTCACCGGCAAAACTGGCTACTTTTCGGCGAGCGTCAGCAGAAGGTGGATAACTTCTTTGCCAAAGATCTACTAACGTGGCAACAGCAGGGTTTTTTACCCGAATTGGACCGGGTGTTTTCGCGCGATGGAACCAAGGTGCGATACGTACAACACCGGCTGGCTGAGCGCATGCCGGACCTAAGAGCCTGGTTGAAGCAAGGCGCTGCTATTTATCTGTGCGGCAGTCTGCACGGTATGGGCCAGGAAGTAGATCAAGTGCTGCAGACTGAGCTGGGGGCAACTCAGCTGCAGGCTTTGCAGCAACAGGGGCGGTACCGCCGCGATCTGTATTAGGGGTGTGAAGAAGCTTACAAAGGGCTAAAACGAATACGGCCCTGCTGCACCGCCATATTCAGTGGCATCTGCATCAACAGCCGCTGGGTCGGGTCGCTTTCATCCAACCGATACACCGGCTGATCCTGTAGCCACATATTGACCAACTGCAGCACTTCGGTACTGAGCGGCGCTAAATTACCGCGGTAACCCGCCGCATCAATGCTGGAATCCAGCAAGCGTAGATTGCGCAAAAACACGGCTTTTTGCTCAGCGTCGTAATAAGGCGAGGCTTCAATCTGCAGAGCCAGGCTGGCCGGGTAGTGCAGGCCAAAGGCCGAGAACACAGCACTGGCCTTGGTGCCAAGCCGCACACTGTCGCTATTGTCGGGGCCAATCAGCACCTGCATATCCTCTACCGCCAGCGCCACCGGCATGCCAGCCAACCGGGTTTGCTGCGTGAGCTGATCCAGCTGACGCAACATCAACTGCTGCAACTGCTGTTCGGTCACACTGTAGCTGGCCAGGTCACTGACCTGCGCGCAACCGGTTAAACCCAGCAAAAAAGCAAAAATGACCAGTACATTTCGCATGTAAACCCTCCGGTTTATGTCATTCCGTTATCTTAAATCAAGGAAAACGCCGCAACTATTAGCTAATATACAGCTTGAGTAACCTTCCAGCCCGGGCACAGCATGCAGTGGACAAGTCATATCAAAACCTTAGATGCCAAAGTACCTCGTTCTGAGTTTATCACTTCCAAAGATATACCTCACCTGATTTCAGGCCACAGCATCCCGACAGAGCAAGCCGTGCGTCAGATCATGACCTGGCTGGCGGAGCTCGATATCAACCAGCCACTGCTACTGATTGGAGCCGGCAGTGGTTATTTGAGTGCAGCGCTGGCTCAATGCGTGCCTCATCTTTACGTACTGGATAAAAACCCGGCTTGCATTTCCATTGCACTTAAAAATCTGCAGCGGCTCAATATCCGCAATGTCGAGTTTTTGGTCGGCGATGCCAATCGCCTGATCCAACTAAAGGAGCCCGTGGTAGCAGTTATCGCCACTTGCCTGCTGCAATCACTCGATGCTATTTTGCCCGTAGTGCATGAACAAGGTTGGCTGCTTCGTTTAGAAGGCGACAAACCCCATCACACGTCCATGGTGCTTTATCAGAAAAACCAACAAAAGCTGGTGCGCCAAAAAAACCTGGGAGCTTTGTTATTGCAGCAGCCACCTGCAGCCATCCAGCTGGATGTGGCAACAAAGCAGGCGCTGCAGTTAACCTCGACACAAGCGAAAGTAGAAAAAAAGCCGGTTTCTGCTGTTTTGCAACAACTTTCCGAACAGGCGAAAACCGCGCTGGAAGTTCAGGCACAACAGCATGGCTGGCCGGTACTCAGTGCGCACCAAGTATTGCAGCAATTAAACCCTGCACTTTTTATGCAATTTTCCCGCACTTTTTTGGATCACCACCGGGTGCTGCCCATTGCCTACCACGACAAACAACTGCTGCTGATCACCGATAGCACCAAGATAGACACCCTAGATCTTGAAAATATGAATGGCAGCGGCGGCATCAGCATCGCTCTGGTCAGCCCGACCGACTTCCGGCGGATCTGGTCGCACCTGGATGTCAGTAGCCGTGGCGAACAGCATGCAGAACCTGGCACAGTGCAGGATGAAGCCAGAACTGAGCCTGCTGAACCGGTGATCAATCCTTATCTGGTCTCGGTGTATGAGGCCATTTTACTGGAAGCCGTTAGTGAACGCGCCAGCGACATCCATCTGGAGCTTTATGACGGCAAAGTACGGATCCGATTACGGGTCGATGGTGATTTGCATGATGTGGAGCATTATGTGCTGACGGCTAAAGACCTGATCGGGCTGGTCAACATCATCAAAATTCGGGCGGAGCTCAACATCGCAGAACACCGGCTGCCGCAAGGGGGCCGCGCTTTACTGCACTGTGCCGGTGATAGCTATGATTTAAGGGTACAAACCCAGCCAGCTTTGCATGGTGAACACGTCATTATTCGTTTGCTCAAGCACACCGGCAGAGCCATGACCATGCGTGAACTGGGCATGTCCGGCAAAGTGGCTCAGCATTATCAGCGGTTGCTAAGCAATCCTGCTGGCTTGGTGCTGGTGGTGGGCCCCACCGGATCTGGTAAATCAACCACCTTGTATGCCGGTTTGCAGGAACTGGCTGATGATGGCCGGCGCAAAGTCATCACCGCAGAAGATCCCATTGAGTATTCCATTAACGGTATCCAGCAAACTCGGATCCGACCGGATATTGGTTTTGCGTTTCCAGACGCGGTTCGCTCTTTCGTGCGGCAAGACCCCGATGTGATACTGGTTGGGGAAATCCGCGATCACGAAACAGCTCAGGAGGCCATCCGCGCTTCGCAAACCGGACACCTGGTGTTATCCACCCTGCACTGCAACGACGCGGTTGATGCGCTGCAGCGTTTGTATGATTTAGGTGTGCACCCCAATTCCATTGCCAGCGAGCTGCTGGCCGTCATTGCACAGCGGCTGGCCAAACGGATCTGCCCGCATTGCCGCACTGAGGTGGAAGCCGATCCAGTGATCTTGCAAGAGGTTTTTCCTGAGGGTGCGCCAGCCAGCTTTCGCTGCTTTGAAGGCGCAGGCTGCCCAGAGTGTCATCAGCGCGGCACCAAAGGCAGGGTGGCCGTGATTGAATACATGCAGGCCAACAGTGCTATCCGCAATGCGATATCGAAACAAGAACCGGTTGCTGAGCTGCGCTGGCAAGCGCTGGATTCCGGTCTAATCACCATGCGCGATAGCGCACTCGACCTGGTGATTTCCGGGGTCATCCCCTTGTCTGAATTACCCAGGATCTTGCCGGCGGAGCGAATGGCACCCGAACAGCGTGGAGGAAACCGGTCATGACAAAAACACAGGCAACCCAGCGCATCCCAGCCGAAATCGAGTATGCGGAGGAGTTGCATCAACTGAAGCACTGGGACCCAGTGACACCACCACCTGGCTGGCAGTTATCGCCGCAGGCCGTAGAAAAATTTATTCTCGGCTGCAGTGAGCTGGGCATTGAGCGCAAGTTTGTAGCCGACCCCGGTATCGTCACCCGTATTGTGGTGGCCCTTTGCACCCACAGAGGCAGCTTGCTGGTTGGCGAACCCGGCACCGCCAAGTCATGGCTCTCGGAACTGTTAACAGCAGCGATTTCCGGAGACTCCAGCTTAATTATCCAGGGGGGTGCGGTCAGCTCGGTCAGCCAGCTGTTGTACAGCTGGAACCAAGCCATTCTCAGCCAGAAAGGCCCCTGCCTCGAAGCCTTGGTGCCCAGCCCGCTGTTCCGGGCGATGCAACAAGGCAAGTGCGTGCGATTTGAAGAGTTATCGCGCTGCCCGCAGCCGCTGCAAGATGCCACCTTGTCGTTGCTGTCCGATCGGGTTATTACCATTCCGGAGCTCTCCGGCGAAGAGGGCGTACTTTATGCCCGCCATGGTTTTAATGTGATTGCCACCGCCAACAGCGTTGATCAGGGCCTGCACCAGATGAGCGCTGCTTTAAAACGACGGCTGAGCTTTGAACACATTCGCCCGATCCGGCAACTGGATGATGAAATTGCTGTGGTGATGCAGCAAACAGAAAAGCTGAACCAGCAAGCGGGCATTAGCCTGACGTTAGAACCCACGCCGTTTGCAATGCTGGTCACCATCTTTCATGAACTGCGTAACGGACAAACTATTGACGGGCGCAGCACCGATCGACTGGCTGGGGCTGCCATGTCGACGGCAGAAGCCGTATCCGTAGCGCACACCTTTTGTCTGCATGCTTGGTATTATCACCAGGGCGAGATGAAATTGACCGACTTGCTGCATTTTATGCTGGGCTCGGCATTAAAAGACAACCCGGAAGACCGACGCCGATTGCAACACTACTTTGAAACCGAAGTGGCGGAAAAGTCAGGCAATCATTGGCAACTACTGCATCAGGCCAGACACCTGATTTAAGGAGCGACCCTATGTTACAACCCAACACTCTGGTATTGATTTCCTATCGTCGTCTTTTCCAGGAAGATGACAGCCGCTTTTTCCTCGGTAAGGTCGAAGCCTATCAGGATGGGATCGTCAAAGTGTGTGGCCACACCATTTTGAAGGATGGCGTCAGCGGTACCATGAAAGAAAAAAGCGATTGCCGCACCAAACTGTTTTCCATCAGCTCCGGTACGCTGATCGTGTACGAACTGCCAGCCAATCTGCAATTGAACGACTTGCACTTCCACTCCCAAGGAATAAGGCTCACCTTAACCGACCATGCCAGCTTTTCGATGGATCTCACCGAGCGCATGGCCTAGCCGTTGAAACATTTTGCAATAATTAATGATTGTTTTTCGATAATTAATTATTGCCTATCAAATTAATTTCGGCTTTAATGCGGGTATAAACAACACGCATGGAGTCGCTTATGTCTAATTCTTTAAAACAACAAACCCTGGTTGCCATCCTGTTTATGATGCTGGGCGGCCTGATGCTTGGCTATGAGCTCGGGAGCTGGATAGCCAATGGCAGCTGGCGCTTTAATGGCATTTTGATCATCGCCCCTTGTATTATTTACTACGGCTTGCGTTTATTGCGCCCTGCGCTGAAACAGCTTGATCACTATCTGAACAACCACTGAGGCCGCAGATGATCATTCAACCCTATGCCAATCTCCTCTACCAGCGCAGTCGCTTTGTGATTTGGGGTTTGCTGGCTTTTTGCCTGGTGCATACCGTGGCACTGTTACCCGATATTCTGTACCCACCAGAGCAGTTGATACGGGCCCAGCAACGGGCCCTGTGGCTGGCGCAATTGGTCACCGCCCTTGGGCTGGGCCTGATTATCCAGCGCCTGCTGCTAAGCGCATCTCAGGGCCAACTGTTTCAAGCAGAAAGTCGCAGGCTGTGGATGCAGCTGGCCAGCGCCTGCCTGGCAGCGGCCGTTTTCCCCGCCATCTTTTTGTGCAGCTTATTGCTGTATTGGGGGGAGGAGCTGCATCTGCTTAGCTTACTGGCGCAGCTGAACCTGCCATTGATGGGCCTTGGCTTTATCGTGCCGCTGGCCGTTGCCAAGTTCAAGCTGAGCGCACAATTGGAAGACGAGCAAAATCTGACCATCTGAACATTGAAGAGAACTTCATGGCGATTACCGTAAATCTGGATGTGATGCTGGCTATCCGCAAAATGAAATCCAATGAGCTGGCGGAGCAGATTGGCATCACGCCACAAAACCTGAGCGTACTTCGCAGCGGCCGTGCCAAAGCCATTCGTTTTAGCACCTTAAGTGCCATCTGCCAGGTGCTGGACTGTCAGCCGGGCGATATTTTGGCCTTTGATGCTTCTGATACTATGAGTAATGAGGAAGGAACCGATGAACTTTAAACCAAGCATAATCCAGCACATTGATGGCCATCAGGTCGAAGTACAGCTGAATGGTTTAACTGGCCGTGAAACCGTGCTGGTCGATGGCGACGTTAAAATCAACCGGCTGAACTGGACCATGAACAGCAATTATCTGGTCGAGCTAAGCACAGGCAAACACATCCGTATTCGCATAGAGCCAGGCCTGATGAATACCATCAAGGTTGAGTTTTTGCGCGGTGGCGCTCTGCTCAGTCATCAGGAGATAGTGCTGTACGAAGGCGCCGATCAGAAGCTACTGGCAGAGCCTGAAAACGCCGCCTGGCTAGCCGAGTTGCAATTGCCTTTTCTGCTGACGTTGCTGATACCTTTGGCCTTAATGGTAGCGCTATTGTTCTTCGACACCACCAATGCACTGGTGCCCCTGTTGATGTTGACTGCGCTCGGCCTGCTGTGCCTGTTCTGGCTTTTCAAGCCGCCACTGGCAGCCAACAAGCCGACATTCACCTCGCCGCTAAGCTACCTGAGCAGCACCTTACCCCGAGCAATGGTACTCGGCATGAGTTTTGGCGGCATTATTGGTTACAGTGTTGCCGTTTTGGGTGACAGCATTGGGCGTTTGTTGGGAGCCAGCT
>NZ_JAFIFQ010000111.1 GCF_020831925.1 Alkalimonas sp.
ACCTCGACCTTGGCAAGGTCGCGCTCTACCAGCTGAGCTATACTCGCATTGTCCTACACCCTGTGCCTGAGCACGTGTCGCATTCTACTGGTTTCAGGCATTCAGTCAACAATAAATTGTCACATTGTTGATCGACTGCTTATTTTTTTAGCTGCCCTGCAGGCACCCTACTCTGGCTCGCTGCCAAAGTCGTTTCTGGAGGCATACACATACTGCACCATGGAGGTAAAGGTAAGCAGTGTGGCGATGTACAACAAGCCCCAGCTCAGCGGCATCACCCAGCTAAGCCAGGCAGCTGATGGCTGCCAGATCAGGCCAATCAGCGCCACCATCTGGAAAATGGTTTTCAGTTTGCCACTGCCCGACACCGCCACACTAGCACGGCGGCCAAGGCCCGCCATCCATTCGCGCAGCGCGGAAATAATGATTTCCCGGCTGATCATAATCAGCGCCGGTATCGTCATCCACAGCGACTGCAAATCGACCGTGACCAGCACCAGGGCCATCACCACCATCACCTTATCAGCCACCGGATCCAAAAAGGCCCCAAAGGGCGTGGATTGCTCCAACTTTCGGGCCAGGTAACCATCCAGCGCATCGGTAATAGCCGCCAGCACAAACACCAACGCGGCCCAGAAACGGGCCGCTTCAATACCAGAATAAAACAACCATAGAAACACCGGGATCAGCAACAGCCGAAACAACGTCAGAAGATTGGGAATATTGATCATGTACGACATCTCTCTTGTTGCGTTGCTGCATTCATTCTATGCTACTTGCTATGCAGCTGCTGGTAAATGCTTTCTGCCTGTTGCCGGGAAATTCCCGGTACTTTGCTTAATTCTTCGACACTGGCCTGCTGCACGCCCTGCATACCGCCTAAAAACTGCAGCAACGCCTGGCGACGTTTTGGGCCTATGCCCGAAATCTGTTCAAGTGGGCTTTTCAGCAGCGCTTTGCCGCGCTTATTCCGATGCCCGGTTATCGCAAAACGGTGGGCTTCATCACGAATTTGCTGGATCAAGTGCAGCGCAGGGTGTTCAACAGGCAAATGGATGTCTGACTGACCTGGGATTAACAGAGTTTCAAGCCCTGGCTTACGGCCTTCGCCTTTGGCAACCCCCATCAGCAGTGGCAGCCGATCAAAGTTGGTGCTGCTAAAGAAATCAATCGCCCGCTGCAATTGGCCTTTACCACCATCAACCACCACCAAATCAGGCAGCAAACTTTCATCAGTCAGCTTGCCATAACGCTTGTGCAGCGCAAAATCCATGGCGGCGTAGTCATCGCCAGCCGTGACACCTTTGACATTGTAACGCCGGTACAGGGTTTTATTGGCACCCTTCTCATCGAATACCACACAAGAAGCAATGGTTTCCTGCCCCATGGTATGGCTGATATCAAAGCACTCCATCTGATTGATAGCTGCCTTGGGTTGAAACAACTCACTCAATGCCTGATAGCCGAGCCGCACTTTCTGGCTTTGGCTGACTTTACCATCGCAGGCAATGCGGGCATTTTTGTTGGCCAATTCAAGATAGCGCGCTTTCTCGCCACGCTGCACCGAGTTCAATTGCACTTTACGTCCGGCCAGCTCCGAGATAGCTGTTTGCAGCGCCTCTTTTCCCTCTGGGAGCTTACCAAGTACAATGTCTTTCGGGACTTGCTGGCCGCCCATGCGTTGCAAATAAAATTGCATCAGAAAAGCTGGCAGGACTTCTTCTTCACTGGTATTGGCCGGCAACTTGGGAAAGTAGGTTTTGCTGCCTATCACCTTGTGCTGCCGAATAAACAATACATGCACTGCAGCCACGCCATGCATAAAACAAAAGCCGATGACGTCCATCTCTTCGTGATCGCCACTGACGGATTGTTGCTCCTGCACCCGACGTAGCGCCTGAATTTGGTCACGTAAGCGGGCGGCCTTTTCAAAGGCCAGCTCCTGACTGGCTTGCTCCATCTGCTGCACCAGATCGGCGATAATCTGCTGGTCTTTGCCGGTTAAGAACAGCCGAGCCAGTCGCACTTGCTCCTGATAATCGGTATCCGAAATTTTGCCAACACAAGGAGCCGAGCACAGTTTGAGCTGGTATTGCAGACATGGCCTGGTTCGGGCCTGATAATAATTGTCTTCACATTGGCGGATAGGAAAAATCTTCTGCATCAGCTTCAGGCTTTGCCAAACGGCACCGGCATTAGGGTAAGGACCAAAATACTGGCCTTTGACCGAGCGCGCACCACGATGCGACATCAGCCTGGGATGCTTATGCTCAGTCAAAATAATGTAGGGGTAGGATTTATCATCACGCAGCAGAATATTGTACTTCGGCCGGTGCGCTTTGATCAGGTTGTTTTCCAGCAGTAACGCTTCAGTTTCACTGTGGGTCAGGGTCAGTTCAACCTGAGCTATCTGACTAACCAAGGCCCTGGTTTTAATGCTATCCACCTGGGCCCGGAAGTAACTGCTAAGACGCTTCTTTAGGTTCTTGGCTTTGCCCACATAGATCACGATGCCTTTGGCATTCAGCATCCGGTACACCCCGGGCTGCTGTGGCACCGACTGCATAAAGCCTTTCGCATCAAACATCATTGAACAACCGCAGGCCTTCCGCCAATCTGTTTACCGGCACAAACCATCACGCTTTGGCGATATCAATCATGCCATGACGCAATGCCAGGTGCGTTAACTCCACATCGCCATTGATGGCCAGCTTTTCAAACATCCGGTAGCGGTAAGAGTTTACTGTTTTGGCGCTGACATTCAGCTGTGTCGCTATGTCATTGACCTTTTCACCCCGGGTGATCATCAGCATAATTTGCAGCTCCCGATCCGACAGCTCATCGAACGGGTTCTGCCCCTGATGATTCAGTTTACTCAGCGCCATCTTTTGCGCCACTTCATCAGAAATATGCCGCACACCCGAATGCACTTTACGGATCGCGGAAATCACCTCCGAAGGTGCCGCATTTTTCGAGATAAAACCCACCGCGCCCAGTTGCATCACCTTAGTCGGCACCGGCTCTTCACAGGTTACAGACAGTGCCAGCACTTTGACATCCGGACAAAAGTGCAAAATACGCTTGGTTGCGGTCATGCCACCCATGCCGGGCATGTTCATATCCATCAACACCACATCGGGTTCCTGATGACGACAAAATTGCAGAGCTTCTTCGCCGGTACCAGCTTCGCCTATCACCTTGATACCACGCTCGTCCTTAAGAATGCGACTGATGCCAGTTCGAACAAGTTCGTGATCATCGACAATGAGTACGTTAATCAAGCTGCTTCTCCGCTTTACTGGTTCGTTCTTTTTATTAGCTATAGCTTAGTCGAGAACAGCCATTAACTCGACCTATCGCTGCACTTTGAGCAGCAAATTTTAATCGAAACTACAACGCGGGCTTAGTCTGCCAGATTGAGTGACAAGATGGAAACAAAACTTTGGATGACGAAACAAAATTGCGGCATGGTAGCAGAGTGAAAAATGGCGGAGGGAGAGAGATTCGAACTCTCGGTGGGCTATTAACCCACGCCGG
>NZ_JAFIFQ010000112.1 GCF_020831925.1 Alkalimonas sp.
GCAGTCACTTCCGCATACGCCTGCTGTTTGGCATCGTGCTGACTATCGCGGGTTTGATAAGCATTGTCCCGCATGGTCTGCGGGTTTGAACAAAAATGATGGGGCCGCACCATCACCACAGCAGCTGGGGCCTGCACAGAGTTACGCATCAGGCATCACCTGCTTCGCTGACAACATCAATGACTGCATACCTTTCCTTTTCAATAAACCATGGTAAGCCAGGAAACTTCGCTATTGTATTCAGTTCAACTGTCAGACAAAATGGCAAAAAATCACAATTTTTGCAGCATAATCTGTCTATTTGCCAGGTGCATTTAGACAAAAGTGATACCTGCAGAGGTTTTCTGATGCAACCATATCGTTATGACTCGCTGGACAATGCCCTGATTGCAGAACTAAGAAAAGATGGTCGGGCAGCTGTCTCCACCCTGGCCCAAACCCTGAAGGTATCCAGAGGTACCATTCAGAACCGGCTGGATCGCCTGGTTTCATCTGGCGCTATTATTGGTTTTACCGTGCGGGTGCATCAGCAACTCGAAGCCGGGACAGTGCGGGCAGTGATGATGATTGAAGTGGTCGGCAAATCAACATCTCAGGTGATCAAGAAATTGCAAGGGATCCCGGAGTTGACCCGCCTACACACCACCAATGGTGCCTGGGATCTGGTGGCTGAAATTCAGGCCGCTAATTTACCAGCCTTTGATGATGTGCTACGCCAGGTACGTGAGATAGACGGCATTTTAAGCAGTGAGACCAGCATTTTGCTCTCAACCATCTGAGCACGGCCTCCAACAGCGGGCATTCAGTTGCCATGCTTAACGATTGCTCGAGACCAGCTGCTAAACGGATACATGGGGGCCGGCACAGTGACATGCCCCCACACCTGGTTTATCGCACTCAGAAAGAATAGCGCAAACCCAGGCTAAACAAACGAGTACTGAAGTTTTCGGTATCATAGTGGGCAGCTGCTGCACGCAGCTGCAGCTTATTGTTAAGCTGATACCCAATACCAAGCTCTGCTCCTAACCGTATACCACTTTTCCGCTCAGGTCCTTGTGCAGCAGTGCCTGAAAACAGATAGCGACTGCGATTATCAAACAAAGCCAAACGAACATACGGTTGCCAGTGCTCATCCAACACCAGCTGCCCAACCAGGCTCAGCTCTGCACCACGGCCACGTTGCGGTTGGGCCTTGAGTGTCGCTTGCGGTTGATTCACCGGTAAACCATCGTAATGCAGCTTTGCTTCGCCTAAATCCAGCCACCCTAACTCTGCCGATAGCCAGTCATTGAACTGATAGCCAGCAAACAGACGGTAAGCGGTATCCGAGTTCGACTGCTGTGTCACAGTTCCGGATATGCCCGCATCATTCAACTTGCGCTGCACCGCACCGGCCAGGTTGCCCGAGCTATGGCTATTCGCCACTCCACCCTGCACCCCAAGGTACCAACCATCTGCCCAGACCAGCATGGGCAAAAACAGTGCGCTGACACACAGCATCCTAAGCTGCACGTTACGCCGTGCTTTGTTGGAGCGCAAGCGGCGGATCAGCACCAGCATTGCCAGCAACAGTGCGCTAAGCACGCCGAGGCTTCCACCTTTAGACGTCACCGTCACACTGCTCGGTTGCCACTGCGCTGTCGCCTGCAAATCATTGGCAGGCATGGTTGCAGGCAGTGCCGGTGACCAGCCGGTAAAGGTATAGCCAGTTCGGGTTGGTGTCGGTGCATTGATTGCGGCCCCAAAATCCAGCACCAGATCATTGATGGCCTGGCCACCGGCCACATCGAAGCGAATCACATACTGATTGATTTGCCACTGGGCAGTGAGTTGCACATCGTCTTCCGGCATTGTCTCCGGGAAGGCGGGCTGCCAACCGGTGAAGGTGTAACCTTCCCGGCTTGGAGCTGCTGGTGGCGTCAGGGCACTACCAACCAGTTCAGTGATATTGGTAACCGCACTGCCACCGGCACTGTCAAACGAAATCGTAGCCGTTTGTTGTACAGCCAATACCCCAGGATCACGGATCACACCATTGGCACGACCATCATCGTCATTTGGACCACCATCTTCAATGGTTAACCGTACGCAGGCATCGCCTTCGTTCAGACCCGAGCGCCATGCATCGGACGATACCCCAGGGCAATTGCCCAGTGCATTGCGTGGTGCACTGTCAATCTGGTTGTTGTCGTCTTCAACAAAATCCTGCCAAACGAAATTCACCAGTTTGCGCCACACCGCCCCAGCTGGAATGCTTTGCCCGGCAGGCATAGGAATCGCAACCGGTACCGACTCGCCAGGGCTTTCCAAACCAATCACATCCATATTCACCAGGAAGCCCAGATGCTGGTAGCCGGTATCCATCAAGCTGCCCTCCGTCAGCGCTGCGCCGAACTGACCGCTTTGCCAGGATTGCTGCTCACTGAACAAACCCAGTGTCAGCTGATATTGGTTCGGTACTTCGACAAAAAGCCCTGATTGTCCCTGACACTGTGCCACCCGGCTACTGCCACTGCCTTGCGGGCATAGCGGCAAACGATGTGGCACGCCAGCTTCTGGATTCTGGCTGGCAGGAATACCACTGGTACCGCTACTGCTACAATCCGCTACCGGGCAATCCGCCACCACATTTAAAGCCAACTCCAGCTCGCCTTGTTGCTCTGTGGTAGCTGCCGTCAATTGCACGTAGTAACGCCCCAAGGCAAGGCCCGCCGGGTCAAAGCTTGCCGTTGCGCCATTGGTGCTCAACTCAAGCTCCGCGGCTTGCCAGCTGAACTCAGCCGCCACGCCATTGAGCTCGGTTGCTTCCAGCTCAACCAAACCACCACTTTGCTGGATGACGAAACCTTCTGTGGCATCTTGGATAACTCGTGCCTGCAGCACCAGCGGCGGCCGATCTGACTGTACAGTCAGCCGCTGACGATGCGGCGTTCCCAGCAAGGCTTGCTCCAGGCCATCACTCAACAGTGTTAACTCACCATCACTGCTCGCGATGGCAGTCACCATAAATACCCGACGACCTTTATCTGCCGCCATCAACTCAAGGTGGCTGCTATCCAGTAGCACCTGCTCGCCCTTGATCGCAACCCGCACCGGGTAGTCGATCGGCTCATCACTGAGCCAGACACGCGCTCGTGCCGCCACATCTTGCTGCACCGGCTGGCTGCTGGCAGTAAAAGCAATGTAAGGCAGCACATCAAAGCTGACGCTTACTTGCTCTCCTGAGACGCTATCGGTGAACTCAAAGGTGTAACGGCCGGTGCGCTCTGCACTAAACAGATAACTGCCATCATCCTGCAGGCTCAATAGGGTTTCAGCATCGGCGATATCCAGCCACTCGGCGGTACCACTGCGGGTTTGTTGCAAGGCGGTCA
>NZ_JAFIFQ010000038.1 GCF_020831925.1 Alkalimonas sp.
TCCAGTGAGTCGTCGCTGTCGTTTCAAACAGAGCCAGCGCCGGCACGATCAGCGAAAAGATACTGGCGGCCAGCATAACCCCACCACCAAACCCCAGCATAGCGGCATGCAAACGGGTGGAAAGACGGCGCGAGAACAAGGCAGGAAGCGCACCTAAGGCAGTGGCAGCAGCAGCCACCATACCGGCATAGAATGCATAACGAACATGATCCTGCTGCTGCATCAATAAGGCCAGCTGCTGCAAACCATAACCAGCTCCAAGCAGCAAAATACCCCAGCCCAACAGTTTACGTGGGGTTAGTTTGCCCAGTATGCTTAAGCTGGCTGTATTCATGTGGATCTCCGGTAATCTATATATCCATTATAGGCACTGACTACCAGCAGTGATCAACAATTAAATGAGAATTATTCTCAATATAAATCGATGGGGTTATTCGCTAAAAATGATTAAAAATATTATTTTTACCCTTTAAAGCGCTTATTTTAGTGCTATGGCCCATAGTGGTAGGGCTTGAGAGCCCCAAACCAGCTTGGGGCTAGTCAGCTTAACTCTGCGACTGCAGGTAGTTTGGCAGGCCGAGCATCTTGATAAGGCGTAGCTGTTGCTCCAGCCAGTAGGCGTGGTCGTTTTCGGTATCGTCCAGTAGCTGCTGTAAGATGTTACGGGTGACGTAATCCTGCTCTTTTTCACACAACGCCATGGTGTCTTTGAGCAAGGCATCGACCCGGTATTCCACATCCAGATCGTTTTGCAGCATTTCAGGCACATCTTTGCCCACTTTGATGCCATCGCGTGTGCTCAGATCCGGCACCCCTTCCAAAAACAGAATACGCTCAATCAGGGCGGCGGCATGGCCTTTTTCATCATCAAACTCATGGTCGATACGCTGATACAGCTTTTCCAGGCCCCAATCCTGATACATGCGTGAATGAATAAAGTACTGGTCCATCGCACTGAGCTCATTGGCCAGTAAGGTATTGAGTGCGTCAATAATGACTTGCTTGCCCTGCATTAGTCACCTCCCGTCTGCAGTTGCAGGTAATTGGCCAGCCCCATGGTATTGATTTGATGCTGCTGGGTTTCCAGCCAGTCGATGTACTCTTCTTCGTCTTCCAGCATCTCGGTCAGCATATCGCGGCTGACATAATCCTGATGCTGCTCACAAAGCGCAATGGCTTGCTTGAGTTGCGGGACCTGTTGCAACTGGAAATCCATATCGCATTGCAGCATTTCCTCTGGTGTTTCACCAATATTCAGTTTGCCAAGCGCCTGCAGGTTGGGCAGCCCTTCCAAAAATAAAATACGCTCGATCAGCTTATCGGATTGCTTCATATCCAGAATGGATTTCTTATAACAGGCATCGTTCAGGCCTTTTAAGCCCCAGTTTTTGTACATGCGGGCATGCAAAAAGTACTGATTAATCGAGGTCAGTTCGGTGGTAAGCAACTGATTCAGTTGCGCCAGCACCTGTGGATGGCCTTGCATAGCAAACTCCGAAAATTAAAACGGGTACTAAGCATAGTCCAAAAAGGGGAAAAATACAAAAAATGCTTTACCATCAAACACATGCGACTGATAACAATTATCACTCAGCAGTAATAAAACTCGCTTCATCGCTGACAGCCGCTATTAGCCGCAGGGCTCTGGCAAGGACTGTTTTTTTCCGGTTTAATGGTTAAACCCATGCCAATTTGACTAAAAATTATGCTTCGACCTCTTTTACTTGTCTGTCTGCTGCTCAGCAGCAGCTTCAGCTATGCCACGACACGCCAGATTGAGATTGATCAGGCGGTGGAGACCAAACACCAAACCCGTATTAACGGCCAGCGCGTACAGTACAGCGCTCTGACCGGTACTCAGCCGGTCTGGGACGAACAGGGCGAACCAGTAGCCACCTTGTTTTATACCTATTACCGCCGCACCGATGTCTCCGATGTCGGCAAACGGCCTTTGATGATTTCATTCAATGGCGGGCCTGGTTCAGCTTCGGTCTGGATGCATGTGGCCTACACCGGCCCCAAGGTGCTGAATATTGATGCAGAAGGCTATCCGGTGCAGCCTTATGGCGTAAAAGCCAATCCTTACTCGGTGCTGGATGTAGCCGATATCGTGTTTGTGAATCCGGTGAATACCGGCTATTCCCGGGTAGTGCCGAACAGCCAGGGCGAGCTGTTATCCCGCGAGAAACAGCGCGAGCTATTCTTTGGCGTGAATGCCGATGTCAGCTATTTGGCTGAGTGGATCAATACCTTTGTTACCCGCCACAACCGCTGGACTTCACCAAAGTTTCTGATTGGCGAAAGCTACGGCACCACCCGGGTCGCTGGCCTGGCACTGGAATTACAAAACCGTCAGTGGATGTATTTGAATGGGGTGATCCTGGTTTCCCCAACCGATATGGGCATCGACCGCCAGGGGCCGGTGAAAGCCGCCAACCGCCTGCCGTACTTTGCAGCCACGGCCTGGTACCATGGCGTGCTGCCGGCCGATCTGCAGCAGCGCGATCTGTATGAATTATTGCCGGAAGTCGAAGACTTTACCCTGAATCAGTACCTGCCGGCACTGGCCAAAGGCGCCTTCATTGAGGATGCCGAAAAACAACGCATTGCCGAGCAAGTGGCTCGTTACTCTGGTTTATCCTTGCAATCGGTGCTTGGCAGTAACCTGGATATCGATACCGCCTTTTTCTGGAAAGACTTACTGCGCGAGCAGGGTAAAACTGTGGGCCGGCTGGACTCACGCTACTTAGGCATTGATAAGAAAGAAGTGGGCGAACGCCCGGATTACTGGGCAGAGCTGACTTCCTGGCTGCACTCCTTTACCCCGGCCATCAACCACTACATTCGCAACGATCTGAATTACGTCACCGACATCAAATACAACATGTTCGGCCCGGTGCATCCCTGGGACAGAACCAACGACAACACCGGCGATAACCTGCGCCAGGCTATGGCACAGAACCCATATCTGCAAGTGCTGTTTCAGGCCGGTTACTACGATGGTGCCACCAACTACTTTGATGCCAAGTACAGCATGTGGCAGCTGGACCCCAGCAGCAAAATGCGCAACCGGCTGCACTTTGCCGGCTACCGCAGCGGCCATATGATGTATCTGCGCTACGAGGATTTGAAAAAATCCAACGACGACTTGCGCAACTTTATTCGTGCCGCCCTGCCGGCTGAAGGCCAGGCTGCCAAGTACTAGATACTGAGTATCTCGCTAAACCTTACCAAGCAGGCCAAGGCCTGCTTTTTTATTCATGGGAAGATGGCCATGCCAAGCCCAAGCAACACTGCATAACGCAGCCCTTTACCAAGAGCCACCAACAGTAGAAATAACGAAAAGCGCACCCGCAACACACCGGCTATCAGCGTCAGTGGGTCGCCAACCACTGGCAGCCAGCTTAGCAGTAAACTCCAACTGCCATAGCGCTGAAAGCGCAGGCTGGCAGCGGTCATTTGGGCAGGTGTAAAAGGAAACCAGCGCTTGTGCTGAAAACGATTGACCTCTTTACCGAGGTACCAGTTCACGCAAGAGCCCAGCGTATTACCCGTGGTGGCAAAGAGCCAAAGCCAGACAGGCAGATAGCCCTGCTGCTGCAGGGCCAGTAGTAAGACTTCAGAGGAGCCCGGCAGCAGGGTCGCTGCCGTGAAGGCGCTGACGAACAGTGTCAGATAAGCCAGCATCAATGAGAATCGGCCGGCTTAGCGCTTTTGTGCCAGCAGGGTTTCTTCGTCCATTTGCTGGATCATAAAGGCCACTTTTTCAAAAAAGGCATCACGGCCTTCATCCGGGATCGGTTGTGCCAGTGGAATATTGGCAGTCATTGGGTTCACTGGTCGGTTGTTCACATGCAGCTCGTAGTGCAAATGCGGCCCCGTGACCCGGCCGGTGGCACCGGAAAGGGCAATGCGCTGGCCGCGCTCAACCCGTTGGCCATTGCGCACCAGGGCTCTGTCCAGATGCAGATAACGGGTTTTGTACTGACCATGGTGCTGAATTTCGATGTAGCGACCAGCAAAGGGGTGATTTTCCACCCGGATCACCACACCATCGGCAGCAGCCAATACCGGAGTACCGGTGGGTGTTGCAAAGTCAGTGCCATTGTGTGGTGATACCCGACGCGTCACCGGATGCAACCGGCGCGGATTAAACGCCGAGCTGATACGAAACTCGCGCTGTAACGGAATGCGCATAAAAGCGCGCTGCAGGCTATTGCCCTCGGCATCATAGTACTGGCCATTGTCGTGTAAAAAGGCGGTCAGTTGCTGGCGCCGATTAAAGAGACGGATACCTTCAATGCGGCTTTGGCCGGTAGCTTCTTCACCGACGTAATTGTCGCTACGCACCACCTGAAAGCGGGCGCCAGCCTGAATATCGCGCGAGAAGTTCACCCGATCCCGAAACAGCTGACTAACCGTGGCGATCTCGGCATCGTTCAGGCCGGCGCGCTGTGCCGATAAATAGAAACTGCCGTGAATTTCACCAACCAGGGTTTGACTGTACCATTCGCCTTCGTCCAACAGTTCCTGATAGCTGAATTCACCATCGGCTTCGCGTTGAAACAACACCCGATTGCCAGCATGGATAAAAAGCTCCATCGACAGCAACTCGTTGTGCTCATCCCGCTGGAAGGTCAGGGTGTGGCCCGGGCGTAATACATCCAACGCCAACAGCGACTGATCGGCCGCCATAATCTGATGCAGCTGTTGCTGGCTAAAACCATGACGGGAGAAAATGCGGCTTAAGCTATCGCCGGATTGGATAGCATAGTGGGTGAGGGATTCATCGACCTCTGGCTCAGGTTCAGGAAACAAGGCCAACTGCCACTGTTGCACCTGCAACTGCCAACCATGCTCTGGTGCAAGCTGTGCCCAGCTGGCACTTAGCAACACTGGCATCAGGGTTAACAACGGCTTTTCCGGCTTGGAGCTGGTGGGCCAAAATAGAATCATCAGACCGAGCAACAGCAAAGACAGCAGGATGCGCCGGTGCGTATTGGGTAGCCTGGTTGTAAGCGTGAGCAAAGGTTGTGGCATCGGTAGCGCTTTTATCGTTTTATTCAGTCAGACAACAGACAAGGATAACCCTTGTCACAGCGATTTTAGGATAGTATCACAAAAATAACCAACTCCGCTTCGATAGGCAATTGGAAAAATGGTTCCTGTGAAAATAAAAAAACCACCTGTCTTCCCGGCAGGTGGCTGCGAATACCGCTACACTGCTGTTAAAGCGACTGCCTGGTGATAGCTAGCTTATCAAGCGGCCTTTATCATCAATCACATAGTGAATAAAGGAGCTCTGAAATGACCACACGTACCGAACGCGATAGCATGGGCGAACTGGAAGTGCCGGCCGATGCGCTCTATCAGGCACAAACTCAGCGCGCTGTGCAAAACTTTCAACTCAGTGGGTTAACCCTGCCTGTCCGCTTTATTCAAGCCGTGCTGCACATCAAAGCGGCGGCGGCTGCAGCCAACCAGCAGTTGGGGTTACTGCCAGCGGCCAAGGCCAACGCCATTATCGCAGCGGCAAAAGCCCAATTGGCGCAGACCGATATACAGCAGTACCCGGTTGATGTGTTTCAAACCGGCTCCGGTACCAGCAGCAATATGAATGTCAATGAAGTGTTGGCCAGTCTGGCCAGCCAACAGCTGGGCGAAGCCGTCAGCCCGAATGACGATGTCAACCTGGGACAGAGCAGCAATGATGTGATCCCAACGGCGATTCAACTGAGTGCCCTGCTGGCACTGGAGCAACAATTGCTGCCAAAGCTAGAACATTTGCTCAGCACTTTGCAGCAAAAAGAGCAGCGTATCGGTCACCTGGTGAAAACCGGTCGTACTCATTTAATGGATGCGATGCCGGTGACCTTTGGCCAGGTGCTTGGTGGCTGGCAAAGCCAGCTGTTGCATAACCGCGAACAGCTGCAACAGGTGCTGCACAGCCTGCGCCAGTTGCCGCAAGGCGGCACGGCCGTCGGTACCGGCATTAATGCGCACCCGGCCTTTGCCAGCAGTTTTTGTCAGCACCTCAGCAGCGAACTAAAGTACCCGTTCAGCCCGGCCAATGATTTCTTCTTTGGTATCAGCAGTCAGGATCTCAGCGTGAACCTGTCTGGTCAACTAAAAACACTGGCCGTCTCCCTGATGAAAATCAGCAATGATTTGCGCTGGATGAACTCAGGCCCTTTAGCTGGCCTGGCGGAAATTGAGCTACCGGCCCTGCAACCCGGCTCGTCCATTATGCCCGGTAAAGTCAACCCGGTGGTGCCGGAAGCGGTTGCCATGCTCTGTGCTCAGGTAATTGGCAACGACAGCACCATCACAGTGGCAGGTCAATCCGGCAATTTTGAGCTGAATGTGATGCTGCCTGTGATTGCTTACAACCTGCTGCAAAGCATTGAGTTGCTGGCCAATGGCTGTCAGGCGCTGGCCGATCAGGCCATTGCCGGCTTTACCGTCAATGAAGCGCATATTCAGCAGGCGCTGCATCGCAACCCTATGTTGGTCACGGCGTTAAACCCGGTGATTGGCTACATGAAAGCAGCCGAAATCGCTAAAAAAGCCTATCAGCAACGACGCTCTGTGCTGGAGGTCGCGCTGGAGGAAACCGATTTAACAGAAAAAGAACTCAAAGCCCTGCTGGATCCGGCCAAGTTGTGCCGCGGCGGCCTGGCTTAATCGGCTAAAACAACAAAAAACAGAGCCAGTTCGTACTGGGCGACTGCAGAATCGCAACCTATACTGAAAAGGACTTCTTCACAGCACAGGGTTTCGATGGTTTTGTCACTCAGTGGTCATGCCTGGATAAGGTGCCTGACTCTTGGCGGTTTGCTGATCGTCAGCGATGCCTTGGGTAACAGCTTGCCTGAAATTAGTATTGGCAACACGCAAAGCCCATCTGAACTGAGCTCTCTAATAGAGCAACGTCTGAAGCTGGCCTATCAGCAACTAGGGTATCAACCTGTTTTCTTTCCCCTGCCATCCGAGCGGCGATTACGCTTAGTCCGCTCACAGGAGCTCGATGCAGATCTCTTTCGTCTTTGCGTGTTGCAAGATGAATACCCGGATATTCTGATGATTCCAGTTCCCCTTGGTGATTTCACACTAAAAGCCTTCGCAGTGTCAGCCAACACCCTGGAAAACTGGCAAAGCAACTCCAGCCTTATCGTGGTGCATATCCGTGGATTTAAGATGGCAGAGCAAACGCACTTTGAGGGAAGACGGCTGGAGGTTGCCAGTCTCGAGCAAGCTTTTGGCTTATTGCAACAAGGACGGGCCGATATCGTGTTGGAGGATGAACCATCTGCAACCAGCTATCTGATGGCCTCGCCCAATTGGTCAGAAGGCAGTTGGTATGCAGCAGCTTTGAACCGCCTGGCAGTTTGCCATATACTTGGCTCACACCTAGAGCATTTGGCAGAGCCGCTGCAACAGCTGCTGAGCCAACCCAACCCTTAAGTGGGGTCCGTTATGCCCAGTTTGATCTCCACCGTTTTCTCCTCTGCTTTGTTGTTAAGCAGCGTCCAGGTTTCGGAGCCGGCAATTGCCTATGCAACAGTAGAGGAGCAACGGCTGGAAGCAGCCTGGCAGGCGATGCCGCAGGTGTTAAGCCGTTTTGAGCCCCTGGTCAATAACCTGCGGCTGGAGCTGCAGCACACCGAACATAGCCGGGACCTGGCACCTCGCTTGCGCCAGCATGGCGAGCAACTGTGGCAACAGGCGACCTATCAGGCCAGAACCAACCCCAACTACGATGACCGAGCCCTGTACTGGGCCCGGCTGATGATGACCCAGACCCTACGCCAATGGTGTCAGCAACATCAACCCTGCGTCCATTTGCCGGTACTGTTGGAGGCATTGGAATTAAGTAGCCGAGGCCAGCTGACCATCCGGTTTGCAAAAGACAGCGATGTGCGTATTTTGCTGACCGGCTTCGACCCTTTCTTACTGGACCGTAACCTGAACCAGTCCAACCCGTCCGGCGTCACCGCCCTGATGCTGGATGGCTGGGTATTCCAGCAGGATGGCCGGCAAATTGAAGTACAAACCGCCATGATCCCGGTACGTTTTGCCGATTTTGATCAGGGCATGATCGAGCAGCTGCTAACCCCCTTGCTTTCAGAGCAGAGCATTGATCTACTACTCACCGTCAGCATGGGCCGGCAGCACTTTGATCTGGAGCACTTCCCCGGCCGCCGACGCAGCGCCGAGGCACCGGACAATCTGAATGTTTATACCGGTGGCAGCGCCAGCAACCCGGTGTTGCCACTGCTTGATGGCACCCCTTTGGCCGGCCCGGAGTTCGTTGCCTACAGCCTGCCCTATCAGGCCATGGTGCAGGCCGAGGGACGCTTTCACATCAACGACAATCGCAGTGTGACCACGCTGGAACGCGGCGAGTTTGCAGCGCAGTCCCTTACTGAACTCGCAGATCAAACTGCGGTGCAGGGCGGAGGTGGTGGCTATCTGTCGAATGAGATTTCTTATCGCAGCATCCTGCTGCGTGATCGCTACGCTCCAAAGCTGCCGGTTGGTCATATTCACACGCCACGCATTGCCGCTTTTGAACCTGAAACCACCGCCGCCATTGTGCAGCAAATCAAGCAGATGATCCGACTGGCCGCAGCCAGCCATCCTCAGGCCGCAGAGGCTGACAGCGACAAATAACAGCTGTTATAGTGAATCCGACGGGTAAATTTCAGTGCTTTGCCCGTCGGATAGAACGTATAAAAATAATGAAATCCATACCAATAATTTCAGGAACAGACCATGCGATCCATACTAGCACTTACCACGACGCTGTTGCTTAGCAGCAGCGCCCTCGCCCAGCAACTGGGCTGGACCAATATTCAGGGTTATGGCTTTGCTGCCGATGGCCAGTTGGTACAGTTTCAGCAACTGCTGATTGATACCGACAGCGGTAAAGTGCTGGCTCGGGGTGATGCCATTGTGCAGGATTTCCCAGACGCCAACTGGCAGGATGGCCAGGGCAAAACCATGCTACCCGGATTGATTGACGGCCACGGCCATATTCTTGGGCTGGGCCAGAACCTGATGCAGGTAGAACTTCGCGGCACCCAGAGCGAGCAAGAAGCCGTGGAGCGGGTGGCTGCATTTGCCGCTCAGCATCCAGAGCAGCAATGGATCCAGGGGCGCGGCTGGAATCAGGTGTTATGGGACAACAACGAGTTTCCAAGTACCGCCCTGCTGGATGAAGTGGTATCGGATCGGCCAGTCTGGCTGAGCCGGATTGATGGACATGCTGGCTGGGCCAACAGCAAGGCATTGGAGCTGGCCGGCATTACCAAAGACACCCTGGACCCGCCCGGTGGCCGCATTCTGCGTGACGAACAGGGCAACCCTACCGGAGTGCTGCTGAACAATGCCCGCCAGTACATCGGTGCTGTTTTACCGGAGCCCAATGAAGCCGAGGTAATTCAGGCGCTGGAAGCTGCTTTTGCCGAACTGTTATCGCTCGGCATTACCAGTGTGCACGATGCCGGCATCGATAGCAGTCTGGCTCGTTTGTATCAGCGCCTGCGCGCAGAAAACGCTTTGCCGCTGCGTATTTATGCCATGCTCTCCGCCCGCAACCCCGATCTGCAGGACTGGCTGGATCAGGGCATTATTGACGATGAGCTGGATTTGCTGCTGATCCGGGCAGTAAAACTCTATGGCGACGGCGCTTTGGGCAGTCGCGGCGCTGCCCTGTTGGCCGATTACAGCGACCAGCCCGAGCATCGTGGCCTGCTGGTGACCGAGCCAGACAGGCTCACTGCCCAAATGCAAGCCACCATCCAGGCAGGCTTTCAGGCCAATGTGCATGCTATCGGTGACCGGGCCAATCGCATGGTACTGGATCGCTTTGAACAATTAGCCAGCAACGAGCAACTAGCCCTGGGCCGTCATCGCATGGAGCATGCACAAATCGTCTCGCCACAGGATATTCCGCGTTTTAAAGCCTTGCATGTGTTGCCTTCGATGCAGGCGGTGCATGCCACCTCGGATATGAATATGGCTGGTGATCGACTGGGAGTTGCGCGGCTACGCGGTGCTTATGCCTGGCGTACTTTTGTCGATCAGGGTAGCCCCATTGTTGGCGGCTCCGATTTTCCGGTCGAGCTGGCCAATCCGTTTCATGGCTTGCACGCATCAGTAACCCGACAAGATCAGCACAACCAGCCGGTCGGTGGCTGGCGGCCAGAGCAACGGCTGACGTTAACCGAAGCCCTGCGCAGCTTTACCCGCGATGCCGCCTATGGCGCCTTTCAGGAAGCACGTTTAGGCTCGCTGGCACCTGGCATGTGGGCTGACTTTATCGTACTGGAGCAAGACCCTTTTGCCATCCCGCCCGAGCAGCTCTGGCAGTTGGAAGTGCTGCAAACCTGGCTGGCAGGCAACCAAGTGTTTCACCGCGAATAAAACCAACAACGGCGCCAATGGCGCCGTTTCAGTATACAAAAGTCTTACTGGCGCTTAGCCCTGCTCGGGCTCTGCTGGCTCTGGCTCGGAAAAATCGGGGCTGACCGAGCGGCTTTGTTTATCACGCAACTTGCCAATCACTGAACTTAACTTGCGTTGCAGCTTATCGGCCGCACCGCTTACTGCCTGGCCCACTGCAGCGGCATGCTCTGTCACCGCCATCGGATCCATGCCCTGCAACCGGGCTTCCAACAGGCAACGCTTGTCGTTGCCTTCCTGCTTGGCGCTGCTGTTCTCATCGCTTAAGTGCACTTCAATACGGGTAATGTGATCAGAAAAACGCTCTAATTTGCTTTTTAAGGTCTCACGCACAAACTCGGCCAAACGTTCATCGGCCTGGATATTACGATCACTGTTGATTTGAATCTGCATAGACAACTCCTTTGATAGTTGCTTTAACCTGGGAAACTCTATCCATGGACCACCCTGGCGTTGAAATGTTTCCCTTAACTTCTATTTGGAGACGATACCGACTATAGACAAGGGGATAGCGACGAATTTAATCGGACAGAGCCGTAAAGTCTGGGTAAAATGGTGATCAACTTTAGCGACCCAAGCAAAAAGCATGATCAGTACCAAGTGGGCCAAGCTTATTAAATCACTGCAGCTGAAAAAATACCGCAAGGCTGAGCAGCAGTTTATCGTCGAAGGCGAAAAGGCCGTATTGGAAGTACTGGCCTCCGGCTGGCAGGTGCCGGCCGTTTTTGCCACCGAGCGCTTTTTGCAGCAGCATGCTGCTGCCACTCAATCGGCGCAGTTGGTGCAAGCTTGCAGTAGCGACGAATTGGTCAAAGTGGGTACCTTTAGCAGCAACGATGCGGCACTGGCTGTTGTTGCCATGCCACAGTGGCCGGCGTTTCATGCCGCATCAGAACAATGGACCCTGGTGCTGGATAGCATTAACGATCCGGGTAACCTCGGCACCATTATTCGTATTGCCGACTGGTATGGCATACGCCATATCCTTTGTTCACCCGATACCGCCGATTGTTACAATCCCAAAGTGATAGCCGCTGCCAAAGGTTCTTTTTTACGGGTTCAATTGCATTATCTTCCGCTGGCAGAGCCACTGACCAATAGCACACTACCGGTATATGGCGCTTATCTGGGTGGTGAGAATGTTCATCAACTGCAGCTTAGCCAACAGGGTGGCTTTATCGTGCTTGGCAACGAAGCCAATGGCATCAGTCCGCAGCTCAGCCAGTGCATCAGCCGCAAAATCACCATCCCGGCTTATGGCGACGCCGAATCTCTGAATGTCGGCATTGCTGCCGCGATAATTTGCGACAATCTGAAGCGCCTGACAGCCAGTCGCTGATTCGGGTATACTGGCAACAAAGTCACTGACGGGTTATCAGCATGTTCCCTACCATTGAATCCTATGTCGGCCAAACCCCACTGGTGCGATTGCAACGTTTAGCCAGCCATACCAACAGCACCGTGCTGGTAAAATTGGAAGGCAACAATCCGGCGGGCTCGGTCAAAGACCGGCCGGCGCTGAATATGATTTTGCAGGCAGAAGCGAGTGGCCGCATCAAGCCCGGTGATTGCATTATCGAGGCGACCAGTGGCAATACCGGCATTGCATTGGCGATGGCAGCGGCCATTAAAGGCTATCGCATGACCTTGATCATGCCGGCCAATGCCACTGAAGAACGTAAGGCAGGCATGCGCGCCTATGGCGCCGAGCTGATTGAAGTAACCAAAGAACAAGGTATGGAAGGGGCGCGTGATTTAGCGCTTAGCATGCAGGCTGAGGGCAAAGGCATTGTGCTGGATCAGTTCAACAACCTGGACAACCCCGCAGCCCATTACGCTGGTACCGGGCCGGAGATCTGGCAGCAAAGTCAGGGCAAGATCACCCATTTCGTTTCCAGCATGGGTACTACCGGCACTATAATGGGCGTGTCGCGCTACTTAAAAGAGCAAAACCCGGCCATTGAAATTGTCGGTTTGCAGCCCTCCGAAGGCAGCCAGATCCCCGGCATTCGTCGCTGGCCGGAAGCCTATTTGCCAGGCATCTTCGACAAAAGCCGGGTCGATCGGGTGATCGATATCAATCAGCAGGATGCACTGAGCGCCATGCGCCGACTGGCCCGCGAGGAAGGCATTTTTGCCGGCGTCAGCTCGGGCGGTGCTGTGCATGCCGCTCTGCAACTGGCCGAACAATTGGATAACGCCGTGATAGTCGCCATTATCTGCGATCGCGGTGATCGTTACTTATCCTCTGGTATTTACTAGCTGCCCTCCCGAAGCAAGGTTTCAGGATGGCAAGCTGCTTAATACTTAAAGCGGCTGACCTGGGCATCAATATCCTGCGCTATGGCCGCAATCAGCTGGCTTTGCTCAGCTGCATCGGTTGCGGCCTGACTTAAGCTGGCGACAGCCGTGCTGATTTCTACCACATTTTTGCTGATATCTTCACTCACCACGCTTTGTTCTTCCGCCGCACTGGCAATCTGAGTAGCCGCATCGCTGATACGATGGGTGGCCTCTATCGCCTGCTTCAACTTTTGCTGGGCTTCATCGGCATGCTGCCGGGTCTGCTCCGTCATTTGCTGATTTTGCTGCATGGCTTCAACCACAGCCTGAGTTTTGCCGGTGAGCTCACCAATCAGGCTTTGAATTTCACCGGTCGACTGCTGAGTTCTGGATGCTAAGCTTCGAACTTCATCGGCCACCACGGCAAAGCCCCGGCCCTGCTCACCGGCACGGGCCGCTTCAATGGCGGCATTCAGCGCCAGCAAGTTGGTTTGCTCGGAAATATTGCGGATCACTTCCACAATGCTGTTGATGCTGGTACTGGCTTGCTCCAGTTGACTCATCATGGCGCCAGCTTGCTGCATGCTGTCGGCCAGCTCACCGATCACCCGGGCAGTACCGACCACCGCCTGATCACCTTGTTGCACAGCACCTGCAGCCTGCTGCGCCGACTCGGCCGTTAAGGACGCCTGGGACGCTACTTCCGATGCTGTGCTCGACATTTCGGTCACAGCAGTTGCCACCTGCTCAATGGAGCGTTGCTGCTGGGCAACCTCCTGATGGGTACGCTGCGAAATATCGGCACTGGCCGTCGAAGAACCCTGCAGCTTCTGCACCAGCTGGGCGGTATCGCGCACTATCTGATGGGTTTTATCCAAAAACAGATCCAAAGCCTTGGCCAAATGGCCAATTTCATCATGCCGCTTTAAACCAATGCGCTGCGTTAAATCGCCATCCGACTGGGCCAGGTTATCGACCATAGCCGTCAATTGCTGCAAAGGTTTTGCCAGACGACCAGCCACCATATAAAGTACCCCGGCACCGGCCAGAGCCACGGCAATACCCAGCAACACCTGCCAGAATAAGCTCTGGTTAAATCGGCTGCTTAAGGTATCGTTCAATTGCACCATGTCAGCCAAAGCAATCGAAGTAGGCACCCGGTATTCCAGTAGCCAAGGCGTTTCAAAGGTACTAAGCGCAATAGGCACAGTCACGACAAAGTCGTCTCCCTGCTGGCGGAAGCTGGCAGTGCTGGATCGAACCAGTGGTTGCAACTGCTGCCATTCATGGCTGGCTAAAGGCTCACCCACCCCTTGCTGACTTTGGGTGCTGCCGACCAAAAAACCGCGGTAAGAAATAATGCGTAAGTCACCCTCGCCCTGATACAGTTCACGGTCCAGCTCAGCCAGCAATTGCCGCAAAAAGGCCATCGAAATATCCACGCCACCCATACCAACAAAACGATTGTTGATCAGCACCGGATGAACAATGGAGGTCATCAGAGTGGGAACACCCTGTATATCCCAGACCGCAGGGTCAATCACGCAGGATCCTTGCTTGTCGCGCGAACACAGATACCATTCATTCAGGCGCATGCCTTGTGCATCCCGCGTTTCACTGTACAAATCCGTGGTGGTCACCGGCCGGAGATCTAATTGATTGCGTTGATCGCGGGTCCAGTAAGGCCCAAACTGACCGTCATCGGTCGAGTGACGGCCTTCCCCGCGAAATTCAGCATCACGGCCATCCACCGCATTCGGCTCCCAAACAATGTAAGCACCCACTGCTTGTCGATTATTTAACATCGCCGTATGCACCAACTCACTGATATGCTCCCTGCTCAGCTGTTCCATCGCACCGGAACCAATCAACGACTGCATGGTATCCGCCAACCCCTGCGCCACCCCCAACGACTGCATAATCACTTGCTCAATTTCATCTGCCCTCACCTGCAACTGATTACTCAGGGATCGCTCCACTTCCTGCTGAAAGAGCGCCGTACTGCTGGTACGATTAAACTGAAACAGCTGGTGCGACAGCAACACGCCCAAGCCAATACTGGCGGCAACTGCCAGGATCAGGCAGCTTCCCGCTATCACTGAAATTTGGCTACGCATGGTTTTAAAGGCAAAAGTCGACATGACGATCTTCCAAGTTAATGTAAACAACAAAGGCCTTGTTAATTATGCGGCAAATTTGGGTTCCCGCCAGATTTAAGCTATGATCTTTTTTACAAATCTTTATTCAGATCAAACAGGTAAACCCATGCACTGCAAAAGTCGCCTGGCGCTTTGTCTCGCCCTTGTATTTAGCCCTCTCACACTGCACGCTTCCGAGCTGGATGAACTGCGCCAGCAACTGGAGCTGTTAAAACAGCAACTCAACCTGCTGGAGCAAAAAATTGAGCAGCAGGAGCAACAACTGACCGTCCAGCAGCAAAGCATAGAAAGTGTGGAGCAAAGCAGTACCGAAGTAACCTCTACCCTGGCCAGTATGGAGCCTGCCAAAGAAAGCAGTGATGGTATCTCGCTGGGCGGTGCCATTCGCACCAACTACAGCCACACCTCCTACAACGATGGCAATAAAAATCGCGGCGGCGATTTTGCCTTTGATATTTTCCGCTTTAATTTACACGGCAGCATCGGTGATGTGCTGCTGAATGCCGAAATCCGCTTTTTCGATTACATGACCGCGGTTAAATACGCCTATGTTGGCTATCAACTGAACGAAGACTGGCAAGTCCAGGCCGGTATTACTCAGGTGCCCTTTGGCAACTGGCCTTATAACTCGCACAACTGGTTTTTCAGCACCAACTACTACATTGGGTTGGAGGACGACCACGATTTAGGCATCCTGTTTAAACGCCGCATGAAAGACAACTGGCAACTGGATCTGGCTTTTTTCAAAAACGATGAGCTGGGCGGCGTCGATGGCTATGTCAGCAGCCGGGCCGATCGCTACTCGTACGATGTAGTGGGTTTCCGCTTACCTGGCGATGGCATCTACGACGATCCGGCTCAACCTCTGGGTGAGTACAATACCCTGTCCGGCCGTTTTGCCTACCATTTTGAGCACCGCGAAGGTTTTACTACTGAGCTGGGTGTCTCCGCCCTTGCGGGCGGTTTGCACGATGGCCTGCGCCGGGCTGGCGACTACAACGCCTGGGCGCTGCATTTGAACAGTCACTTTGACCGCTGGAACCTGCAGTTGCAGCATGGGGAGTATCGCTACAATGTCGATGGCATGGACCGGATGGCGGTCGGTGCCTACGCTTTTTATGACAGCATCGCGGCCAAAGCCAAAACCAGCACTGTCAACCTGGCCTACAGCCTGCCGCTGGAATGGGGGCCAGTCACCTGGATGCAGTTTTACAACAATTACGGCCTTATCTACGATAAATCGGACAATACCGCCGATACCTGGATGAATGTCACCGGCTTCTCGGTGGCGGCTGGCGGCTTCTTTACCTATTTCGATTTGGTGCATGCCCGCAACCAGCCTTTCGTTGGTGGCTCAGCTGTCGGCGACAGCAACGAGACCGAACGACGCTTTAATATCAATATTGGCTATTATTTCTAGCCTGCCCAACGAAGGCCTGTTTCAGGCCTTCGCGCTTTAACACTGCAACAAAAAATAACAACCCGGGAGAAGTAGCAATGGCAGATCCAAGCGACCCAATGAAGCCGGATGGCGAAGTCAACCCAATTGATACCGACTATCAGATAGGTCAGGACAACATCGTCGTCAAAGTCGGCCCCTTTGGCCTGGATATCCACAACCGGGTATTTTTAATCTCCGGCCTGTCGGTGATTGTGTTTGTGCTGCTGACCATCGTGTTTCATAGCCAGGCAGAGCCTTTTTTTTCCAGTTTGCGTGGCTGGCTCACCTCCAACCTGGACTGGTTCTTTATCAGCGCAGCCAATGTATTTGTGCTGCTGTGCCTGGTGTTGATTGTCTCTCCCTTAGGTAAAGTTCGGCTTGGCGGTACCGAAGCCACACCGGACTTTGGCTACCTTGGCTGGTTCTCGATGTTGTTTGCCGCAGGTATGGGCATAGGCCTTATGTTTTATGGCGTATCGGAGCCTTTGGCACATTTTAGCAGCGCCTATGGCGGCACCAGCTTTGAGGATGGTGTGCGAACCGACTGGGCACCACTGGCCGGGACTGGTGGCGATGCCGCTGCGGCCGAGCGGTTAGGCATGGCCGCTACCATCTACCACTGGGCCCTGCACCCCTGGGCTATCTATGCGGTGCTGGCGCTTGGGCTGGCGCTGTTCTCCTTTAACAAAGGTTTGCCACTGACCATGCGGTCGGTCTTTTACCCGCTGCTGGGTGAGCGGGTCTGGGGCTGGCCTGGTCATGTCATTGATATTCTGGCGGTCTTTGCTACCTTGTTTGGCCTGGCCACATCGCTAGGCCTTGGTGCATCCCAGGCCAGTGCTGGCCTGAACTATCTGTTTGGTCTACCGCAGGACACCGCCATGCAGGTGCTGTTGGTGATTGGCATCACCCTGATCGCCCTGGTGTCGGTGCTGGCTGGCCTTGAGGCCGGCGTGAAGCGTTTATCAGAAATCAATATGACGCTGGCAGCGCTGCTGATGCTGTTTGTGATTATCGTTGGACCAACCATCGCTATCCTGACCGGCTTTGTCAGTAACCTGGCCGCTTACCTGCAACATCTGCCGGCACTGGCCAACCCGATTGGCCGAGAAGATGCCAACTTCTCCCAGGGCTGGACGGCCTTTTACTGGGCCTGGTGGATTTCCTGGTCGCCTTTTGTCGGCATGTTTATCGCGCGGGTTTCCCGTGGTCGAAGTGTGCGTGAGTTCTTAGTGTCGGTCTTGCTGATCCCTTCGCTGGCTTGTGTGCTCTGGATGTCGGTGTTTGGCGGCACGGCCATCCGACAAGTGGTCGATCATGGTTATGACGCCGCTGCCTCGGCCGATTTACCCTTGCAGCTGTTCAGTATGCTGGACTTTATGCCCTGGGCACAGGTCACCTCCTTTATTGCCATTATTCTGGTGGTGGTGTTCTTTATCACCTCGTCTGATTCCGGCTCTTTGGTGATCGATACCATCGCCGCTGGCGGCAAAGTCAATGCGCCAACCCCACAGCGGGTATTCTGGTGTACTTTCGAGGGGCTGGTTGCCATAGCGCTGATCCTGGGGGGCGGTCTGGTGGCCTTGCAAGCGATGGCGGTATCGACCGGCTTCCCCTTTACCATCGTCTTGCTGGTAGCTTGCGTCGCCGTGGTGAAAGGGCTGATGTCCGAGCCCCGTCCTGGCAAAGTCACCGGATAAGCTGGCACTAAATCCGATCGGGGCCAATGTTCACCCCGATCTGATTGCAGCCAGGCAGGTTCCCACTCTATGATGTCAGTGCCTAAGCCATTCATCAGAGCCCGTGACTATGCAGATTGAGCAGATTGAAATTCTGGAGTTTCTGAAACGGCACTCGCCATTTAAAGAGTTACCGGATGACTTGCTGCAGCAAGTCGCCAGCGACACCGATGTCTGCTACTTCAAAGCAGGCAGCCCCATTCTGCAGTTTGACCAGCCGCTGGATGCGCTTTATGTGATCCGCAGCGGTGCAGTGGAAACCTTCCGCCGCACTGGCGAGCTGTACAACCGACTGAGTGAAGGCGGGCTCTTTGCCGAGCAAGGCCTGCTGCGAAAGCGCAAAGTGCGTTTTCCGGCTACAGCACTGGAAGACAGCCTGCTGTATTTGATCCCGGCCGATCGCTTTGATCAACTCTGTGAGCACAGCGACTTTTTTGCCGATTATGTCGAAATCAGCGATGAAGAGCGGCGTAAAAACACCCCGAACCGCCGCGCCGATGCCAACGAACTGATGACATCCAAAGTCAGTACTCTGGTAAGCCGCGCACCTGTAATGCTGGACATTGACAGCAGCACCCGTGACGCCGCCATGGCAATGCAAGCCGCCGGCGTCTCTTCTTTGCTGGTGATGGCAGAGCAGCACATGGTCGGTATCCTGACCGACCGTGACCTGCGTAACCGCTTGGTGGCACCGGGTTTGCCGTTTGAGACCCCGGTACGTGACATCATGACCACGGAGCTTATCAGCATTTCGCATCATCAGTTTGTGTTTGAAGCCATGCTGTTGATGCTGCGCCACAATGTGCATCACCTGCCGGTGTTGCAACAAGGCCAGCCGCTCGGCGTCATTGCCATATCCGACATTATTCGATACGAGTCGAAAAACAGTCTCTTTGTGGTCAGCAGCATTTTTCGCCAGCAGTCGGTCAGCGAGCTGGCGGCACTGGTGCCGGATGTACGCGCCTGCTTTGTCCGCATGGTGAACGAAGATGCCAACTCCCATATGATTGGCAGTGCCATGGCGGTGATTGGCCGCAGCTTTAAACAGCGCTTGTTAGAACAGGCAGAAGCGGAACTTGGCCCACCGCCGGTTCCCTATTGTTTTTTGGCACTCGGCTCGATGGCACGGGAGGAGCAGCTGATAGTGACCGATCAGGACAATGCGCTGATTTTGCACGATGATTTTGTACCAGAGCAGCACGATACTTATTTTCAGCAATTAGCTCAATTTGTCTGTGATGGTTTGGATGCCTGTGGCTATGCCTATTGCACTGGCGAGATTATGGCCACCAACCCCAAATGGCGTCAGCCGCTGCGGGTATGGCAGCAGTATTTTCGCGACTGGATCACCGCGCCGAGCGCCGAACGCTTGCTGCACAGTTCTATTTTCTTTGATCTGGCCGGCGTCTGGGGCCAGACAGAATGGGCCGAACAGTTAAACCGCACCATTGCCCAACTGGCGCCCAAACATCCGCTGTTCCTGGCCTCGATGGCACGCAATGCGCTGCAGCGCACGCCACCACTTGGCTTTTTCAAAGATTTTGTCATGGAAAACGATGGCCGGCAGAATAATTCGCTGAATATTAAACGGCGTGGCACGGCGCCGGTGGCCGATCTGATTCGGGTGCATGCACTGGCGATTGGCTGCAGCGAAAGCAACTCCTTTGCCCGGCTCAGAGCCATCATCAAGGCCAAGCTGCTACCACCGGGTCGAGGCGAGGATTTACGCGATGCGCTGGAAGTCATCGCCATGGCCCGAATTCGCCACCAGGCGCTGGCACTGGAAGCCGGTGAAGAGCCGGATAACCAGCTGGCACCAGAGCGGCTGTCGGATTTTGAGCGGCGTAATTTAAAAGAAGCGTTTCAGGTGCTGAGCAACGCCCAAAAATACCTGAAGTTTCGCTATCAGGGCAACCGGAGCTAAGATGCTGTATCTGGGCCCGCCCAAACATAAGCAACGTCGTCTGCCCGGCGATCCGGCTGTGACTGACTGGCCAAAGCACTTTGCCAGCTTAGCCAAGCTGGCCCAACACCCGGCCCTGCAGCAGTATTACCAGGCTGGCATCCCGGCGGGAGATACCCGCATAGCCGATACGCCGCTGCTGGCAATGGATTTTGAAACCACCGGCTTTGAGCCTGGCCGCGATGGCATCCTCAGCATCGGCACCGTGCCGATGAGCCTGCAGCGCATCCACAGCAGCCAGGCCCGCCACTGGCTGGTCAAGCCCAAGTTTGCGCTGACTGGCCAATCGGTGGTGGTGCATGGTATTACCCACAGCGCCATCGAAGCCGCCCCGGATATCACCGATATTTTGCCAGAGCTGTTGCAGCAGATGGCCGGCAAGGTGGTTGTGGTGCATTTTCGTGGCATCGAACGCCCTTTTTTAACCGCCACCTTGCTGGATAGGCTAAACGAAGGCATTGAGTTCCCGCTGATTGATACCATGGAGCTGGAAGCACGGCTGCACCGGGCCAGACCACCCAGTCTGCTGGATAAACTATTGGGCCGTGAGCCGGTCTCGATCCGGCTGGCGGATAGTCGGCGGCGCTATGGTCTGCCGGATTACCGGCCACATGATGCCGTAACCGACGCGCTGGCCTGCGCCGAGTTACTGCAGGCCCAAATCGCCGATCGTTTCAGCCCGGACACCCCGCTGTCGGAGCTGTGGCGCTGAGTGCGTTGCAGGCGGGAGGCTAAAGTGATGGGCAGCTGTCAGTAAACGGTAGTTGTTCCCATGTGCGTCTCAAATTGCTTGATATTTTGCTAACCAACTACCACAATACACGCACGCTCTTCGGAGCTGGTTGAACCTTTACCTAGTGTTTTGGTTCGTGGCTGCGCCTCAGCCGCCGTTAAGACTGGGGCTTATCTCCCTCCTTAATGGCCTGCCATTCCCATCCTTCCGGCAATGGATATAAAACCTGCTCCATCATTTCACCCCCGCTTGCTGTAGCAGGTCTAATGCTGCCAGTTCCAGTTTGCTAAAGGCAAACCACTTTTTCCCCAGATCTTTCAGGGATGCGCCAATATGGTAAATCTGGTGTCGGTCGATGATCAGGAAGCGGTCGTGGGACTTGCTAAAAGGTTTAAGTTCAACGCCAGGGTATTGCTGATTGTGTTTATCAACATCAAGCTCAAGTTTTTTTGTTACATTGCTGGTCAATAGCGTGACGCGCACCTTGGATTTGCGTTCGCTTAGCATAGTTAATACACTTTCATCAATATAGTTGTCGATTAACACTATCTGCTCATTCGCCGATTTAATCAGCTTATTAGCAAACACATAGGCATCAAAAACTTGCCCATCAAAAAATATGCCTTGTTTTACTGGTAGGCTTGCAGCTTCCATGGCCTGAAATAAGGCATCTATGCGTTGATCTGATAGCTGTTGTTTCTGCTCTACTTGTCCCAGCCGTTCAAACAGGGCAGCATTATTCAGCAAAAAACTGCGCATTTGTACAAAGGCTTGCATGATCTGAATGCTGACCTGAATGGCGATATCACTACGCAGCACCGCAGAAAGCATGGCAATGCCTTGTTCGGTAAAGGCATAGGACAGATATCGTCGCCCGCCATGTTGGCTTGAGGTCACAATTTGTGACCTCAAGCTTTCTTCCTCATCAGGGGTCAGTTGAAAACGAAAAGATTCCGGAAATCGCACAATGTTTCGTTTTACTGCTTGATTCAGCACTCTGGTATCCACCTGATAGAGCTCGGCCAGGTCTCGATCCAGCATGACTTGTTTGCCTCTAATGGTCAGAATCAGGCTTTGCAGGGATCGGAGATTCGTGATTTTCCTGAGCGTATTTACTGACGATTTTCCCTTGTCCATGCTTATTTCTCCGCCAACAGATCTTCAATTTCATCGAACAAACCAGACACTAGTTTTTCCTTGGTGTAAAGCACCATAACACGAATTTAATTATTTCGTGACTTTTGTGAGTGTGAAATCAAATTGCGTGGGGCTAAATTTTAACAAACGAGCAGACAGCAACCACGCGTTTTGCTCGCACCTGTTTCATCAGTTCTGGTATAGTGAAGCGGTATTGATAATCTGCAAGGAGCCAAACTGCATGCAATGGCAGGTGCTGACTTTTGAGCAACTGGATACTTATACGCTGTATGCCCTGTTGCAACTGCGTGTCGATGTCTTTGTGGTAGAACAAAATTGCCCTTACCCGGAACTGGATGATCGGGACCTGCATCCGCAAACTCAGCACGTGCTGCTGAAAAAGGGCGACAAAGTAATTGCGTATGCGCGGGTACTGGCCCCGGGCGTGGCGTTTGATCACTATCCTGGCGTAGGTCGGGTCTGCGTATCGCAAACCGCCAGGCGGTTAGGCCTTGGTCAGGTATTGGTGGAAAAAACCATCGCCGTGGCCAAACAACATTGGCCACGGATGGATATTCATATTTCTGCCCAGTGTTATCTGCAGCAGTTTTATGAGCAACACGGCTTCCAGTCAGCCAGTGAGCCTTACCTGGAAGACGATATTCCACACCTGAAGATGATCTTACCCTATCGTTAAAAGGTCGTCGTTCATCGTTCAAAGATTGTCGTTCAGCGGCTTAGGGCAAAGCCGCTTCAAAGGTCAGGGTCAGGCTTTCCCGTACTCTATCGGCCAGCGCATCGGTGCTGTCCAGTTGTACACTGGCTTCCAGCACATAACGTCCTGGCACCTGAGGAGTAAAGGCCAGATAGCCATTGGCATCGGAGCTTAGCAGCTCACGACCGGCATCATCCCGATACTGCTCGCCCTCACGCGATAATTCCACCTGAACATCCGCCACCGGCTTACCATCCAGCACAAACTGCCAACGCACTGGTTCAGTCGCCACTACATCGGCCGGATGAGTCAGCAGTTTCAACTCCAGGCCTTCATTGCTAAGCGCCAGCGCTGTTTGATTCGGCGCATTGACACTGACATAGCTCAGTGCCCGGCTACGACTTCGGGTGGTGAGCACCTCGCTGGCGTTGGCTGGCAGTTGTGCTGAGCGTTCCTGCTTATTGGCGGCAATACGGCGACGCTGGCCATCCTCCTGGAAAAACGTGAAATAACGAGCAGGCCCTGCCAACTCAATGCGGTAGGTGCCATCCATGGTCAACTGATGATCGGCCTGAGACTTGCGCCGGCCCTGATAGCTTTGGGCAAAGGCATGGCGCTCGCCATCCGGAAACACAATGGCCAGATGATTTGGGCTAATACCCCGATCCGGCACAAAGGTCATATTGGCAGCAGACAGATCCACAGAAATCCAGCTGTCTTCCGACGACAGCACAAAATGGCTGGGTAACACCCATAAGGTATGAGCGGCGGCTCCGGTGCTGCATAGCGCCAATAAGGTTGCTAAAACGATGTTTTTCATGATGACTGTCCTTTAGTTGAGGGTAATTTTCAGCTCGCCCAATTCCGGCATCGCGGCCTGGCTGTAGTGCTGGGCTGCACCGCCCCACTGGAAACTCTGGCGCTGCAGACTACGGCCGCCTTGTTCACGGGAGGCTTCAACCAGCAGGGTGTACTGCCCGGCAGGTACCGGCTTGCCAGCATCATCCAGCCCATCCCAACTCAGTTGGTAACGCCCAGGCGTGCGGGTGGCTCCGGTACGCGCATCGACCAGCTCAGTCTCACTGCGGCCAATTTTGCGCCAGAAACGGCGAATGTCTTTCAGCCAGTCCGGCTCTTTGCGCCAAAGCGCAATCAGCCGCACCGATTGCTGAGCTTCATCCTCCACCCAGACCGCGACATAAGGCCGGTAGTACTGCGCGGTTTCAATCACCGGCAGCTCCAGTGAGATGGTCAGCTCCTGCGCTTTGCTGGCCGGGGCCAGCAAGCCAAAACCAAGCAACCATGCAACAGGTATCAACAGTAAACGCATACAAACTCCCTTCATTAGTTTCTTCATCAAATGTGCAAAGACATCAGGTAAATCAGAATGCCGGCCATGCCACCAAGCAAGGCCAGCGTATTGCCGATAGCCCGCATCGACTGCGACTTCAACAGCAAATAAAAACCGGTTAATGCAAACACCAGGCAGCTCATGGCGGTGATATCAATCAGCCAGGACCAAAGCCCACCGGCATCACGCCCTTTGTGCAGATCGTTGGCCAGCGCCAGGTAACCGGCAAACACCTGCTCTAGTTCCAGCTCTGCCGCCTCAAAATCCAGCAGCGCCATGGCGTAGCCTGCCGGACGTTTAAACTCCAGTTCCAGCAGCTCGTCATCGCTATCAAACTGATAACGCCACTCCGTCGCCTGCACACCGTGCTGTTGTTGCAACCACTGCTGCACTTGCCAGGCATACCAATACTGCTGCTCCGGCTCTTCTGGCATCGCGTCGCGCTGCAGTTCAGCCGGCAGTGTCAGCAGTTGCAATTGCTGGCTGCTGCCCCACTGGCTTTGCCAGTTGGGATGGTTGAGCGTGATGCCGGTGATGGAGAAAAATACCAACAGCAACAACACCCACATGGCGCTGTAGGTATGCAGCGTCCGCATCAGACGCTGCAGGTTGAACAGGCTTGCTTTCATCCCCCGACCTTAAAACTGGATGTTGGCAGACAACCACAAGCGCCGCCCTTCCTGGTTGATCGGATAGAGGTTGCTGTAGCTAACGTTGTTCGGATTCGCTCCGGTCGGGTTGGCGTAAGCGGTGTACTGTAAAAAGTCTTTATCCAGCAAGTTGTAAATCACCGCATTCAGAGTCACCGCTTCGCTGATCTGGTAACTGGCCCCTAAATGACTGAGGCTATAGGCTTTAAAGTCTCCCAGTGCGTTAAAGGCAACCCCGGCGCCACGGTAGCGTTTGGAGCGGTATTCGGTGGATAACCAAAGGCTGGCTTGCTCGGCAAACTGCCAGCGCAGATTGGAGTTCAGCATATGCTTGGGCGTATTGGTGAGCGGTAAGCCCTTACTGACACCGCTTTTCTGTTCACTCTCGGTATAGGTGTAATTAACCAACCAGGACCACTGCTCGGCCAACGGCATCCGGAAAGAGACTTCCCCTCCCCGGGTTTCTGCTTTATCCACATTGACGGTTTGACTGAACTCCGCAATGTTAGGCCAGTAGCCAACATCAATGCAGCCAGCAAGCCCTTCATTGCCCGGAAAGCTGCAATTTGGCCGCGGAGTGCCACGCGCCAGCTTGTCGGTAAAGCGGTTGATAAAGACACCGGCACTGGCCGTAAAACCACTATCCGCCACGTAAAATACATTCAGCTCAGTGGTTGTACTGATTTCTGGCTTCAAATCCGGGTTGCCAACAAAAGGCAAAGTGCCCTGAGCACCGAAGCCATAAATGCCATCTGTGAGCATTTCAACGTTGGGCGTTTTGTAGCCCTGGCTGACGCCACCTTTGATGGTCCAACGTTCAACCGGATTCCAGACACCATAAACGCGTGGGCTAAACTGACTGCCAAAGGCATCGTGATGGTCGTATCGGCCACCTAAAGTCAGCGAAAAATCATCGTGAAAACGCCAGTTGTCTTCAAGAAACACCGCTGTCATGGTTTGTGTAAAAGGTGCCGGCGCCACGGCATCAACCATCTCTGCGCGCCACCACTGGCCACCTATCGATAATTGATGATCACCGATGCTCGTCACCCACTTGAGATCTGCAATGGTATTATCGGACTCGAGCGTGCGAGCTTCTCCGGCACCAGCAATGCCCGGCGGAATGATCCGGCCAAGGGTTTCAGTCAGATTGCGCATGATGCTGGCATCCACCACCCCGAAGTCAAAGCGTCCCTGATAGGCCAGCGTGCTTTGTCGGCGATTGTATTTCTGCTTTGGTTCATAGCCCATAGGCCCTAAAGTGCCCATCTGCCCCTGGCTGTTGTCGTAGGTTTGCCAGACATGGTCCTGATCAAAACTAAGCAGTTGATCCGCTGAGATTTGCCAGTTCAGTTTACCGCCCAGGTTGTAGATGTCAGCTTTTACCGGATTGGCCCCCATCCAGGGAATAATCTCCTCGCCTTCCTCATCGATGTAACGAATATCCGCCGCCGCACGATTCACCACACTGCCGCGCAGTACCAAACCAAGCTGCTCTTGCAGCACAGGACCATTCAGATAAAAATTCATGCCATTGCTATTACCGAACTGACTGTGTTGCTGCAAGGTATTGTTAAATGAAACCGCTCCAGCCCATTCCTCGCCGACTTTACGGGTTATAATGTTGACAACCCCACCCATCGCATCCGAACCATACAAGGTAGACATAGGCCCGCGGATCACCTCAATGCGCTCGATAGCTGCCAGAGGTGGCATAAAACTGGTAGAGGTGCCACCAAAGCCATTTGGTGTTACATCACCTGCTGCATTCTGACGTCGGCCATCAATCAAAATCAGGGTATAGCTGCTGGGCATACCGCGAATGCTAATACTCAAACCACCGGTTTTATCCACGCTTTGGCCAATATCAACCCCTTCCACATCCGCTAATGCTTCAGCAATGCTGGCAAAGCGTTTTCTTGCCAACTCTTCGCGCGTGATCACACTGATGCTGGCTGGAGCCTCAATCAGCATCTGCTCATAACCAGTGGCAGTAACAACGATGACTTCACCATCGTACTCAGGCATGTCCAGGGTCACACCAGCCAGGGCCGGCAGTTGTATCGCAGATACGACAAGGGCAGCAACAGCGCTGCGGCGGAAGGTTTTCATTCGTCTCTCCTGTTGTTATAGGCGGTGCCACAAAAGGGACACCGATAGCGCGACGAAATGATAATGATTCTTACTACGAAGATCAATAGCAAATGATAACTATTATCAACTGTAGGCAGCCAGCCATGACCGGAAGGTCATGAAAAGGCAAAAAAAGACCCGACACGAGGTCAGGTCTGGCTAGAGTCAAACTGCCGGGCTCAAAAGAGCCCAGTGCATTGAGATTAGAAGCGGTAACGGAAGCCCACTTCGAACGAGCGTTCCGGGCCGACATAGATGCCCTGACGCAGACCAGCAATGTACTGCTTGTCAGTCAGGTTTTTCACCGCACCAAACAACGTAAACTCACTGCTGACACTGTACTGTGCGGTCAGATCCAACACGGTATAGGCTGGCAACAAGCCACCCCAGATCCCACCACCAGCACCGGTTGGCAGCGCGAGCTGATTGCTTGGGTCGCCGTATTGCTCACCACGGTGGTGCGCTGTTAAGGCTGCTTTTAGCTTATCGGCACTGTAATTCAGACCTATATTCGCCATAAATTTCGGTGCATAGGGCAGACGATTGCCCTGGTGCTCACCGGTCTTGAACTTCGAAGTTGGGATCCAGGTGGCATTGGTATCCAGGCTAAAGCCGGCACCAAAGTCATAGGCCAGCGCCAGCTCCATGCCTCTGTGCTCGGTTTTACCGGCATTGGAGCGCGATAAGTTCGGATCGCTGTTGCCAGTGACTACCTGATTGCTGAAGTTCATGGCAAAAGCCGCTATTTCGTAACTTAGTGGGCCTTCGCTGCCACGAAGACCAATTTCATAATTGGTCGCCCGCTCGCCATCCAGGTTTTGATCGGTCAAGCCATCCAGTGCCACGCCGTTAGAGGCAGGTGAAAACGCCCGGTACACACCACCGTACAACTGAGCCGCAGGCGTCAGTTCAAAGGTCGCCCCCACGCCTGGTAAGAACTCGGTGTTGCTGGTTTTAGCAGAGGCATTGCCCTGGGTCAGCACTACCCGCTTTTGCTGGTAGCTTTCCACCCGCAGACCAGGTGTCACCGCCAGCCGATCACTCAACTCAATCCGGCTTTGCACATAGCCAGCAAGGCTGTCGGCTGAGTCAACAATATGGCGATCGTTCACACCGGTACGATCCGCCGCACGGTTGGAACGGATCCGCTGATCGTCGGACTCTTCGCGCATCACACGCAAGCCAAACTCGGTATCGGCACTCATGCCACCCAGCTGATGCGCCAGCGATAAGCGGGTTTCCACCCCATAGCGCTCAAAACCACGGTTATTGCCGGTCAAAGCATCGGTATAGATCCAACGACCAGCGGCATTGGAGGCAGCGGTATCGACATTGTAGCGCCAGTAATCACGGCTGACATCGCTCCAGTACACCAGGGTTTTCAAAGTAGCGCTGTCGCTTAAAGTCCACTCATGGTTCAGATCAAACGCCTTGCGATCTTGCAGATACCAGTCATCCGGCGCCGGGTTGTAGCGTTCACCAGCCAGATAATCACCGAGTAGCAGGCCACGGTAAGAGATATTGGCGTCATTTTCATGGTAAGAAAACTTCACGCCGACCCGCTGATTGGCGCCAATGGCGGTGCCGGCTTTCACCATCACATCGCTCATGGCGTAGCCTTTATCCATAAAGCCATCGCTTTTGGCATGGGTAGCAACCACCCCGGCGTAGCCATCACCCGAGGCATTCTTGCCACCGGCTTCAATGCTGGCTTCCCGCATATTGAAAGAGCCAACCCGGCCGGACAGCTGCACACCATCATCCGGTGTCTTGGTAATAAAGTTCACCACACCACCGATGGTGGATGGACCGTAACGCAGTGAGGAAGAACCTTTTAGAATTTCAGCGCCTTCCATGCGCTGAATGCGTGGATTGAAGTAGCGATCGTTGCCGATAAACAGACCCGGCGCTACCGGCACCCCATCTTCCAGTACCAGCGATTTGGACTCGCTGGCCGATAAACCGCGCAGACCAAAGTTGGCGACAATGGAGGTTTCTTCTTCGCCTTTGATGTTGATGCCTGGCACCCGACGCAGCACGTCTTCGGTCGATAGTGGTTGAATGGCGTCGATTTGCTCACGGTTAATTAAAATCACAGTACCGGTTTCGATATGAGCATGGCTCATTTGATTGCCCCGAACCCGGATGACTTCGATGCGCGGAGCCGATGAGCGCTGAGCGCCATCATCGTCAGCCGTATCCAGCGCTTCGCCCGCCAGGGCAGTCAATGGCAGAGCGCTTAGCGCCAAAGCCATGGCTAGTTTATTTGGTGTGAACTGCTTAACTCCAGACATGTGATACCCCATAGAACCGATGTGATTTGCCGTTAACGTGACGCAGTTAGTCGTCAGCGCTGTTGTTATTCTGGTTGGGGCAGGATCTTAATTGCTAATGATAATGATTGTCAATTGAATTGTTATGTTGTTTTGCTTTAGAGTTTGATCTATTGCCAATGGTAGTACAAAGCCGTAGTCCCTAAATCGACGATAGCAATTTGATGGATAGGAAGAGCGTCCCGGCCTTAACCGGGAGCACCATAAAGCTGCTCTGCCCGCTGAAATAAAATCCAACTGGTCAGGATGTACTTATCATGGGATACCGGAATACAGCCACGATGGGTATGGGTAAAATAGGCCGGCGCTATCACCATGCGGCCGGTTTTGGGCTGAATGCTTTTGTTTTGATAATAGAACTCCGTCTGGCCGCCTTCGTCGACATCGTTCAGGTAAAACATAAACAACAGCGCCCGGTGCAGTGCCTCATTGTGCGGTTGTTGTGGATAGACTTCGGAATGCCAGTAATTGTAATTGCCTTTGCCGGCATCGTATTTTTGCATTTGCACCGCGCCAATCCGAAACAGCGCCCGCATGTAGTCGGCCACTTTGTCGCTGCCAAGCTCGGCAAAGTTATCGTGCGTTAAGGCCACCGGCTGGCCGGTTTGCGGGTGGCGGATGGTCAGCGCGATTGGGCCAATCAGGGCAAAATGGTGCTTGCGAAAGTACTGCTCGGCGCAGCTGGCGGTTGCTTCAATAATGGTATTCAGTTGCTGCTGATACGCAGCATGCTCGTTTAAATACAGATCGGTGCTTATCTTTTTACTGGGATCCACTCCGGCTCCGGTACGGCCTGGCTGCTTGTGCGCGCTTTTTTCAAAGTCAGCGATCAGCTGTTGGCAAAAGGCCGGGCTTAGCGCATCATCGTACACCTCAATAAAATCAGTCATCGGACACTCGTGTTATGTTCACAGAAATCATACAGCCCCGCTTTTCAGAAACGGATGCGTTAGGTCATATTAACAATACCGTGGTGGCGGTCTGGTTTGAAGCCTGCCGTACGCCTATTTTCCAGATTTTTAGCCCGGAGTTGGATTTACAGCGCTGGCCTTTGATCGTCGCCAGCATCGCGGTGGATTTTAAAGCCCAGCTGCATTACGGCAGCAAGGTGGAAGTGCGCAGCTGGATCAGCCGCATTGGCAACAGCTCGTTTGAAGTGACCCAGCAAGCCTGGCAACAAGGCCAGTGCTGCGCCGAAGGCAAAGCAGCGCTGGTGCGCTTTGATTACCAAAGCCAAAAAGCCTTGCCGCTTAGCCCGGAGCTACGCGCAGCGCTGGAGCAGCACTGCAGCTAAACGTAGATGTCCTTAACCGGGACAGCGCCCTTCAAAGCGCACTTCCATACTGGCTTGGCGGATAGGCGGAAACACCGAGACAGTGCCGGACGCTTTTAGCTTACCGTCTTCAACCCAGCGCTTGAGTTCCGGGGCGTCCTCACTGCCCTCGGGCCCGCGATGCACCCACTGGGCGTTGTCGTACACCACCGACAAGGCGTGCATGCCCGGCCAGCGTTGCAACATCACGGAAACGCTGCTGCCATCAGGTAAAGTCCCCTTAGCACCGGCCGTTTCCGTATCCACGCCGCAACTGGTCACTTCAACCGGATGGGCTTCGCCATCCAGCCAGAGTGTGCCGGTACCGGGCGAGATAGCCGACGTGCTTAGTAGCAACGCAAAGATGGTAAAAGACATACAACCTCCTTGGTATTGGTTTTATAAGCTTCCTGTTTGGTGTGCACCACTAACCATAGCATATGAAGTGTGCATTTTGGGGCGGGCAACCCCAGCTACTAAAAGACATGGTTTGTGCCTTGTCTCACCCAGGTTGGATCAATAGCCTACTGGTCGCTAGCCCGGCACGCTGGCGGCAATCACATAGTCGTGGCCGCTGGCGAGTTCGCCGCGCTCAGCGAGTAAGGCTTCACCGCGCTGTTGCAGTGCATCAACATGCTGCAGCATGGCATCGGTCAGGGCCTGGTTGCCAAAACGCTGCGCCCGCTGGCGGCACATGCCCAACTGGCTGTGCAAAAAGCGCTCGCCGTAGCGAATGC
>NZ_JAFIFQ010000113.1 GCF_020831925.1 Alkalimonas sp.
TGGGGCTGGATTACAGCAAAACCTGGACCTGCTACAACGGCCGCGAACAAGCCTGCGGCAAATGCGGCGCCTGCCAGGAGCGACTGGAAGCCTTTGCGCTGAATAAATCGGTAGATCCTCTGCCCTATGAATAAAGCGGCCCCGAATTCAGGGCCGAGAATACGCTAAGGCAACCAGACCATTTCCACCAAATGGCCTTGCTCCACAAAGTTGATTAAAAGCTGCTGCAAACTATCTGCGCTAGCGGTTTGCTCCAAAGGAGCGATCCGCTTCCAGGGTAGCTCTTCCATCACTGCGCTGTAGCCGATGCGATTAGCCAACCAGTTCGGACGTTGCCGTGCCTGCATCCGCTCATCTGCCAGGCTTTGATGCCAAATTTCAACCTGTCGCTCGATCGGTGCCTGCTTGCTCGCTTCAGCCAGCAGTTGCTGCACCGCTGCAATGGCGGTATCGACTTTGTCGGGATCGGTTTGCAATGAAATGTGCAGCACCACTTGCTGATGCACCGGGCTAAAGCCTCCCAGCTGTGCGCGAATGCTGTAGGTCAGGCCTGAATCGGTCCGAATGCGATCAAACAACTGCTCATCGAGCCAACGGCTTAGCAGGGCTGCCGAAGCCTGCGGTAAAGACGAAGGCAGCTGTGTTTTATCCAGATAATAACGCAAAGAGATATGGGCATGTTGCTCACCACTGCCACTGATCCGCTGTTGACTGGCTTGTTGGGGCTGTGGCGAGAAACGGCCCTCGCCTTGCGGGCTAGTCTTTGGCAGGCTGGCGAAGTAGCGTTCGACCAGTGCATAGGCTTGCTCGGCCGTCAGATCCCCTACCAGAGCCAGCTGATACCCTTGATTGCCCTGAACCCACTGCTGATAAAATGCTTGCAGTTGCTCCACCGTGGTCGCTTCAATCTCGGCCGCCGTCAGATCGCGGTAGCGAATGTCGTTTTGCCACAGGGATTTACTTTGCGCTTGATGCCACGGCAGATGCGGGTGATCTTTGAGTTGTTGCCATAACTGCAGCTCACGCCCCTGACTAAAGCGCCACAGCTCTTCATCAATCCTGTGGTGCATTAAGCGATGATGCAGATCCATCAAGCCTTGTTCGATGTTGCTGACCGGCGCAGCCAGATAAAAGCTCCGGGTGTTAAAGTCGACAGTAAAGTTATGTCCAATATCCAGACTTTGTCGCCACTGGCGAAGTTCGGCACTGCTTAGGCCAGCCTGCCCACCATCACGGATCAAATCACTGGCCAGGCGCGCAGCCACCACCTGCTCATCGGGCAGTTGGTTGGTGCCATGTCTGGCTGTTAGTCGTGCAAAAACCCGGTTGGGAACGGCATCGCTGTAACGATAGTAAGCTGTCATCCCATTGGCCAAATGCCATTCAATGATGCCGTCGGGTTGCTGCTGCTCCGATAAAATCCCAGCAGAAGACGCTAAAGGCTGCCATTGCGGCTCTGCACGCTGATGAAGGGGCGCAAAAGGCAGCTGTTGTGCTAGCTCCTTATAACCCTTTAACTGCTCGGTGCTTGGCGCCTCTGTACCATGCGGATAAAGAGCAACGGTCACTTCACGACCTGAGCTGTATTGCGTTAATGCTGCAATCGCCTCCTCTGGAGTGATTAACTCCAGCAGCTCGAGCTGGCGTTGTTTGTGGCTGCGCTGATTAAAAATGGGTTCCTGGTAAAGCCAAAAATCTTTTGCCATCTCCGCTAAATCGGAAGGACTATCCTGCGCATCCTGCAACCAGGCCCGCCAACTGCTTAACTCTGCTTGCCACTCGTCCCCGGTGATCCCCAAGGCCAACATTCGCTGTAACTCGTGATCCAGTAGTTCGTAGGCCAGTGCATAATTTGGCTCAGTCATCAGTAGTGCCATATTAAACGCATTGACATTGGCAGTCTGGCGCCGACTCTGCACGTTAAAAGCAAGCACTACCCCTTCGCTGTTTAGCTGACGACTTTCCAATCGCTTACGCAATACCCCCAAAGCAAACGACAGCGCCATTTCCTGCCGCTCAACAGACTGACTGTATGGGACAATCGGAGCAAACCAAAAACGACTCAACACCGCAATCGGCGTATAGGCATCACTTAAGGTAATCACATCGGGAATGGCCTGCGGCTGAATATCGAACTGCTCTGGCAGCAAACGCTCTGATGCCAGCTCCGGCCTGGTGAATTTTTGTTTGATAAAAGCCAACGTCTCGTCAGCATCCACATCACCACTGACCACAATCGCCATGTTTTCCGGGTGGTACCACTGCTGGTAAAAGGTCATTAATTTTTCAGGCGTTGTAGCTTCAATGCTGGCACGGTCGCCCAGAATCGACAGCCGCTCCAAATGACGGGAGCCTCGAAAGAGTGCTTCCTGCAAGCGTGGCTCAATGCGGTCTTGCTCCTGCTGTCGGAGCCGCCACTCCTCAACAATCACCGCAATTTCTTCCTGCACTGCTACCGGTGCAAATTCTATGTGGTAAGCCCACTGCGCCAGTATCGTCAACGCTGATTCCAGTTGACCCCGGTTCAAGTCCTGTAAATCCAGCCAATAAGCAGTATGGTCAAAGATGGTGTAGGCATTGCTGTGGCGTCCAAGCTGGATCCCCAGTTCCCGCATGTGCTCTTGCATCCGCTGCTCGGGAAACTTCTCGGTGCCCCGAAAGGCCATGTGTTCAACAAAATGGGCCAGCCCCAATTGGTCATCATCTTCTTGCAAAGCCCCGGCCCCCACCAACAACATCACCCGGGCTTGATTGCTGAACTGGCTGTTGCGTTCAGGCAAAATGATAATTTCCGGCCGCTGTTGCGTTGCTGGCAATCGTACAACGGTAGTGGCATCGTAAAGTGAGTAGGTTGCATCCTGCGTAGTCGTCGCGCAGGCTGCGAGCAATAAAGTTGCCAGTACCAGCCCCACCCCAAACCTGACCAACAGCAGCCACTGCAGCGGGTGAGGCAAACCATACATCTTTTTTGTTTGCATTGTGTATATCCTTATAGAAATTGAATAAATTTCACCGCTTACCCAACTCCCTTACCAAACTGTGCTTTGTACGCCTCAGTTACATCCTGCAACTGGCCGCCGGCCAGCTGGTAAATGTGCTCTGCACTAAGAATGGTCTCGGGCCGGTGGGCAATCACGACTCGGGTCATGCTCAGTTGTTGAATAGCCTGATTGACGTAATGCTCCAGCGCGACATCCAAATGGCTGGTGGCTTCATCCAACAGCAGGATTTTGGGTTTGCGGTACAAGGCGCGGGCCAGCAGCAAGCGCTGTTTTTGCCCGCCAGATAAGGCACTGCCCATATCGCCAACCAGGGAGTTATAGCCCATTTGCA
>NZ_JAFIFQ010000117.1 GCF_020831925.1 Alkalimonas sp.
ATTGCACATTCCATGCAACCATCATGAACTCGGGTACTAAACAGATAAAGGTAATATACAAAGCACCTGCCAATGTCAGGCGAGTCATTACTTTATCGATGTATCTGGACGTTTGTTCACCCGGACGAATACCAGGAATAAAAGCACCGGATTTCTTCAGGTTATCGGCTGTATCACGTGGGTTAAATACCAACGCAGTATAGAAGAAACAGAAGAAAATAATGGCAGCAGCATACAACATAATGTATAGCGGCTGACCCGGAGACAAGGTTAACGCCAATTCCTGCAGGAAGTTAGCAACCACGCCTTCACCAGTACCAAACCAGGTAGCAATTGTGCCTGGGAACAAAATGATGCTTGATGCGAAAATGGGCGGGATAACCCCGGCCATATTGACTTTTAATGGTAAATGGCTGCTTTGCGCGGCGAAGACCTGACGGCCCTGCTGACGCTTGGCATAGTTTACCACGATACGACGTTGTCCGCGTTCAAAGAACACCACAAAGGTCGTAATAGCCACCACAATCACAACGATCGCGACCAGTAATAAAAAGTGCAAATCGCCCTGTCGAGCTTGCTCGATGGTGCCACCTACAGCAGATGGCAGTCCAGCAACGATACCTGCAAAGATCAGCAACGAAATACCATTCCCAATACCACGCTCAGTAATCTGCTCACCTAACCACATCAGGAACATGGTGCCGGTAACCAGACTGACCACCGCAGTAAAATAAAACGCAAAGCCTGGGTTAATCACCAGACCCGGCATCATATTCGGCAAACCGGTTGCAATACCAATCGACTGCAGCGTTGCCAATGCAAGGGTACCATAGCGTGTGTACTGCTGAATTTTGCGCTTACCGGCTTCACCTTCTTTTTTCAGCTCCGCCAGATGCGGATGAACTACCGTCAATAGCTGCACGATAATGGATGCTGAAATGTAGGGCATAATGCCAAGCGCAAATACAGAGGCACGCTCAAGTGCACCACCGCTGAACATGTTAAACATTTCAACGATGGTGCCTCGTTGTTGCTCGAATAACTGAGCTAGCACGGCGGCGTCAATTCCAGGAATTGGCACAAAAGTTCCAAGTCGAAAAACGACTATGGCTAAAAGTACAAACAGCAAGCGCGCTTTCAGCTCGCCAAAACTGCCTTTACTTTTTAAGTCCGAACCTGGTTTAGCCATTACGTACTATCCTTTTATTATTCTTCGACTTTTCCACCAGCAGCTTCAATGGCTGAACGAGCGCCTTTGGACACACGCAAACCTTTGACGGTCAACGGGCGTGTCACTTCGCCGGACAGAACCACTTTAGCAAATTTGGTGGTGCGTGGGATGATGTTTGCATCCATCAGGGTGCTCAGATCAACCACATCACCTTCAACTTTTGTCAGCTCGTGCAGACGGACTTCAGCGGTAACCAACGACTTACGCGAAGTAAAGCCGAATTTAGGCAAACGCTGTTTCAAAGGCATTTGACCGCCTTCAAAGCCTGGACGAACTGAACCGCCAGAGCGGGATTTCAAACCTTTGTGACCACGGCCACCGGTTTTACCCAGGCCTGAACCGATACCACGGCCCAGACGCTTCTTCTCTTTTTTGGCGCCAGCTGCAGGAGAGAGTGTATTTAAAAACATCGCTTACTCCTCCACTTGAACCATGTAGTACACAGCATTGATCATGCCGCGAACCGATGGTGTGTCTTCTAATTCAACCGTGTGTCCAATACGACGCAGACCCAAACCACGCAGCGAAGCTTTGTGTTTTGGCAAGCGACCAATGCTGGACTTGGTCTGAGTTACTTTCACTGTCTTTTTAGCCATGGCAGATTACCCCAGAATATCGTCCACGCGCAGGCCACGCTTGGCAGCTACCTGAGCTGGTGACTTCACAGAAGCCAAAGCGTCGATAGTGGCGCGAACTACGTTGATTGGGTTGGTAGAGCCGTAGCACTTGGACAGGATGTTTTGAACACCTGCTACTTCCAGTACTGCACGCATGGCACCACCCGCGATCAAACCGGTACCTTCAGAGGCCGGCTGCATGTAGACATTGGAGCCAGAATGCACACCACGAGTTGGGTGATGCAAAGTATGACCATTCAATTCTACCTGAGTCATGTTACGACGCGCTTTTTCCATTGCCTTTTGAATGGCAGCAGGAACTTCGCGCGCTTTGCCGTAACCGTAACCTACACGGCCATTGCCGTCACCGACTACAGTCAGAGCTGTGAAGCTGAAAATACGACCACCTTTCACAACTTTGGAAACGCGGTTTACAGCAACCAGCTTTTCTTGCAAATCAGATTGTTGTTTCACTTCTTCGTTAGCCATGTGCTACTCCTAGAACTGAAGACCGGCTTCACGCGCCGCGTCTGCTAAAGCTTTCACGCGACCATGATACCGGAAGCCGCTACGATCAAAAGCACAAGCGGTTACGCCTTTGGCAACTGCACGCTCAGCGACAGCTTTACCTACAGCGGCTGCTGCATCGACGTTACCTGTGTACTTTAACGATTCACGGATGGCGTTCTCAACAGAGGACGCAGCCGCGATCACTTCAGCATTAGGTGCGATCAGCTGGGCATAGATGTGACGTGGCGTACGATGCACAACCAGGCGATTCGCCCCTTGTTCGATAATAGTTCTGCGTACACGCTTGGCACGACGCAGACGAGCAAGTTTCTTATCCATCTTCCTACCCTACTTTTTCTTGGCTTCTTTGCGACGCACGTTTTCATCAGCGTAACGAACACCTTTGCCTTTGTAAGGCTCTGGTTTACGGTACGCACGGATGTTCGCAGCAACCTGACCAACCAACTGCTTATCGCTGCCTTTGACAACGACTTCAGTTTGGCTTGGGGTCTCAATGGTGATCCCTTCCGGAATTGCGAAGTTGATCGGGTGTGAGAAACCCAGGTTCATGTTCAGCACTTTGCCTTCGGTTTTAGCACGGTAACCAACACCCACCAGTTCCAGCTTGCGCGTGAAACCTTCAGTGACACCAGCCACCAGGTTGTTGATCAGAGCGCGGGCAGTACCTGCTTGTGCGATAGCGTTAGCGAAACCTTCACGTGCTGTGGTACGTACCACATCACCGTCAATTACAATTTCAACCGCTGGATTGACATCAACTGTCAACTCGCCGTTTTTACCCTTGACTGCTACTGTCTGGCCATTCAGGCTAACCTGAACACCAGCTGGGATAGCAATGGGGGCTTTTGCTACACGAGACATAGATTACCCCTCCGTTACGCTAC
>NZ_JAFIFQ010000039.1 GCF_020831925.1 Alkalimonas sp.
CGAAAATTCTGTCGGCTATGGTAGCAGAAAAGGCTCAGATATAGATATCGACATGCCCATCGGCATCGACAGTTTGTTCCGCTTCGGCTACCTAATCAGCTTAGAATCGATTAAACCGAGCCTGATAAGCCTGCGCCAGCTGCTTGATTTTTTGTTCAGCCTCTTCCGGGGTTGGCCGCACACCAGCAGTCATTTGCGCATCCAGCCAATCTTGCACTTCACTACTAACATTGCGGCTTGCTTCCAAACAATAGCCGGGATCACTGACCCAGATCTGTGGCGAAAAAGCACTAACGGAGGTTAACGGATTGCAGTAACTGTATCCATGCGATGCCATATAGTCATTGATAAAAAAGCCGCCATAGAAAATTCGAGAAACAACAAATAAGATGAACGAATAAAATAAAAATTGATACATTGACTTATCCATTTTTGTGTTCATATTACTTAACCGCTTGTAAATAATAACAACTGTCATATAGAGCACCCCAGGTATCAGGAAAAACAAAGGGAGCAAATTATGAGAACCAACCAGATACAGCGGACGCTCGGAAATATTTATCAACTGATTTACAGATAGAGCAATTTCTACCAGCAGATAAATACTTACAGCAACTAGGATGAGCACCGAAAAAATCGCAGAAAACCAACCATTTTTTTCCTCATGGGTGGACAAGTTTGTATTACTTGCAGCCATTAGAAGAGCCTCACTTCAGGAATTGCAAAGAGCTTTTTAATAAATTCCAGCTTATCTCGCAAATACTCTCCCTTTACTGCCCTAGCAGCATCGCTAATTTGTACCATGTCAGCCTCAAGCTCCGTCAAAAGCGCAGCAAGTTTCTTCGATAGTCCTATTTTTTTATCCAGATAATACACAGCCAAGGTAAGTAAGGCTCCAACAACTACTACAGCCAAATGGGGCCAGCAGCAAACATCGTTGCACCACCCGCAACACTGCTCACTATAGCCCAAGACCCCACCGACACCGCCACTGCATAAATCGTATCTGCCGCCACACCACTAACAAAATGATGCCAGGTACGCTGATCGTTCATCAATTGATCCAAACCATGAAATGCAACCGACACAATCACCGACACCACAAAGCCGGTTTTAATGGCGTTAGCAGCTCCCAGTTTACCAATGCCCATCGACACCACTTTTGGGTTGGCGGCCAGATAGCGGGTGCCGGTGAGGTGCTTACGCAGCCCTGGGTAGCCTTCGAACACAATGTGTGGTCTGCCCTGAAAATAGCGCACCTGAAATTTCGCAAAAGTATTGCCACTGCGCTGCAGGTCACGCGCCAGCACGCCTAATGCAGCGGCATCGATCCCAGAAGCTGTAAAGGCAGAAATAAATTGAATTTGATGATCATGCTGCTGCCACTTCTGCTGCAAGTCGCCATGCACATCCAGTACAGCACTGAGCCAATCTCTGGATGCTTGCTCGGTCATACCATGCAGTTTTTTTACATTCAGGGCGTACTCGATAAACTCTTCGGGGTTCATCACGACCAGTGTGGTTTGATGATGCTCAAGTGCGTGCACTATTTGGGTTTGTCGTTGCGCTTTTTTAACTTTTTCTGCCTGAAGGTTTGCGTAGCCAGCACTGTGAGGAGGTCTCATGCTTATTCATCCATGATTCTAAAATGAAAATATGATAGCAAACTGCCCCATAAAAACAAATAAGATATATGCAAAAAGTTAATGATAGGTTTAATTTCAACCAGTTACTTGAATAAGTGTTCAGGCCAAGCGTAAAAGGCTCAGATATAGATATCAACATGCCCGTCGGCATCGACAGTTTGCTCCGCTTCGGGGGTGGTTTCCGGGCCAGCTGGCACATCGTCTTTGCGTCTGCGGTGCCTGCTTTGGCGTCTTTGTGGGGTATCGCGCTGTTCTTTTTCTTTTTTTAACGGGGTCAGGCGTGCTTCTTTAAACACAGGAGGCACGACCCGCGGTTCCTGCTCGACAGGGGTACCAGGCGTACGCGGCAAAAATGGAATAATGACATCCATTGCAGGCCTCCGGGTGCGAATTTAACCATAGCTTAGCAGTTTATCGGCCAGTTCGGTTAAAGCTTAAGCAACAGCATTCAATCAACTGTTGCTTAATCTAAGACAGCGCGTAACTTCCTTCAGTTCCGCCAGCTTAAGGCTTTAAACCAAAAGGATCGTCAATCGCATGCGCTGGCTCGGTAAACCAAACCGGGCCTTGCTCTGTCATATAGAAGTGATCTTCCAGCCGCACGCCAAACTCCCCAGGCAATACCAGCATAGGCTCGTTGCTAAAACACATGCCCTGTGCCAGTGCAGTGGTATTGCCCTCCACCAGATAGGGCCATTCATGGATATCCAACCCAATGCCGTGGCCGGTGCGGTGAGGCAAGCCAGGCAGCTGATAATCCGGGCCATAGCCTTGTTGCTGCAGATAGCCCCGTGCTGCCCGGTCTACCTGCTGGCAAGCCTGGCCGGGTCGGGCTGCTTCGAATGCCACCCATTGAGCGTTTTTCTCGTGCTGCCACACCGAGCGCTGTTTTGCGCTGGCCTCACCAAACACATAGCTGCGGGTGATATCCGATAAATAGCCATGCAAACGACAGCCGGTATCAATCAGTACCATATCGCCATCTTGCAGCACTTTAGGATGGGCTACTCCATGTGGGAAAGCAGTGTCAGTGCCAAATAGCACAATACAAAAATAAGAGCCACTGGCCCCGACCCGGCGATGCGCTTCATCGATAAAGCTAGTGACTTCAGCGGTGCTGATGCCCGGATACAAGATGCTGGCAGTGGCCTGATGCACTGCCAATGTCATGTCCATGGCTCGTTGGATCAAAGCCAGCTCGGCGACTGATTTTTGCATCCGACAGCCCGCTGTCACCGTTTTGGCATTGCTGAGCTGAAGTTCCGGCCCCATCTGGCGAATGCCATCCGCTATAAAAAACTGCGCGCTTTCATCAATGGCCAGGCTGGCTTGCGGGCCGGCAAAAGCCGTGACGGCATCGGCGCAAAGCTGATAGGGGTTCTGGTGTTCCTGCCAGCTTAAAATCGCGCCGGGTACCAACATAAGAGGCTCAAGACTGCCTATTTCAAAATGCGGCAACACATACAACAAACGGCCATCGCGTAGCAACAAGGCCGCCACCAACCGCTCACTGGCGTACCAATCCACACCGGTAAAATAACGCAGGTTAGTGCCGGCATTGAGCAGCACTGCATCCAGTTGCTGTTGCTGCATCAGGCTAAGCGCTTTATCGATCCGTTGCCGGTATTCTTCCACCGCGATAGGAGCCACCGAGGCCGTCATATCGCTTAAGCCATCTAAGGCTTCTTCTTTGCTTTTACCACCAATGCCGTTTGCCATTGATAACTCCTGTTGTTTCATCACTGCGATGCTTGCTGGTCAAAATACCAGGCGGGTACATTCTGATAGCATACCGGACGGACAAAGCGTTGTATTGCCCGACTACCGACTGCCGTATACCGACTGTCGGATGACGCCGGAAAAGGCCCACCATGGTTCATGCTGGCACAAACCTCAACCCCGGTGGGCATCTGACCAACAATCACCCGTCCCGCCTTTTGCTCAAGTGCCTGCAGCAGCGAGCGCACCAGCTGCTGCTCGCCTTCGCTGGCATACAGGGTAGCCGTTAACTGACCAGCCAAAGTGGTCAGCAACATCTGCAATTCAGTAACATCACTGCACTCAATCAGCAGAGTAGCCGGGCCAAACACCTCTTCACGCAGCAAGGGTTGCTCGACAAAGGTACGGGCATTGGTACAAAATATACGGGCTTTGGTAACACACCCCTCTTCTTCGCCCTGGCCTTCGGCCACTAAACTGACCCCCTCGGTTTCAGCCAGCAAGGCCGTTTGCCGACGATAGCTGGCGGCAATTTTTGCCGTCAGCATGGCTGCGGCCGCGTGTTCATTGCAGAGCCTCTGCAGCGCGATTTTAAGCGATTCGGTGCTGCTGTCTTTCAGCACAAACACCAGCCCGGGCCGGGTACAAAACTGCCCTTGCCCCATCACCACCGAGTTGAATAGTTGCCCGGCAAAAGCTTCCGTATGCTGTTGTAAATAAGCGGGTAACACACACAGCGGATTTTGCGAGCCTAGCTCGCCGTAAAAAGGAATGGGTTCTTTACGCTGCCAAATCAGTCGCTGAAAATGCATGCCAACCTGCCCGGAGCCAGTAAAAGCCACCGCTTTAATCGACGGGTGCTGGATCAGTTGCTCGGAAAATGCATGGGCCCGCGCCTGCACCAGCGCAAAAATGCCCACTGGCATCCGGCACTGCTCCACCGCCTGGGCGATGGCTCTGGCCACCAGCTCACTAGTAGCCGGGTGAGCATTGTGTGCCTTTACAATCACTGGGCAGCCAGCAGCCAGTGCCGAAGCTGTATCCCCACCAGCGACCGAAAAGGCCAATGGGAAATTGCTGGCACCAAATACCACCACAGGGCCGAGCGCCACGGTGCGCAAGCGCAGCTCTGGCTTAGGCAGTGGCTGACGATCTGGCTCTGCCGGTTCATGCACTTCGTCTTCTGGCGAGCGCAGCAAGCGGGCAAAGAGCCGCAGTTGATTGCAGGTACGGCCACGCTCCCCTTCCACCCGGGCCTTTGGCAAGGCAGATTCTGCCATCACCGTCTCAATCAAAAGCTCGCCCAGTGCTTCAATATTGTCTGCAATATGCTCCAGAAAAGCAGCCCGTTGCTCACAGCTGGTTAATCGATACGGCAAGGCAGCACTTTCCGCTAACTCGGTGACTTGTTGTAACTCCATCGAACCGGCTTCAGCAAAAGCCCAGCGTAATGGCTGATTTAATGCTGGATTAAATGAGCAAGCGTCAGCTTGTGGCTGCCCCTGCCAGCGGCCGCCGATGTAATGTTGTCCTGTAATCATGGTTGCTGTACTCCTGGTTCCTGTAGTCATCGTTACCTCACTTCAAAGCCAAAGGCATAAGGGTCGGCATCGTCCACCAGGATTTGGTTGAATCCGATCACCCGGGCCCAACCTGCAATGGAAGGAATAATGGCCTCGGTCGAACCAAGCATGGTTTTCGCCTCTACTTTGCCGACAAACTGACTGCCAATAATGCTTTCATGCACAAAGGTATCGCCAACCGCCAATTTCCCCCGGGCAACCAACTGGGCCATGCGGGCACTGGTGCCTGTGCCGCAAGGGGAGCGATCAATGGCGCCATCACCGTAAAACACCGCATTGGCAGCATCGGAACCAGCCGTTTTAGGCTTACCGGTCCACTGCACATGACTGATGCCGCAAATACTTGGATCCAGCGGGTGCACACAGGGATAGGCCTCGGCTGCCAAAGTCCGTAATAAGGGGCTGTAACGCAGCACATCCGCTGCAGTCCAGTGTTCCAAACCAGGGAAGTTCGGCTGCGGTTCGACAATGGCATAAAAATTACCGCCATAGGCCACATCAAAGCGGATACGGCCAAGGCCAGGCACTTCTATTTCAGCATCGCGGATCGCCAGATAGGACGGCACATTGCGGATCTGCACCTGAGTGACTTTTGCCCCTTGCTGTTGGTAGGTCACCACCAGTTGGCCGGCCGGTACATCCAATACCAGACGCCCGGCCTGCTGTGGCTGCAATAACCCCTGCTCCAGGGCTGCGGTTACCGTCCCTATGGTGCCATGGCCACACATTGGCAAGCAGCCACTAGTTTCAATAAACAGAATGGAGGCATCCGCACCTTCACTGCATGGCGGGTACAAAAATGCCCCCGACATCATGGCATGGCCTCGGGGCTCAAACATCAATGCTTGACGGATCCAATCGAAGCGCTGGATAAAGTCCAGTCGCTTCTCACTCATGGTATTTCCACGCAATTGTGGATGACCACTGGTGACCAGCCGCACCGGATTACCGCAGGTGTGCGCATCGACGCAAAAGTAAGTGCCTTTGATCATAGCTGCCAGAATTCCTGGTTTTGACCGGAGGTACCAAAACCATAGGTACTGAGATCCGGCCGTTTGGCCAGCGCCTGTTGCACCACCTGCTCCACATAAGCGCGCTCTTGCCCTTCCAAGGGCAAACGCGGCAGCCGCACCTGCTCACTGCCACGCTGCAGCAACTGCTCCGACAGCTTGATGCATTGCACCAACGTAGGAATGGTATCAAGCCGCAGCAACGGCATAAACCAACGGTAGATGGCACGTGCTTCTTCAAGCCGCCCCAGCCGGGCCAAATGAAACAGGGCTACCGATTCGCGCGGGAACACATTGGTCAATCCTGAGATCCAACCGGTCGCGCCAAGCAAAATACTTTCCAGCGCAATATCATCCACGCCACAAAAAATGGTAAAGCGATCACCGAAACGACTTTGCAGCTCGGTGATACGCCGCGTATCGGTGGTCGACTCTTTGATGGCCACAATGTTGGGCTCTTCCGCCAAAATCGCGGTCATCTCAAGATTGATATCAATGCCATAGCCGACCGGGTTGTTGTAAATCATAATCGGCAGGCTGATGGAGCGTGCTACGTATTGATAGTGCGCTACCACTTCACGGTCCGTGCCACGATACACCATGGCAGGCAACAGCATCAGACCATCGACACCAATGGCTTCTGCATCACGACCATAGGCAGCTGCGGCCTGAGCGGTATTCTCGGTACAACCGGCAATCACTGGTATGCGCCCAGCCACAGTTTCTACTGTATGACGCAGAAACTCCCGCTTCTCCTGAGCGGTCAGCGACGCATTCTCACCCACAGTGCCAAGCGCGATGATGCCATCAATGCCATCTTCAATCAGTTGATTCAGCATACGGGCATTGCTGTCGTAGTTGATCTGCCCATCTGGATGGAATTGGGTTGAAATTGCCGGATAGACACCGCGCCAGTTAATTTGCATTTTTTTACTCCTGAAGGTTGCTGTCGACAAAAGAATATTGTATACAATCTGCATTATCAAGTCTTTCTGGAAAATTTTATGCAGCAAGTCACTGTGGTGGGTGCCGGTGTGGTTGGTTTATGCACTGCTTTTTTCTTGCAGCACAGCGGCTATTCTGTGCTCTTGATGGATGCCCGGCAGCCAGCCGAAGGGTGCTCTAAAGGCAATGCCGGTCACTTTGCCACCGAACAAGTATTCCCTCTGGCCGACCCATCCCTGTTACGCCAGCTGCCTGCCTTGCTGCTGCAAGCCAATAGTCCACTGAAAATACGGGCCAGTTATCTGCTGCAGAGCCTGCCCTGGTTTTGCCGCTTTATCGGCAATATGACACCAGCGAAACAACAGGCACTGCAAGCTGCCCTGAGCCAGCTGAATGGATCCAGTATAGCCAGTTGGCAAAAACTGGCTACGCTGTGCCAAAGCCAGGATTTGTTTCGCTACCACGGCGCACTGCTGGTGTCGGAGCAACCCAATCAACAAAGCCTGCAACAGCAGTACCAAAAGTACCGCATGGCCGGTATTGATGTCAGTTTACTAGATGCTGCAGAAACCATGGCGCTAGAACCCCTGTTGGCCAACAGTATCAGTGGCTCGCTCAATTTCACCGAAGTCGCCCATACCGTGGATCCCTGGTTGTTGTGCCAGCGCATTTTTGCTGCTTTTAAAGCGGCGGGTGGCCAATGGCTGCAAAGCACGTTAGTTGCTATTAACCCAGGCACACCAGTACAGCTGGTTACCAGCACCAGCTCTTTTAGCACCGGGCACCTGGTGATTTGTGCCGGAGCACATTCTGCCGCGCTAACGACTCAGCTTGGCTGGCGTATTCCATTGGAAGCAGAGCGGGGCTATCACTTGATGGCACAAGACGTCGGCCTGAACCGCCCAGTCAGCTCGCTGGAACGAAAGTTCATTATGACGCCGATGCAAAATGGGCTGCGCCTGGCTGGCACGGCCGAGTTTTCCGGGCTGGATGCAGCACCGGATTTTCGTCGGGCACACCTGCTGATCGATCATGCCCGCAGCCTGCTCAGCGCAACAGTAAAACCCGCAGAACCCGTAACTGTTTGGTTTGGTAACCGGCCATCCCTGCCTGATTCGCTGCCGGTGCTGGGGTCCTGCCCTGTTCATTCGGGGATACACTACAACTTTGGCCATCAGCACCTTGGTTTAACCCAGGCAGCGTACTCAGCAGAGCTGATTACCCAGAGCCTTCGCGGCAATCTGCCCAGGGGTAAACTTGATCCCTTCCGCATTGAGCGGTTCGGGCAATACCGCCGTCAGAAAATGCAGGCTTAATTTCCCCAAAAAAAATTGCATACAAAATACTTTATTCAAAAATCGCAGTGCCGAGGTGACGGCTGTATTCACCAAAACAACAGGAAGAAACAATGAAACATAAAAAGCTAACCCTACTGATGAGCATGCTGCTTGGCAGCACAATGTTGCCCGCACTGGCTCAGATTCAGGACGACGACACTCAGGCCGGTTCCATTGAGCGCATTGCCGTCACCGGCTCCCGCTTGCGCCAGGTAGATATGGAAGGTGCCAGCCCAGTTACCGTGATCCAGGCAGAGAGCATTCGCGCTGCCGGCTTCAACAGTGTCGGCGAGGCATTGCGTGCATCCAACTTTAATGCCTTTGGTTCCTGGGGTGGTGGTGCCAACAACTCCTGGGCATCACAGTCGACCATCTCGATGAAAGGTGCCGGCGCAAACCGTACCCTGATTTTATTGGATGGTCAGCGTATGGCCAAATCGCCGGTGATGGATGGTGGCAGTACCAACCTAAACACCTTGCCGATGTCGGCGGTGGAACGCATTGAAATTCTCAGCGATGGCGCATCCGCTGTTTATGGCACCGATGCGATGGCGGGTGTCATCAACATTATCCTCAAGAAAGACTACGATGGCAGTGAGTTCACAGTGCGCCAGGAGCGTACCAGCCGAAGCGGTGGCGGCGACTCCACCGACTTCTCATTTACTTCCGGCCTGAGTACCCACAACAGCAATTTTATCTTTACCTGGGACCATAAAGAGCGAAATCCAATCTCAATGGCATCCCGTGCTTATGAGGCTCCTTATCTGAGCGATAACCCAACTACGGGTTGGCGGACCGGCAATCAGTACTGGTACAAAATCTGGGAATGGGGTCGCACCATTGAGCGCTGGTCGGAGCCCGGTGGTCAACGTTTCACTCCGCTGCTAAACGCAGGTTGCGATGCCTTCAACCTGGATGGTAAAAATGGCTACATCGATGGCTACCGTGAACGTACTTCGGGTGGCGTCACCTACCAGGACGAAGCCTGCCTGTACGATCATTCAGTGGTTGCCAATATGACTTCCGGCTCAGTCAACGACAGCATTCTGATGGTCTACAACCGGGAGCTTGGCTCCAGCATTAACATGAGCAGCCGCATTTACTGGGCCAACAACCGCTCCACCGATACCTCAGCAGCTGTTTCTGCCGCCATCCGCTTTAACGAAGAGCTGCCAACCTACACCACAGAGCAAGGGTTGGATATTCGTGGTGTGAATGACGGCGACTGGATCCTGGTTCGCTTTGATCAAATCGGTCCTCGCGAAGCCAAACACACTGAAAATGTGATGGATTTTTCACTAAAATTCGAGGGGGACACCTCTTGGGGTTTCTGGGAGGCCGATGCCCAGCTTAATCGCTACCATTACAGTGCCTGGGGCACCGGCTACATGCTGGGAGGAACCGCCATCGCCGATCTGGTCGGCAGCTGGGACAGTGACAACAATAGCTTTAATGGCTGGGACCCGCGCGACCCTCATTCGCCAGTGCCGGGCAGCGCCACGGCCAACATCGACAAATTCAGCCTGGCGCACAGCCAAAGCTTTAGTGCTGGGACAGGCTTTGATCTGCTGGAACTGCCAGGTGGTTTTATCTCCGCCTTCGTAGGTGCCGCTTATCGCAAAGAAAAGTTCCTGTCCGACATTGATGGCCTGACTAAAGCCGGTCGAATCACCGGGGGCTCTGGTGGTGCCGGTGGTGAAGGCGAGCGCACAGTGTCGGCAGTCTATGCCGAGCTGGGCGTGCCGGTACTGGACGAATTATCACTGACGCTGGCAGGTCGCTACGACAGGTACAGTGATTTTGGTAGTACCTTTAACCCTCAACTAGGTCTGCGTTATACCCCACTGGACAGTCTGTTATTCCGGGCCTCTTTTGGCCGCGGCTTCCGGGCACCTACCCTGGCCGATATCAATAAAGAATCCGTGCAGGGTTGGCATGGCAGTGTGATCAATTACCCACTTTGTGTTTTGGAAAGTGTCGCTCTGGAAGATTGTAATCTGACATCCGCGTTTTACAGCGAAGCAACGGGCAACAAGGCGTTAAAACCGGAGCGCTCCAAAACCTGGAATATCGGCACAGTTTGGGACATCAGCGACAACCTGAACATAACCGCCGATTTTTGGCACCTGGAAATTGAAGATGAAATCAGCAGCATAGCCCCAGGCACCATTGCCCTGATGCAGGCCAATCTGTGGTTAGCAGCCGATGAAGCCGGCGTCGCCCGGCCTGATGTATCGCTGATTTTTCCTAATACCAGCATCAGTTATGATGCCAACAACTACATCAATGGCATGGTTCGCCCCACCAGCAACTTTGGCTTTAACGAGCGCCGGGGCCTTGATATCAAGCTGAATCACCGCATTGAGCTTTTGAACGGCACCCTCAGCACCAACCTCGCCTACAGTCGTATGCTGAAGTACCGCAGATCCATGGTGCTGTCAGATGGCAACCTGGCCCATGGGGATGATCTGATCGGCAGCTTCTTCTTTTCGTCCGCCGCATCAAGCTCTGTGAGTTACCCGGCACATAGAGCCACCCTGAATCTGAGTTATGCGTTAGCAGAACATGCCGTCACTCTTTACAGCAGCTACATTCACGGCATGAAGAACGAAGTCAGCAACGATACTGTTGGTTCTTACCTGACGCACAATCTGTCTTATCAGTATCAACTGCCATGGAACAGCACGGTGAACCTTGGGGTAAATAACCTGGCGGATAAAGATCCGGTATTTGACCGCAATGGCTTTTACGACAGCGGTATGAACAGCATCTTTGGCAGAAGTTATTACCTGAGCTACACCCAGCGTTTCTAACCCCTGGTTGCAAAAGGAGGTGGTTGCTTTCCTTTTGTGTGTTTGCTCCTGGCGCAAGCCAGGAGCTTTTTTTCGAGGTATACCATGACTATTCCAGCATTTTTGCTCGGTCTGCTGCTGTATCAGGCAGGGGCTTTCGCAAGGGCGGCAGAGCCGTTCCAGACCACAGAAGCCGATTTTTTAAGTCAGATCAATCATAGTATCAGCCAGCTTCAGCAGAGCTCTGCGGATACGCCGTCACTGGAACAGGAACTGCACTTTTTACGCGATGTCTCCTATCAGATGTCCTGGCACCAACTAAGTAGCGAAAGTCGCCAGGCAGTCCTGCCATTGTTGTTGCAATTATCGATGCACCCCGACTTCTTTCGTCCTCATCCCAAAGCCTGGCGCTGGCAGGAGCAATTTAGTGTACTGAGCTATCGTTACCCGCCTGAAGAAGTCGCTATGCGGCTGGAGCTACTGAGTACACTAAGCAAAATCAGCAGCCAGCTCCCAAATGGTCAGCTGGCAGCAGACTATGCCTGGTGGGAGGCCATTCGGGCTCAGGCATTTTTAGCTGCAGATGCCCGCAATCAGGATGATCTAAAACAATTGCTGAACCAAAGCGATTGGCACAAGCCCATTTTGGTGCTGGTACCACAGGCCAGCGGCTGGCAACTGGAACACCTGCTGTGGTTATTGGCTTACCAGCACCTTTTGCTGCCTGAGGATGCCCCTGAGGATGCCCCTGAGGTAACCAAAGACGCGCTCGATAACGCAGTGATCGCAGCGCTGAAGTCCCATCCAGAGCTTAGCGAAAAAGAGCGCAAGCAACTCTTTAGCTGGCGCTACCTGACCAATTCTTTCCGGGTTCAGGACAACTGCCAGCAGCAGTTTGCTGACTGGTGTGTATTGCCACCGCTTGAGCAAGCCCTGCCCCATCAACACCTCTGCCATGATGGCTTGGTCATTCGCTACCGCAGCATCAGCAACAAGCAATTGCAACAGCTTTGCCTGCAAATGATGGCTCAGGAAGACGATTTTCATCAGCTGCTCAAAACCGGGCGTGAGCCGGTGGCCAATGATTGGAATGAGCGATTGGAAGTCATCATTTTTGACGATTACAGTGACTACAATCTTTATGGTGCCCTGCACTTTAATATCCGCACCAACAATGGCGGCATGTACATCGAAGGTTCACCGAGCGATCCGGACAATCAGGCCCGTTTTTTTGCTTTTCAAAAATTCTGGCAACCGGAGCCCTTTGCAGTCTGGAACCTGGAACACGAATACATCCACTATCTGGATGGCCGTTATGCCAGCTATGGCCCATTCGGTCATTTCCCGAGCCATAAAGTCTGGTGGTCGGAAGGCCTGGCTGAGCTGATTTCGATGGGCGAGCAAAACCCAAAGGCCATCCGTATGCTGGAGGAAACGCCTGCGGAAGAAATCCCTTCGCTCAACACTATCTTTGCTGCCAGTTATCAGGATGGCTTGGATATGACTTACCGTTGGTCTTACCTGGCCTGGCGTTTTTTGCAAAGCGAGCTACCGGAACGTATTCCTGAACTAACCCGGGCCCTTCGTACTGATTTTTTCGCCGGCTACCTGCGCCAGCTGGAGCAAGTGGCCGAGCTGCACCTGGATGGCTTTCATGCTTTCTTACAAGATCAACGCAAGCAAAGCTTTTCAGATACAGCTAAACCGCAGGAGCCACCGATTCTGGGGCGCTACCTGTACCGCAGCTACCTGCAACCTGCTCATTTGCCTGTCAATGCCCGGCATTTTCACCGTCTTAGCCTAAGTACCGATACCAAGGATCAGACCAATGACTAACTTAGTTCATAAAACAACCGACTTATGGGGTCACCCCAAAGGCCTCTTTTTGTTGTTTGGCACCGAAATGTGGGAGCGCTTTTCCTATTATGCCATGCGTGCCTTGCTGGTACTGTATCTGGTTGATCGGGTGCAGGCACAGGGCGGTGGCCTTGGCTGGGATCATGCCAGTGCGCTGCAATTGTATGGCACCTTTACCATGCTGGTCTATGTCACGCCCTTGCTTGGCGGCTGGCTGGCCGATCATATCACCGGCCAGCGGCTGGCGATCATTCTTGGTAGCATCCTGATGGCCATCGGCCAGTTCAGCCTGGCCCTGCCCCATGCCTGGCTACCGGGCTATGAACTGCATGCCTTTTATACTGGCCTTGGCTTTCTGGTCGTTGGCAATGGTTTATTCAAACCCAATATCTCCACCATGGTAGGTGATTTATACCAGCCAGGTGACAAGCGCCGTGATGGCGCCTTCACGGTGTTTTACCTGGGGGTGAATCTGGGCATGTTTCTGGCGGGGATCAGTGTTGGCTTGCTGATCGATCTGTTTGGCTATCAGATTGAAGTCGATGGCAACCTGGTCCAGGTGCGCAACTACCAGGCTGGTTTTTTACTGGCGGGGATTGGCATGCTGATTGCGCTGGTATTGCAGATGACGCTGGCAAAACCCTTACTGGGCAGTATTGGCATTGAGCCTGCAGCCAAGCGGGAACGCCGCTTGCAACAACAGGCTCGCAAAACACCTTTAACCAAGCAGGAAGTGGATCGGCTCAAAGTGGTACTGATCATGGGGCTATTTACCATTATTTTCTGGGCCGGCTTTGAACAAGCCGGTGGCCTGATGAACATCTATGCCGACCGCTTTGTCGATCGCACTGTTGGCAGCGTTGAGCTAAACCCAGCCTATTTTCAGTCATTAAACCCGCTGTTCATCATGATTTTTGCCCCACTGTTTGCGGCGCTTTGGATGAAGCTGGGCAAACATGATCCCAACTCCCCAGTCAAATTTGCCATGGGCCTGGTGTTGCTAGGTATTGGTTTTCTGATGATGGTAGCGGCCACCATGCAATACAGTGAGGCCCAGCAGTCCAGTCTATGGTGGTTGGTGCTGGCTTATCTGTTTTTTACGCTGGGCGAACTTTGCCTGTCCCCCATTGGCCTGGCCATGGTTACCCGCTTATCACCACTACGGATGGCCTCGCTGATGATGGGTGCCTGGTACTTCTTTATGGCTGGTGCTAACAAACTGGCAGGATTGATTGGTGCTCTGGTAGGGTCAGGTGAAGCGGCTACCGACAAAGAAATGGTCGCCAATGCATTTGCTATCTTCGGCGGCTTTACCCTGGCAGCCTTTATAGCAGCCCTGTTGTTGTACTTGATGGCCGATAAACTGATTGGCTGGATGCACGGTGCCGAGCCCTCACGAACGGATACCAATGTGTCGCCTGCCCTGACGGCAGCCAGTAAAGTGTCTTAAAAATTCATACGGAGTTCATAAAGAGATCATAAGGATGTGATCTCTAGTACTTTTGGGTTAATTGCCTGTCCCTGACACCCCTCCTAAGTACCAATAACAGGTATGCCCAGCCCAAGCTAATCACTTGTTTAATTAATTATAAACAATAGGTTGCTGTCGAACCCTAGTTTTAAACCAGCAGAGATTACGCTCTGGTTGCAATCAAGTGCGTGATACAAAAGCACCCAAACAGACTATTGTATACAATATTTCATATGCTAAAAATATCAGTTGCCATCTGGCAAACCCCTAAAACTATAAGTAACAAGCAGGAACATCACCATGAAAACACCATTTCGACTCGCCGCCGCGGCTGTACTGGGAGGGGCATTGCTTTCAGTAACAGCCGTTGCCCACCCACACCATCCGCAAGCGGAGGGAACACATCCATCCCATCCACAGCAACGGATGCAGGAATTAAAAGCCCAGCACAGCCACAGCAATACCGAGGCTCAGCACCCGAGACCACCCCGGCAGCTCTCACCCATCGAGTTTCAGCGTATTCAGGCGCAGATTGATGCCGAACGACGCAACACGCGCCTCCCTACACACTTGGTGGCAGAGACGTCACATCTTTCTGAAACAACGTCGGTGCTGCGACGGCCGTCCTTGCGCAGTTTCAGTAGCACGGCTGCTAGCTGTACTCACCCATCGCAATTGCAACACTTGAGTGGTGATGCCCTGGTACAGGCAGTCAAGTCGGCTGAGCTCAGCAGTTGCCTCTACGGTATGTACAATGCGTCCCTGGTAGGCACAGCCCTTTTCTCCGATGCCAACCTTCACAGCATTGTGACCGCCATGCTGCAGCTGCTGGAACACTACAATGCCAGCTCGATGACTGAAAGCTCCGAGTTGGAAAAGCTGGTTACTTTCCTGCGTGCCGTGCATTGGGCTGAATCGTCGGCTGGCAACAACCGCGTTTATCCCGCCTCGTACAAAAACAACCTGCAACTGATGTTCGATCAGTACTTTGCCGGTGAACATTTTGTACAGTTCAACGGCAACAGCAGCCGTGATTTCATGGTGCGCTATGAAATGCTGGTCCTGGTCAGCAGCAGCAACAGCGATCGGCTGCGCTACTTCCCCCGTTTTAGTGAGGCGATCCTGGGTTATGCCCATACCGTTTCCAGAGCAAACAACTGGGGGGTAGGTTACGAGGAAAGCGGTATGACCCAACTGCTGACCCACTACTTTAATGCCTTATTAAACCCTGATGCCGCACTGGAAGCAACCTTGCTGGCACATCCACAAATCATCACCAACCTGCGTGACTTTGTGCTAAACGATGGCCTTTGGCTGGTAGGCCATACCCGCGAGTATCAATGGTCTGATGCTGTCAGTGAGCTTGGCCGTTTCCTCAAGCTAGGCGGCAGCTTTGCCGACCAAGTGCGTCCGGCGATGCAACATATTCTGAGCAGCTACAGCTTCGATGGCATTGGCGGCAATGGCTGGGTGAATGCGCAAAGCATGGTAAAGCACTACGACGCAGCCAACTGCCATCTGTATGGCGATGCCTGCAGTTTTGACCTGGAAGCAGCTGTACTGTCGGGTCAGCATACTTGCAGCGACAGTCTGAAAATTCGTTTTCAGGAGCCGATCAGTGCGGCCAATCTTGGGCAAATCTGTCAGGATCTGGCGCTGAAGGAGCTGGACTTCCATCAATTGTTTGGCACAAATCCGGAATCACCAGTAGCCAACGATTACAACACTGATCTGGAAGTGGTTATTTTCAGCTCTTCCGGTGATTACCAGAACTATGCCGGTACCTTCTTTAACATCAACACCAACAATGGCGGCATGTATCTGGAGGGTACTCCTTCAGATCCGAACAATCAGGCACGCTTTATTGCCTTCCAGGCTACCTGGCTACTACCATCCTTCGTGGTATGGAACCTGGAGCATGAATACATCCATTATCTGGATGGTCGCTATAATCTCTGGGGCGGTTTCTCCGATACACCAAGCAATGCTGTCTGGTGGAGCGAAGGCCTGGCTGAATACCTGTCTCAACCTGCCAATAACCCCAATGCGCTAACGGCAGCTGCCAGCAAGCAATATCAGCTCAGTGAGTTGTTTCAAACTACCTACAGCCATGGCACCCCTCGTATCTATCACTGGGGCTACCTGGCAGCACGCTTTATGATGGAACAACAGCGCCACGAGGTCGATGAGCTGCTGCTGCCCAGCTTCAGGGCACCAAAGTACGCCATTGTGGATGCACCTTGTCAGTTTAACTGGGGCTGGCGCGCCAAACCCGAAGCAGAAGCCAATGGCTGGTACTGGTTGTACGACGATAGCGAATGGGGCTCTGGTTACTGGGTCTGGACTTGTGGTCAGCTACTCACCGATACACTACCAGATGTACCAGACTTCACACCCTACGATGACATTTTAGTTCTTTGGGGCACCCGCTTTGATGCCGACTTCCACGACTGGCTGGATTGTCTGGTCGCTGGCCAGGGCATCTGCGAGCGCAATGAGTATCATCCTGCCGATCTGGATCAAAACGGTGTCATTGACATGCGCGATGTAGAATTGTTCCGTCTTTGGCTGCGCCAAGGCCAGGCACTAAGCCCTGAGCTTGATTTTGATGGCAATGGGGTGATCGATCAACGTGATGTGCGGGCCATGATGAATTTGTGCGATCTACCGCGCTGCCAGATTGCAAACTAACAAAAGGAAGAAGACATGAAAACTTTACTAACCACCCTGTTACTGGCGCTGTCGTTTCACAGCCAGGCAGCCCTGATCAAACTCGAAAGCTTACACAACAACTATCAGGTTGGCGACACCATAGAACTGCAGCTAAGCATCAGCAATCTGACGGATACACTCGGTGGCTTTTTTTCAGAGCTCAGTTATGCCACTGAAGGCTTTTCGTTATTAGGCTGGCAGTTTGGTAACGGTTTTGACGATGGCTTTGGCAGCCTGCAGTTTGCCGATCTTGATGCGCTGGCCGGTTTATTGGCACTGGATGACTACGCCGATCCTGCAGCCGAAGAGTCAGTCCTGGCTGCTCACCAAGGCAACGGCTTTGTGCTGGCAACCATCAGTTTTCAGGCTCTGCAAGCCGGCCACTTCCTGTTTAGCCTGAGTCCGGACTGGACGGGTGCGCTGACTTTCGACAATGCTTTCGTAACCACTAGCTTTAGCGATCTAAGCATGCAGATCCAGCCAACCACGTCCCCAATACCGGCACCAGCATCGCTGCTGCTGTTAGCAGCAGGCTTGCTGCTGTTGCGTGCTCGTAAACGCTAGCAAGGCTCAGCAGCAAAGCACTTAGCTTTGCTGCTTCAAGCTTCTTGCTTCAAAACGACTTCAATGATTTCATCCGCTGCACCCAAAATGTGCTGGCGGAGTAAAGCACAGGCGGGTTCCACTTTTTTCTGGCGGCATAGCGTCAGCAATTTTGAGTGCTCAGGATCCGCTTTCTTAACACCACCAGCCAGCAACAAGTGCACCCGAATGTAACGGTCCGAATTGCTATTGAGATTTTGCACAATTTCCAGCGTCATCGGACGCTCCGCAGCCTGATACAGGCTTAAATGGAAACGGCTATTCAGTTCACTCCAGCTACCGGATGTGTCTGTTGTCTGATAGGCCGATGCCATTTGTTGTAAAATTCGTTCACTTTGTACCAGTTGCGCTTCGGTCAGCCTAGGTATCGCCAGGCGCAATAACTCTGTTTCTAATAACGCTCTTAGCTCAAAAAGCTCGGTTACTTGCTCCGCCGAAAGGCGGGTAGCCGTAGCACCTTTGTGGGCCTCAAATTCCACTAAACCTTCAGCTTCCAGTTGTAACAAAGCTTCACGTACCGGGATCCGGCTCACATTCAGCTCTTCAGCCAAAGCCGCCTGCCGCAATGGCTCACCAGCTTTGATGCTACCTGACAGGATGCGCTTACGGATTTCTTCAACCACCACCTGAGTGCGGGTTTTATATTCTACGGTCATGCACGTCTCATCAATTATTTTCAAGAATGATATGCAGTATATCAAATAAAATGAATGCTGCAGCTTTAGTTATTCGGCGGCAGGACTTGCCTGACCCGTTTATTAAGTATACTGTATACAATAAATTATATGGAGGAGCTATGCGATTAGCGAAATTACAGACCCAATTGAGTACCGGCCAATCGTTGCTGATCACAGAGCCATCAAATATTCGATATCTCAGTGGCTTTACTGGCAGCGCCGCCAGCTTATTGTTGACACCGGAGCAGGCTTTTCTGATCACCGATTACCGGTATACCGCCATTGCCCAAAGCCAGTGTGTGGGACAACCACTCACCATTATATGTAGAGATCGCGCTCATGAGTCGTTAGCCGCCTGTATTGAGCGACTGCAACCAAAGCAACAGCTGCTATTGTGTGAATTTGATCATCTGACCGTTGATTTGTTTCAGCAATTGCAGCAATGCATGCCAGCCGTCTCGCTGCAAGCAGCTCCTAACTGGCTGGCCCAAATGCGGGCCTGTAAAGATGCCAGGGAACTTGCTGCCACCCGGGAAGCGGTGCTCATTGCCGAACAGGCCCTTGACTGGTTGCTACCACAAGTTCGATTGGGCATGACCGAGCTGCAACTGGCCACCTTGCTCGAACAAAAGCTCTTTGAGCTGGGTGCCGAGGCCCTGGCATTTCCAACCATCTTGCTGTCAGGGCCGCGTACTGCTCTGCCCCATGGCAAACCATCGGATCGCGTCTTGCAACACGGGGACTGGCTGCTGCTGGATTTTGGTGCTCAGGTACGAGGCTATCGCTCCGACATCACCCGCACTTATGTGTTAGGGGCTGCCAGCGCCAGCCAGCGCGATTTTTACCAGACCGTGTTGCAGGCCCAACTGGCAGCACTGGCGGTTGCAGGCCCCGGTGTCAGTGGTGATGCTGTTAATGGCGCGGCCCAGCAAGTGTTGGCAGCCTCCCCCTATGCGGACCATGCCGGTGAAGGGATTGGCCACAGTACCGGCTTGACGCTGCATGAATACCCACTGATGCGCGAAGGCTGTGAGACCCTACTACAACCCGGCATGGTGGTCACTATAGAGCCCGGTTTGTATCAAGCTGGCTTTGGTGGTGTCCGCATTGAAGACGACATTCTGATTACCGATTCAGGTATCGAAATTCTAACCAAGAGCCCGAAGGAGCTGATTATTTTATGCGCGTAATTGCAGCCGAATCCATTCATCAGGCCATGACTTTTCCGGCACTGATCGACGCTATCCGCCAGAGTTTCGCAGGGCAGTTTGGTATGCCACCGCGCCAGGTGTTGCCACTACTCGCAGGCAAACCCGAAGCTTTTGCCGTACTTCCGGCCTGGAATGAAAGCGTGATTGGCTGCAAGCTCTTTACCTACTTCCCGCAAAACCCGGCACAGGGCAAAGAGCGCTTGCACGCAAAAATCATGCTGTTCTGCCGGGAAAGTGGCGAGCCGCTGGCACTGCTGGATGGCACAAGTATTACCCTGTGGCGCACAGCAGCTATTTCAGCATTGGCTGGCTCGTACCTGGCCAATCCGGCTGCCAGTACCCTGATACTTTTTGGCACCGGTAAACTGGCACCGTATCTGGTGAAAGCCTATGCCAGTATCCGGCAGTTAAACGATGTGTACATCGTCGGTCGGGATCTAACCAAAGCGCAGCAATTGGCCGCCTCCTTGCAGGCAGACTTGCAAAAAGAGCGTCCAGAACTGCGTATTCAAGCCGCTGAGCGCTCTGCCAACTTGCTGCAAAAAGCCGATATTATCTGCTGCGCCACAGCGGCGACTGAGCCACTGTTTCCTGCCGACTGGGTGCAGCCGGGTACTCTGGTGGATGCGCTTGGCAACCACCATGCTGATGGCAGTGAAATTGATACCGAACTGGTCGTTGATGGCCTTTTGTATGTCGATAGCCGCGCCAATTGCCTGAATGAAGCCGGTGAAGTGCTGCTACCGCTGCAAGCCGGCCGCATCAGCGAGCAGCATATCCAAGGCGAGCTGGCAGATTTATGCCGGGCCGATCAGCTTTGCTGGCAGGCCGACCGCATTCAGGTGTTTAAAGCCGTTGGCACAGCGCTGGCAGATTTGGCAGCTGCCCGACTGATGCTGACGTGAAGCTAACCATATTGCCAGGGGCACAGTTCTACTGTGCCCGATTCCAGTCGGGCGTTGTTTGCTGCTTTAAATGGCGCAGGAAAAAGTCAAACTGGCGGCGCTGCACATAGCGGATAGGCCCGCTGGAGCGCCCTACACTGTGTTCACCACCAGGGACAATCAGCAAATCAAAGTCTTTATCCGCCCGGATCAATGCATCCACCAGTTGCATGGTCGAAGCAGGATCGACATTGCTGTCCTGCTCACCATTGATAATCAGCAACTGCCCTTGCAGCAAGTGCGCCTGCTCCACCACCGACGAAGCCGCATACTGAGGCCCCACCGGATAACCTAACCACTGCTCATTCCAGCTGATTTTATCCATCCGGTTATCGAAACAGCCGGCATAGGCTACACCGACCCGGTAAAAATCCGGATGAAACAACAAGGCAGCCACTGTGCTCTGACCGCCGGCCGAAGCACCATAAATACCAATACCACCCTCAATGTTGTACCAGGGAAAAGTCTCCGCTGCCGCCTGATGCCAAAGGATGCGATCGGGAAAGCCAGAGTCGACCAAATCTTGCCAGGCGACATCATGGAACGCCTTGGAGCGGTTGGCTGTGCCCATGCCATCGATTTGCACCACAATAAAGCCAAGATCTGCCAGCGCCTGCATGCCAATCACTTTGTCGCCACCAGAATGAAAGCCAAAAGGCCAAAAGCTCTTTGGTACAAAGCTGTCGTGCGGGCCAGCATAGATATTTTCAATCACAGGGTACGTGTTGTCCGGGTCAAAATTCTGTGGTTTTACGATTAAACCCCAGATATCGGTTGCACCATCCCGCCCTTTGGCAACAAAAGGCTGTGGCGGCCGAAAGCCGGCAGCGGTCAGTTGGCTGATATCGGCCTGAGCCAGGGTTCGAACCAAAGCGCCATCACTGCTGCGGCGCAGCTCAGCCACATAGGGCAAATCCACCCGCGAATAGCGCACAATAAAGTGCTGAAGATCCGGCGACAGCACCACGTCATGGTGAGCATTGCGCTCTGTCAGTGCTGTCAGATTGTCGCCATCCAGATCAATACGGAACAGGTGCTCGAAGTACGGGTCCTGCTGCGGATAATAACCACTGGCGGTAAACCAGACCTGGCCAGCGACTTCATCGACCGCCAGTACCTGCCGCACCCGCCAGTTACCTCGGGTCAGCTGCTGCAGCTGTTTGCCGCTTCGATCACTACGGTACAAGTGCGCCCAGCCGTCACGCTCCGAGAGCCAGACCACGCCCTGCTCGCCTTGTTGCAATGGCTGATGAAAAGCTGCCCACAGATTGACAAAGGTTGGACTGTCCTCTGTCACCAACGCAGTGGCCTCAGCATTTTTGGCATCCACCCGTATAATCCGCATCCGCTGATGCCCCCGCTCAGTGTAACGAAAAGTAAAAGCGCTGCTATCCTGCTGCCAGGCCAGCTGGTCAATGCGGTAGGGATTGGCAAAGAGCACATTCGGAATATCGATAACGGTTTTGCCTTGCAGCTGCACCAGCACCGGTTGGTCGACATCGACCGCATCGCCAGGCTTTGGGTACAGCTGCTGAATGACTTTGGGTTCCAGTTGATCCTCGGGAGCCGACAACACCCGGGTCACATAGCGTGCCGTACCAGGCTGAACTCTTACCAGAACCAATGCTGAGCTATCCAGTGCCCAGCGGATGGAGTCGACATCGTAAAAGTTACCGGCATGGCCATCGTCAGTGCTCAGCAACAGCTGACCACCACTGCTGAGCACCTGCAGGTTGTGGTCCTGGATGATAGCTTTATAACGCCCATCCGGGGAGAGCACCGGCATGGTGCTGGCTGCCACTTGCAGATCCCGTACGACACCAAAGGCTTTTGGGCGCTGTTTTGAATGAAGCTGACTACAGACGGGTCGACCTAGCTCGCAGCGCCACTGGGCATTCAGTGCATAAAACTCAATGGCAGCTTCATCGCTGCGGTACCTAAAGCTGCCAAAAGGCAACTGCAACGCCGACACCTCAGTCGCACTGGCAGCAGCCAAGCCAGCAGCTATCCGCTCGTGGTCAAACGCCAGTTCAATCCGGCCCTGTTGCAGCGACTGCCGGAAAAACTGAAAGCCCCCTTCCACGCTCAGCTGGTAGTAAAATGCCTGCCCATCTTCGGTCCAGGCGGGTGCCAGCATCAAATCCCGGGTGAGTGGCAACCAGTGTTCACGTAAATCCAGGGCCTGCCCAATGCTGGCTCTATCAGGCGCCGCCTGGGCCGATAGCCCTATAAAAAGCAAAGCGGCGCTGAGCAATCGACTGAGTATTTTGGTTTGCTTGAGATGATTGTCTTTCATGATCGTCGTTATCTCATCAAGAATCTTGGTCTCCTCAAACAATAAGGAATATTGTATACAAAATCAACTCAATTAACGGCAAGTGCACGAATGACTATACAACTAGAGCATTCTTTACTCGGTTTTACTCGCCATTGATGACGTTAAACGATGAAACTTTTATGAATCGGAAACAAGATAAAGATAAATCCCAATTAAAACAACGCATTAAATTAAAGCCGTATTTTTAACTGCTTTAAAAACCGCTTGTCAGCCTCCGTACAATACGATAACTTGTATAGCATTAAAGCCAAACAACTAAGAGCAAGCGATGAGCCTGAACCTCATTCACCACCACCATCATCATTACTGAGCCGTCCGGCTTTGTCGGAGGGCTGATGTTTGGTTCCTCCGGTGGCAGCTTGCAACAACCCCGGGAGAACCCGGGGTTTTTTATTCTTATTTTCGGAGCACCACAATGACGTTCAATCAAAATTCCAGCCGCCTGCGCATCGCCATGCAAAAATCCGGGCGTTTGTCGCAAGAGTCACAAGCTTTACTGGGCAGCTGTGGGCTAAAAATCAATCTGCGCGAACAACGGCTGATCGCTCACGTCGAGAACATGGCCATTGATATTCTGCGGGTGCGTGATGACGATATTCCCGGCCTGGTGATGGATGGCGTCTGCGACCTGGGCATCGTTGGCGAAAACGTGCTGGAAGAAGAGTCACTGCAACGCCAGCTTGATAACGAGCCGTGCGATTATGCGGTGTTAAGCCGGCTCAATTTCGGTGGCTGTCGTTTATCCATTGCCGTCCAGCAGGAGTCGGCCTACGATGGCCCGGCCAGTCTGAACGGCAAAACCATTGCCACCACCTACCCGCGTTTATTGAACCGCTATTTGAAACAGCAAGGGGTGCAGGCCCGGATCGTCACCTTAAAAGGCTCGGTCGAGGTGGCGCCCCGGGCAGGCCTGGCCGATGCCATCTGCGATCTGGTGTCCACCGGCGCGACCTTAGAAGCCAATGGCTTAAAGGAAGTCGAAGTCATTTACCGCAGCAAGGCCGTGCTGATTCAGCGCAAAGATCTGGCCGACGCGGCTCAGCTGAAGCTGATCAGCACCCTGATGCCACGCATCAATGCGGTGATGCAGGCCAATGAAAGCAAGTACATTATGTTGCACGCTCCAAAAGCCAGACTGGATGACATCATCGCCCTGCTGCCCGGCGCAGAAAACCCGACCCTGCTCCCCCTGGCCGGCAATGACGATCAGATGGCAGTGCATGTAGTCAGCAGCGAGACCCTGTTCTGGGAAACCATGGAGCAATTAAAATCGCTTGGTGCCAGCTCCATTCTGGTGCTGCCGATTGAGAAGATGATGGAGTAAGGCATGACGCAGTGTCTGAACTGGCAGCAACTCAATGCTGCCGAACAAGCCGCCGCTTTGGCCAGGCCCAGCCTGCCCGATTCTGCAGCACTAAAAACGACAGTGGCCGGCATTATTGCCGAAGTGCGCCGCGATGGCGATGCAGCCCTCAAGCGCCTGAGCGAACAATTTGATGGGCTGGCCGACAATGCCTTGCTGCTGACCGAAGCACAGCGAACAGCATTAATCGCCCAGCTTAAGCCAGAGCGCAAAGCCGCCATTGAGCTGGCCTATGGCAATATCCGCCGTTTTCATGCCGCCCAACAACCGACCGATATTCAGGTAGAAACCACGCCGGGCGTGTTTTGCGAGCTGCGCCAACGTCCCATTGGCTCGGTAGGCTTGTACATTCCAGGCGGCAGTGCTCCCTTGCCCTCCACGGTGCTGATGCTGGGTGTACCGGCGCAACTAGCTGGCTGTCCCCGTACCGTGCTGGTGACTCCCCCGGGGCGACCAACTGCGACTGATATCGCGCCAGAAATTGTCTATGCCGCTGAGCTGTGCGGTATTCAGCAGATTTTCACCATCGGTGGTGCTCAGGCCATTGCCGCCCTGGCTTATGGCACCAAGAGCATTGCCAAAGTCGATAAAATCTTTGGCCCGGGCAACCGCTATGTCACCGAAGCCAAGCAGCAAGTCAGTCAGGATGCCGCTGGTGCCATGATTGATATGCCGGCCGGTCCTTCCGAAGTACTGGTGCTGGCCGATGACAGCGCCAATCCTGCTTTTGTTGCCGCCGACTTGCTGTCGCAGGCCGAGCATGGGCCGGACTCACAGGTCTTGCTGGTCAGCCCCAGTCAGTCACTGATTGATAAAGTACTTCAGCAAGTAGAACAGCAGCTCAAAATCCTGCCGCGAGCCGATATTGCCCGTCAGGCGCTCAGCCACAGCCGGGCTATTTGCACCGCCGACTTAGCGACAGCGGTAGCCGTCACCAACGCCTATGCGCCGGAGCACTTAATTGTCCAAACTTACGACGACGATGCCTTAGTGCCGCAATTTACCAGCGCTGCCAGCATCTTTGTCGGCCCCTGGACGCCGGAGTCTGCCGGTGACTACGCCAGCGGCACCAACCATGTGCTGCCAACCTATGGCTACAGCCGAACAGCTTCCAGCCTGTCACTGACGGATTTTTACCGCCGTTTTACCGTGCAAAAGCTGACCCCGACTGGTATGCGTGCTATTGGCCCGGCCATTGTCACTCTGGCTGAAGCCGAGCAACTGGGTGCTCATGCATTGGCAGTGTCTTTACGTCTACAACAGCTTGATTTACAACAACCAGACTTGCAGCAGCAGGGCTCAGCACAAAGGGAGTCTTTGAATGAGCGTTAAGATATCTGAACTGGCCCGCGCGTCTGTGCAGGCTATTGTGCCCTACGCATCAGCCCGGCGCAGCATGAGCGGCGGTGCCAGTTGGCTCAATGCCAATGAAAATGCGCTGGCAACCGACTACCAGCTGAGCGGGCAGTTTAACCGCTACCCCTCCTGCCAACCGGCTGCTCTGATTGAAGGTTATGCCCGCTATGCCGGTGTTGCCCCCGAGCAGGTATTGGTCAGTCGCGGTGCCGATGAAGGCATTGAGCTGCTTATCCGCAGTTTCTGTGAGCCAGGCGAAGATCGCATTGCTATCTGCCCGCCGACCTACGGCATGTATGCCATCAGCGCCGAGAGCAATCAGGTCGCCTCCGTGATCGTGCCGCTGCAACCGGATGCCAGCCTGGATGTCGAAGCCCTTATCCAGGTAGAGGCCAAACTGGTGTTTATCTGCAGCCCGAACAACCCAACCGGCGATCTGATCCCACGCCAGCAAATCCTGGCGGTGTTGGAGCACTTTCGCAGTAGCGCCCTGGTGGTCGTGGACGAAGCCTACATTGAATTTGCCATGCAGGCGTCTGTAGTAGATTTACTGCAACAGTATCCAAACCTGGTGATCCTGCGAACCTTATCCAAAGCTTTTGCCTTGGCCGGCCTGCGTTGTGGCTTTACCCTGGCTGCACCAGAGGTAATCAATGCCCTTAAGCAAATGATCGCCCCCTACCCCATTGCCGAGCCAGTGGCGCAAATTGCCGTGCAGGCATTATCGCAGCAAGGCATTGCCCGCATGCAGCAAAGCGTCGCCATCATCAATCAACTGCGCACTGCATTCAGTGCCTTTGTAAGCACGCTGCCCGGTGTTTCACGGGTTTGGCCCAGCCAGGCCAACTTTGTGCTGCTGCAGGTACCGGATGCCGCGGCTTGTGTCACAGCACTGCAGCAACAAGGCATTTTGATCCGCAACCAATCGGCGCAGCTTGGCCTGACCGACGTGGTACGGGTCTCGATTGGCAGCCCGGATGAAATGCAGGCGCTGCAACAAGCGATGCAGGATTATTTTTGTAACCTGGGTGTTCGCACCCCCAATTCACAGGAAGCAACAGCATGAGTGGCCAACCGATCCTTTTTATTGACCGCGACGGCACCATGGTGGAAGAGCCCGCCATCGACAAACAGTTAGACAGCCTGGAAAAGCTGGTGTACGAACCTGGCCTGGTGCCCGCCCTGCTGAAGTTGCAGGCAGCTGGTTACCGGCTGGTGATGGTGACCAACCAGGATGGTCTGGGCACGGACAGCTTCCCACAGGCTGATTTTGATGCCCCGCACAACAAAATGATGCAACTGCTGAACTCGCAAGGCATCCAGTTTGACGATGTGCTGATTTGCCCGCACTTTGAACACGACAACTGCAGTTGCCGTAAGCCCAAATTAGGTCTGGTCAAAGATTACCTCCAGCAAGGCAAAATCGATTTTACCAACTCCTATGTGATTGGCGATCGGCAAACCGATGTGCAGCTGGCAGAAAACATGGGGCTGCCGTCATTCCAGTACCAGCGTGAGAACCTGGGTTGGGCCGAAATCACCCGGCGTATTTTAAGCCGGGGGCGCAGCGCCGAAGTGGTTCGTACCACCCGCGAAACCGATATTCGCGTGGCTGTGGATCTGGATAACCCGGGCAACAACCGTTTTGATACCGGTGTCGGCTTTTTCGACCATATGCTGGAGCAAATTGCCACCCACGGTAACTTTTCGCTGCAGGTCGAGGTAAAAGGCGACTTGCACATCGATGATCACCACAGCGTGGAAGACACAGCGCTGGCACTGGGTCAGGCGCTGAAACAGGCCCTTGGCAACAAGCGTGGCATCAACCGCTTTGGCTTTGTGCTACCGATGGATGAGTGCCGGGCTGAGTGCGTGCTGGATTTATCCGGCCGGCCGCTGTTTGTTTTTAACGGCAAGCTCGGTGACGGCATGGTCGGTGGCCTGACGCTGGAGATGGTGCCGCACTTTTTCCGCTCCATCAGCGATGCCATGCTGATGTCGCTGCACCTGAGCATTACCGACGGCAATAAACACCACCAGGTCGAAGGCTTGTTCAAGGCCTTTGGCCGGGCGCTGCGCCAGGCCATTGCGGTCAGTGGTGAAGCTCTGCCCAGCTCCAAAGGGGTGCTGTAATGAGTGCTTTGGTGATTGTCGATACCGGCTGCGCCAACATCAGCTCGGTGTATTTTGCCTTTAAGCGCCTTGGCGTAGACGCCTTGATCAGCAAGGATCCGCGCGCCATCAAGGCCGCCAGTCGCATTGTCTTGCCCGGGGTTGGCAGTGCCCGCCAGGCCATGCAGAACCTGCAGCAACGCGAACTGATAGAGTGCCTGCAGGCCGTGCAGCAACCCATGCTGGGCATCTGCCTTGGCATGCAGCTGCTGACTGCCCACAGCATGGAAGGGGATGTGCCCTGTCTGAACCTGATCCCAGGCGAAGTGCTGCCCCTGCTGGCCGATGGCCTGCGTCTGCCCCATATGGGCTGGAATACGCTGCACAGCATTGCCGAACACCCGTTAATGACTGGCTTTGATGGCAGCGATTACTTCTACTTTGTGCACAGTTTTGGCGTGGCCGCGAATCGCTACAGCTTGGCGCTGTGCGACTACGGCAACGACTTTTCGGCGGTGATTGCCAAAGGCAATGTGGCCGGAGCCCAATTTCACCCGGAGCGCTCTGGCAAGGTCGGTGCCCGTTTATTGCAAAACTTTATGGAGTGGCAACCATGATTATTCCTGCCATTGATTTAATCGACGGCCAAGTAGTAAGGCTGTATCAGGGTTCCTACGACCAAACCACCGAATACAGCTTCAGCCCGCTCACCTTGCGCGATCAATACGCTGCTGCCGGCTCACCCATTTTGCATGTGGTGGATTTATCCGGCGCCAAAGATGCCAGCAAGCGCCAGTTAACCTTGCTGACCGAGCTGATGACCGAAGCGCCGCTGCACATTCAGGTCGGCGGTGGTGTGCGCTCGGAGCAGGATGTGCAAGAGCTTTTGGCAGCTGGCGCCAGCCGGGTAGTGATTGGCAGCCTGGCCATTCGTCAGCCCGAATTGGTGCAGAGCTGGCTAAAACAATACGGTGGTGAGCGCATTGTGCTGGCCCTGGATGTCGCCATTAACGATAAAGGTGAGAAAACCCTGCCCAGTCATGGCTGGATTGAAGCCTCCAATGTCACCTTAGAGCAGGTACTGGATGGTTTTATTGCCGCCGGCGCCAGGCATGTGCTTTGCACCGATATCAGCAAAGATGGCACCTTAA
>NZ_JAFIFQ010000040.1 GCF_020831925.1 Alkalimonas sp.
AAGAGCGGTTGCTATCACCTAAATCCGTTGCCAGAGGGTTTTGACGGACAATATCCTTAAGATCGCGATCAAACGAAGGCATGGTTTGAATTTCACGCTCACCCCAAGTGCTGGAAGAGCCCGCCTGATACATCGTAGGATTGATGCGTGTACCAGTAACAGCAATACGCTCTACATCCGACGCTTCAAGTTGCTGATTTAAACGATAGGGATCACCCAAGGAAAGGAAGATATTATCTAACTCAACATCTCTATGAACGTCAGAATCGATAATCACACGATATGGACCACCTACGCGCAAACCAGATGCAACGAAGTTGCCTGAAGCATTGGTGACCGTTTCAGTACGGGTACCGGATGGAATATGCTCAATAATAATGCGTGTATTTGGCGCAGCTGTGCCGGTTGGGCTCAGGATCTGTCCGCGCATGGAAGACGATGTTTCTGCAATGGCAAACTGGCTAGCACCCATTGCAAGGGCTACAGCCATAGCTAAATGTTTAATTTTCATATCGTTTCACCTGGTAGTTTTCGAATTTTTACCCAATCCATTTGAATACATAGACTGTCTTCAATTTGGGTAGATATCCTAACGAATGATTGTGACGTTTTTTTTACGCCGAACCGAACTGCTGAGGAACTTTTTCCCTAACGGCGCATCTAACTCGTTTGGTCATACAATTGTAACATGACTGGTCAGAGTTGCGTACTTGCTAATGCAATAATTTCGCAGAAATTTTCTTCATCTATCGATTCGTTTTCCTGTATTACCCCCGGGAATAGCCTCACGAATTAGCCCCAAATTAAAATGGTAACCACTGGTAACCTCACGCTAAACACACTATCATTTTCCATCATATTCAGTCGCTTAATAGGCCTTTAAGCATGACTCACTCTGCCGGAATCCGAGTTGCAACCTTCAACGTTAGTATGGAAGCTGGCAACTACCTGCCCGCTGGTCAGCATGGCGATCAAAGCGTCCTGATTGAGCGGTTAGCCACTGGCACAGAGCCGCAAATCCAGGCTATTGCCCGTATTATTCAGCTCACCCGCCCGGATATCATCCTACTGACTGAATTCGATTACATTGCATCACCCGCGCAGGGCTTAACAGCGTTTATGGAAAATTATTTGGCCATATCCCAACAAGGCGCTCTCCCCATTGATTACCCCTACTTTTTTTATACTGAGGTAAACAGCGGTCAGCCAAGTCCCTTTGATCTAAACCGGGATGGGAATGCCAGTGGCATCGGTGCCGATGCCTGGGGATTTGGCTTTTATCCGGGCCAATACGGCATGCTGGTCCTATCACGCTATCCGATCATTCAGAATGAAGTACGCACTTTTCGCCACTTTAAATGGAAGGATATGCCGGGACACCTCAGAGCCAGCCTGGCCGATGGCAGTGCCTGGTACGAAGCCGAGGCGTGGAACCAGTTTCCTCTTTCATCCAAATCACACTGGGATATCCCCATTTTGGTTGAAGGAAAACATTTGCATCTGTTCGCCAGTCACCCAACACCGCCGGTATTTGATGGGCCGGAGCAGCGCAATGCTAAACGCAATCACGATGAAATTCGTTTTTGGGTCGATTACATCAGCACCGGGCAAGGGGATTACTTCTATGATGACAATGGACGCACAGGTGGCTTTAATAGTTCTGCGCCTTTCGTGATACTGGGCGATTTGAACGCCTCGCCTGTCGAAGGTGAGGCCATAAAAGCTGGTATACAACGCTTACTGGATCACCCTGCAATTCAAGACCCACGGCCGGTCAGTCGTGGCGGCGCACAGCACAGCCTGAATAACCCGCATGCAGCACAGCATACCGCAGCATGGCGTATGCGAGCTGATTATGTTTTGCCGAGTAAAGCCGGAATAAAAGTACTATCTAGTGGCGTTTTCTGGCCAGCGGCAGATGAACAGGATTACCGACTGGTTCAACAACGTGGGACCAGCTCGGATCACCGGCTGGTCTGGGTTGATTTACGATTGAAATAAAGCGCTTTAGCCTTGCTGCTCCACCAAAGGCGCGCTGTAGCTCAGCTCGGTATCCCACGGCAATTGAATCCAGGTGTCTTGCTCAATGTCGGTGACATAAACATCCACCAGAGGCTTACCCTGTGGTTTGGCATAAACCGTCGCCAAGGTTGCCTTGGGGAACTGCTGCTTGATCACTTTAGCCGTTTCGCCGGTATCGACCAGATCATCCACAATCAGCAGCGTCTCATCGTCTTGCCAGTCGCAGCCTTTAAGCACAGATAAATCCCCTTGCTTATCATGCTGATAACTGGCAATGCAGATGGTATCGAGCAAACGGATATTCAGCTCCCGGGCTAGGATGGTTGCCGGCACCAGACCACCCCGACTAACAGCCAGGATGCGCTGATAACGGCCGGTCAGCAACTTAGCGGCCAACTCGCGGCTGGCCCGGTGAAAAGCCTCCCAGGAGACGTAAAACATCTTATGATTGGTCAACGACATAGAACTTAATCCACCAAACCCAGTGCAATTTCAACCATGTCGTTAAAGGAGGTTTGACGCAACTCTGCACTTAACGACTCGCCGGTACGGATGTGATCGCTCACCGTCAAAATACTCAAAGCTTCGATACCATATTCAGCAGCCACACCATAAAGGCCAGCAGCTTCCATTTCAACGGCCAGCACACCGTATTTTTCCAGGGTATCAAACAAGGTAGGATTGGGGTTGTAAAACAGGTCCGAGGTAAAGACATTACCCACTTGCACCTGAATATGTTTCTGCCGTGCTGCCGCGACGGCTTTCTCAATCAAATTGAAGCTGGCCATGGCCGCAAAATCCATACCCTGAAGCCTATTGCGGTTAACGGCAGAGTCTGTACTGGCGCCCATTGCAATCACCACATCCCGCACTTTCACAGCATGAGGTAAGGCACCGCAGGAGCCAATACGCACGATGCGTTTCACATCGTAAAACTTAGCCAGCTCAGTGGCATAAATAGACATGGAGGGTACGCCCATGCCAGATCCCATCACGGTCACTGTTTTGCCCTGGTAGCTGCCGGTATAGGCATACATATTACGTACTTCATTGACGCAGCGGACGTCCTGTAAAAACCTATCGGCAATGTGTTTAGCTCGAAGTGGGTCACCTGGCATCAGCACAGTAGCAGCAATATCACCTGGTTTGGCAGCAATATGGGGAGTAGTCATAGGGATCTTCTCTTATTCGGTAGTCAGTTGCTTAAAAAATGAATCGCCATAGGACATGGCTTCCAACGAAAAAAAGTCGGTCAATGTCTGGCCTATATCAGCAAAGCTGTTTCTCTGACCAAGCTCAACAGCAGCCATGCCATTGCGGTAACACAGCACAGGAATAAACTCCCTGGTATGTTCGGTGCCTGGCCAGGTGGGATCACAACCATGGTCAGCGGTCAGCACTAAGATTGCATCATCATCCAGTGCATCAATTAGCTCTGGCAAACGGCCGTCAAAGTACTCCAATGCTTCGCCATATCCTATTGGATCGCGTCGGTGACCATAATTCTGGTCGAAATCAACCAGATTAGTGAAAATCAGACTGTTGCTGCCAGCTTGTTGCATCTGCTGGAGCGTGGTATCAATCAGCGCCTCCAGTCCAGTTGCTTTCAACCCCCGACTAATGCCCTGGTGGGCATAAATATCGGCGATTTTGCCTATGCTGATCACTTCACCACCCGCCGCAGTCAATTTATCCAGCACAGTGGGCGCAGGTGGCAGCACCGAGTAATCACGGCGGTTGCCAGTGCGGGCATAGGTGTCCGGGCCCTCACCCAAAAATGGTCGGGCAATCACCCGCCCAATATTGTATTCATCCAGCAAACGACGGGCAGCCACGCAAAAATCCAGTAATCTCTCCAGGCCAAAGTGTTCCTCATGGGCGGCCACCTGAAACACACTGTCGGCGGAGGTATAGCAAATGGGTTTACCGGTTCGTACATGCTCATCACCCAGCTTTTTCAGGATCTCGGTGCCGGAAGCATGACAGTTTCCCAGAATCCCTGGTACGCCGGTCTCAGCGCACAATTTGTCGATCAACTCCTGAGGGAAACTCTCTGTTTTCTGCAGGAAGTAACCCCAGTCAAACAACACGGGCACACCGGCAATCTCCCAGTGACCACTCGGGGTATCTTTACCACTGCTCAGCTCGGCAGCATAGCCATAGGCTCCTGCCACCTGAGCTGCATCCTGCACCAAAATTGTTTGATCCGATGCCGCTCTGGCCGCACGAACTAAGCCAAGCCCAGCCAGATTAGGTAGCTCCAACTGACGACCTTTGGCTTTGGCAAACTCTCTGGCAATGCTGGCTAAGGTATTGGCACCAACATCGCCAAAGCGATCGGCATCGGGCGCACAGCCTACACCAAAACTATCCAGTACCAGGATCACAGCCTTTGTCATCATCGCCTCGCTTTGCTGAATGGGTTCTCATCAGCATTGATGGGATTGTTGGAACAGTATATCAAGTTTCCAAAAAAAATGATGTTAACAAGGGCGATTAGGAAGGTGCAAACAATCGGACCACCGAAGCAATAGCATGAGATTCCGCCATGAAGGACTGAACTCAGTACAAAAAAGCTTTGATAACAAAAGATGGGAATGGTGCCCAGAGGCGGAATCGAACCACCGACACGAGGATTTTCAATCCTCTGCTCTACCGACTGAGCTATCTGGGCATACAGTGCCTGTAAAGGCGAAAACATTTAACGTGTTGCGTGCACCAATCTTGGCAGGAAAGAATGGTGCCCAGAGGCGGAATCGAACCACCGACACGAGGATTTTCAATCCTCTGCTCTACCGACTGAGCTATCTGGGCAACGGGGAGGTATTAAACGGATTTTGCCAAAGCAAGTCAATCATTTTTTTTCTTCCAGCAAGCGTTCGCTTATTCTCTGAGCAAAGGACTAGCATGCCTGTATTTTTAGTGAACACAGAGTTCATTTCTCAGCCCAAGCTGCCCTATGCTACAATCAGCCGAAAGCAGGCAAATATCCTAAACCTTTCATAGCCTTGGTACTCGCATGGAAAAATCATCGTTTTTTGGTCCACTGTTTTGGCGAAGCTTCCCTATTTGCTTGCTGTTTAGTTCGCTGCTGATGTTGTTAGCCTTCATGATATTGCGAACAGGCCCTCTCGAGGCTCTGTCACTCATAACTCTGCTCAGCTGCCTGCTAAGCATCATGCTAACTGCTGTATTGATGGCGATATCCATAAGCTACCTTTGCAATCGACTACTGCACCGTTATCTCGATCCCGTATTAAAACCTTTGCATACTGCTGTTCGTGATGAGCAATATCATGTTCGTCTTGATGAACACCGTGAGCATGACTTTGGTTTACTGGCTGGTCTGATTAACCGCCTATTGCAACGTATTGAGAAAGGCGAACAAAACGACCAGCAAGCAGAACACAACATCGCCCAATTACGCCAGGAAATAGAGCAACGCATTAAAGAGCGTACCGATGCTTTAGAAACCGCCAAACTAACCGCAGAAAAAGCTAATGAAGCAAAATCCACTTTTCTGGCAACCATGAGCCATGAAATCCGTACGCCAATGAATGGTATAATTGGCACCATGGACTTACTGCGCAAAACACCGCTCAATAATGCCCAATTCCGCATGACGGATACCATACGGGAGTCGTCGTTTTCATTGCTGCGTATTCTGGATGATATTCTCGATTTTTCTAAAATCGAGGCCGGAAAATTAGAGCTGGAAAGTATCCCACTGTCACTGGTGGACATCATCGAGGCCGTTGGACGAATTTTGGTATCCGTCGCCCATCAACGTCAAATCGATTTAAAGCTCTTTATCGACCCACGCATTCCAGATGGTCTTTTTGGTGATCCGGTTCGCCTGCGACAAATCCTCTACAACCTGGCTGGCAATGCCATTAAGTTTACCAGTACCACCCCGGAGAAAACCGGACTGGTGGTGATCCGGGCAGACTTACTGGAAAGCACCATCGACTACTGCCAGGTACTGTTTAGCATCACGGATAATGGCAAAGGCATGACCAAGCGGCAAATTAACTATGTGTTCCAGCCGTTTAATCAAGCCGAAGGCTCCATTACCCGCAAGTTTGGCGGCACGGGTTTAGGCTTGTCGATTTGTCAGCGGTTAACCTCATTAATGTATGGCCAGATTGAGGTGCAAAGTGAGCTGGATAAAGGCACCGAGTTCCGGGTGCAAATACCACTACGCCGCTCTGATGAAGTACAACAACTGGACCAGGAATTACTGCGCGACGTCCAACTGGTGCTGTTTAGCACCGATCACGACAATACCGAGCACCTGAGCTGTTATCTGGACTATCTAAGTGCTGATTACCACAGTTTCCAGCGCTTCGAGCAACTGCTTGAGCGTGCCGAACAACAACACTTGCTACCACCCAAAGTGAAAGGGGTTTGGCTGCTTGATGCCACCTATGAACAAATTAGCAGTGCTCAGATTACGCAGTTGGTTGAACACAGCAAGTTACAGCAAATTCGGTTTGTTATTATTACCAACCTGATCGAATTGACTGAGCTCAGCAGTGAGCGAGTCATTTATCTGCATAGTTCGCCCATTTGTCGCAGCCATGTGATCGACGCCATCTTAATTGCAGCTGGTAAAAAAACCAATGTGCTGTTGGAGCAAAACCAGCAACAAGCGTTTAAGACAGCACCAACATTGGAAGCAGCTCGCCGAAAAGGCCAATTGATTTTGCTGGCTGAAGACAATCAGATGAATCAAAAAGTTATTCTGGACCAACTCAATGCGCTCGGTTATGCGGCAGAAGTTGCTGACGATGGTGCTATCGCGTTGGAAATGTGGCGAAATTACCGCTATCCATTGATTTTGACTGATCTGCATATGCCAAATATGAGTGGATATGATCTGACAGAAGCAGTCCGAAAAGAAGCACTACAAGCCAACGACGACAGCCAGTTTACCCGCATCATTGCCATTACCGCCAATGCACTCAAGGGTGAAGAACAAAAATGCCTTAGTATCGGTATGGATGGTTACATCACCAAACCCATAGAACTGAACATTCTGGAGAGCCTGCTGCAACGCTGGCTACCACAGCAAGCAACTCCGAACAAAGAGCTGATTGAGCAGCAAGGAGCCCGCGAAGCTCGCTACCAAGCGCCGATTTGCTTTACCACCATTGCCAATTACCTTGGGAATGATCCTGCCAAGCATGAGGAGCATTTGAATTTCTTTGTCCAACAAGTTCAGCCATTGCTCAACACGCTGGAAACTGCACTGCAAGAGCGTGAGCGCTCACTGGCACGTCAACAAACCCATCAGCTAAAGGCTATGGCCAAAAGCGTTGGAGCTTTAACCATGACAGAGTATGCCCTGCAATTGGAGGAAGCCTGTGCAGATAAAGATTGGTCAAGTTTGCAGGAACATTTCCGGCAACTTCAGACAGAGTTTCGTAATGTAGAAAATTACGTCCGACAGCGCTATTAACAGCTGTCGGACTATCGTTGGTGAGTGGAAAGCAAGCATCAACTAGCTGAAGTATCCAGCTCTGAAAAGCCTTTAATTAATTCGTCCAACGCTTTCATCTGTGCCAGATAAGGCTCCAATTTTGCTAATGGCAAGGCGCAAGGACCATCGCACTTGGCCTGATTTGGATCCGGATGTGCTTCGATAAATAAACCAGCCAGGCCAAGCGCCATACCTGAACGAGCCAATTGCGCCGCCTGAGCCCGACGACCATCGGCTGAGTCTGCCCGCCCCCCCGGACGCTGCAAGGCATGGGTGGCATCAAAAATAACCGGCGCCATTGCTTTCATATCATCCATGCCAAGCATGTCCACCACCAGGTTGTTATAACCAAAGCTGGAGCCTCGCTCGCACAACATAACCTGCTCATTTCCTGCTTCACTAAACTTGGTAAGAATATGGCGCATTTCTGCCGGGGCCAAAAACTGTGGCTTCTTCACATTGATCACAGCACCGGTTTTGGCCATAGCCACCACCAGATCGGTCTGGCGCGCCAGAAAGGCCGGTAATTGCAATACATCCACCACTTCGGCTACCGGGGCTGCTTGCCAGGGCTCATGCACATCCGTAATCAGTGGCACCTGAAAAGTTTGCTTAATCTCCTGAAATATTTTCAGCCCTTCATCCAGCCCTGGCCCGCGGTAAGAGTGAATGGAGGAGCGATTCGCTTTATCAAAGGACGCTTTAAATACGAACGGAATCCCTAGCTTCTCAGTGACCTGCACATAATGCTCAGCGATATGCATCGCCAAATCACGCGATTCAAGCACATTCATACCGCCAAACAGTACAAAAGGCAGCTTGTTATTTACTGTGACGTTGCCAAAAGCGATGGTTTGTTGAGTCATAAAAATCCTTGTGGTTAATGCTGTGCAAGCAGCTCAAGACAAAGAACGCCGCTAAAGCGGCTATTTTGTCATAAGCCAGGGAAAAACAGGAGCCTTATCGGTCAATCAGGCTGGCAGGTAGTCGATACATCACACTGCGTTGAAGTGATTCGGATATGCTTGCAAACTGCAGTATAGCTGCCCTTAACGAATATCGTCTTCGTCTGAATCCGGGTATTTTTTTAAAATCGTCTCCAGCTTCTCTACCCTTGTTTTAAAAAGCTCGACCAGCTTAGGATCAAACTGTTTGCCAGACTCACTTTCAATCAAGGCAACCACTTTCTCTAACGGCCAGGCCGATTTGTAACAGCGCCGATGACGCAAAGCATCGTACACATCGGCAATAGCAGCAATGCGGCCATAGATATGAATGTCCTCCCCTTTCTTACCATCCGGGTAGCCACTGCCATCCCATTTTTCATGGTGATCGCGCGCTATAATAGCCCCAGCCTGAATAATAGCTCGTTTGGAGTTTTTTAAGATGTCATAACCTATGGTGGCATGGGTTTTCATTACCTCCCATTCCCGCTCATCCAGTCGCTGTGGCTTATTTAAGATGCCATCCGGAATACCCACTTTGCCCACATCATGCAAGGGGGACGCAAACATCAGTTTTTCTGCTTCCTCTTCCGGCAAACCATAGGCTTTAGCCAAATCGTAACAGATAAAAGCCACCCGCTTGACATGATTGCCGGTTTCGATGGAGCGATGCTCAACCGCTTCACTAAGACGATAGACAATTTCCCGTTGAGTATCTTCAATTTCATGCTGCAACTGCACATTCTCATAGGCAATCTGCACATTTTGTGAAAACAACTCGATCAGTTTCTTTTGGCTGTCGGTGATTTGGCCTGGCAGCCCTGAAACATACAGTAGGGAGCCATGGGTAAATTTACTGGTGCAATAAGCCACCAGGTAATTTTCCTTGTAAACGATACTGCGGGTTTTCAAAGCTGCGTAAAAAGCATCCAGCAAAGGTTGCTCCAGCACCTTGGTCACCGGCTCACCTTCTCTTTTTTCGAACTCCCCCATACCGGCAAATACAATCAGATGCTCCGGATTAGTATCTTCGCCAGGGCTACCCGCCACCAGTGAAGAGGTCACCAGCAGTGCATCGTCGTTGCAACCAAGAATCGAAGTTAGCTGCTGCAGTACGCCATCAATAAACTGCTCCATCGAATGGGCAGAGAACAAATCAGCCGACGCATTAATAATTTTTTCCAGGCCTTGGCGGCTGTGATCGATCGCGAGAATATCGCGGTAGGAACGTAAGCTCGACATCACAACGGTAAAAAGCTTTTGCGCGGTGAGTTCGGTTTTGGATTTATAGTCATTGATATCGTAATTAACGATCACCTGCCGCTCTGGTGCCTGACCAGGCTGACCGGTACGCAAGATTATACGCACATGATTGTTCATCAACTCTTCGCGGATATAACGGGCGACTTGCAAACCAGCATCGTCGGTTTCCATCACCACATCGAGCAGCATGATGGCCGTATCCGGATGCTGTTGCATCAAAGCTTTGGCTTCAGCACCGGAGTAGGCACTGATAAACTCAAGACTCTTGCCCTGAAAACTAAAATCGCTAAGGGCCAACTTGGTGACGGCATGCACTTCAGCCTCATCATCCACCACCAGCACTTTCCAGCGGGCAAGGTTACTGGCTTGCTCAGGTTGCTCCTGCTCCGGCACTTCATCGGCGAATAAAAAGTCATCGCTCATGCACACATCACTCTTTGGCTCATCCACTCTTAAGTTATATGTGTAGAATGGCAATTGGTCAAAGGTTAATGCAAGGATCTTTGGTTAGAGCGGACCTTGGCCAAAGCTGATACGCCATTGACCACCATAGTCTTTTTTCGATTGGATCTGGTTAAAGCCAGCATGCAGTAAAGACTCGCGGACAACCTCTGCCTGCTGATAGCCATGCTCTAGCAACAGCCAGCCGCCTGGTTGCAACTGCAGTACACTGCCGGCAATAATTTGCTCAATATCAGCCAGCCCATGTTCAGCAGCTACCAAGGCGGTTTTAGGTTCAAACCGAACGTCGCCCTGCTGCAGGTGCACATCATCCGGTTCAATATAGGGAGGATTACTAACAATCAACTCAAATTTCTGCGCCTTGACGGCTGCGTACCAGTTACTCTGCAAAAAATGACAATTTACCAGCTGCAAAGCAGCTTTATTGTTAGTGGCGCAGGCCACAGCTTCTAGCTGTAAATCAACACCGGTTACCTGCCAGCCTGGTCGTTCTTTGGCTAGCGCCAGCGCAATAGCACCAGTGCCAGTACCTAAATCCAGCACTTTCGCGGTTGCTGGCAATGCAAGTTGCAGTGCTTGCTCAACCAAGATTTCGGTATCAGCCCGAGGGATCAAGGTGGCTGGTGATACAGCCAGTTCAAAATCCCAGAAGTGCCACTGCTTCAACACATAAGCCAGCGGTGTGCCGGTTTGGCGCTGTTGTAGGATACCATCCAACTGCTGCCGCTGCTCTTCAGTCAACAGCTGCCCGGCGTGGCTATACAAGTAGCTGTAATTGCACTGCAACACATGGCTTAGGCAGTATTTAGCTTCGGCCTCAGCCTCCTCCGTTACTTGCGCCAGCACCGTTTTGGCCTGTTTTAACCAACTGGCAAGGGTGCTGGCTGAGCTGTTGGCCATGACTTAGTTGTCTTCAGACATAGCAGCCAGCAAATCGGCCTGATGCTCTTGTTGAATCGGTTCCAGCACCAGCTCCAGGCTGCCTTCCATAATTTCACTCAGCCGGTACAAAGTGAGGTTGATGCGATGATCGGTCAGTCGACCTTGCGGGAAGTTGTAGGTACGAATACGCTCTGAGCGATCGCCACTGCCCACCAGCAAACGCCGGGTCGACTCTTCCGATAACCGGCGTTTTTCATCTTCGGCGGCCTGAATACGCGACTGCAGCATGCTCATGGCCTTGGCGCGGTTTTTATGCTGCGAACGCTCTTCCTGACACTCCACCACAATACCGGTTGGTAAATGCGTTAAACGAATGGCCGAGTCGGTCCGGTTTACGTGCTGACCACCCGCCCCGGATGCGCGGAAGGTATCCACCCGTAAATCGGCCGGGTTGATTTCAATGGCGTCGCTTTCCGGAATTTCCGGCATCACCGCCACGGTACAGGCGGAGGTATGCACCCGGCCCTGCGACTCAGTCGCTGGCACCCGCTGCACCCGATGACCACCGGATTCAAACTTCATGGTGCCATAGACGCCCTCACCGGATAAATGCGCGATGATTTCTTTGTAGCCACCATGCTCACCTTCACTGGCACTCATCACTTCGAGGCGCCAACCGCGGTTTTCTGCAAAGCGGCTGTACATACGAAATAAATCCCCGGCAAAAATCGCCGCTTCATCGCCACCGGCCCCGGCCCGGATCTCCAAAAAGCAGTTGCTGCTGTCATTTGGATCTTTCGGCAACATCAAGACTTGCAATTCAGCCTGCAACGCCTCCAACTGCTGCTTAAGCTCTTTAAATTCATCCTGCGCCATTTCCCGCACCTCAGGATCACTGTCCTGCAACATCAGCTCGGTGTCTTTTAGCCCTTGCTCTACCTGTTGATAGTGCGAAAAGGCTTTGCTGACGTCTTCCAGTTGGCTGTACTCTTTGGACAACTCGCGAAAACGCTCCTGGTTGGCGATGATGCTGGCGTCACTGAGCAGCGCCTGCACTTCTTCGTAGCGCTCTGTCAAGGCTTCCAGCTTGCCGTATACCGATGCTTTCATGATGACTGTGGTTCCTTGGGAAAATCCGGCTCTGAATCAGAGATCGAGTAAAATATTAATCAGCCTTTGCGGCTCAAGTTGATCATCCTGCACCAACTGACGGATAGCCTTGGTCGGGCTGTGCATCAAGCGGTTGCTAAGACGATTGGCCAGCTCGGCCATAACTTTTTCCGGCTCCTGGCCAGCTACCAGTTGATTGGCTGCTTTGGCCAACAACTCGTTTTTAATCTGTTCGCACTGTTGGCGGTAATCCCGTACCCAGTCGACATTGCCCTGCAGCAATTGCCACTGCTGAAACTCCGCCACGCCGAGGCCAATCATCTGCTCAGCCTGCTGCGCTGCCTGCTGACGCGATTCCATATTCTGCGCAATGATGGTCTGCAAATCGTCCACCGTGTACAGGTAAGCATCATCCAGCTCGGTAACCTGAGCTTCAATATCACGCGGCACCGCCAAATCAACCAGAAACATCGGCTTGTGTTTACGGACTTTCAGCGCTTGTTCGACCATGCCTTTACCGATGATGGGCAAGGTACTGGCAGTGGAGCTGATCACCACATCAGCACGGCCGAGCACCGCAGGCACCTGCGATAAGGTCACCACCTCAGCGCCAAAGGCCTCAGCCAGCGCCAGGCCACGTTCGTAGGTCCGGTTGGCCACTGTCAGCTTACTGGCCCCCTGCTCTTTTAAATGGCGCGCCACCAACTCTATGGTTTCACCGGCACCAATCAACAGCACCGAGACTTTATCCAAGCGGCCAAAAATTTGTTTCGCCAGGCTCACGGCGACAAAGGCAACCGAAACCGCATTGGCACCAATCTCAGTTTCCGTGCGAACCTGCTTGGCAATGGCAAAGGTTTTCTGAAACAAGCGCTCAAATTGCGGATTGATGGTTCCCGCCTGGCGCGATTGATTGTACGCTTGTTTCACCTGACCCAATATTTGCGGCTCGCCCAGCACCAGCGAGTCCAGCCCGGCTGCCACCCGCATCAGGTGCGTTGCTGCATCCTGCTGTTGATACAGATACAAATGCGGCTGCAGTAATTGGTTGTCCAATTGATGAAATTCACTCAACCAGGCAATCACCTGTTCCGCTTGCTCAGTGGAACCGTTAAAATACAACTCAGTTCGATTGCAAGTAGACAGGATCACCGCATCGGTGACATTCGCCACGGTAGCCAGCTCACGCAGCGCCTGCGGCACCTGTTCAGGTGCAAAAGCCACTTGTTCACGCAGTGCCACTGGTGCTGTTTTGTGATTAATGCCTAATGCGTAAATGGCCATTCACCTGTAATAACCTTGATGTTGAAGGGGCGAATTGTACGAAAAAGCCCAGGTTAATAAAAGCTCAGACGAGGACTTTCGTGTGCCAAAAGCAGTAAAAATCCTGTTTTCCCTATTATTGCTGACCTTCTTGCTCAGTGGTTGCAGCCTCAAACCGCGGACCGATGGTCCCACGCTGACAGCCCAGCAACGGCTAGATCGCATTGAGCAGCTGCAACATTTTGAGCTAACCGCCACCATGGGGATCCGCAGCCCGGCCGACACTGTCAGTGGCAGTCTGCATTGGCAGCAGCAGGCCGACGACTACCAGGCCAGAATGAATAACTCCTTTGGTATCAGCATCTTCAGGCTAGACAGCAGCGCTGGCAGCACCCGCTTGCAAGTCCGGGGCGAAGATTACCAGGCCAGCAACAGCAGCGAGCTGATGTTAGCACTGACAGGTTGGAGCCTGCCACTTGACGAGATGCCGCTATGGCTTAAAGGTTTAGCTGGCAGCAATGCCAGTGCCAAAGAGTACGATGCGCTGGACCGCTTAATTGCGTTTACATTACAGGATCGCAGTGGTTATCACTGGCAGGTGCGCTATGAAAGCTTTTTCTCCGATAGTCTGGCCCTGCCCAGGCGCATTGTGGTGCAATCGGATGATATTCGCATCAACCTGGTGATCCGGAGCTGGCAACTATGAGCCACACTCTGAGCCTGCCAGCCGTGGCGAAACTGAACTTATTTTTGCACATTACCGGGCGCCGAGCCGATGGCTACCATGAGCTGCAAAGTATTTTCCAGCTGCTGGATTATGGCGATACCCTGCATTTTTCAGCCCTTCCCACTGAAGAGCTCACTTTGAGCTGCAATCAGGCTGAGCTGGTGACCGACGGCAATCTGGTGCTAAAAGCCGCCCGTTTATTGCAGCGTAGCACCGGCTACAGCCTGGGCGCTAAGATCCAACTGGATAAGCGATTACCCATGGGCGGTGGCTTGGGCGGAGGTTCGTCCGATGCCGCCACCACCCTGCTGGCGCTCAACCATTTATGGCAACTGGAGCTGAACCAGCAGCAACTGGCCGAGCTTGGCTTGCAACTGGGCGCCGATGTGCCCGTTTTTGTACAGGGTCACACCGCTTTTGCCGAAGGCGTTGGCGAACATCTTACGCCCATTGAATTACCCGAACGCTGGTATCTGGTGGCCACACCGGATTGCCATATTTCAACCAAAGAAATCTTCCAGCATCCTGATTTACCAAGAAATACTGCCAAAATCAACGTTGATCAGCTGCAAGATTCAGACTGGCGCAACGACTGTGAGCCACTGGTCAGTCAGCTCTATCCGAATGTTGCATTAACCTTACAGTGGTTGTTAGAATACGCCCCAAGCCGCATGACAGGGACCGGAGCCAGTGTGTTCGCCGCGTTTTCTGATCGTTTGCAAGCGGAAGCTGCTCTGCGTGATTTGCCCTCGTTCTGTCGGGGTTTTGTCGCCAGAGGGGTCAATGAGTCGCCAACCCTGGCAGCTCTGGCCGTGTTTAGGTAATGCCACATCATTACCATCAGGGCCCTGCTTGTAGCAGGGTCAAAATTGTTAACCGGACTCCAACTGCCCTGAGGATCCTACCGTGCCCGATATGAAGGTTTTTGCTGGTAACGCCATACCAGAACTCGCAAGCAAAATTGCCAGCCGACTCTACATCAAATTAGGTGATGCCGATGTTGGCCGTTTCAGCGATGGCGAAGTCAGCGTCATGATCAATGAAAATGTACGTGGCTCCGACGTTTTCATCATTCAGTCTACCTGTGCGCCAACCAACGACAACCTGATGGAACTGATCGTGATGGTGGATGCATTACGTCGTGCTTCTGCCGGCCGGATCACTGCGGTACTGCCTTATTTTGGCTATGCCCGTCAGGATCGCCGGGTCCGTTCTGCCCGGGTACCGATTACCGCTAAAGTCGTGGCCGATTTCCTGTCCAGCGTTGGCGTCGATCGAGTGCTGACCGTCGACTTGCATGCCGAACAGATCCAGGGCTTCTTTGATGTGCCGGTGGATAACGTCTTTGCCAGCCCGGTATTGCTGGAAGATATGCGCAAGCAAGATTTGCAATCACCGGTGGTGGTGTCACCGGATATCGGTGGTGTGGTCCGCGCCCGTGCAGTGGCCAAGCTGTTGAACGATGCCGATTTGGCCATCATCGACAAACGTCGGCCAAAGGCCAATGTATCGCAAGTAATGCACATCATCGGTGATGTCAAAGATCGTGACTGTATTCTGGTCGATGACATGATTGATACCGGCGGTACCCTGTGCAAAGCTGCGGAAGCCTTGAAAGAGCAAGGTGCTAAGCGCGTCTTTGCCTACGCCACCCACCCGGTGTTCTCTGGCAATGCACCACAAATCATTGCCAACTCGGTGATCGATGAACTGATCGTCACCGACACTATTCCACTCAGTGCCGAGATGAAGAAAGTGGCCAAAGTGCGTCAGCTGTCGCTAAGCGAAATGATGGCCGAGTGCATTCGCCGTATCAGCAACGAAGAATCCATTTCATCGATGTTTGATTAAGCGCTGGCAGACGCCGTTGCAGAAGGCACCTTTGGGTGCCTTTTTCATTGCGCGCTCTACCCGCCAGTGGTATTATGTCGCGCCCCTTGAGGGGGTGAACGTCCCACAGTCTGGTCGCGGGCTGTGGAACCTTATGAATTATTGGAGAAAGCCATGTCTGACGCAATTTATACATTAGATGCTGAAGTCCGGACTGACCTGGGGAAAGGTGCGAGCCGCCGCCTGCGTCATCAGGATAAAGTACCAGCCATCATTTACGGTGGTCACAAAGATGCTCTGTCAATCACTTTAGAGCACTCTAAGCTGTTGAAAGCACAAAGCTTTGAATCTTTCTACTCGCACATTCTGACCTTGAATGTTGGCAAAGAAAAGATCCAGGCCATCGTTAAAGATATGCAGCGTCACCCGTTCAAGCCAAAAATCATGCACGTCGATTTCCAACGTGTTGAAGCTGGCCAAGAGCTGCACACCACAGTGCCACTGCACTTCCTGAACGAAGAAGTTGCCATCAAGAAAGGCGGTGTGGTTGTTCACGGTGCCAACGAAGTAGAAATCAACGTACTGCCGAAAGATTTGCCTGAGTTTATTGAGGTTGACCTGAGCAATGTTGAAATCGGTCAGACCATCCACTTGTCTGATCTGGTTGCCCCTAAAGGCGTTACCTTCACTCAGTTGACCAAAGGCGAAGGCCATGACCTGGCTGTCGTGTCTGTCAACAAACCTGCTGGTAAAGCAGTAGACACTGATGAAGGTGAAACAGCCGAATCTGCTGAGTAATGTCGCAGCCGATCCAGCTGATCGTGGGCCTGGGTAATCCAGGCCCCGAATACAGCCAGACCAGACACAATGCCGGCGCCTGGTTTGTAGAACAACTGGCACGACAGGCTCAGACGTCGTTAAAACATGAGCCCAAATTCTTTGGTGATATAGCCCGTATTCCATTGGCTGGTCACGACATCAAACTGCTTATTCCCACCACTTTTATGAATTTAAGCGGCAAAGCCGTGCAGGCTGTGGCGCAGTTTTATAAAATCCCCACCGAGCAAATCTTAGTCGCGCACGATGAAATGGCGCTGGCACCCGGGGTGGCCCGTTTTAAACTCGGTGGTGGCCATGCCGGTCACAATGGCCTGAAAGATACCACAGCACGGCTGGCCAATGATGCCAACTTTCTGCGGTTACGGCTTGGCATTGGCCATCCGGGGGATAAACACAAAGTTACCGGCTATGTGCTTGGCAAAGCACCAGCCAGTGAGCAAACACGAATCGAAGCCAGTATTGATGAGGCACTACGTTGCCTGCCAATACTGCTGAAGGATGGCCTGGTGAAAGCGCAAAGCCGCTTGCATAGTTTTCAGGCCACCACCGCGTAACTGGCAGCATGCCGCTGCACAACGATAGGACACTGTCATGGGATTTAAATGTGGAATTGTCGGCTTACCGAATGTTGGTAAATCAACCCTGTTCAATGCGTTGACCAAAGCAGGTATTGAAGCGGCCAACTTTCCGTTTTGTACCATCGAGCCCAATACCGGCGTGGTGCCGGTGCCGGATCAGCGCCTGAATCAATTGGCTGAGATCGTCAAACCACAACGGGTGATCCCAACCACCATGGAGTTTGTTGATATCGCCGGCCTGGTAAAAGGTGCCTCCAAAGGCGAAGGCCTTGGCAACAAGTTTCTGGCCAATATTCGCGAAACCGATGCCATCGGCCATGTGGTGCGTTGCTTTGATGACGACAACATCGTGCATGTAGCTGGTAAAGTCGACCCGGCCGATGACATTGACACCATCAATATGGAGCTGGTGCTGGCCGATATGGAAAGCGCCGAAAGAGCCATGCTGCGCGTGGGTAAAAAAGCCAAATCCGGCGACAAAGACGCCAAAGCCGAACTCGATGTGCTGGCCAAGGTGAAAGCGCATCTGGAAGAAGGCCTGACATTGCGTCAACTGGCGCTGGAACCAGAAGAAGTTGCCCTGGTGAGTTACATGAACTTCCTGACCATCAAGCCAACCATGTACATTGCCAATGTCACCGAAGATGGCTTTGAGAATAACCCTTACCTGGACATCGTCCGTGACATTGCTGCCAAAGAAGATGCCATCGTGGTGCCGGTATGCGCCGCCATTGAGTCCGAAATTGCCGAACTGGAAGACGATGAAAAAGCCGAGTTTATGGCCGATCTTGGCCTGGCAGAGCCTGGTTTGAACCGGGTAATCCGCGGCGGCTACTCGCTGCTGAGCCTGCAAACTTACTTCACCGCCGGTGTAAAAGAAGTACGGGCATGGACCGTTGCCATTGGTGCCAGCGCTCCTAAAGCAGCCGGGGTGATTCATACCGACTTTGAAAAAGGCTTTATCCGCGCTGAAGTCATCGCCTTTGATGACTTTATTGCCTGCAAAGGTGAAGCCGGTGCCAAAGAGGCCGGTAAGCTGCGGGTGGAAGGCAAAAATTACATTGTAAAAGATGGCGATGTGATGCATTTCCTGTTTAATGTGTAAGCAACTGGCGAAACTATCCACAAGCCGTGTGCTGCTTTGTGTATAAAAACAGCAAACGGGCTTTGGCAGCCGGCATAATTTGCAAAAAACGGTTGACGCTGCCAAAGCAGATACGGATAATACGCGCCACTTGCTGAAGACAAGTTAACGTGGCTACATAGCTCAGCTGGTTAGAGCACAGCACTCATAATGCTGGGGTCGCAGGTTCGATTCCCGCTGTAGCCACCACTTCTTCTCTTCAGGTATGCTGCGGAAGTGGCGGAATTGGTAGACGCACTGGATTTAGGTTCCAGCGCCGCGAGGTGTGAGAGTTCGAGTCTCTCCTTCCGCACCAAGTGTACCAGGCAAGGAGAGACACTGCAGGGGTGTAGCCAAGCGGTAAGGCAGCGGGTTTTGATCCCGCCATGCCCAGGTTCGAATCCTGGCACCCCTGCCATTTCTCTTTCTTCAGTTGTAAATCCTAGTTAGGGGTGTAGCCAAGCGGTAAGGCAGCGGGTTTTGATCCCGCCACGCCCAGGTTCGAATCCTGGCACCCCTGCCATTCTCAGCGACTTAGCATCACAAATCCTACCATAACATTACCTTTGCGCTGCTCAGCCTGTGGCATAGCGGGTTACCATCTTTTTCAGCAAAGCACTGCGCCCGGCCAGCACCAAACCCAATTGACGCAATTGCCGTACCAGCGGCCATCGACTGCCAAACCCCTGATACAGAACATCCATGCTGCTCATCATCAACCAGTTTTGCGGCTGACGTTGTTGCTGGTACCGCGCCAATAGCACTTGTGGTTGCTCGAGCACTGCCGGACCTTTTTCTTGCAATAACTGACAGAGCAAGGCGGCATCGGCAAAACCCAGGTTGACGCCCTGCCCGGCCATGGGATGAATAGCATGCGCAGCATCCCCCACCAGCACCAGCCGTTGCTGATAATAAGACAACGCATGCAAACGCTGCAGCGGGAACCAGGTGGCCCGTCGCACTTCAATGTTGCCCAATTGCGCGGGGAAAGCCGTCATGATGGCCTGGCTAAGCGCAGCCGGTGACATCGCAGCCAGTTGCTGCACCTTAGGTAAGCTGTCGTACCAAACCAACGAGCCTTGCTGGCCAGACAGCGGCAAGAAAGCTTTTGGACCGGTTTCAGTAAATTGCTGCCAGGTGACATCCTGCTGCGGCTGCTCTGTGGCCACATGAGCCACCAGGCAGCCCTGAGCATAACGCCAGCCGCGGGTACCAATGCCAGCCAGCTGGCGCAGTGCCGAGCGGGCGCCATCGGCGGCAATCACCAAGCGGCTGTGCAGGCAGTCGCCGTTATCCAGTGTCAGCTGTGCGCTGTCGGGCTCTTGCTGCAGTGCGGTTACTCTGGCGGGACAAAACAGCTGCAAGCTCTTTGGAAACTGCTGCCAGCAAGCCAGCTGCAGCAGGCGGTTTTCGACGATATGGCCGAGCTCATTCTGATCGATGCTTGCGGCGTTAAATTCCACGCTGTGCTCTGGGCGCTCAAAGGCCTGTAAACGGCGATACGGACAAAGCCGCATAGCCGCTACCGCCTGCCAGGCACCGGATTGCGCTAACCAGTCTTGACTGCGCTGGCTGATAGCCGAGACCCGCAAGTCTGCTGGCTGACTGGCCTCATAGGGCTCTGGCTGCTGTGCTTCTACCAGCGCCACCTGCCAGCCCTGCTGCGCCATATAGGCCGCAATACTGGCACCGACCATGCCACCGCCCACCACCGTCAGATCAAACATCTTTCGCCCTCTGCATTTTTCAACCGCTTTATTGTACGCTAAAATGGTGGTTCTGTGCTGCTTCGGCAGACTGAAGACGTCACGATGCCATGCCTGATCGCAGCGGGTCAGACAGAATTCAACATCAGGCACTAAAAGCAGTTGACGGCTGTTGAAAAATACGGCATTTTGCGCGCCTTTATTCAAGGGTTCTCCGACACTGCTTCGGGGGCTCAGGCTTACTCTAGCGGAGAAGTTAAATGCGAAATGTAACGGTTGCTGCCACCCAAATGATCGGTGGTTGGAATGTAGACGAGAACATTGCCCGTGGTGAGAAACTGGTCCGTCAGGCCGCGTCTCAGGGTGCTCAAATCATCCTGTTGCAGGAGCTGTTTGAGCGCAATTACTTCTGCCAGAAACAAAAAGAGCAGTACCTGGATTTTGCCACCACGGTAGAAGAAAACCCGGCCATTCGCCACTTTCAGGCCATTGCCAAAGAGCTGGCCGTGGTATTACCGATCAGCTTCTATGAAAAAGCGGGCAACTGCTTCTACAACAGCATCGCCGTTCTGGATGCCGATGGCAGCCTGCTGGGTGTTTACCGCAAAAGCCATATCCCGGATGGTCCTGGTTACTCGGAGAAATTCTATTTCACGCCGGGCGATACCGGTTTTAAAGTCTGGCAAACGAGGTACGCCAAAATCGGCATTGGCATCTGCTGGGATCAATGGTTCCCGGAGTGTGCCCGCAGCATGGCGCTGATGGGTGCTGAACTGCTGTTCTACCCTACCGCCATTGGCAGCGAGCCGCATGATGCCACTGTCAATTCACGCGATCACTGGCAACGTACCCAACAAGGCCATGCCGCCGCCAATCTGGTGCCTTTAATTGCCTCCAACCGCATTGGGGTGGAAACCGAAGATGACTTCGCCATCACCTTCTATGGCAGTTCCTTCATTGCCAATGAGTACGGTGCCAAGGTGCAGGAAGCCGATGAAAGCTCCGAAGCTGTTCTGGTCCATACCTTCGATCTGGACGAAGTGGCGCAAAACCGTCGCGGCTGGGGCGTTTTCCGTGACCGCCGTATCGATTTGTACCAACCTTTGCTGACCAAAGATGGCAGCACCACGCAAGGTGGCAATTAAGTTGGCGCGCACCCTTAGCAGTACACCACGGCAGGATGGCTTTTACATGCCTGCCGAGTGGCAACCTCATCGCCAGACCTGGATGGTATGGCCAGAGCGGACCGACAACTGGCGGCTGGGTGCCAAACCGGCTCAGGCAGCATTTACCCAGGTGATTCAGGCTATTGCCCGCTTTGAGCCGGTGACGGTCGGCGTGTCTGCCAATCAGTATGGCAATGCGCTGGCACAGCTGCACACCAAGCCTGAGCTGGCTGAGCGCATTCGAGTGATTGAGCTTTCCAGCAACGATGCCTGGTGCCGGGACACCGGCCCCAGCTTCGTGGTGAATGACAAGGGCGAGGTGCGGGGTATCGACTGGACCTTCAACGCCTGGGGTGGTTTGAATGGCGGCCTGTATTTCCCCTGGCACCTGGACGATCAGGTCGCCAGCAAGGTATTGAGCGTTGAGCAGCAACTGCGTTATCGCACCGAAGGTTTTGTGCTCGAAGGTGGCGCCATTCATGTCGACGGTGAAGGCACTGTGCTCACCACTGAAGAGTGTTTGCTCAACCCGAATCGCAATCCGCATTTAAACCGAGAGCAGGTCGAGCAGATGCTGCATGCGTATATCGGCACCAGTAAGGTGATCTGGCTACAGCAAGGCATTTACCTGGATGAAACCGATGGCCACATCGACAACATGGCCTGTTTCGTCAAGCCTGGCGAAGTCTTGCTGGCCTGGACCGACGATGAAAGCGATCCGCAGTACGCCCGCTCCAGGGCAGCGCTTGAAGTGCTGGAGCAAAGCACCGATGCCAAAGGCCGTGCCATTAAGGTACACAAGTTGCCATTACCAGCCCCTATTATTGCGGAGCCGGAAGAATACGCCAGTGTCGACTCGGTGCTGCATACCATTCCCCGCGAAGCGCATGCCCGGCTGGCCGGCTCCTACATCAACTTTTACCTGTGCAATGGCGGTTTGATTATGCCAGCCTTTGACGATCCGAACGATCAGGTCGCTGCAGACATACTGCGCGCTTTGTTCCCGGAACGTGAAGTAATACTGGTGCCCGGCCGGGAAATACTGCTGGGCGGTGGCAATATTCATTGCATTACCCAACAACAACCACTCTGATACCCCAGCCATTGATTATAGACATTTTGCTTTTAACAGTGCACGCTTTCACTCGTGCACTGTGGTTCTTTTATCGGAACCACTGTGCACCTCACTTCAAAAAGACGTCTGAACATCTTTACTACTACACATAGAAATTGCTATAGACCAATTATTCCTTAGCTCATAACAAAGCACTCCAAAGCTTTATCTGCTTTCCTTTTGAGCGACCGCTCATTATTTATAAGCTCCGTATCAACAGAGCACATTAAATAACAATAAAGCTGAGCAACATCCAATAACCTTAGAACACTAGCTTCCCATAGCTGGAATTGCGGGTAACTTAGCTTTTGCTTGCATCAATAGAGAGTTCTATTAAACTGGGAAGATAAAGCTATTTACATTAAGGAACAAGGATGAAACAAGCGCTCTGGTTTTGTATTGGAAGTGCATTTTTAACTTTGCTACTTAGCAGTTGCTCCTCTCCAGGTAAGCACTTAGCTCTTCAAGCCACAGGTAACCATGAAGAAGCCACACAACTAAGCTTTGCAGACATCCCTCTGAATCACAATCTGTTTTCAAATATGCCAAGTACAACGCCTCCCAAACCCATGGAGCTGTTTTTACTCACTGAAGCACAGCAAGCCGAGTTTTTAACTCTCTACCACGCGGAAGCCCAGCAACATAGAGCGCCGGATAAACGGTTATCATCGTTTATTGAACAGCGTTACGCTAACTTTAATTATTATGGCAAAACCTTAAAAGCTACCGACAGTTTGCAAGGTGAAACAGGCAACTGTTTGTCTCTGGCCATTTTAACAACCGCCTATGCCCGTTTAATTGATGTGGACGTTGACTACCAGTTGGTATACTCAGTGCCGGTTTATGAACTGATCGATGATACTCTGTATGTATCAAGCCATATTCGCTCCAGAGTATCCTCACCGTTAGAGCACAATAGAGAAACCAACCAGATCAGCTACTCACGCTCTTTTATCGATTACTTTCCAAGCGCTCGCCGTCAACGGGGACAGTATATTTCTGAGCAACATTTTATCTCCATGTTCTATCAAAATGTGGCGGCGGAGCTGTTAAAACAGAATGACGATGAAGCAGCATTTTCGTATTTGATGAAAGCATTGCAAATTGCTCCGGATAATGTCGCCGCGCTGAATGCTTTGGCAGTATTGCACCGCCGTAAGCAAGACTTCCTCACAGCAGAAAAGCTCTATCGCTTTATTTTGGACTATTACCCAGTCAACCTGAATGCGATGATCAACTTCCGTGAAATGCTCACCCTGCAAGGACGCCATAAAGAGGCGTATGCATTGAATGAAACCATCAGTCAAATCAATGATCCCAACCCTTATGAATGGATCTTCCTGGCAGATGAAGCCATACAGCATGGTCAATTGGCGCGAGCTGAACGCTATTTAGAGCGCGCACAACATCTGGCCCCCTACCTCGATGAGATTTATTTTCGCTATGCTCATATCGACTACCAGCGTGGACGCACGACCTCCGCCGAGCAACACTTGTTCACAGCACATCAGTTTGCCCGCTCCGTAGACAGGCGACAATTGTACAAAGCCAAACTGGGAGCCTTGCATGCAGCCGAATGAGCCTGATTGGTTTTTCTATCTGCTTAGAACCAACAGAGGTAAAATCTATACCGGCATCACAACCGATCCACAAAGGCGCTTACGCCAGCACAATGGTGAACTGGCCGGCGGCGCTAAGGCGCTGCGTGGGCAACGGCCATTGCAGTTGCTGTATCAACAGCCGTACCCCTGCCGCAGCAGCGCCAGTAAAGCGGAATATCAATTTAAACAATTGAGCAAGCAACAAAAAGAAGACTTTATTCGCCTAAAGGCGGATGGAGCTCTGGTCAGTTCCCCGCTAGAATAAGCCTTTCCCTTGCACTAAGGAGCTGGCTAACTGATGCCTGTGTTGCCACTGGACAACTATGCCCTGATCCTCGGCTATCTGGCCATCGGCCTGCTGCTACGACTGGTGCCAGCCATGCCACCTGACAGTGCGCGAGCCTTAAATGCGTATGTGCTGAATGTCGCTTTGCCAGCACTGGTGTTGTTAAAGATCCCTGAACTGCAGTTTTCCAGCCAGCTCTGGCTGCCAGTGCTGACGCCCTGGTTGCTGCTGCTGATGGTAGCAGCCCTTACCCTGCTGGTTGGACATTGGCTGCACTGGAGCCGGGATACCAAGGTCGCCTTGCTGATAGTGTTACCGCTTGGCAATACCTCTTTTCTGGGTTTTCCGATGGTCGAAGCCTTCTGGGGCAGTGCTCATATGCCGGTGGCCATTATTTACGATCAACTCGGCTCTTTTATCGCTCTGGCCACCTATGCCACCATTCTGGCCAGTCTGTACGGCCAGCAGCAATCATCGGCCAGTATGCAAGCCATTGTGCGCAAAGTGCTCAGCTCCCCCCCTCTGCTAGCTCTGTTGCTGGCACTGATGCTGCGAAACAGCAGCTATCCTGCGCTGGCAACCCAGCTACTCAACAATGTGGCTGCCACCCTAGTGCCGGTGGTGATGATAGCCGTTGGCTTTAGCCTGCGCTTTCGTCTGCAAGCCAGTGAATTAAAACCACTCGGCTTTGGCTTGCTGGTGACACTGGTTCTGATGCCATTGATGGCTTATGCTATAGCAAGTAGCAGTGCTGTTGATACCAGCTTGCGGCAAACCGTGGTCTTTATGGCTGCCATGCCGCCGATGATCTCCGCTGGCGCCATCGCCATTATGGCCGGGCTGGCACCGCGTCTGATCAGTGCCCTGGTCGGCTTTGGTGTGCTGCTTAGCTTTCTGACCTTGCCAGTGGTGTTCTGGTTACTGAATTAACAATACTCAAAGGGAAACCCATGCTGGAATCGGTCCTCACCTGGTTGCAACCGCATCTTGAAAGCCTGTTAAGCCCGGCTACCTGGTGGCAGGTCGTGGTAATGGCTCTGGCAGCCACTGCCGCATCCTTGTTTAACCGCCGCATTCAAACATTGCTAGAAACTAAAACATCCATCAACCAACAGGGGTTTCGCCATATTGCGGTGCGCAGCCTGCAGCGCCTGCTCTGGCCTTTAATCGCTCTTGCTGTGGTGCTACCGGCCAAAGCGGTGCTGGATTGGTACGATATCCCCTTGCAGCTGCTAAGTGTGGCAGTGCCCATTCTGTGGGCATTGGCGTTGATTCGTTTTAGTGTGTATTTGCTCCGCAAAGCGTTTACCATCAATCCGTTATTAAAATCATCTGAAAGCGCCCTGGCTAGCCTGGTCTGGCTGGGAGTAGTGTTGCACTTACTCGGCTGGTTGCCTGCAGTGCTTGCATTCCTGGATACCCTGGCGCTGAATCTGGGTGAGCACCGTATTTCAGTGCTTTCCGTGTTAAAACTGATGCTGCTGGTAGGGCTGGCATTTACTATCGCCATCTGGCTATCAGAATTGATTAGCAGGCAGTTGCAGCGCTCGGCCAATATCTCACCCAGCATGCGGGTTGGCTTTAACAAGTTCAGTAAGTTTATTCTGCTCACCCTGGCTTTTTTAATTGCGCTCAACGCCGTGGGTATTAACCTTAGCTCGCTGGCGATTTTTGGTGGTGCTCTGGGTGTAGGCCTTGGCTTTGGCTTGCAGCGCATTGCCTCGAATTTTATCAGCGGCTTTATTTTGGTACTGGACCGCTCCATCAAACCCGGCGATGTGATCACGGTTGGCGATAAGTTTGGTTGGGTCGAAGCGCTCAATGCACGCTATGTAGTAGTGCGAAACCGTGAAGGGGTGGATACTCTGATCCCGAATGAGAACCTGATCACCTCGGAAGTAATTAACTGGAGCTATGCTGATCGCAATGTACGGGTGGTGATCCCGGTACAAATCAGTTACGACGATGATCCGGAGCAAGCCATGGCACTGATGCTCGAATGCGCCAAAGCCTCATCCCGTATTTTGACCGAGCCGGCTCCTTCGGTGCGCTTGATGGAGTTTGCCGACAGTGGCATTGAGCTGCAGCTCCGCGCCTGGATTTCTGATCCGGAAAACGGTACCGGTGGCGTCAAATCGGAAGTGAACCTGGCCATTTGGCGCGCATTTAAGGAACACAAGATCACCATCCCTTATCCGCAGCGCGATTTGCATATCAAATCGATGCCAGCCCATCTGCTCTAGCCGCATGCTTGCGCTCTGATATCTTGCACGAGACAGAGCCCAAACAAAATAAAACATTGCATTGACAATAATAACAATTAAATGATACATTCAGAATAATTAATCACATCATGGAGGAGTTTGCAATATGTCAGGTGTAGCGAATTTAGTTGTGGAAGCTGGAAGTCAAATCATTGGTGTCTTCAGTAGCAAAATTTCGGCTGATCAGATTTACAAACATATCTACCCTTCGTTAGTATTTATCATAAATACTAAAGGGAGAAAGTCCCGAGAGGCCAAGGGATTACTTTCTGTATTAGAAAGTTTAGTCCCAGCTGGCGCTAAGCGGCGTAACTTTTCACGTCGATATATTCAAAATGTCGATGGCTGGAAAGAGTTGCCAACTGATCCCCAGCGGATTCCATTTGGTTTTTGGCATTAATTATGTTAAAAAAAACCGCATTGGCTTTGAGTGCAATTTACTTGCTACTCACCATCTACACCAATGGATACAACTTCATTACGGGTATTGAAGAGTTTACAGTAACTACTCTCATAGAGTGGTTACTTGTCATCTTAATACTTACGCTGAGCACTGTTGGCTGTTACGCCCATGTCCGGTCGATCAAAATAGGTGCTGCTTGGTCATGGAACATTCTGGCTATAGCCTTGGCTGCTTTGATAGTATTTTCTGTCGTGCAAGTGATAGGTAGTAGCACTTCAATAACCTTGCTCGAAGCACTCAGCACGACTATTCTAATGGCTGCTTTCTTTACACCAATTTTCATTTCTTTGCTTCAATATGCACGAAGCTTCGCTCAAGACGCCAGCAGAAACTCCTAAACCCCAACCAAGCAAGCCAACTCAACAAAAACAGCTGCTAAAACAGGGCGCAAATATGCGCCCTGATCAAGTAATACGACTGCTAGACCAGCGTTATTTTAGCAAATTTGCGTTTGCCTACCTGGTAGATGGCTTCGCTGCCTTTGGCGATTTCCAGCTTACTGTCGTCAATTTTCTCATCACCGTTGCGCTTCACCGCGCCTTGCTTGATCATCCGCATGGCTTCCGAAGTACTGGCGACCAGGCCGGCTTCTTTTAGCAGGTTCGCAATCGGCATGGCCTCACCGTCACAGCTTAACTGCAGCTCAGGAATATCGTCCGGCAACGCATTTTTGGAAAAGCGCTGGATAAAATCCTGCTCGGCAGCATCGGCTGCGGCGGCATCGTGAAAGCGGGCTATGATTTCTTTCGCCAGCTCAATCTTCACATCCCGCGGGTTGCCGCCATCAGCAATGCGCTGCTTCAGGGCCTCGATGTCTTTCAGCGGCCGGAAGCTTAGCAGCTCAAAGTAGCGCCACATCAGCTCATCCGAGATGGACATGATTTTGCCAAACATCTCATTCGGTGCATCGGTTATACCGACATAGTTGCCCAACGATTTGGACATCTTCTGCACACCATCCAGGCCTTCCAACAAAGGCACCATCATCACTGTTTGCGGCCGCTGCCCCGCTTCTTTTTGCAACTCCCGTCCCATCAGCAGGTTAAAGCGTTGATCAGTACCGCCCATTTCAACATCAGCTTCCAGAGCTACCGAGTCCCAACCTTGCACCAGTGGGTATAAGAACTCATGGATAGCAATCGACTGATTGTTGGCAAAACGCTTTTTAAAATCATCGCGCTCCAGCATCCGCGCCACCGTTTGCTGCGAGGCTAAGCGAATTAAACCAGCGGCACCCAACTCACCCATCCACTCCGAGTTAAAAGCAATGCGGGTTTTGGCCGGATCGAGAATTTTGAACACCTGCTCTTTGTAAGTTTCGGCATTGGCCAGTACATCTTCCCGG
>NZ_JAFIFQ010000041.1 GCF_020831925.1 Alkalimonas sp.
GTTACGCTCGTAACTACCTGTTCCCACAGGGTAAAGCTGTTCCTGCGAACAAAGCTAACATCGAAAAATTCGAACAGCGTCGCGCTGAGCTGGAAGCCAAGCTGGCTGAAGGTCTGGCCGCTGCGCAAAAACGTGCTGAGCAAATTGCTGCGCTGGAAGAAGTGACTATTGCTTCCAAAGCCGGTGACGAAGGCAAGCTGTTCGGTTCTATCGGTACCCGCGATATCGCCGACGCTATTACCGAAGCCGGTGTTGCTGTCGCTAAGTCTGAAGTGAAGCTGCCAAACGGCACGCTGCGCGAGACTGGCGAGTTCGAAATTGACCTGCAGCTGCACGCTGAAGTCACTGCAACCGTTAAACTGGTTGTTGTTGCTGAAGCCTAAGCCGTCTGGTTGGAAAAAACAGGCAGTCTCCTTCGGAGCTGCCTTTTTTTATGGCTAATTTTTCCTGCCTCGCTTTTTATTCGCTGCACCTCGGGGTAGGATGGCAGGGTTACTTCATCGTATTTTGGAATTATGCAAAAGCAAAAAGATAAGCAGGTTGCTGCCGTAAAAATGCCGCCCCATTCCATCGAAGCCGAACAGTCGGTATTGGGTGGTTTGATGCTGGATAACGAAGCCTGGGATCGGGTGGCGGAAAAAGTGGTGGAGCAGGATTTTTACCTGCGGGCGCACCGGCTGATTTTTAATGCCCTCACCAAGCTTGCCGAACAAAACCAACCCATGGATCTGATCACCGTATCGCAGGCATTGGAGCAAAACCAGAAGCTAGATGATGTAGGTGGCTTTGCCTACCTTGGCGAAATCGCCAAAAACACACCCAGTGCCGCCAATATCCTGGCCTATGCCGAAATTGTGCGCGAACGGGCGGTGATCCGCGACATGATAGGCGTGGCGCACGATATTGCCGATGCCGGCTATGATCCCCAGGGCCGCACCAGTGCCGAGTTGCTGGATTTTGCCGAAACCCGGGTGTTTAAGATTGCAGAACAGCGCGCGAATGCCAACGAAGGGCCTGAGCCTATTCATGACATCCTCAGCAAGACCATTGAAAAAATTGATGAACTGTTCAGTAAGCCCCACAACGGCGTGACCGGGGTGTCGACCGGTTATGTCGACCTGGACAAAATGACCAGTGGTCTACAGCCCTCGGATTTGATTATCGTCGCTGCACGGCCATCCATGGGTAAAACCACCTTTGCGATGAACCTGTGTGAGCATGCCGCTATCACCAGCGATAAACCGGTACTGATTTTCAGCCTGGAGATGCCCTCGGAACAAATTATGATGCGGATGCTGGCCTCGATTGGCCGTATCGATCAAACTCGGATCCGTACTGGCCAGCTGGAAGACGAAGACTGGGCTCGGCTGTCCTCTGCCATTGAGCTACTCAACACCAAAGGCAAGATGTACATCGACGATGCGTCCGGTCTGACACCGACCGAGGTGCGTTCCCGGGCACGGCGGGTAGCGCGTGAGCATGGTGGTCTTAGCATGATCATGGTGGACTACCTGCAGCTGATGACCGTACCTGGCATGAGTGAAAACCGTACCCTGGAGATTGCCGAGATCTCCCGCTCGTTAAAAGCACTGGCCAAAGAGCTGAAAGTTCCGGTGGTGGCTCTGTCACAGCTAAACCGTAGCCTGGAGCAGCGGGCGGATAAGCGGCCAGTGAACTCGGATTTGCGCGAATCCGGCTCCATAGAGCAGGATGCTGATTTAATTATGTTTATCTACCGTGATGAGGTCTACAACGATGACAGCGCCGACAAAGGCTCAGCTGAAATCATCATCGGTAAACAACGGAACGGCCCGATAGGCCGGGTCCGGCTGACCTTCCATGGCCAGTACTCGCGCTTTGACAATTATGCCGGCACCTACCGTTTCGACGAGGATTAACCATGTTGCGTAAACCGGTGGCGCGGATTGATGTGGGAGCACTAAAACACAACCTGGCGCGGGTGCGCGAGGTTGTGCCTGGGGCTAAGGTGCTGGCGGTGCTCAAAGCCAATGCCTATGGCCATGGCATGCTGCAAGTCGCCGAGCAGTTGCAACAAGCCGACGCCTTTGGTGTGGCCCGGCTGGATGAAGCACTGGCGCTTCGGGCTGGCGGAATTGTTAAGCCCATCGTCTTGCTGGAAGGATTTTTTGATGCCGACGAATTGCCGCAGATCGTTGCCAGCAATTTGCAGGTGGTGGTCCATCAGCAAGAGCAAATCGACGCCATTCTGGCCGCAGAACTGGATGCACCGATCCGGGTGTGGCTGAAAATGGATACTGGCATGCACCGGCTTGGCTTGCCGCCAGAGCGCTACCAGGCTGCCTGGCAGGCCTTGTCGCAAAGCCCGAACTGCTTGCCCGGCATCCGGCTGATGTCACACTTCGCTTGCGCCGACGATCTGGAGTGCCCGGATACCATCGAACAATTGCAGCGTTTTAGCACCTGGTCGCAAGGTCTTGCCGGGGAAGTTTCCTTAGCCAACTCAGCGGCTGTACTCGGCTGGCCACAAAGTCATGGCGACTGGGTACGGCCCGGCCTGATGCTCTATGGTGTATCGCCTTTGCTTGGCAAGCAAGGCGCGGAACATGGCTTGCAGCCGGTGATGACGCTGTGTAGCCGGGTTATCGCAGTGCGGGATGTTGCCGCCGGTGAAACCGTTGGCTATGGTTCGGCCTGGCAGGCGCAGCAAGCCACCCGTTTGGCTGTGGTAGCGATTGGCTATGGGGATGGTTATCCGCGTAATGTTCCCAATGGCACGCCTGTTTTGATGCAAGGCCGGCGTTTTCCGATTGTAGGGCGGGTCTCGATGGATATGCTCACCGTCGATATTGGTGATGCTATCATCAGGCCAGGCGAACAAGTGGTGCTGTGGGGGCAAGGCTTGCCAGTGGAAGAGATTGCAGCCCTGGTGGGGACTATTCCCTATGAGCTGCTGTGCAATATTACTCCCAGAGTGGATTTCGTTTACCAGGGCGGCAATTAACCGCCCATATTGTCAAAGCTGACTTCAATATGCACCTTGCCAAACTCAGAGGTAAAGGGCATCAGAATTTTAGGACCATCGCATTTATGGGTAATGGTGTGCTCTTTGCCGGAGACCACCAGCGGTGTGGCCATCGAGAACTCATAGCCTTTTTCACCCAGAATCCGCTTGGCGCCGCCTGTCACCATATTGGTGATTTCACCGACCATATCGGTGACTTCTTCATTAATTTTCGCTGGCCGCTCGCCCAGCATACGAAACATAATTTCCAGCGCCAGTGACTCTTCAAAGGTAATGGAAAAGGAGCCCTTGGTTTCACTGCCCACCATGCCAATTAGGCCGGAGACATCACCCCGCGCCACCTCATCTTTTTTCAGCCGTGGCTGGCCAGGCACGATCTTGGTATTGGCCATGGTGCCCAGCACATTGACCAGGGACGACAGAAATGGATTGACGAATTCAACGTTCATGGAAATTAGGCCTGTCAGGTTAATGTTGATAATTCACAACAAGTTATTGGTTAAGCGTAATAGAGTTTAGCCAATACACAAGTTTTCTGGTACGGCAAAATCAGCTTAATGGTTTGCTTTGCAGCGACTGCAAATGCCATGGGCTTCAATGGTTTGTCGGCTGATACTAAAGCCTTCTTTAGCGGCTTGTTCCGTAAAGGCGTGATCCAGGCTATGCGAGTGCAGCTCGGTGACATGACCGCATTGCTCGCAAATCAGCAGCTGCGCCGGGTGTTGATGATCAAAGTGCTGACACAACATAAAGGCATTGCTGGATTCGATTTTATGGATAAAGCCTTGCTCGGTCAGGAAGTCCAGTGCTCGGTAGATAGTAGCGGGCTTGGCACCTGGTTCGGTTTGCTTTAGCTCTTCCAGCAACTCGTAAGCACCAACCCCGCTTTCGGTCTTTGCCAGCAGGCGAAAAACTTTCTCGCGGATAGCGGTAAAACGACTGCCTTTTTGCATGCAGACTAAACGGGCTTTATCGACCAGAACTTCAACAGACATTGCAGGCTCCTGTATTTCACTCCCTTCAGTTTAACATAGTGCTCTAAAGTTGCATCCGGCAATTTTAGCTGCTTTAGCACCAGGTCATTCAATGGTAAAATAGCCAGCTGTTTTGTTGCCGCCCAGAGAGACTGCTTTGACCGCCGCCATTGACCACACCTTTTCCATAGCCCCAATGTTAGATTGGACTGATCGACATTGTCGCTATTTTCACCGTTTGTTGTCACAGCGGGCGGTGCTTTATACCGAGATGGTCACCACCGGCGCTATTATTCATGGCAAGGGCGATTATCTGGCCTACAACGACGAAGAACATCCGCTGGTACTGCAACTGGGCGGCTCGGATCCTGCGGATATGGCGCATTGCGCCAGGATCGCCGCTGAACGTGGTTACGATGAGGTCAATATCAATGTCGGCTGCCCATCCGATCGGGTGCAAAACGGCATGTTTGGCGCTTGTTTGATGGCGCGGCCTGAGCTGGTTGCTGCTTGCGTCGCTGAAATGCGGCAACAGGCCGATATCCCGGTGACGGTAAAAACCCGTATTGGCATCGACGAGCAAGACAGCTACGAGTTTCTGACCGCCTTGATTGAGCAGTGCGCTGCGGCCGGGTGTGAGCACTTTATCATTCATGCCCGTAAAGCTTGGTTAAAAGGCTTAAGTCCAAAAGAAAACCGCGAGATCCCACCCCTTGATTACCCACGGGTGCATCAGCTCAAGCGGGACTATCCGGATTTAAGCTTTTCATTAAACGGTGGCCTGAAAACCATCGAAGCCTGTCAGCAGCAACTGATTGATTTGGACGGCGTTATGCTAGGCCGTGAGGTCTATACCAATCCCTGGTTGTTAAGCCAGGTTGATGAGCAGCTCTATGGCGAGGCTGCGTTTGCCAAAACGCCTTTTGAAGTGGTAGAGCTGATGATCCCTTATATCGAGCGGCAAATGCAGCAGGGCGCTCGTTTCTGGCAGATTGCCCGTCATATGCTGGGGCTTTTTCAAGGCGTCCCAGGTGCCCGGCAGTGGCGGCGTACCCTCTCCGAGCGCGGGCATTTGCCGGAATCAGGACCTGAATTGCTGTTATCCGCACTGGCTCAGGTGCGCCGCTAAGCGTAGCATTACACAAACCCTCACCCAGTAGTGAATTTGACCAATTCAGTGGTTAAATTCGCTATTGAAGAAACTGTTAGCCTGCTCAGGTTAAATATCGAATTTACGGCATCGTTTTAAGTTATTGTTTTTTAATATTAAAAAATAATTTGAAAACTTGGCACGTCTCTTGAAATACCTAGGTTGTCATTTAGACCAAACAACCAAGGAGAACGACCATGAACACCAAAATGATGCTAACTGCTGCTGTTGTATTCTGTACTACTGCCTTTGCACCTGTACAAGCGAATGAAGTCTCTGTCAGCCAGATTATGGCGGACTTACTGCAAAGGCAAGCCGCCGAACTGCAAGAGCAATTGCGTAACTCCGTGAAGGAAAGCCTGCAGCAAATGGTGGAGCAGTTGGCACCGAAAGTTGCCGAAACCGCTGAATTGCCTGCCGAGCAAAGCAAAGAAGAGGCTGCTGAATAATGCCTTTTGCCGACCAACTGTTACTGCTGTTATTGACGCCAGTATTGAGCATGATCCCTTTGGTCGCTGTATGCTCTTGGCTGTTATCAAATAGGGAAGGTTAAGCCCATGTTTGTAGTACGGGCTTAACCGATGTTTCTGTACCTTCATTTTTCTATCTTCAAACGAAATTCTATTTTCGCATTTTTGACTTTTTCTTCACTGCGCTAAGGCAAAGACTAGTACCCTGGCAGCAGAAAGGATATGCTGTAGTCCTCTGTATTTCATCATAAAGAGGGTTCTATGAAAGCACTTGGCTTATTACTGCTAGGCAGTTTCCTTTTTTTCCTCCCCCCTGTTGCCGCCGTACAACCTGCGAGTATCGAAGCCGATGAGGTGGTGGTGCGTGTGCCTATGCCTGGCCGGACTGTCACAGCGGGTTATCTGACTCTGCACAACCCTAGTGACCAGCTACGCCAACTGGTCGCGGTACACTCAGATGCATTTGCCCGGGTTGAGTTGCACACGCATACGCATGTTGATGGCATGATGCGAATGGTGCAGGTCGATGCAATTGATATTCCAGCGTCTGGCAAAGTGGCGCTTCAGCCCGGTGGTTTGCATTTGATGCTGTTTGAGCCGCAGCAGTCGCTGGAAGAGAATCAGTCTGTACCCTTGCAACTGCAATTTGATGACGGTAGCCAATTGCAGCTAGATGCCCGCTTAGTGATGCCGCCACGGCGTTAAAGGAAGGTGTTATGAAAGCTAAATTTGCCGTTTTCTTAGCCTTGCCTTTGCTGTTAAGCACTGCTGCTCAGGCAGATTTCCTTGCGGTAAAAGTGCAGTTGGATAGCTGGCAAGCCAGCGCAGATGGCGCCTTTGGCCAGACAGGGAGCAGCCTGCCGCAAAATTTTAGCAGTAAGAATCAGCTGAGTTTGGGATTGACTCTGGAGCATCCGATACCATTACTGCCAAACTTGGCTGTCCGTTACCAGAGCCTGAAGCATGTGGGGCGGGTTGAGCTTGCGCAAACCTTCGCGCTGGCCGGACAAAGTTTCCCGATTGGCTCCCAGTTAAGTTCCAAACTAGATCTGTCGCACCTTGATTTGGTGCTTTACTACGAATTGCTGGATAACAATTTGTTTGAGCTGGACTTTGGTGCCATGGTCAAACGCATTGATGGAACTGCCGAAGTTAGCAGTCAGGCCGCACTTCGAAGTGAGCAGAGTGTTAAAGGCAGTATTCCGATGTTGTATGCTGCAACACGGCTGAACCTGGTTGGCACTAGCTGGCAATTCTTTGCACAGGCCAGTGGTGTTACCCCAGGCCGACATCAGGCGCATGATGTATCGGCGGGCTTCGCTTTTCAGTTTATTGATACCATGATGATGGATGGAGCCTTACGGCTTGGTTATCGTGACAGCAAACTGGAGCTCGACAATTTGCAAGGGCTATCCAGCACCATGGATTACTCCGGCGTCTTTTTAGGGCTAGAACTGAGCTTCTGAGTGTAGCGGCCACTGTTATGCTGCTTGTGGGGATGCTTCGATGAATCGATTGCTTGGTATTGGAATGCTGTCGGTGCTGATGTTTACCACCTTTTTGACGTTTTATCAGGTGCACCATCAGGTACGACAAGACTTTCAACAGCAACTAGCGATGATGAATCAGTTGCTGGTCAAAGCAACGACTTTGCTGCTGCTGGATGATGCCGAGCAGGATATCAATGCTTTCTACTCCACGGCACAACATCACGCTGGTTTTCCTGTTTTGTCCATCACTTTGCTGGATGCAAATAAAGAAGTGATCAGCTCCACTGGGCTTGGTACTTTATTGCAGCAGCCGGAGCAAGATTGGTTTGCCGACCAGCACCAAATTCTGTGGTTGCACCATGGCCGCATCCTTTCCAGCCAGCCTTTATTGCTCGATCAGCATGTTAGGGGGTATTTGCTGCTTGAGGCAGGCAATCCACCATTCCCCTGGGCCCTTTGGCTTTGGCAGCTTGTTATCTGGCTATGTTTGCCTTGCTTGCTATTGCTGTGGCTTTGGCGGCGCTCGAACCGGCAGCGTTTGCTGTTGGAGCAAAGCCATCAAGAGCTGGAGCAGGCAATGATATGCTGGCTTGAAGGCGAGTCTGACGTGCCATTGACGCAACAGCATCCAATGACTGGTTTGTTCAATCAGCTCACAGAGCGGATGAAGCAGAAACAACAAGCTCATGCACAGCAAGGGATGGAGCTTGCCAGGCAGTTGGAGGGCATCGAACAATCCAGAGTAGCCTTGCAGCAACAACAACAGCAAGCGAAGCAGGTCATGCAGCAACTTAGCCAGCAGCAAGCTCAGACAGAGCAAGAAACCACTCAGCTGTTACGCTTGCTGGTACAGACAGCGCAACCCTGGCAGTCGTCCTTGCTGCAAGATTTACTGTATACGCGGCAGGGTTCTGTGGCTGCACAGATGAGCTATTTGCCCGACTGGCTGGCACTGCAAGCTGAACAATGGCGTCAGCTTATAAGGCCTGAGCAGACGTTGTTGTTGGAAGAGGATAATCTGGCAACTGAATATCAGCTGCATCTGGCAGCCGACAGCCTGGGACTTTGTTGTCGGGCATTGTTACGTTTAGCTGCACAGCACAGTTGCCATAGCCAGTTGAGTGTGCAATGGCGGCTGGCGGTTGCAAAGCAGGAGTTGTACTTTCGGTTGTTATTAAAAGGGGAGTCCTTACCGGTTGATTTATGCCAGCAACTGGAGATGGCAACTGAACTACCTGCAAAGGAACTGGCACTTGATATTCAGCTATTTAGTTTTGGTTGTAAGCACTTATCTGCCCAGGTGGCGGCCTCGTGTCTTGATGAGTTAGGGAGCTCGATTGAACTTTGTATCCCCTGCCGCTATGAACCCTGTGCGCCACCCAGTCAGATTGCTAAAGTCCATCTACTGGCTGAACCTAAGCTGTTACCCCCTGCTCAGATGCAAAGCCTGAAGTTGGTTTGCCATCAACTACAGCATTACCACAGCCTTGGCGAATGGCACGCCGCACAACCTGAGCCCAACGAGCCGCTGCTGGTGGTGTTGCCGGAGCCACAGCATCAGGAGGCCAGTGGCTACCAGAGTCTATTAGCGAGGCCAGGCTGTCTAGCTTTGTCAACGACCGGTCAACTGGATAGCTGGCAGCCTTTTGCTTCATCACCGGTGCTGCCTTTGCCACAGACTGCATCAGAATTAGCCACTGCTCTGCAACAGCTTGAGGCGTATTCACCTGCGGCGGTCCGTTTACTGGTGGTCGATGACAATGAAACCAACCAAGCGTTTATTCAGGCCATGCTGGCTAGCTTTCCGTTGCAACTTACTGCGGCTATGACAGGACTGCAAGCATTGGACTTATGTCGGCAACAAGTTTTCGATTTAATTCTGATGGACATCCAGTTGCCCGATCTTTCCGGAGTTGAGGTAACCCGACAACTTCGGCAATTAGCTAATTACCAGCAGGTGCCTATCCTTGCTTTTACCGCCCATGCATTACCGGATGAAATTGCTTTGTTCAAACAAGCTGGCATGAATGATGTGGTGATAAAGCCGCTCGATGCACCTAAATTGGCTAATCTGATGAATTGGTGTCGTCCTCGGTCGCCCGGATCCGGTTGACCTCAAAGTGACTGCTAAGAAGCTGCTGCAGCGCCTCCAGGTAGTGCGGTTGTGGTTGCAAATTAAGCAAGGGTAAGAGCTCATCCCCTAGCGGGCTGAATTTGTAATATTGCAATACCAAGCCATTGTGTCTGGCGGTGCAATGCAATCGCTGTTGCTGAATACAGAGCTGAATGCTATCGCCTTTTGCCAGCTCACCACTTTCAATCTCGGCATGGTGCAGTAAGCCAGTGTCCATCAGGCTGAGAATAGCTGGATAACTGAGCTTATATTGGCTCAGATTAAGCAATGCCTTGCCACGGCCAGTCAGTAACTGAAACAGAGATGGCCGACGAAACACACCAAAATAGATACGACCAGATCCTTCGCTGCTATTTCGGCAGCATAAACTTGCTGCCTGCTGCAGTGCCAGCGCCTCTTTGTGGCTCATTTGCTTAAGCATATACAGGGTTTTTAGCGAAAACTGACCTGGTGCTGCAATTTCGCAGGCCAGGATTTTTGCCCACAGCTGTTGCATACTTTGGTTGGCGATATTGAGTGCTAGCTCACAATAATGATGAAACCAATCAGGATCAACGTCTGTTTCTATCACTTGCTCGGGTGCATAATCAGCACTTAACGCTATAATACGTTCCAGATTCAGTTGCTGACGCTCTTGCTGCATCCGCAAGCGACGTTGCAAGCGTTGCGATAAAGGCAGCTGATCCAGCCCGGTTTGCTGGCTGAGTTGCACTCCTGCATAGGCAGCGAGGCGTCGGTATTTCGCAAAAAAGCGCTGTGACCGCTTTGCGCTGCTCGTTGCACCTGTGGCTTTTTTATTGGCTGGCTTGTTGATAGTCTGTGCCGGGGCTGAGACAACAACTGGCTGGCTGCTGGTATTGGGTATTGTCAGCTTACTCATTACAACACACAGTTTTATTGATCTGGTGTTGATACTGGCAGTTGTCTTGCTGAAGTGCAAGCTCTGTCAGCTGGGCTGTTTTTCTGGCCCTGTGATGCACTGCAAAGTGGCATAGCGAGTAATTCAGTGATATTTATAACGATATAGTCGGTAATACATTGCGATTGACGGAACTCTGTATATTATTAATTAAGGAGTTTCGTATTGAGAACGCTCTCTTAATCTAATTCTAGTAGTAACTAAGGATTGTGAATGGTGCCTGAAGCAAACCCAGATGATTTCCTGTTCCTGGCAGACGATGAAGATGCATCGGAAGCAACAGACCATACGGTTGGTGAATGGCAGTTACTTATTGTTGATGACGATGAGGAGATCCATACAGTTACCAAGCTGGCACTTTCTGATGTGGTGGTGGAAGGCCGTAAGCTGGTGTTCCACCATGCCTATTCAGGCAAAGAAGCGGTACAATTCTTACGGGACCATGACAACATTGCTTTAGTATTGTTGGATGTGGTGATGGAAACCGATGATGCTGGCTTGAAGGTGGTGGAGCAAATCCGTGACGAACTCAAGCTGGAAGATACCCGCATCATACTTCGTACCGGCCAGCCTGGTTATGCACCAGAAGAAAGTGTGATCAAAGAATACGACATCAATGATTACAAGACCAAAACAGAGCTGACCCGAAGTAAACTCGTTACCACCATTATTGCCTCGATTCGTTCTTATCAGCAAATTCGTACCATTAACCAGAATCGCATAGGCTTGCAAAAAATTATCAATGCAGGTGCCAACCTACTGGAGCAACACTCGCTGCATGAGTTTTCAGAAGGTGTAGTGACACAGATTGCTTCCTTGATTGGTCTGGATGCTGAAGGGGTACTTTGTGCGCAAATTGAAGATGATGGCAGCAATGCCGATACCATCTATGTACTTGGCGCTGCAGGTCATTATGCTCCATTTATCAAATGTCGGCTCGAACGAATAGACAATAAGCGCATCATTCATCAAATCAACGATTGCTTGCGCAGTAAGCGGAATATTTTTACCGAAAAAGATACTACGCTTTATTTGGGTGCTGAACATCATGGTGCAGCGGTATATCTTGAAACCAACCGTGCTATCGAAGATTTTGACCGTCAGTTGATCGAGGTATTTCTTAGCAATATTTCTGTTGGTTACGAAAATGTCACTTTGTTCCAGCAGTTACGGCATGCAGCCTACATTGACCCTCTCACCAAAACACCTAATCGCAATGAATTCACCTGCCTGCTGGCCGATACCAGACAGCTTGGCGCTCAAGACAGCGTAGCTGTTTTGATTGATATTAACCACTTCTCGGATGTCAATGATGGCTTGGGGCAGGAGGTTGGCAATGAGCTGCTGATTGCGATCACTCAGCGCCTGGTGCAGGAGTTTGGCAATGATGCTCAGATCGGTCGTATCGGTGCCGATGTGTTCGGTATGATTGGCTCGGAGCAGGTATTAACCCCGCAAGCGCTGGATGCACTTTTCCTGGAGCCATTTCAGGCTTCGGAGCATAGTCTGCAGGTAGACGCCACCTATGGTTTTTGCCGCTTGTCCGAAAGTAGTGAGCAGGGGCTGACCATCTTAAAGCATGTCTATATTGCCCTAAACCGGGCAAAGAAAAATATTAGCCGTAATTATGAGTTTTATCAGCAACAGATGGAAGACGAAACCGCTGAACGGTTGGCTTTACTGCGAACTTTACGGCAGGACTTTGCTCAGGATCGCCTGCAGCTGTGGTTTCAGCCCCAGATCTGTCTGAAAAGTCGCAAGGTGATTGGCATGGAAGCTTTGTTGCGCTGGCCGCAGCAAGGTGGTGGTTTCGTTTCACCTGCGGTATTTATTCCCCTGGCTGAGTACTCAGGACTGATTGTCGAAATTGGTGCCTGGGTGCTGCAACAGGCCTGTATGCAGTTAAAAGAACTGGAGAGGCTGGGCTTCAAGGAACTACGTATTGCAGTGAATGTTTCCATGCCGCAGTTTCGCAGCCCGCATTTTGTCGAGTCGGTGATCAACTGTGTCACTGAATACCAGGTCAAGCCGGAGCTGCTGGAGTTGGAAATTACTGAATCGGTCGTAATGGACGATCCTAAAGTGGTGATTTCTGCTTTAAAAGAGCTGCAAAGCTTTGGCATTAAAGTCGCCATTGATGATTTTGGTATTGGCTTTTCATCGCTCAGTTATTTGCAGCAGCTGCCGCTGGACCGGATCAAAATTGACCGGGCTTTTGTCAATGATATTGAAAAACCTAATGGCGCAGCTATCGCAGAAACCATTGTGAACCTAGGCAAGCGCTTGGGCCTTCATACCATTGCCGAGGGTGTCGAAACAGTCGCGCAGGAGCGGGTGATTCTGGCGATGGGCTGTGATGAGGTCCAAGGATTTTTATATGCTAAACCAATGGCCAAAGACGAGCTGTTGGCTTTTATCAAGCAACAAAAAAAGTAAGCCCGCCAGCGCTACTTCACACTAGAAAAAAACCGGCAGAAGCAAGCCGGTTTTTTCTGTGCGATATACAATACCTGGACTGGGCTATACTCTAAACTGGCGTGCTACCTGCTCCAGGCTCTGTGCCAGGTTGGCAAGCTCGCTACTGGCCTTGGCAATGTTATTGGCACTGCTCGAGCTGTGCTCCGTATGGGTATAGATCTCATCGACATGATTGACAATGGTGGTTGCCATTTTTTGTTGATCGACGGTGGCATCGGCAATTTGCTGGTTCATTAAGCGGATTTGATGGATGCTTTGGGTAATCAGCGTTAAAGCTTCGCCAGCCTGATTGGCAGAGGCAACACTTTCATCGGCCTGGCTGGTACTTTGTTCCATCTTCTGTACCGCCGAGCGGGCTGCGCTTTGCAATTGTTCAATGGTTTTCTGAATTTGCTCGGTAGATGCTTGGGTGCGTGATGCCAGAGTGCGAACTTCATCGGCTACCACCGCAAAACCGCGGCCCTGTTCACCGGCACGGGCAGCCTCAATGGCTGCATTGAGCGCCAGCAAGTTGGTTTGCTCAGCGATGCCTTTGATCACATCCAGTACAGCACCTACTTTATTTGCATCATTTTCCAGCTGAGTTATCACCGTTGAAGCTTCCTGGACGTTGCCAGCAAGTCGCTTAATGTTACTTACCGTTTGCTCCACCGTGCTTTGTCCGCGGTTAGCTGCTTCGCCTGAGTCATTGGCGGCATGCGAAGCTTCATTAGCACTGCTGGCTTCAGCCATCACACTGTGGTTCATTTGATCAACTGCCTGGCGGGCCTGATCGGCCGCCTGGCGCTGCACCTGGATGGTTTTGTTGGTATCTTCAGTAAGCTCATTTAAATCTTTTGCCAGCGATGACAGTGGCAAAGCGGTATTCACCACGTCTTTGACGATGCCCTGCAGCTTCTCCATAAAAGTATTAAACCAGTAAGCCAGGTCGCCGAGTTCGTCTTTACTTTGGGTCTTAATGCGCACTGTCAGGTCGCCATCTTCTTTTGCAAGATCGCGCAAGGAAGCAATGATGCTTTTCAGGTTGTTGCGAATACCCGTGACGATTGGAATGGCAGTACCAAACAGCACCACAGTGGTGATCAGGCCCATCAACATGCCAACCATAATCAGGCGGGAGGCTTGCTCACTGGCGGCATCAATGGCTTCGGTGAATTCGGCCTCTTTTACATCACGAAAGTTGGACAGTAACTGTAAGGTCTGTTCGTAATGTTCATTCATCCGCTCACTGCGCTGGGCTAGCGTGGTAAAGTCAGCGGTGTTATTGACCATTTCCTCCGAGATGGTGTAAGCCGCCCGGTAGTAGGTATCAAAACTCTGGTTGATGGTTCGCACTTCCTGAGCAAAGCGTTGATCCAGCTGACTGACGCGTTGCAGGCTCTGGCTCATTTGCTGGGAAAACTGCTGCGCCATCTGTAAGGAGTCTTCGTCGCCGGTGGTAACGGCACTAGCCAGCGACTCGCTGATCCGCTCCAGCAACACCAGGCTATTCTCTGCGGCCTGTAGCACCGGGAATTGCACATCTCTGGTGTTTTCCAGGGTGCGGGCATTATTTTGCGCCGTGGTGGTGGCCAGAGTTAGGTAAATTAAAAAGCTGATGGTACCAATGAGTGGGATCAGGTAGATCTTTTTGGCAATGGATAGTTGCTTCAGGAATTCCATAGAGTGTTAGCCTCTGTCACTTCGGGGGGCTGCTGCTTGTTGTTTTATCAGTATAGTCAGAAAGTTGTGAAGCGCGGCATTGAAAGTAGAAAAAGTTAACAAAAAATGCTTGGCTGGAGCGGTTGGGTGGCAAACTAAACAGCCGGGGCTGAAAACCGCCCCGGCTTTGATAGTGATTACGCCTTATTGGCACGCTCATAGGACGTCAGGATCTCAGCTTTAGCGGCTGCTGCGTCGGCCCAGCCAACAACTTTGACCCACTTGCCTGGCTCCAACTCTTTGTAACGCTCAAAGAAGTGCTGAATTTGCTGCTTCAGCAGCTCTGGCACATCGTTGATGTCCTGAATATGATCGTACAGCTTGGTCAGTTTGCTGACCGGTACCGCAATGACTTTGGCATCTTCACCGGACTCATCCGACATATTCAGCACACCAACCGGACGACACTTGATCACCGCGCCTGGCACCAATGGGTAAGGCGTTGGCACCAGCACATCGACCGGATCACCATCCAGCGACAGCGTTTGGTTGACGAAGCCGTAGTTGCACGGATAGAACATCGGGGTGGACATAAAGCGGTCTACCCAGACCGTTCCCGTGTCTTTGTCCACTTCGTATTTAATGGGATCGGCATTGGCCGGAATTTCAATGATGACATTGATTTCATCGGGCAGGTTCTTGCCTGCTGTTACATCGCTTAAGCTCATGATGGTGTCCTAATTGGTGAATGAAATGTCGGCTATTATAGCGATAGCCATCAAAATGGCTATCCTCAATTGGTCTTAACCAGTTACTGCTGGGTTACAGCGGCTTTTTGGTGATAGCCAAGGCAAGTTTCTACCTCATGGCGCGAGCCCAAAATGACCGCTACCCGCTGGTGTATGTCGTCTGGTTGAATATCCAGAATACGCTCGGTGCCGGTGATACTCAGGCCTCCAGCTTGTTCTATCAGCAGGCTCATCGGGTTGGCTTCGTACATCAGTCGTAATTTATAGGGTTTTTTCGTATCTTTGTTGTCGGCTGGGTAGGCAAAAATACCACCACGGCACAAAATACGATGCACATCACCGACCATGGCCGCAATCCACCGCATGTTGTAATTCTTGCCGCGCGGACCTTCTTTACCTAGCAGCAAATCCTGAATGTATCCTTGCATCGGCGGCTGCCAAAAGCGCTGGTTCGACATATTGATGGCAAATTCCGAGGTGTATTTGGGCAAGGTGACCTTGTCTTCTGTCAGCAAAAAGCCGCCGTAGGTTTTATCCAATGTATACATCCGGGTGCCCTTGCCGGTGGTCAGTGCTAGCATGGTGGAAGGTCCGTACAGCACATAACCAGCCGCAACCTGGGCCGTGCCTGGTTGCAAGAACATGCTGGCATCGTCGGCGTCTTTATCTGCTGGCGCTGGCAAAATGGAGAAAATGGTACCAATCAGGCTGTTGATATCGGTATTGGAAGAGCCATCCAGCGGGTCAAAGGTCACCAGGTAGCGGCCTCTGGGATTACCGGCGATAATGTCGTCTTCTTCTTCCGAGCTGATGGCTTTGACCACACCGGTTTCCAAAATCACTTCTTTGAGCAATTCATTGGCAATCACATCCAGCTTTTTTTGCGTTTCACCCTGGACGTTTTCCGACAAGGTTGAGCCAAGCACACCGGCCAGTTCCCCCTGGCTAACGCGAAAGGAGATTTCACGGCAGGCGGCCAGAATGGTTTTTATCAGGGAAATCAGGTCGCTATCGACACCGTCTTGCTGCAGGACCGGGGAGATACGGCGCATGGGGGATTCCTTTTTTACTGTGTAGGTGAGGTACTTGTATTTTTACCTTCTAGTTTAAAGAATTTTTGCCAAAATTGCAGTTTCAATCGCAGCAAGCCGCAGTTTTGTTACAATGGGCGTCATCTGCATTAAGAGTTGACGGCATGCACATTCACATTCTGGGAATTTGTGGCACCTTTATGGGTGGCATCGCGGCACTGGCCAAAGCACTGGGACACCGGGTAACTGGCTCGGATAGCAATGTCTATCCACCGATGAGTACTCAGTTGGAAGCACTGGGTATCGGGCTGACCAGTGGTTTTGAACCGGACCAGCTGGAACCTGCGCCTGATTTGGTGATTATTGGCAATGCTTTATCACGCGGTAACCCATGTGTGGAAGCGGTGCTGGAGCGGCAATTGCCTTACACGTCCGGCGCGCAGTGGCTGTCGGAGCAGGTGTTGCAGCAGCGCTGGGTACTGGCGGTGGCAGGTACTCACGGCAAAACTACCGGCAGCAGCATGCTGGCCTGGATTTTAGAGCAGGCTGGTTTACAACCCGGCTTTTTGATTGGCGGGGTGCCGCCTCAGTTTGGTGTCTCGGCCCGTTTGGGGGAAAGCCCATTTTTTGTAATTGAAGCCGATGAATACGATACAGCGTTTTTTGATAAACGCTCTAAATTTGTGCATTACCGTCCGCGCACTTTAGTGATCAATAATTTGGAATACGATCATGCGGATATCTTCCCCGATTTAGCGGCCATTCAGCGTCAGTTTCATCATCTGATCCGCACAGTACCGGCCAGTGGCCTGATCCTGACGCCGCAGGCAGAGCCGGCCATAGAACAGATGCTGGCCGAGGGCTGCTGGAGTGAGCGCCAAAGCTATGCAGCTCAACGCAATACGGCTCAAAGCAGTGCTCAGGCGGCGGAAGCGCAGTGGCACAGCCGGTTGCTGAAAGCCGATGGTTCGGCTTTTTCAGTGCTGCTGCAGGGTGAGTTGCAAGTCGAGGTGCAAGGTGAAGTGCACTGGGGTTTGCTGGGCCAGCACAATGTTGATAACGCCATGATGGCTATTGCGGCTGCCCGCCATGTCGGTGTGCCAGTCAGCGTCGCTATTGAAGCACTGTGCAGTTTTCAGGCACCGAAACGACGACTGGAGCTGCTTACCGAGGCGGGTGGGGTGCGTTTGTACGATGATTTCGCTCATCATCCCACCGCCATTCAAACGACCTTACAGGCGCTGCGGGCCAAAGTGGGCCAAAGCCGTATTTTGGCCGTACTGGAAGCGCGCTCCAACACCATGAAACGTGGGGTACATCAACAGGCACTGCCAGCAGCGTTGGCGGCTGCCGATCAGGTGTTTATTTTTCAGGCCAAAGGTGCCGCCGATGGCATGCAGCAAGTGGCCGCTGCTTTGGGGCCTAAAGCCCGGCTGTATGATGAGCTTGCCGATTTAGAGCAGGCGGTGCTGGCAGAGCTTCAACGAGGTGACCAGCTGCTGGTGATGAGTAATGGTGGCTTTGGTGGTTTGCATCAACGGCTGCGCCTGGCCATCGAATTAAGGGAAACAGAGCATGTCGGATAAACCAATACAGCAAATCACCCTGGCCTTTACCGGCGCCAGCGGTGCGCCTTACGGCTGGCGTTTGTTGCAGTGCTTATTGCAGCAGCAAGTGCAGGTGCATTTATTGATTTCGAGCGCTGCCCGGGTGGTGTTTGCCACCGAGCACGGCACCAAGCTGTCGGCAGCTCCGGAGAAATGCCAGGCGCAACTGGTTGAATTGCTGCAGTGTCCGCCCCACTTACTGAAAGTCTATGGCAAAGATGACTGGTTTTCGCCGGTAGCCTCAGGCTCGGCAGCGCCTAAGCAGATGGTGGTGTGCCCCTGCTCAACCGGTACCCTGGCCGCTATTGCCAATGGTGCCAGCGAGAATCTGATTGAGCGTGCCGCCGATGTGGTGCTGAAAGAACGTGGCCAGCTCATTTTGGTACCGCGGGAAAGCCCGCTCAATGCCATTCATTTGGAGCATATGCTTAAGCTGGCCCGGCTCGGCGTGACCATTATGCCGGCAGCCCCCGGTTTTTATCATAACCCAAGCTCGATTGACGATTTGGTGGACTTTATGGTGGCCAGAATGCTGGATCATTTGGGGTTGGAACAACAACTGTTGGCCCGCTGGGGTTATCAGGGAGAAGCGCATTGACACTGGCACTGAATATTAAGCAACTGAGCAAGACCTACAAAAACAAGGTCGAGGCGCTCAAAGGCATCGATCTGGAAGTCAAACAAGGCGACTTTTTTGCTTTACTCGGGCCAAACGGTGCCGGTAAAAGCACCACCATTGGTGTCATCAGCTCGCTGGTCAATAAAAGCGGTGGTACCGTCGAGGTATTTGGTCACAATATCGACCAACAGTTGGAACTGGCCAAAAGCCAGCTCGGGCTGGTGCCGCAGGAATTTAATTTCAATCAGTTTGAAACCGTACTGCAAATTGTGGTGAATCAGGCCGGTTACTATGGGGTGCCAAAGAAACTTGCCCTGGTTCGCGCCGAAACATACCTGAGCCAGCTGGGCCTTTGGGAGAAGCGCGACAGCCGGGCCCGCGAGCTGTCCGGTGGTATGAAGCGCCGGCTGATGATTGCCCGGGCTTTGATGCATGAGCCAAAGCTGCTGATCCTGGATGAGCCGACCGCCGGGGTGGATATCGAGCTGCGCCGCTCCATGTGGGAGTTTTTACGCCGCATCAACCAGCAGGGCGTCACCATTATCCTGACCACCCATTATCTGGAAGAAGCCGAGATGCTGTGCCGCAACATCGCCATCATCGATCAGGGCCAGATCATTGAAAACACCAGCATCAAAGCCTTGCTTAGCAAGCTGAGTCAGGAAACCTTTGTGCTGGATGTGGATACTAACCCGGCAGAACTGCAGCTGGACGGTTTTCATTACCGGTTGCTGGACGATCACAGCCTGGAAGTCGATGTGGAAAAATCAGCCGGTTTAAACGATATCTTTAGCCGCTTAACCGAACAAAAAGTCAAGGTGCTATCCATGCGCAACAAAGCCAACCGGCTGGAAGAGCTGTTTGTAAAATTGGTCGAGCAAGGGCGGGGAGAGCAAAGCGCATGAGCCAACAGACATTCTCCAAAGCCAACTATCTGGTAGCACTGAGAAGTATTTTAAATAAAGAAACCAACCGTTTCCTACGCATTTGGGTGCAAACCCTGGTGCCGCCAGCCATCACCATGACGCTGTATTTTGTGATTTTTGGCAGCCTGATTGGTTCACGCATTGGTGAAATGGGCGGCTTTAGTTACATGGAGTTTATCGTGCCTGGCCTGATTATGATGTCGGTGATCACCAGCTCCTACGCCAATGTGGCCTCTTCGTTTTTCAGTGCCAAGTTTCAGCGCAATGTCGAAGAGCTTTTGGTGGCGCCGGTGCCCAATTACATCATTGTACTGGGCTATGTCGGTGGCGGCATGGCGCGCGGTATCCTGGTTGGGTTGATTGTCACCCTGGTGTCCTTGCTGTTTGTTTCGGTGCAACTGCATAACCTGGCCGTTATTGTGCTGACGGTGTTTTTGACCTCAATGGTGTTTGCTCTGGGCGGACTGATTAATGCGGTTTACGCCAAAACCTTTGACGATATCAGCATTATCCCGACCTTTGTGCTGACGCCACTGACTTATCTGGGCGGGGTGTTTTACTCGCTGCAATTGCTGCCTGGTTTCTGGCAGCAGGTCGCGGCGCTCAACCCTGTGGTGTACATGGTCAATGCCTTTCGCTTTGGCTTTTTAGGTATCAGCGATGTCAGTCTGTGGCTGGCCTTTGGTCTCTTGTTGCTGTTGATTGTGCTACTGTTTAGTTATGCGATGGTTTTGATCAACAAAGGCATTGGCTTACGCAGCTAGTGTGGATGCGCATGTGGCTTGATATTCGGCAAAGCAGATAGCCGGGGGTTGCAGTTTTTTGCAGACTTTTGGCATGGCATGCAGTAAAGTGAATGCCCTTTTTTGTGGCACCCGTACCGGCCAAAGAGCCGGCGTCAAAGAGCAGGATAGATGTGAGTAAACGGCAGGCGACAGCATCGGAAGAAGCACTCTGGCGGATTTTTACCGTGCCGGAAGCGCCGGATTCCACGCTCAGCAAAATTGAGCAGAACATTTCGCAGAATCTGGCCGGATTCCTGCGCGAAAGCATCGTGGCGGTGGAAAAACCACTGTGGCAAATCGAGCGTGACTTTCAGGATTTCCAGATCCCACTGGCACCACAATTTGTCTCCGATTACGCCGATGCCATGATGGAAAAGCTGGTAGCGCACTCGGTGCATACCGCTTCACCAAGCTTTATTGGCCATATGACCTCGGCCTTGCCGTATTTTGTACTGCCGCTGTCTAAAATGATGGTGGGGCTGAATCAGAACCTGGTCAAAATCGAAACCTCCAAAGCCTTTACCCCGCTGGAGCGTCAGGTGCTCGGTATGATGCATCATCTGGTGTATCAGCAAGACGCCAGCTTTTACAACAAGTGGATGCACAGTGCCAATCATGCGCTGGGTGCTTTTTGTTCGGGCGGTACCATTGCCAACATCAGCGCGCTCTGGATAGCACGTAACCGCTTGTTGGGGCCGGATGGTGATTTTCGTGGCATTGCCCGTGAAGGCTTATTCCGCGCGATGAAGCACTACGGCTATGATGGCCTGGCGGTGTTGGTATCGGAGCGTGGGCATTACTCGCTTGGCAAAGCCACCGATGTGCTGGGCCTGGGCCGCGATGATTTGATTGCGGTGAAAACCGATGGCAACAACAAGGTCGATATGGCCGAGATGCGCCGGGTTTGTGCGGAGCTAAAAGCGAAAAACATCCGTGTGCTGGCGGTGATTGGCGTGGCCGGCACCACTGAGACCGGCAACATTGATCCCTTGCACCAGCTGGCCGATTTAGCAGAAGAATTGCAGTGCTGTTTTCATGTTGATGCCGCCTGGGGCGGCGCCACTCTGTTGTCGGAAAAATACCGGCCACTGCTGGCTGGCATTGAGCGGGCCGATTCGGTCACCATCGATGCCCACAAACAGATGTATGTGCCGATGGGAGCCGGCATGGTGGTGTTTAAAGACCCCTCCAGTGCTCATGCCATCGAGCACCACGCTGAGTACATTTTGCGCAAAGGCTCAAAGGATTTAGGTAGCCAGACGCTGGAAGGCTCCCGCCCCGGCATGGCGATGCTGGTGCATGCCTGTTTGCAGGTGATTGGCCGCGATGGCTACGAAATTCTGATCAACCGCAGCCTGGAAAAAGCCCGTTACTTTGCTGGCCTGATTAAAGCGCACAGCGAATTTGAGCTTATCACCGAGCCGGAGCTATGCCTGCTGACTTACCGTTATGTGCCGGCTGAAGTACAGTTGGCTTTGCATAAAGCCAGCCCGGAGCAGCGCGAGAAAATCAACGAGCTGCTGAACAGCCTGACCAAATTTATCCAGAAGCGGCAACGCGAGCAGGGCAAGTCGTTTGTGTCCCGTACCCGCTTAATGCCAGAACAGTACCAACGCCAGGAAATGATCGTCTTTCGGGTGGTGCTGGCCAACCCGCTGACCACACAGGATATTCTGCACGATATTTTGCAGGAGCAAACCGAAATTGCCCGGCAAAGCCGTCAGGTCTACCCCAAACTGATGCAATGGGTCAAAGAGCTGGCTGCCTGAGCCCGCAGGGGTTAGACAGGGCAAGGAGGCGTGGATGAAATGGCTTGTATTGCTGATGGCTGTGGTGCTGGCGTTGCTCGCCTGGTGGGTGCGTCAGCCAGATCCAGGCCCAGTCTGGCTTGAGTTATCAGAGCTGTCTGCAGAACCCCCATTGGCTGAACACGATATTTTTTCTGAGACGAAAGCAGAGCCGTTTACCTTCGCTAACATGGATGCCAGTCAGGAAGGCGCGAGCGCAGTAACGAAAATTCCGGCAACGGATGCGAGCTCCTCTGATGATGTACCCGCTGCCATCGCTACCACAGAATGCCCACCTTATTCGTTGCTCGAAGAGCATCCGTCCCGCCCTCTGGCTGATGAGTGGGCTCGCAATGAGCTGCTTTTTTTTAACTGGGGGGATGAGCACTACCGGCATCAGGATGAGGCAGTGACAGTGTTGGAAGCTCAGGCGGGCAATGTGATGGCCATGCGGGCCTTGGGAACTTACTATGCGTTTCCAGGGCTTCGGCTGGAGTTTACTGAGCACGATGGCTCGGACATACCGGCACCGGAATACGCCAAAGCGCGTTTTTGGTTTTATCAGGCGGCACTGCATAATGTACCGATGATGTTTGCCTTTCAGGCTTTTACCTATCAGGACGAGCTGTCTGAGCTGGAACGTAACCGGGATGAGGATGGCAACCTGCCAGAGCCTTATCACAGTGATAAAAGGCAGTTGCTGGTCACTATTCGGGCGCTGATGGAGTTTGATCTATGGGTAGCGCCCGTGCTGGAGATTGTGCGAGGTGATAATCCGCTCTTTATGTTGGCAGATGTGGAGTTGACGGCACAGGAGCAGCAACAGCTTGCTGAGCAGTTGAGTGATTTACAGAGTGAGTGGCGTTTTCATCGCAGTCAGCTGGGGCAAACCGAACGCATTGAGATTGAGATGCCTGCTGCCGTCAAAGAATGGATCGATTTACTGCGTCAGACAGAGCAGTGCAACTAACCACTCGTTAGCCAAAGCGACAACGCTAGGCTACTTAGCAGCACCGCACTGCCATAACACAGCCATTTCGCCAGGCGGCCATGCGCCAGTTGCAGATCGTGCAGGCCATGATGGATGCGGTGCATGGCATGAAACAGCGGTAGTACAATCACAGCCAGCACAACCCCCAGCCCCAGCGGATGAAACACCAACGCATGCAGCCGCTGATAACTCAGTTGTTCTGCACTGACCAGCCCCAGCGGGATGCCAAGCAACACCAGCAGCGCGATGGCCGGCACCAGCATCGCTACGCAGACGCCGCCAGCGCTGAACAGCGACCACCAGATGGGCTCATCCGAGCGGCGTGGGGTTGTTTGAGGGGGTGGTTGCTTATTGATGCGCATCCAAACCTCCTAACAGCCACCACAGCGCTAGAATAACCAGCAGCACGCCAGCCCACTGAGCGCTGACCATCAGCCAGGCGGGCAGGGTGCGGCTGCCAAGGCGCAGCGGCATCACTTGTGGGAAGAGCACAAAGAAGGTCCAGGCATGAAACAAGCTGGCTAAAAGCGCCAGGCCATTCAGCGCCAGCACCCATGGTTGTTGCAACCAGGCCTGATACTGCAGCCAGCTGGCTTCGCCCTGACCTAAGGCGTACAGGCCATACAGCAGGCTGCCGATAAAAAACAGCAGCGGCAGTACCGTGGCTTCGCGCAGCATATAAAAACGATAGGCCGGATGCTTTAGCCACCAGCTAGCCGGCATCGGCGGCTGATAGGGTTTTCGGCTCATTTACTGGTCTCCTTGCCAGGTTTAAACCACTGGATCACCCCATCCAGTGTGGAGGCGATTTTGCCCTGATTGACCGCTGCCGCCGGATCGACCCCCTTGGGGCAGACGGTAGAGCAGTAACCGACAAAGGTGCAGCCCCAGACGCCATTATCACTGTTTAATTGCGCCATGCGCTCAGACTTGCCCTGATCGCGGCTATCCAGATTGTAGCGATGCGCCAGTGCGATGGCGGCCGGGCCAAGAAAGTCCGGTTTTAAGCCAAACTGCGGGCAGGCCGAATAGCAAAGGCCGCAGTTGATGCAGTTGGAAAACTGCTTATAGCGGGCCAGTTGCGCCGGTGTTTGCCGGTACGGTTTGCCTTTTGGCGCGGCTTCTGCGATCAGATAGGGCTTAATGGCGCTTAAATGCGCCAAAAAGCGCGACATATCGACAATCAGATCTTTTTCGATCGGGAAATGGCTAAGTGGCGCCAGTGTCAGGCCCTTCGGGTAATCGCGCAAAAAAGTTTTGCACCCCAGCTTAGGCACCCCATCGACCATCACACCGCAGGAGCCGCAAATCGCCATCCGGCACGACCAGCGGTAGCTTACACTGCTGTCCTGTTCTGCTTTGATCTGCTCCAGCGCATCCAGCACCGAGGTACTGTCGTCGTACTCCACGCGAAAGTCTTGCCAGTGCGGTGCGTTGTCTTGCTCTGGCCGGTAGCGCTGCAACCGGATCTCAGTGGTTGGCATTAGCGGCTCTCCTTGGGCGGGTTGTCAGTGGGTTGTTGGCCCGCGGAGCTCTGTCCTCTTGGCCTCTGCCCTCCATATAGGCGCTCGGCCGGTGGCGACAGGCTGGTATCCACCGCCTGCCATTCAATGCGGGCTCCGGGTCTTGTTTGATAAAAAGCCAGGCTATGGCGCAGAAAATCCTGGTCGTTGCGGTTGGTCAGGCCTGGCTCCTGGCGCTGGTGGGCACCGCGCGACTCTTTACGTTCAAGTGCGGCCTGGCACATGGCTTCGGCGACATCCAGCCCAAAACCCAGTTCCAGCGCATGCAGCAGATCGGTATTGAACGCTTTGCCGCTATCACCAAGGCGTAGCTGCTGGTAGCGTTGTTTCAGTTGCGCAAGGCAGGTCAGCGTCTCCTTAAGGCCCGCTTCGCTGCGATAAATGCCACAGCCTTGCTCCATGCTGGCGGCCAGTTGCTGGCGTAGCGGTTGCCAGCGCTCGGAGCCTTGGCTGTTGTGCAGCTGCTGCAGTGGAGCCAGGGCTTGTGTTGTCAGCGTGCTTAGTAAGCTATCGGCAGCAGGCTGGCTGGGCTCGCTGGCCAAACGCGCCGCCTCGCGACCTGCTACTTTGCCAAACACCAGCAACTCCGTCAGGGAGTTGGAGCCAAGCCGGTTGGCACCATGCAGGCCAACCGAGGCGCATTCGCCCACCGCATAGAGGCCGCGAATGCTGGTGGCACAATTCGCATCGGTTAAAATGCCGCCCATGGTGTAATGCACCGCCGGGCGAATGGGGATCGGGCTTTTGACCGGATCGACATTAACGTAGGCTTTGGCCAGCTCGCAGATAAAAGGCAGCCGCTCCAGCAGGTAGCGCTGGCCGAGGTGGCGCAGATCCAAGTGTACCACCTCACCTTGCGGATGTTGGATGGTGCGGCCTTGTTGTTGCTCGTGCCAGAAGGCCTGGGATAATTTATCGCGTGGCCCCAGCTCCATGGTTTTGTTCTGCGGTTGGCCAGGCGGGGTTTCCGGGCCCAGGCCATAATCCTGCAGATAGCGGTAGCCATCTTTATTCAGCAAAATACCGCCTTCACCGCGGCAGGCTTCGGTGATCAGGATGCCAGAGCCGGGCAAACCGGTTGGATGGTATTGCACAAACTCCATATCGCGCAGCGCCACGCCATGGCGGTACGCCAGCGCCATGCCATCGCCGGTGACAATGCCGCCATTGGTATTAAACTGATACAGCCGGCCAGCGCCGCCGGTCGCCAGAATAACGCTGGCCGCCTGAATCTGCACCAGATCGCCGCTGGCGATGTCGATGGCCAGCACGCCATAGCAGCGCTGCTCATGCACCAGCAAATCAAGCAAAAAGTACTCGTCCAGCCGCTGGATGCCGGAGTATTTCAGGCTGGTTTGAAACAAGGTATGCAGAATATGAAAACCGGTTTTATCGGCGGCAAACCAGGTGCGCTCGGTTTTCATGCCACCAAAGCGGCGTACCTGCACGTCACCGCTTGGTTGCCGGCTCCAGGGGCAGCCCCAGTGTTCCAGTTGAACCAGCTCATCGAAAGCGTGTTTGACAAAATAATCCACCACGCTCTGGTCTGCCAGCCAATCACTGCCTGATACGGTATCGTCAAAGTGCGCCTGCAGGCTGTCGTGCGCTTGCGTAACGGCGGCAGCACCACCTTCGGCAGCCACCGTATGCGAGCGCATCGGGTACACCTTGGACAGCAAGGTGACCTTCAGTTTGGGATTGGTTTCACAGGCCGCAATGGCACTACGAAGGCCGGCGCCGCCGCCACCGACCACCAGCACATCGGTGGTGATTGTTTTGGCAAGACTCAGCATTATTCAGCCCCCTGCAGTTTCGCCAGTACCAGTCCCAGCAACACCAAAGCAGGCAAAGCATGGGTTAACAGCACATTTTTGCCAAGCAGCGCGCTTAGTTGGCCCGGGCCCCTGATGTGGCTGCGGCTTTGTTGATGCAGCGACCAGGCGACATGCGCAGCCAGTGGTAGTGTCAGCAAACCCAGCAAGGCGGCTGTGGGCAGCCAGTTTTGCCAGACGGATACCCCCAGCAGCAGATAACAGGCCAGCAGCAAGGCACTGAACACCCAGGCGGCTTTGGCCGGGCCCAGCACAATGGGCAGATGGCGGCGGCCTACCTGACGGTCGGCTTCGATATCCGGAAATTGATTCAGCAGCAACAGGTTGCTGATCAGCAGTGCCAGCAAGGCCGATAAGCTCAGCGCCAATGCATCGGGCTGACCGGTCAGCACCCAGTAGGCGCCGAGCGTCATCAAAGCACCAAAGCCAATCCCCGGTGCCAACAGGCAGAGCAGCGGCGATTTGTTGATGTAATCGGTGTAGCTGTAGATCAGTAAAATCCCGGGCAGGCCAAGCAGCAGCAAGCGCCAGTCGACCAGCGCACTAAGCGCAAGGCCAATGCCACTGACCAGCAGCAAACTGCCAACTGCCAGCCAGAGCGCCAGCTGGGCTTGCTCTGGCGCCGCCACCAGGGTGCCACTGCCGCCACTAAAAGGCGTGCGGCGGGTCAGAAAATCCAAGCCGGAGCGAAAATCAAAGTATTCGTTAAAGGCATTGACGCTGATATGCGCCGCCAGTGCCATCAGCAGGACCAACAGCAGCAAGCCGATGGACAGGCTGCCTTGCTGGTACCAACTGCCGGTCGCTGCCAGCGCAATGCAAAGCACGGTTAAGGTTAAAAACGGTAAGCGGGCAACACCAAACAAAATTTTAAGCACGGATCCCTCCTGGCATGATTCTGCTAGAGTATAGCAACGAATCGTGACGGCTCTTGATCCAGCCCAACAAAAGGTCGGCTCTTTTGCAAAATACTGTTTCTAAATAAGAACGGATGAATGCAGCTCAATAGTTGACTATTTTAGTCAGGTATTTTAGGCTGGGTCTATCAAGCACAGGAGGCAGTGATGGCACAATGGTTAGAAGCAGCAGTTGCAGAGAATGTCGCCTGGCATTCGCATTTATGCAGTTTGCGGGTGGAATTGCCTGGCTTTGATTTTATTGCCGGTCAGTTTGTCCGCTTGGCGGTAGAAACAGCACACGGCCGCTTGCAACGTGCCTATTCACTGGTCAATGCGCCCGGTGATGCCCGGCTGGATTTTTTACTGACGCCGGTAGCTGATGGCAAGGTATCGCCGCGGCTGCACGCACTGCAAGCCGGTGACCGGCTTTGGGTAAGCCAGCCCGCAACCGGCTTTTTTACCCTGGATGAGGTGCCTGCAGGCGATACCCTCTGGCTGATCGCTACCGGCACCGGCATTGGCCCGTATTTATCCATGCTGGCCACCACAGTGCCCTGGCAGCGCTTTGGGCGCATCGTGCTGGTGCATGGCGTGCGCCAGGTGCAGGATCTGGTGTACCGCGATCTCATTGCCAGCTGGCAGCAGCGTTATGCCGAGCAGTTCCATTATCAGCCGGTGGTCACCCGCGAGTCGTACCCCGGCGCGCTGCAGGCGCGCTTACCACAACTGATTCAAAACCGGCAGTTGCAACAGGCGGCTGCGGCGCAGTTTGATTTAGATAGTCAGGTGATGCTGTGCGGCAACCCGGCCATGATTAAAGCGGTGCGGGCCGAGCTGGAAATTTTAGGCTTGCGTAAGAACCTGCGCAGCTCGCCCGGCCATATCACGGTTGAACAATACTGGAACTGACCCCATGCATAAATAAGCAGCTTGATTGGCGGTGCCGTCGTCTGTCCACTAAGCTGATAGACCTGTTGCCATGATACGAACAGACAGCTGCGCATGCTACTACCATTGGCCAGCACACGATGAAGGAGCAAGGTTATGACTGCAAAGAAAATCCAATGCGATGCCCGTCTTAGCGTGGGGGACCAGGAGTACCGATACTGCTCGCTGACCAAAGCTGCTGAAACCCTGGGCGATATCAGCCGGTTGCCTTTGTCGTTGAAAGTGTTGCTGGAAA
>NZ_JAFIFQ010000042.1 GCF_020831925.1 Alkalimonas sp.
CCGAGAATACCAGCAGCATAAAAAGATCGTCCTGCTCGCGCTGCGCCCGGGCAATGGCCGAGCGATACGGCGCGTTGTAGGCCTCTTCGGCATAAAAGCTAGCCTGGCGAAACCAGGCTTTAATTGCATCCAGTTTCATGGCTCGGGTACCACCGCTTTGTTGGCTTTGATTTGTTTGGTTAACGCCGAGCTGGCTTCGAGGATCACCAGGATAGCCGCGGCCAGGATCACCAGGTCCAGCGTAAACAGGAACCAGTCGCCTTTGTTGTAAAAGCTTTTTAGCTGGATCAACAGCCCCAGGGTGGTCATGCAGAGTAAAAACAACAATGGCGCCAGGGTATACCACATCGGCCGCCCCAACTTCACCAGCATCACCGTAATCACCAGCAGGGTTAAGCCAGCCAGCAACTGGTTGGTGGTGCCAAAGAGTGGCCAAATCAGCATGCCACCGGCGCCATCCCCACCGGCACCAAAGGCCAGCAACAAACAACAGCCCACCGCCAGCAAGGTGGCCGGCAGTGTTTTTTGCATCCAGCCGATGCGGTAAATACTGCCCCACTCCTGGAAAATATAGCGCTGTAAACGTAGGCCGGTATCCATGGTGGTACCGGCAAAGAGCACCACCATCACGGTAAGCAGCGTCTGCGCCATCACGGTATCCAGCCCCAGTCCCTGCTCCAGAATATTGGCACCGCCCCGGGTAAAGGCGGCCACACCGCCCTGGCCAAAGTTGTGGTAAATGGCTTGCCAGTCTGCCAGAGTCGCAAAACCGGCACTGACAGCAATAATGGCCGCCAGCGCCAGCGCCCCTTCTCCGACAGCACCAAAGTAACCGACAAAGCGTAAGTCCGGCTCTTTATCCAGTTGCTTGGAGGTAGTACCGCTGGCCACTAGGCCATGAAAGCCGGAAATCGCCCCACAGGCGATGGTGACAAACAGCAAAGGAATAAGCGACGGGGTACCTTCCGGTACGTCCGTATTAAAAGCTGGTGCAACTACATCCGGGCTGGCAATCAGCACAGCGCCATACAATAAGCCCAATCCGATAAAGAGCTGGATGCCGTTGATGTAATCACGCGGCTGCAATAAGGCCCAGACCGGCAATAAAGAGGCAATGGCAGCGTAGACAAACAACAGCACTATCCAGCTTTGCCGATCCGATAAACCCAGCATGGTTTCTGATGGTAAGGAAAATGGCAGCATGGGCCCAAGGTAGATCATGCCGTAGAGTGCAGTCACCCCCAGTATGGTCACCATCAGCAGGCCTATCACTTTGCGGTAAATGAGCTGGCCAATAATCAGCGCTACCACAATAGCGCCCCACACCGGTAAGGTGGCGCTGGGGAAATTAATCAGCTGGTTGGCAATCACCACGGCAAAGACGGCATTGACCATCAGTAGCACCAGGAAAATCACAATCATAAAAATACTGCGGGCACGGTTGCCGACAATATCGCCGGTTAAAGCGCCGATGGAGCGGGCTTTGTTGCGGCTGCTGGCCCAGATGGCACCGGCATCATGCACCCCGGCAAAGAAAATAGTGCCAAACACTACCCAAAGAAAAGCAGGCACCCAGCCCCAGATCACGGCGATGGCCGGGCCCAGGATCGGCGCAGCCCCGGCCACCGAGGTAAAGTGATGGCCCCACAGAATGTATTTGTTGGTCGGCACATAATCCACCCCGTCCTGCAGCTCGTGCGCCGGGGTACGAAAGTTAGGGTCGACCTGAAAGATCTTTTCGCAAATAAACTTCGAGTAAATGAAATAGCCCAGCGCCATAGCACCCAGCCCCATCAGCATTAAAAACACCGCGTTCATGCAACCACCTCTTGTTTCAGGGCGTTAAGTTTCACCAAGCATGATACAGCAGCCTGAAGATGGCAAGTAGTCGACTAAGGGCGAATGATTCAGCAGTTGCTTATTTGATTAAACCTCACTCCATGCTTGAAGCCCTTCTCCAGGCAGCGTAATCTCATGATCCTTTTGCAAGGAGATGCCTGTGTATCAATTGTTTATCGCTAATAAAAACTACTCATCCTGGTCACTGCGGCCCTGGTTACTGCTGAAGCAACTCAATATCCCATTCAACGAGCAACTGCAGCAGTTTCAGGTCGACAACTATGCCAACTTCCGTAGCTTTTCTCCGACCGGAAAAGTACCTTGCCTGCATGATGGCGATACCCAGGTGTGGGAATCACTGGCGATCGTCGAATACCTGGCCGAGCGCCACCAAGGTGTCTGGCCAGCGGATGCGACCGCACGCAACTATGCCCGTTGTGCTGCCAGCGAAATGCACGCAGGTTTTACCACGTTACGCACTGTGTGCACGATGAACTGTGGCGTAAGGGCACAACTGCATAACCCACCAGCGGTCCTGGCACAAGAGCTGACACGGCTGGATGAGCTATGGCAGCAAGGGTTAGCGCAATTTGGCGGGCCCTTTTTGGCTGGCAAGGAATTTACTGCGGTGGATGCGTTTTTTGCGCCGGTGGCGTTTCGGGTGCAAACCTATGATCTTATGCTAAGCAACAAGGCTCTGAGCTATGTTAAGCAGCTACTGGCGCTACCAGCGATGCAGTCCTGGTACCAGGCAGCCTTGCAGGAAAGCTGGCGTGAGCCAAGCCATGAAGCGGAAATTGGTTTGTATGGCACAGTGCGCATTGACTACCGGCAGTGCTAAACTATAAACGAGCATGACGATACACCATAGTGGGTAACACATTATGAGCAAAAGCAGCGGCGGCGCTCAAAGCTATCAGCAACAAGAACAAGACTATCGTGACAAGGCATTAAAAATGTACCCTTGGATCTGTGGCCGTTGCGGGCGCGAATTTGTCTATTCCAATTTGCGTGAGCTCACGGTGCATCATATCGATCACAACCACAGCAATAACCCCAGTGACGGCAGCAACTGGGAATTGCTGTGCATTTATTGCCACGACAATGAACACAATAAATTCCACGAATTTGTGCTGTATGGCGGCCCTACCGAGCCAAAGATCGCGCCAGCGACCCATAACCCTTTTGCTGATTTAAAAGCCTTGCTGAATAAACCCAAGTAATTGCGACTCTGGCGCTATCAAGCCGCATCTATGCACTTTAGCCGCTCAGTAGCATGATGCAACACCGGCCAGTATGCACTCAGCCTGTCTGGTCTTGGCTCATCGTTATCATCGGTTTTGCAGGCTCATTTTGCACTGTTTGTATCAGTAGCTCTTGAGCAGCATGTCCGATTTACCTACAATGGCGCACTTCCACTTTGTAACAGAGCCAAGCCATGTCAGATACCTCAGCACGCCCGGAATTACCCGATTGCCTTTCCGTTAACCCACGCAGCCCGCATTATGTGAAAGAAATATTCGAGCACGATATTGGCATCCGCTTAAACGGTAAAGAGCGTTTTGATGTGGAAGAGTACTGCATCAGCGAAGGCTGGGTGAAAGTTGCCGCCGGCAAAGCCGTTGACCGCCGTGGCCAGCCGCTGCTGATGAAAGTAAAAGGCAAGGTTGAAGCCTTTTATCGTTAAACACCAGATTCAGCAAACTACCCCGTCAACACGCCCCCTGCCATCAGTCGAGCCAGCTTGGCTCGACTGATCATCAACGCCCTGGCTCGTGGCCATCGTAGCGCGGTAATTCGTCATCCAAATCATCCCAATTGGCGCGGGAGGAAACAAAGTTGTGCGAGCCGGGCCGCTCAGTAATATCCGAGTCCAGAATACCCAGCCGAAGCCGCACTTTGTCGGGTACCTGATCGTTTCTGCTGTAGATGGGCGATGCACAAATGCCGCAAAAATGGCGTCTTTTCCCTGGTGAGGTTTCATAATAGCGAATATGCGCTTGCCCGCTGTGAATCACTAGATCCTTGGTCGCGACAAAGCCATTGGTGGCATAAGCGGTGCCGCTGTTTTTGCGGCACTTGCTGCAATGGCAATGAATAATGGACTCAATAGGCCCCAGTATTTCTAAGGTGACTTCCCCGCACAAACAACTTCCCTGGTACATCACGCTCTCCTTTTCACAGCCGCCTATCAGGCGGTTGAGCGATTAATTGCTGATAAGATAATCACAACCCGCCAATTCTGGTATGGGTTCCGGATACTCTACTGGCTGGAAACCAAGGCCAGCTTACAAGCCACCACGATGAAAGGCGTACCATACTGGATCCTTGCATAAAACACGAGCGTTACCATTGAGTTTACCCGGTGTTACTGAAAGCGCAGCGAGCCGCGCAACGCGCTGACCTAAATAGTGGGCTGTGAGCAGATCGGTTTTATGCACAATACCATCGGCAGAGTGGGCAATCAGGCCTGATTGGGCGCCAAGTCGGTTACGTTTTGCCGGGTCATAGTTTCCCGGAATATCCAAGCCAGCCCACAGCATGCCATGCTGGCCCGCGAATACTTGCAGGTACTGGATGGTATTGAGCTGATCACCACTCAGATTTCCACCTATGGTAAAACCAGCCGCAATCTTATTAGCCCAAGCTTGCTCGGCCCACAGCTCGCCGGTTGCATCGGCAAAAGCCTTAAACTGGGCGGATACACAGCCCATATAAGTAGGCGAGCCAAAGACAATGGCATCTGCACCGCTTAATTGTTGCAGCAGCGTGCTGTTCTGAAACCGCCCGTCAACGATATCACTACCTACAATTTCTGCCATAAGCACATCAGTACCCCGCTCTGTCGCTGCCCCTGCCGCAACAGCCTGTGCCAACTGCCGGGTAGTACCCGAAACAGAGTGAAAAACAACAGCCAGCTTCATCACAGCACCTCCTCTGACTTATCCCGGTTTAAATTGCGTTCAGCCGGGATATCACTCAGGTACTGCACAAACTCCACTTCAAAACCGGCCGGATCGATAAAATAGGCGTTTTTGCGAAATGGCTCCTCGGCACCTGGGGAGTCGATGGGAAAACCAGCCTGCTCAAGGCGCTTAATTACCGCGGCCAGATTGTTGGTGACATAAGCGAAATGCGCCAGGCCAACGCTGTGCCCGGTTAGGTCACGGTTGCTCCCCTCCCCATGATCGCTCAGTACCAGATAGTGGTAATCATCGCCAAAATGCAACCAGTTGCATGGCTTGCCATACCATTCGCCACGACCTTGATCGCGAATGCGCCAGTGCGGGAAGGCGGCGCGGTAAAATTTCAGCATGGCTTCAATATCAGTCACTACCAGATTTACGTGTTCTAAGTGCATAAAAAGTCTCCTTGCATTACGTCAGGCAACAGGTTAAAACCTCAACAATGGTTGAGGTAAAGCTTTTTTTGCACAAAATTGCGATGACATGCAGGAGCAAGGGATGACAGAGGCGATCTTAAGTGTTGGCTTGGTGGCAAAACGTTGTGGGGTAAAAGTCAGCACCCTGCACTTTTACGAGAAACAGGGGCTGATCCGTAGCTGGCGTAATGCTGGCAATCAGCGCCGCTACAAACCTGAGGTGTTGCGGCGGATTTCGGTGATTAAAGCCGCCCAGCGTGTAGGCGTAAGCCTGGAAGAAATCAAACAGGCTTTTCAATCGTTACCACATAGCCGCACCCCCACCGTTGCCGACTGGCAGCGGCTTTCAAAAAACTGGCAGCACATGCTTGATGGTCGCATAGCTTACTTGCAAACACTGCGCGATAACCTTATCGGCTGCATTGGTTGCGGCTGCCTCAGCATGAGTTCCTGCCCGCTCCATAATCCGGACGATACCCTGGGGGCATCTGGCAGCGGCCCGGTGATACTGGAGCAAGCAGAGCAAGACGCTGCAGTGTACGGTTTGAAAAAAAATCGCTAAGCTAGCTATATAACCTGTTCAGCCAAAAGCCTGTAAAGCCATGACCTACGACGAATTCAACCAATTCTGCGGCGCTTTGCCAGCAACCACCTATGTGATGCAGTGGGGCAATTCCCATGTCTGGAAAGTGGCTGGTAAGGTATTTGCCATTGGCGGTTGGAGTAAGGACCAGCAACCCGCCTATACCTTTAAAACCTCGGATCTAAACTATGAATTCCTCTGCCATAAGGATGGGTATATTCCGGCGCCCTACTTTGCCAATCGCGGTATGAAGTGGATTCAGCAAACAGAGACATCGGGCGTTTTGGATGAAGAGTTGCAGTATTATCTGTCGGAGTCGTACCGTTTGGTGGTGCTTGGCTTAAGTAAGTCGAAACGCGAAGCCCTGGGTTTAACCGATCAGCCTTTAGCATCAAATTCATAGCAGCGGCTGGCGCTGTACAGGCTTAGCTGCTGCCAATCGGCTGCACTTAGCTCAAGCGCCTGGCACTGGTCAAAGTAGCGCTGCCACAGCTGCTGATAACTACCTTGCCATAAACAGAGCGGGAAATTACTAGCTAGCATCAAGCGCTCTGTTGGCAAGTGCTCTAGCGCTGCAGTCAACACTCGTTGGAACCAGGCGCTATCAAACGAACTTTCCTCCCCGGCTTGCAGCATTTCCCAACCAGACAGCTTCATCGCTATGTTGGGGTATGCGCCAAGCTCGTTGAGCGCCTGTCGCCAGCCACTGAAGCGTTCAGGTGTGACTAACCCCGCATGATTCAGTACCAGACGCAGCTGCGGAAAAAGCTCAGCCAGTTGAGTGATCCGTGCCAGGTTTTTCGGATTGGCCACATTGCACTGCACCTCCATCAGCAGTTGCTGCTCGCACAGCCAGCCTGCGATGATGTTTAGTTCAGGCCGGTGCAGCACCTGTTCGTCGTTGCCTTCAAAGATATGGCGTACGCCGACGGGTTGATAAGGTAGTAACGCCTGCAACTGGCTTTCTACCTGGCCAAGCCCCGCTGCACAATCCAGAAATGCCACGCTTTTATAGGTGCATGGCCAGTTTTGCTTGTGTAACCAGGCCAGCTCTTGTTCCGGCTGCTGATTGTTAAAGCCCGCCTCAATATGCACGGCGCCAAGCAAACGAAAGGGTGATTGCAGCGCTAACTTAGCCGGCAAATAATCCTGCTGCAGCATGGCTTTGCCATGCCAATACGGTGGCATGTGTGGGCGCAGCCACTGGTAATGGCCAGCGCTTAGTTGCCAGACATGCAGATGAGGATCGATGATGTCGATCATAGACTCACTCATTGCGCCGTATAGCCGCCGTCTATCAACTGCAAGCTGCCGGTAATAAAAGCCGCCTCCGGGCTGGCCAGAAAAGCCACCAGCGCCGCGACCTCCTCAGGTTTGCCCAAGCGTCCGAGTGGCTGTTCAGCCGCTTCTTCAGCATGCACCTCGCCGGCATCGCGGCCGCTGCTGGCGCAATAGCGGGTAATGGCCTGCTGGTACAATGGGGTATCGATGGTACCGGGACAGACAGCATTGCAACGGATATGAAAAGCCGCATAATCCAGCGCTGTAGTGCGTGCCATCGAAGCCAGCGCGGCCTTAGTCAGGTTGTAGACAAAAGAGTTGCGCTTGCCTATCAGTGCCTGATCCGATGCCATCAACAGGATCACACCATCACGCTGCTGTTTCATCGCCGGCAAAACCGCCTGCACCGCGGCAAAAGCCCCTTTGACATTGAGTGCAAACAGCTCATCCAGCATCGTCTCTGTGGTGTGTTCAATATCGGCCGACAGATGGCGACCTGCATTGGATACCAGCACATCGATACGGCCATACTCGGCCAATACCCGGGCAATAGCTTGCTGTACCTCACTGACCTTGCTGACATCGCAAGACAGGTAGACACCCGCTAGGCCAGGCTGAATATCCAGATTGATCACCTGATAGCCTTGCTGAAGCAATTTTTCGACCACAGCCGACCCGATACCGGTGCTGCCACCGGTGACCACCGCTACTGGCACTAACCCTTTATTTTGCATACGTAAAGACTCCGCAGGCACCATAGCCTGATCCAATCACTGAAACTCGTTGTATCATAACAGCTTTCGTCTGTAGCAGCTTGAGACTTCCTCTCAGGCTGTTACACTCAGACGTATTTATCAGTCGCAACTCAAGGATATTCTATGCAAACCCTAACTGCCGGACAAACCGCTCCTGATTTTACGCTGCAAGACCAGAATGGCCACAATGTCAGCCTGGCAGATTTTCGTGGTAAGAAAGTGCTGATGTATTTTTACCCCCGCGCCTCAACCCCAGGCTGTACCGTGCAAGCTTGTGGTTTACGCGATAGTAAAGCTGAACTCGAGAAGCTCGGTGTCGTGGTGCTGGGTTTAAGTCCGGATACACCGAAAAAACTACTGAACTTTGCCAGTAAGCAGGAGCTTAATTTCACCTTGCTGGCGGATGAAGATCACAGTGTGGCTGATGCTTTTGGTGTCTGGGGCCCGAAAAAGTTTATGGGACGGGTAAGTGATGGCATTCACCGCACCAGCTTCCTGATTGATGAGCAAGGCACCATTGCCCATGTCTTCGATACCTTCAAAACCAAAGATCATCACCAAGTGGTGCTGGATTATCTGACGCAATAAGTCATTTGCCCTGCCTGCTCTTGCTTTGGTCGGATACAGCATGCAAGAACCAGCGCTTTGTGCATACTTATCAGCACACTCTTATTTTTACGGAGGTTTTATGCATTCTATTCAGAAACTCTCTTTTTCTGTAGCTGCTCTGTTGTTAGCTACCACCGCTCAGGCTCAGACCATTGAAACTGAGCATGGTCCAGTACAAATGAATACCATAGCAGAAGGGCTGCAACACCCCTGGGGCATGACTTTTCTGCCGGATGGCCGCATGCTGGTGACGGAGCGAACCGCCAACCTGCGCTACGTGGATATGGATGGCACCATCAGTGAACCCATAGCTGGCCTGCCAGATATTCTGGTCGATGGTCAGGGCGGCTTGCTGGATGTTGCACTGCATCCGGAATTTGCCAGCAACCAATGGGTTTACATCAGCTACAACGAGCCCACGCCGGAGGGCAGCAGCACAGCCGTTGCCCGGGCCCGTTTAAATGGCCAGCAACTGGAGCAACTGGAAGTTATTTTCAGTGCTCAACCCAAGATGCGCAGCCGTCATCACTTTGGTAGCCGGCTGGTATTTACCGATGATGGCTACCTCTTTGTCACGCTGGGAGACCGAGGTTCACGCCGACATGATGCGCAAACCCTGGATACCCACCACGGCAAAGTGGTTCGTCTTTACCCGGACGGCACTATTCCACAAAGCAACCCTTTCGTAGGTCGTGAAGGACTGGATGAAATCTGGTCCTTTGGTCACCGCAATATTCAGGGCGCCGACTTGCATCCACAAACCCGTGAGCTCTGGACGCATGAGCATGGCCCTCAAGGCGGCGATGAGCTGAACTTAACCGAGGCCGCGAAAAACTATGGCTGGCCGGTTATCACCTATGGTGAAGAGTATGGTGGTGGTCATATAGGCCCAACCGAAAAAGAAGGCATGGAGCAGCCGGTGCATCAGTGGACGCCATCCATTGCTCCAAGCGGCATGGTGTTTTACACCGGTGATCTATTCAGTAACTGGCAAGGCAATGCTCTGGTGGGTGCCCTGCGTTATCAGTTAATTGCACGCTTGGTGATGGATGGCAACGAAGTGACGCACGAAGAGCGTATTGATATTGGTATGCGGGTGCGGGATGTCCGTCAGGGACCGGATGGCGCTGTTTATCTGCTCACCGACGAGCCCAATGGCAAGGTGCTGCAGCTAAAACCAGCCAGCAACTAACCTCTGCTGGTTTTGAACAAACAAAGGGCTGCCAGGCAGCCCTTTTTAATGCCGGTTCATCACTCGGCTACTCCGCCGCTTCCATCGCGGGTTGCACCCGGGTTGACCAGGCATTGATGGTCGCTTTAACCAGAGACGCCAACGGAATGGCAAAGAAAATCCCCCAGAAGCCAAACATGCCACCAAAGAACAACACAGCGACAATGATATACACCGGGTGCAGGTCAATCACTTCAGAAAACAGCAAAGGCACTAACAGATTGCCATCCAGCGCCTGGATCACTGCATAGGCCAGCATCAGATAGCCAAATTGCGGGCTGAAGCCCCATTGAAACAAGGCTACCAGTGCAATCGGCAGGGTCACCACTGCCGCACCAATGTAAGGAATTAACACCGAGAAGCCTACCAACACCCCCAGCAACAAGGGGTAATTGAGGCCAAACAGCGCAAACACTGCATAGCTGACCGCACCAACAATCAGGATCTCCAAAATCTTACCGCGAATGTAGTTCATGATTTGAAAATTCATTTCCTGCCACACCTGGCCAATCAATTTGCGCTCGGTCGGCAATAAGGCAGCAAAGCGTTGTATCAACAACTCTTTGTCTTTTAGCATAAAAAACACCAGCAACGGTACCAGGATCAAGTAAATCATCAAGGCCACCAGATCGACAATCGAAGCCAGAGATAAGGACAACATATCACGGCCAAAAGCCATCAGCCGCTCATCCACCGACTGCATAAAAATATTCACCTGCTCAGCACTGATCACGCCCGGAAAGGCTTCCGGCAGTTCCAGCAGGTACTGCCTGCCCTGCTCTATCATCTGGGGCATATCGCGTAGCAGGGTACGGCCCTGATGCCAGAACAAGGGCATGGTCCACATCAGCACCATGGTACTGAGGCCAATAAAGGTAGACACTACCAGGCTGGTACTGATGGTGCGGGATAAACCCAGCTTTGTTAACCGGGCAACAGGCCATTCCAGCAAATAGGCAAAGGCGATGGCCACCAACAATGGGGCCAATATACGGCCCAGCCAGTAAATGGATAAAAAACCCAGCAACAGCATCAAAAAAAGCACCACAACCTGTGGATCAGAAAACTTGTGGTGATACCACTTTTTCAGCCAGGACAACATCGCATTTGGCTCCTTATCAACCAGTTCAGAGCAGAAGATACAGCAAAGCCCTGTATCTGTCAGATTTGTATGGTAGATTACCAGATATCCGTGACAAGATAATTGCTGATTTTGCGCTGAACTTCAAATCAGTTTAGCTGCCTAATGCTGCGATTGGCTGTCTCAACGATACGGGCTGTACTACCAATGATATTTGATTCCTGCCGCTTTCCCCCGCTGCTCAGCTTGCGTAAACAACTGCTCACCAGTTGTCTGCTCGTGCTGCTTAGCTGCATTCATATTAGCGCTTATGCCAATCCGAACCTACCGGACCTGGGCGGCAGCGGCTTTTCAACTTTGACACCGGAAAAAGAAAAAATTCTGGGTGATGTGCTGATGCGCCAGGCGAGAGGATCACTGCCGATGGCGTATGATCCTTTACTGGATGAATACATCAACGCACTTGGTAACCGACTGGTTGCCAATGCCAATGATGTGCGTTTTCCGTTTCGTTTCTACTGGATAGATGACCGCAATATCAACGCTTTTGCTACCTTGGGTGGCCACATTGCATCCCATACGGGTACTCTGGCGATTTCTGAAAGTGAGAGTGAGTTTGCTTCGGTTATAGCGCACGAAATTGCCCACGTCACTCAGCGGCATATAGCGCGTTTTGTCGAAGCGCAAAGCCAGCGCGCGCCCTTAACCCTGGCGGGGCTATTAGGTGCCATAGTATTGGCGACAGTAAACCCGGAAGCCGGCATGGCTGCGATGATGGCCACTCAAGGGGCCCAAGCTCAGGCATCCATAAATTTCACCCGCAGTAATGAACAGGAAGCTGACCGGATCGGCATGCAAATCTTATCCGATGCCGGCTTTGATCCCCATGCAGTGCCAGACTTTTTCCGCCGGCTCAGTGAGCGTAGCCGCTTTATGAACCAACAACTGGCATTTTTACAGACCCACCCATTGTCTCAGGCCAGGGTCACCGACACCCGTCTGAGAGCCGAGCGTTTCCCGAAGCGTTATGTACCTGACAGTCAAGATTATACCCTGGCTAAAGCCAGAATACTGGCCCGCTTTCAACATAAAAATGAAGATGTTGTCACCATCTTCAAGCAGCGGCTGCAACAACCAGGCGGCAACACAAGGGCTAACCAATATGGCTTGGCCATCGCCTATCTGGATGCCAAGCGCTACGCTGAAGCAGAAAAGCTCATTATGGAGCTGCTGGAAAAAGACGAATACAACCTGTATTACCTGGATGTGTATACCGACGTGCTGCTTGGCTTAAACCGTGCCACTGAAGCGCTGGAGATGCTGGAGCATCATTACCGGATCCGCCCGAACAACCAGGTGGTCACCCTCAATTATGCCAATGCCGCGATCAAAGCCGGTGGCAACCGGCTGGCCATTCATTTGCTGAAAAACATGCTGCACTACAAAGAAGACAATATTTTGGCCTATGATCTGATTGCCAAGGCTTACCAGAACCTGGAAGATTATGCCCGCTTTTACGAAGCGCGCTCTGACTTTTATTACCAGTTGGCAAACTACCCCAGGGCGATTGATGATTTGCAAGAAGCCTTGAATCACTTATCCAGCAGTGACAAGTTGGAGAACCGGCGTTTGGAAGCCAAACGGCGACAAATGCAAGCCGAATTTGATCGCTTGCGGCGTATGTAGAGTACTTTATACAGGGCTTGTCCAGCTTTGCGCTTGCGCCTTACTTTCTCTACAATAGCCGCATTTGCGAAAACGGAGCTATTATGCTTACCATTCTTCACAACCCACGCTGCTCAAAAAGCCGGCAAGCTCTTGAGCTATTGCAGCAGCACCAGGCTGAGCTGACCGTGATTGATTACCAGAAAACGCCTCTCAGTAAAGCCGAACTAGCCAGTGTGCTGGTTAAGCTTGGCATCCCTGCCCGTGCATTACTACGCAACAAAGAGGACGCCTACAAAGCGTTGCAGCTGGATAACCCTGCGCTGAGCGATGATGCACTGATCGAAGCTATGCTTAGCCATCCTAAGCTGATGGAGCGCCCCGTGGTGTTCGATAAAGATCGTGCTGTTATTGGCCGTCCGCCAGAGCAGGTACTGGAATTGCTGGCATGACGGTGAAAGTACTGATCTTGTACTACTCGAAGCACGGCTCGGTAACTAAGCTGGCCGAAAAAATTGCCATCGGTGTGCAACAGGCTGGTGCAGAGGCCATAGTGCGTTCAGTACAACCGCTGGATCCAGCTGAACAACCTGAGCACCCCGTAATAAGTGAACAGGAACTGATTGACTGCGACGCTCTCATTGTCGGCAGCCCAGTGCGTTTTGGTGTGATGGCCGCCCCGCTGAAAGCCTTTTGGGATCAAACCAGCCAGGCCTGGATCCGGGGCAGTCTGATTGATAAACCAGCCGGGGTATTTACCTCCTCTGGCAGTATGCATGGCGGCAATGAAAGCACCTTATTGGGCATGATGCTGCCCTTATTACACCACGGCATGGTACTGTGCGGCCTGCCATACAGCGAGCCGGCACTGAACCAAACCAATCAGGGCGGCACCCCATACGGCCCAAGCCACGTTAGTGGCATGACAGGTGATAAAGCCTTTAGCCGTGATGAACAAGCACTCTGTCTGGCGTTTGGCCAGCGCATCGCCCGGATCACGCAACAACTTCAAACAGGAGCATCGAGTTAAATGAATGCAGGTAAACCAGAGCAACTGGCAGACGACTCTGTGGCCATGGCGGAGAAAACCAAACAATTTCTGCTGATGGGGCGACTGGGTTATTTTGGCCTCTTTGCTTTAATACCACTGTGGTTGTTATGGCTGGCCCCACCAAGCCTGGGCAACCCTTACATCCTGCTGGTGATGCTGTGGCTGCCATTGTGGTTTCCCTTGCCGGGAATTTTAAAAGGTGAGCCCTACACCTTTGCCTGGGCTAATTTTATTGTGATGATCTACTTTGTGCACAGCCTGACCAATCTCTGGGTTGCCTCTGGGTTATACTTCTGGCTGTCGGTGCTGGAACTGCTGCTGGCCATACTGATGTTTTTTGGCTGCACCTACTATGCCCGCTTTCGTGGCCAGGAACTGGGTCGTAAGATCCCCCGCTTAAAAGACGATCCCAGGCCATAAACCAAGTTAGCGGCTGGCGTAGTCTTGTTCTTGCAGGGTACAGCTTTGCTGCTGGCAACTGGCCACAGGCTCTAAAAGAAGTTCACAGTTACTGACGGTGCCTAGCCGTTGATGCTGGCGCTGTCGTAACTGGCTGAACTGCTCACTGGTGTGCAGCAACATGGTTTCATCGGTGGTGAGCACCGAGTACGTCAAAAATTGCTCCGGACCACCGCATGGACGCACACCTTTGGCCAGCACTTTGCAATGCTTGTCCTGCTGGCAGCTTTTGTCTTCGGTCAGTTGATCCATTCGCCGCTCCAGCTGGCGCAGGTTTACCTGTAACTGAGCCAGCGAGCCGTCCAGCTCACTCAGCAGCGCCGCACGCTGCTGCTCTTCGTTTAACTGCACACAACCAGCCAATAGCGATGCCATCAGGGCTGCTGTTACCACTTGCCATCCACGCTGTACCATCCTCAACTCCTGTTGTGCCACCGACACCCCAGGAGAACGGATTATCGGTTGGTCATAATGCGTGCCATTTGCAGCACAGAGACATACTGGCCATACTGAAAGGCGTAATCGGTTAGTTCGGCTTCTACTTCAAAACCAAAACGTTCATACAAGGCAACAGCCGCCTCATTGCTGCTGTAAACCTGCAGTTCGAGCCGGCGTATTGCCAACCAATTGTCAGCCATTTCCAGGGCTGTGCGTAGCAATGCAGAGCCTATGCCCTGCCCCTGATATGGCTCGGACACTGCCATGCCGATATCAGCTGCATGCCGACGGCGCTGGTTCTGAAACTGCTGCAGCCCCAGCTGACCAACCACTTCACCATCCAACTCTGCCACCAGATTGTAAAAACCTGACTGGCGCTGACACAGCTGCTGCCAATGCTCGACTGCTTGCAATGGCAGCTGGAGGGTATTGGCGTACACGCTGGGCTGCTGATAAATTTGCTGCAAAGCTTTGGCATCAGCTTGCTCAGCGTGACGGATTATAACCGGCATGGGCACATCCTTCTGTAAAAAAATGTATCAGAGTATTAACACTTTAACGTTTAGCGTTCAGCCCGACAGGCAGCAAGGTATAAAAAGCGCAACAAGGCACCATGCAGCAGTCATTCAACATAGAATAATGAGGTATAGCGGCAGGTACAAGTGGATTTGTACCTGCCGAAACGAACTTAGAGTTGAGCTTCGAGCTCAGGGAGAACGGTAAAGAGATCAGCGACCAAGCCGTAATCCGCCACTTGGAAGATAGGCGCTTCAGCATCTTTATTGATGGCGACAATGACCTTGGAATCTTTCATGCCGGCCAGATGTTGGATGGCACCGGAAATCCCAACCGCGATGTATAAGTCTGGTGCCACGATTTTACCGGTTTGGCCCACTTGCATATCGTTCGGTACAAAGCCAGCATCGACAGCAGCCCTGGAGGCGCCAATAGCAGCCCCCAACTTGTCGGCAATGCCGTCCAACAATTTAAAGTTTTCACCATTTTGCATACCACGACCACCGGAGATCACCACCCTGGCAGCTGTGAGTTCTGGACGCTCAGACACTGTCAGTTCATCTTTTACAAAGGAAGAAACCGCCAGATCTTTCACCACATCAACAGCCTCAATGGTTGCCGCACCATCTTCGGCAACCGCATCAAAGGCTGAACTACGCACGGTAATAACCTTGACTGTATCGTCCGATTGCACCGTCGCAATGGCATTACCGGCATAAATAGGACGAACAAAGGTATCGGCTGACTCAACCGCAATGATATCGGAAATTTGCGCTACATCCAGCAAGGCTGCCACGCGCGGCAGGAAGTTCTTGCCGGTGGTGGTAGCAGCAGCCAGAATATGACTGTAGCCTGAAGCCAGTTCCAGCACCAAAGCAGCCAGATTTTCAGCCAGTTGATGCGCATAGGCTGGGTTATCGGCCACTAACACCTTACTGACACCGGTCAATTTTGCCGCTTGCTCAGCAACCACCTGACAACCTGCGCCAGCCACCAACACATGAATATCACCGCCCATTTGCTGCGCAGCCTGCACCGTTTTATGAGTTTCTGGCTTTAACAGTTGATTGTTATGCTCTGCAATAATCAGGATGCTCATTGGATCACCTTTGCTTCATTCTTTAATTTGTCTACCAGCTCCGCCACCGACTCAACAGTGATGCCACCTGTACGACCAGCCGGTGCTGCAACCTTCAGTACCTTGACCTTGGAAACCAGTTCCACGCCCAGTTCTTCCGCCGCGATCACATCCAGAGGTTTGCGCTTGGCTTTCATAATATTGGGTAAGGACGCATAGCGTGGCTCATTCAGGCGCAAATCGGTACTAACCACCGCCGGCAGGCTTAGCTCGACGGTTTGCAGACCACCATCCACTTCACGAGTCACCTGAACTTTATTATCTGCAGTCAGCTCGACTTTGGAGGCGAAGGTACCCTGTCCAATGCCTGCCAGTGCCGCCAACATCTGACCGGTCTGGTTGTTGTCAGAGTCAATCGCCTGCTTACCGATAACCACCAACCCAGGCTGCTCTTTATCCATCAGCTTGTGCAACAGCTTGGCAACTTGCAGTGAATCCAGCTCGATATCGGTTTCCAGGTGAATGGCGCGATCAGCTCCCAGTGCCAGGGCGGTACGCAGTTGCTCTTGCACGGCTTTGCTGCCAATAGAAACTACTACCACTTCGGTCGCCTTGCCCGCTTCTTTTAACCGCACAGCTTCTTCGACGGCAATTTCACAAAACGGATTCAGTGCCATTTTCACGTTGGTTAAATCCACACCAGTTTGGTCGGCTTTAACCCGCACTTTGACGTTGTAATCGATAACCCGTTTGACCGGCACTAATATTTTCATAGATTCCTCACATTACACAGGGGAAACAGCCAACTGCTACTGGCAGCTTGGTTGACGTGAAGGTAAACTTATCCAGCAGAACAGGCTCACAATCTACTTCCTGTTGACGTTAACGTCAACCTGCAATAGGCTTTACGGACGGTTTCGTACTGAATTCGCTGTAAATAATAACATCCACTACACTTGCAGACGAGTGGCAGGCGCAATGAAACCGGCGCGAATTTGATAAAGATCAGGGTAACAGTGCCTGCAACGAGGTATTCCTTTGTTTCCCTGCAGGACAAATACAACAACGAAGAGGTCAGCTGTGGACGTGCAAAGAGAATCGATGGAGTTTGACGTAGTCATAGTAGGCGCAGGCCCGGCAGGTTTAGCGGCCGCTATCCGCTTGATGCAACAGGCGCAGCAAGCCCAGCAGGAGCTGATGGTTTGTGTGGTCGAAAAAGGCTCCGAAGTGGGCGCGCACATTTTATCGGGTGCCGTGTTTGAAACGAGAGCCTTGCAAGAACTATTGCCCGACTGGCAGTCACTGGGAGCACCTCTGAATACACCCGTAGTGCACGACGACATCTACCTGCTGCAATCAGAGACTCAGGCCAAAAAACTGCCTGGCTTTGCGGTGCCGAAAACCATGCACAATAGCGGCAATTACATTGTTTCCATGGGCAATGTCTGCCGCTGGTTAGCTGAGCAAGCCGAGCAATTGGGCGTAGAAATATTCCCGGGATTCCCGGCATCTGAGCTGATTGTTGAAGACGGTGTGGTCAAAGGCATTATCACCGGTGATATGGGGCTGGATGTTGACGGCAGCCCAAAAGACAGCTTTGAGCCAGGCATGGAACTGCGTGCCAAATACACCATCTTCGCCGAAGGTTGCCGTGGTCATCTTGGCAAACAGCTGCTGCAACAATTTGCGCTGGATAAAGGCTGCTCTCCACAGCATTACGCCATTGGCTTTAAAGAAATATGGGACGTGGATGCATCCAAGCACCACCCTGGCCTGGTGGTCCACAGCGCTGGCTGGCCGCTGGATAAAGACACCAGTGGCGGCGGTTACCTGTACCATGCTGAAAACCAGCAAATCCTGGTTGGCCTGATCATCGATTTAAATTACAGCAACCCGCATTTAAGTCCGTTTGAAGAGTTTCAACGCTTTAAACAACACCCCGTGATGAAACAGTATCTCGAAGGCGGTAAGCGCGTTAGCTATGGTGCCCGAGCCATCGCTAAAGGTGGTTTAAACAGCCTGCCCAAAATGAGCTTTCCGGGTGGTCTTTTAGCTGGTTGTGAGGCCGGCACGCTGAATTTTGCCAAAATCAAAGGCAACCATACCGCAATGAAGTCCGGTATGTTGGCTGCTGAAACCATTTTTGCAGCCCTGCAAAGTGGCGATGAAGGCGGCCAGGATTTAACCCAGCATCAGCAACGTTTTGAGCAAAGCTGGTTGTACGACGAGCTGTACCGCTCACGCAACTTTGGCCCGGCCATGCATAAATTTGGTACCTTCTGGGGCGGAGCCTACAACACCATTGAACAAAATTGGTTTGCTGGCAAATTACCCTGGACACTAAAAGACGAGTCGCAGGATCATGCACAACTCAAACCAGCCAGTGACTGCCCGGTGATCGCTTACCCTAAACCAGATAATGTGTTGAGTTTCGATCGATTATCGTCGGTGTATTTGTCCAACACCAACCATGAAGAAAAGCAGCCATGCCACCTGAAACTAAATGACGCTGGTATCCCAATCAGCCAGAACCTGCCTCGCTTTGCTGAGCCAGCGCAGCGTTACTGCCCGGCTGGCGTCTATGAAGTTATTGAGGATGCTGATGGCAGCGCGCGTTTTCAAATCAATGCGCAGAACTGCATTCACTGCAAAACCTGTGACATCAAAGATCCGGCGCAAAACATCACCTGGGTGACCCCAGAGGGACCGGGAGGCCCGAACTACCCGAATATGTAAATTCATTTCAGGGAGCCGTGCGCTCCCTTTTTTTGCCAGTATCTCTGCAGACATTGCTACAGCTCTGGCTCCGGCAGTTAAAAACTGCGACTTGCCGTTTGGGGTTATTTTTTCAGCTGGTTCAGTGCTGGTTAAGCATTGTATTCAACTGAAAAAGCGTCTACTTTTAGTGCACAGTTGTATTAAAAAACCGATGCAGGATGATGCGCTATGGCAACGAAAACACCGACCACTCAACCAGAAACAAAGCAGGAAGACCTGAATGATGAGGTGATTGCAGTACGACCAGCCCCAGGCAATAAAGCACAGCCACCGAGCATTGCTTTTGGCGGTGAGCGTTACATGTACTTTACCGAGCGTGACCTGAATCGCATTTTGGCGAACCTGGATGCCCTGCGACAAACGGTATTCCCTACCAGTGGTGTAGAGCATGAAATCAGTGCCCCTAAACAGCAACACTTCCCATCGGTTTGTTTGATTGGCCTTGGTCGCTGTGGCTCAAACATTGCTCTGGATGTCGCTTCACTGGTCTACAATGCCCGCAATTTTTACCTGAATGAATTTAATAACGAAGAAAAACAAAACCGTGAGCAGGAATACCGCCCCATGCGCTGGATTAAGCGCAGTCTGCACTTAAAGCCATCGAATGCTTTAAAGCCGGTGTTTCTGATTGAGCCTTTGGTGATGCTTGGTGACTTGGACAAAGACATTGAAGGCCGCATCCGTTTTTCCAATAAGGGTGAGTCCAGTGGCTTTTTGCACGATTACACCAAGATGAAAATTATGGACTTGTCTGAAGTGCATGCTGGTGGTGCTGGTAATGCCCCTATCCTGGGTCAGTATTTGGCAAAAATCATCCTGAATAAAGATACTCAGCGCTTTTCCAATGCCGACTGGAAGTTTATACACTCCTATTTAATTGACTCCTGCGGCATCAAAGCCAACCAATCCAGGCTGTACTTTTATATTTTTAGTGCTGGTGGTGGTACTGGCTCAGGCATGGCATCTGAGTTTGGCCTGGCCCAACAATACGCCTATATGAGCAAAACCTTCGATACCCGAACCTTGCCAGAGAATGAAGAGAATCGTGGGCACTCCTTTGTATTCGAACCCATTTTCACCAGCGGTATTTGCATCCTACCGAACATCTCTGATCATGGCGTTGAAATGTCCGAAGCGCTGCACATCAATGCCGGTCGTCTGCTTTGTAAATACCTGGCAGAAGAATGGGATTTTTCGTACAACTTTGATCATGAAGACAGCAGCGACGCCAGCGTAATGCACCGCATTCGCCCCTGGAACGCCATGATGCTGATTTCAAATGACATCATGCGTTACGCTGAGGAAACCGACGATGGCGACATCCAGCATATCGATGTCAATGCTATGGAGAAGTATGCCAATCAATACATTTCTCAGCAGATTTTTAATATCCTGACCGCTCAGGCAGTCACCACCGATTACGATGAAAACTACTTCCGTAGGGCCGGGATCGATATTGGTGAAACCATCCGGCTCGATGCCAATGATCTCTTTATGAGTCTGGCCGGACCGGTTGCCGTCGCCTATGCAGAATCGGTGATCCCAACCGAGGGTGCAGGCCAGGAGAAGTTGAAGCTATTCGATAAGCAACAAGCCAGTGGACTGAATATCGATGACTTGTTTTTCCGCTCCATTGACCTGCCACACTTTAACAAGGTCACTCAAGCCATCGAAGGTATCAGCTTACTGCCCATCGAGTCCGAGCGCTACCGTGCCACCCTGGCCAGCTACCAGAAAAATGGCTACGATGCGACAGAACTGAAAGACCTGCACTTTTTCAAAAATTGTTCCTCGGTGGTGTCTATCGTTTCATTGCCAAAAGACTACAAGCTGTCGTACATGGACCTGAACAAGCTGAAGTCGCATCTGAACAACCTATTCCCAAATACCACCTTAAAGCGCTACGCTTTAGTCATTGGTGCTTCGGCGAATATTTCACTGACCACCCTGATCGTAAAAAGTCCTTGTTTGAGTGATGACTTCCTGACTCTTATCGTCGCTTATATCAAGCGCTGCTTTGCCAAAGACAGCTACCGCTTTGATGAACAGCTCGATGAAGCCATGTTGGAGTTTATTCGCAGTGAAGAATTTGATGAAGACCGGGTCGATGCCATGCTTAATGAGTTTGAAAACCCAGCGAAAATTCTCGATACCAACTGGTACGCCATCAAGCCAATGTACGAGAAAAAATACCGCGAACTGATCCACAGCAAGGATAAGTTTATCTCCATCAATGATATCCGCTTATCACGCGACAGTGTGAAAAAAGCCATTAAGTACCTGCGGGAAATTTACCGGCACAAAATCAGCAAAACCCGGGTTATCTCGCTTAATCAACAAGGTGCGAAAAAAGAGAAGCAAAAAGACTAAAGCGGTACTATCTCCAAAGACCATCGTTACAATTCGATGGTCTTTTTCTTTTTCTTGGCTTTGAGCCGAGCCAATGTATCCGCTGAGCCACGATAATCAAACCAGCCACTTTGCAGCAGTTGCTCCGGACTTAGCGTTACAACTTTACCTACCAGCTCTGCCGGTGCATCGGGTTTTGGTGTCAGTTGCAACCAACCCGACTTGCCGTATTGCTTCACAATGTACATGGCTTTATCCGCTAAAATCAGGCTGGTGCTCCAGCTCCAGCTGCCCGGAGGATGGAAACAAACCCCAATGGAACAACTGATGGGAGCGGTTAACTCCGACTGATGTGGCCAGGAGTAATCCGCTATGGCTTGCATTAAACGCTGCATAAAGTCGTGCACAGAGTCGGTCAGATCCAACAAAATCAAAAACTCTTCACCGCCCCAACGCACCAAATGATCTGAACTACGTACCTGCAGACTCAACAGCTCTGCCATGGCAATCAACACATTATCGCCAGCGCTATGGCCAAGTTGATCATTGAGTAGTTTGAAGTTATCGATGTCCAGCAACAGGCAATAAAAACCTTCCTGTTTGCGCACGCTGCGTGCCAGTATGTGCTCAATCACCTGATTTAAATAACGCCGATTGTACAGCCCCGTCAGGGCATCGGTTACACTGGCTTGTTGCAATCGCTCATTGGCTGCGGCCAATTGCTGGTTGGCACGATTCAGCTCCTCTGTCCGCTCAGCCACCTTTCGGCTCAATTCGTGCCGGGCATGTTCAAGCGATCGTAGCCGGTAACGATAGACCAGCAATACGGCGCTGAGCAGCAGCACCCCAATCAACAGACGAGCCCACCATTGTTCATACCAAAAAGACGGAATGTTTAAACTAAGTCGGGCTGTTTCGCTCCACTGGCTTTGGTCACTCAGCCTGACCTGAAGCTCAAAGTGATAATCACCGGCTGGCAGGTTGGTATAAAACGCCTCACGACGCTCAACCACCTCCGTCCAAGTTGCATCATACCCTTGCAGGCGGTAACGAAAACGCAAAGCGCTGTTGCGATAAAACCAAGGGGCTGTGTATTGAAAACGCAGATTGCGACTGCCAAGAGGTAGCTTCGCCGGTGGCTGGCTAAACCACTCTCCTTCAATGTCGACGCCTTCAATTCTTGGTACAGGAAGCCTTGCATCCTGAATATCTGACTGCACTTCCAATACCACTAAGCCATTTAAGCTCGGTAAGAAAAGCTGACGGCCCTGCAACACGCCTTTATTGTTGCCGGCTCCATTACAGCAGCGGACACCATCAACATTGGACTCCAAACCAAAGTCATCGATCAACACACGGGTTTGCACTTGGCTAGCAGGCACCAGTGAATCAAGCGCCAACTGATAGACCCCATTAAAACTTGAGACATAGAGTTGCTGCTGATGCTGCCCAATGAATAAAACCGAAGGGGCTGGTAATTGCATCGCACTTAGCCAGTACCAACCATCACCAGACTCGACCGCAATCCCTGTTTGAAAGGTACCAATAATAATGCGATCATCCTGCAACTGACCAATATACGAAATATAGGTACTGCTTAGCAGCTTATCATCGGCAAAATTTTCAGTGTGGCCTTCACTGTATCGATAGAGTCCCTCGGCTGTCGCAATCCAGAGTCGCTGCTGACGGTCGATAAAAATCATCCGGATACGTAGGTTCTGAATGCCTAAGGCTTTGGTTTCATCATGCAGTTGCTGACCATCCCAGCGAAACAGACCGTTAAAGGTTGCCACCCAGACATCACCGCCGGCATCTTGCAAGATGCCATTGATTTGTAAGTGATCCAACAACGGATACTGCCTGACCAACTGGCCGTGCTGATCTACTGTGACCATGCCACGCCTGGTACCTAGCCAGAGATTTCGGTCACGATCCTGCATCAGGGTGTAAACGACAGGATTAGGTAATCGATCGGCTAAATCAGTGCTGCGAAAGACGTCGCCATTCCACTGATATAATCCGCTGTTCCCTCCTACTAACAAACCTTCATCGCTATCCAGTAATGCCCAGATGTAAGGCTCGGCTAAACCAGCTTCAACGCCATAATTCCGAGTACCATCGTAACGCAATCGCTGCAAGCCATGGGTTCGGCTTCCCAGCCACAGTTGGCCGTCCTTATCTTCAAAAGCTGCTACAAACCAGGGCCTAGTATTGTTATCAAGCTCGGTTACCTTTTCAAGCAACTGGCCACGCTGTACTTGCCACAATTGCTGCGACAGAGCCAACCAAAGCATCTGCTGCTGATCCTGATACAGCATCTGTACCGGTTCAGTGATCGTTTCGCCATTAATCAAGTAAGGGCTAAAGTATCCGCTTTCATGCAATTGATACAGGCCTTTGCTGGTGCCAATCAACAATTGCTCATCATGCCAGGCTAAGTGAAGTAATTGTTGTTGTGGTAATAAACCAGATACAGGGTAATGATGGTAGTGACCATGCTCGATATAAGCCAGTGAGTCGGTGTGTGCGATCCACAAGCGCTCCGGGGTACTTAGCATCGCCGTGATTGGCCCGGATTCATGTTTAATGGCTGTTGTTTGATGCTCAGGCAAAGCAATCTGGTGCAACGACTGGCCGCCGGCATATAGGATGCCATCAAATTCTGCAATCGCTTCAATGCTTCCCAACGACTGCTGCTGATGAAAGAACTCGTGAAACTCATCATCCTTGAACTGGATCAGTCGGCTGGAACTGCCTACCCATAAGGAGCCATCACTGCTGTAATACACAGTCCGCAGCAATGGGTTCAAAAACAGCGGCGAGCTCTGGCCATCAAACACCGTGAAACGATAGCCATCAAAGCGGGCCAGCCCACCTTCCGTCGCCACCCAGAGGTACCCATCATTATCCTGTACCATACTGAGCGCAGAAACCTGCGGCATACCATCCACCGTATTCCATCGCCGTTGATGGTACTGACTGTACAAAATGGGGCCCTGCACTGCCTGCTGTGGTGAGGCAAAAGCCAGTGTCATCATCTGGAGCAGCAAAAAAAACAACAGGCTTGATAGCACGAAAAACCATCGTGTCAGCATGCAGGCACTTCTCCATTGGCAATTGGCATAGTGGGTTTGAATTGCACCATCATGGTTGAAAGTATGGCATAGCTTTTCAAGTCAGCTGGATTCATTGCATTACTTTTAGGGCAAAGCAGCAGCTCGAATCGAAGTATAAAGTGCATACCAGTGCGCTCGGCTGAGTTCGACCTTGGTTGCTTGCTGACAGGCTTGGATCCGCCTAACTGAGCAAGAACCTATCACCGGCTGAATCGCGGACGGATGGCGCATGAGCCAGGCCAAGACAATGGCCTCTGCTGGCTTTTGATACTCGCCAGCCAGCTGCTGTACCAAGCGGGCTGTTGCTTTCTCAGCATCGTTGCGCGGAAAGCGGCCACCACTAAATACTCCTTGCGCCAAACTGCCCCAGGCCTGCAGCTGGATGCGGTGCAACTGACAATACTCGACAGTGCCAGCTGAGAAATGGCAATCGCTTCCAGCCGGCATCCCTGTCAAGATCCCCTCTTCCAACCAATGGTAATTGGCCAGACTCATTTCCAGCTGATTAGCAACCAATGGCATATCCAGTGCTTGTTGCAGCAACTGCAGCTGCGGCCAGGCCATATTAGAGACACCGAAAGCCCGTACCTTGCCTTGCTGATATAGCTCGGAAAAGACTGCAGCTACTTCCGCAGGTTGCATCAGCGGATCCGGCCGGTGCAACAGCAACAAATCCAGATAGTCGCAGCCAAGGCGCTGCAATGAAGCCTCGACACTTTGTCGGATATGCCCGGCGGAAAAGTCGTAATAGCCGGGCTCGGTAGCGGTTGCCAGCCGGATACCACATTTGCTTTGAATAAAGAGTTGCTCACGCGGGATGGCGGCTTGACGTAAATAATCGCCAAACACCTGTTCTGATTTTCCCAGCGTATAAATATCGGCATGATCAAAGCAGTTGATACCAGCCTCAATGGCAGCATCAAGCGCCGCAAAAGCACGTTGATGTTGCTCACGACTAAGGCTGCTGCTATCCCAATTGCCGCCAAGCTGCATGCAACCGTACATCAGACGGCTAGCTGCTGGAAACAACGTCTGTAAAGGAAAGTTCATGGATACACCCTGCAAAATCAGCAAAAAATTTGTTTGTCACTATAGCATTATTGCAGTGTAGCTGGCATAGCCTTAGACTAAAGACCAAGCGCTTTCAGACGACATTTATTCCATGGCTTTGAAAAAACCGACCTACCTGTTTGCCTTGCTGGCTGGCCCACTCAGCTTTGTGCTGTTAAGCAGCATGGAGGTGCCTTTTGCCGGCATGAGCCAGCATGCCTGGTTTATGGCAGCGCTTACGCTGTGGATGGCTATATGGTGGATCAGCGAAGCCGTCCCAATTCCTGTAACGTCCTTACTTCCCATTATTCTGGTACCCTTGCTTGGACTAGACTCCTTGGGCGCCGTTACGGCCCCTTACGCGCACCCACTGATTTTCTTATTCCTCGGTGGCTTTCTACTCTCCATTGCCATGGAACGCTGGCAACTGCATAAACGCATTGCTCTTCATGTCATGTTGATTGTCGGCAGCAAGCCCAGCCAACAAGTGGCAGGCCTGATGTTTGTCACCGCCTTTTTATCGATGTGGATGTCCAATACGGCTACCTCGGTGATGATGCTACCCATTGCCCTGTCTGTGTTGGCCCTGCAACAAAACCAAACGAAAGACAACTCGGGTTTTGATACCGCCGTGATGCTCGCCATAGCGTATTCCGCCAGCATTGGTGGCGTTGCCACCCTGATTGGTACTCCACCCAATGCGCTGCTAGCGGCTTATCTGCAAAGCAATTACGACATTCAGATTGGCTTCGCCCGCTGGATGCTGATAGGTGTGCCTATTGCTACGTTATTGCTGGTGATGTGCTGGTTTTGGCTGACCAAACTGGCTTATCAACTGGATAAAGTGGCACTCAGCGATACCAAAAATTTGTACCGCGATGAACTGCAACAACTTGGCCCTATGACCGGTGGTGAAAAGCGGGTGCTGGCGATCTTTTTATTTGCAGCCGTTGGCTGGATCTCGCGGGAATATGTGCAAAGCCGCACCGGCTGGCCTCTGGATGACACCATTATCGCCATCATAGCAGCCTGCCTGCTGTTTATCGTGCCGGTGAATTGGCGCAGCGGCCAGCGTATCCTGCAATGGGAGGACACCAAGAAACTGCCATGGGGCATCCTGCTACTCTTTGGCGGTGGGCTGGCACTGGCCGGGCAAATTCAAAAATCCGGCCTGGCCGATTTTATCGCCCTGCAGGTTGGCGGCCTGGATGGTATCAGCATCCTGTTGTTGGTATTGCTGGTCACCACCATCATCGTGTTCCTGACCGAGGTGACCAGCAATACCGCCACCGCCGCAGGATTTTTACCGTTACTGGGGCCGGTTGCTCTGGCGCTGGATACCAGTGTCGCCATGCTGGTAGTACCCGCAGCGTTAGCTGCCAGTTGCGCCTTTATGATGCCGGTGGCAACCCCACCGAACGCCATTGTGTTTGCATCCGGCAAGCTGAAAATCATCGATATGGTCAAAGCCGGCTTTGCGCTGAATATTATGGCGATTGCCGTGATTACACTGTTTTGCTATTGGCTGGTGGAGCTGATTTTCGGGTTTTAAATCGTAAAGCTCACCAGCCATTGGCAGGTGAGCTTCATTAGTGTTATACCCTATGCCGATCACTTTTGTTGCGTTGTTGGCTCAACATAATCTTCTGGTAAAGGTTCATCGGTAGCCGTGACGACCCGGGTCACCGCAAAATTATTACCACCTCGCGAAATTACAGCAAACTCACTGTACGATGTACCTGATGATTTATAAGGCGTTGCTTCAATATTACCTTGCGGTGTAATAACCGTGGCCGTGATTTCCGTTAGCAAACAGACCCCGCGACTACTTGCTTGCCAGGTGGTTGATGGCGTAGCGGTAAAGTCATCATCCGAGCAAAACACACTCATATAACGAACCTTGCCTTTAATGTTGAAACTGGTTGAATCGTGAATTTTAACGTGTGGATAACCCATAACGATCTCCTTTTGCTCATTGGTTGTATAACACGGACGGCAAATGCGTCAGATTTTTTATAGAAGCAATGGAAAGAATTAAATTAATATTTTTACGATAAATTTACGACATTCAAAGATCGCAATTAAAACGGCATGGCGAAGCGGGAAGCCATCAGGGCTCTGCCCGATGAAATTATCAAAGCAAAAAAAGCAGCCATCAGGCTGCTTTTTTTCTTGAAATTTGGAGCGAGTAACGAGGTTCGAACTCGTGACCTCGACCTTGGCAAGGTCGC
>NZ_JAFIFQ010000043.1 GCF_020831925.1 Alkalimonas sp.
TAGTGCGCGCGGGTTTGGTTACGCTATTGACACCGAGAGGCTAATGGGTGACCCCAAATTTAAAACGCTCATCAAAGGCCTGGGTGCCACTGCCACTGATGCGGCTGACATGATGCAGCTGAAAATCGGGGGCATAAATTTTTATCTGATCCCAAATTTAATGACCCCAAATTTATTATCCCAAATTTATTACCCGCCCCTAGTGTGTGAACACTGTAAACGGGACAACCCTGGCTCCTTCTAGCGCATCACTTTAACACCTGATACTCATCTTTTGCAGGATAGGAGAGAAAGCCCCCGCATAAACCAGACAATGAACATTATGAATATTTTAATGCAATAAGGTTTTAATTGTTGATTTATTGTTCATATGCGAATAAATTTAGCCTCGGAAGCATATCTACTACAATAGGGAAAGCCATGAAACAACTCTTATTCGCAAGCAAGCTAGGTCTTCTGCTGTCAACGGCACTACTTTTAGTGGCGTGTGGCGGTAGTTCGGACTCTGATCCAACGCCTCCACCAGCAACCAATACTCAGCCAAACTCATTCAGCTTCAGCGCGCAATCTGGGGTAGAGCCAGGGTCTACCATTACTTCACACAGTATTACCGTATCCGGTATCAATGCAGCGGCAGCTATCAGTATTCAAAATGGTGAGTACTCTGTGAACAATGGCAGCTTCACGTCAAGCTCCGCTACCGTCACGAATGCTGCACAAATCCGAGTACGGCATCAGGCATCAAACCAGTTTTCGAGCAGTCAGACTACTACTTTGACCATTGGTGGGGTCAGTGCAGACTTTATTAGCACCACCCGCAGCCAACCGCCCGCAACGGGAACTGCGCCACAAGCGAGCGTTATTTTTCCATGGTCACAGTCTAAAACATCGGCTGGCAAACTAACCGTGCGTGGCACTGCAAGCAGCCGGAATGGCATCAGCGCTTTAAGCGTGAACGGCGTTGCTGCTAGCATCCATAGCAAGAGTTCATCATCACAACGGGTGTCCGCACAAAGCTTTCATGCCCAGGGCAGTAATGACGAGGACGAGGAAGAAGAGTTTGAGTGGACCGCAGATGTTGAGATCGAGCCCAACAGTGATACTGAGTTGAAAGTGTCGGTCAGTGATGCTAATGGAACTGAAAATAGTGACGCGGCCTCAGTTAGGGTAAATACCCTAGAGGCCCCCACTTATCTTGTTCACGATAACCTGAATCAACGGCTCATTGGCGTTCTGCGAAGTAGAGATATCGTGGCAATTGACCCTAAGGATCTTAGTTATCAGCAACTAACAACTGTCGACTACATTAGTGAGTTGAATTTTGACCATGTATACAACCGTATTATCTACTCCAATTATGATGAAAATACTGTTTCTTTGTATGAAGTTGATTTGGAGCATCGCCGCCAAAAAGTACTGGCGACTTACACTCCGGAATTAGAGCCTGATACTCAGTTAATTATGGCCAGTTCGGTGTTTGATCCCATCAACCAACAGGCTTTTGTGTTACTTAAGCTATTGAAGGCTGATAGTTACTATGCCACCGATCGTCTGTACCAATTCAATTTAGCTGATGACACCAGTCGCTTATTATCCTCCAGCAGCCTCGACGACATTCCCCGGATGACAATATCAACCATGGTTATGTTGGGTAGCCGGCTCTATGCCATGGCCGGTTTGCGTCAGTTGGTCGAAGTTAACACAGAAACGGGTGAACGGAACACGGTCATGCAGTTACAGAGCATTAACCCAATGGTAATGGCAGCAGGAAGCGTTGACCATCAGTTATATTTAGCTGGCTTTCAAGGCATAGTAAAAGTAGATCTCGCAGTACCCAACTACATCATGCTGTCTGAAGAAACCAGTACGACCTTGTTTCCGACCTCACAAATCCGCGGTGCTTTGTTACTAGATGAAGACACCTTACTGGTATTAGACCCCGATTTTGGGAGCGTTTTGAAAGTAGATACCCAAACAGGTGAGCGCTCAGCTTTCGTTCGCTCCGGTATAGGTTCTGGCCGAAGTGTCATGATGCCCCGCTATCTGACTTTTGCAACTGAGAGTGATACGCTGTACGTTCTAGATAATGGCTCCAATGCAGCTGATACGCTATTTTCGGTTGATCTCACTAGCGGTGATCGCACCATGATTGCTGACATCAACCAAGAAGGAATCAACTATCACAGCGGACTATTTTATGATCCGGCTAGTAATGCGCTCCTGGTCGGGCTCGATGATGCCATTTTATCCGTTGCTCTTAGCGATGGAAGTATCTCGACTGTAAGTGGTATGGGCGTGGGATATGGACCAGACTTATGGCCCATGACTGGCGGTGACTTTAATTCTGTGGAAGCAACACTCTACATGGCTAAACCTAGCCTCACCAATGCTATTTTACAGATTGATGTAGCGACTGGCGAACGCCACTTATTAGACTTTGATGGCAGTGCCGGTATTGCTGGTGTCATCGAAGGTGTCAATGATGTGGCATTCGATGCTGAAAACCTGCAGCTGTATTTATCCAGCCAATCTCAAAGTACAATCTACCGTCTTGATTTGGAGACGCTTGAAACAGAAGTACTTTTAGATAAGTGCATCAACAATTTTGGACAGAACATTCTGAATGTGGATGAATCAGGTATCTACAATATCAACTATGATGCAGCCGGTGAACGTTTGCTCATCCTATCAGGCCAATTGGCCAGTTATGATTTTGCCACACAAAGCTGCAAAATTCTGGGGCAAAGGCACGAATATAACAATGCACTGCCATTAGAGAATGGTACTTTTCTGACAGTAGGACAAGGTGCGTTAAAGCAGCTCGACCCTGTCACGCAAGAGCAGGTAATAATTTCCAAGTGAGGCCTTCGCAGGCTGGTCGAAAGGCCAGCCTGCTCCTTCTTAACCTTACCTCACTCACTCGCTTAAAAACCAAAACCCCTTTACTTTACTGGCTAAGTCGCTACAATAGCGGCCGCACTTTTGTGTAAGTTTTAACCGCTCTTTTTCCAATAAGGTAATCGTTATGCATCCGATGTTGAACATCGCCATCCGTGCTGCCCGCAGTGCTGGAAATTTAATTGCCCGCTCCTGTGAGCAACTGGATATTGTCAAATCCACCGAGAAGTCCAGCAATGACTTTGTTACCAATATCGACCGCGAAGCCGAACAGCTGATTGTGCAGACCTTGCGCAAATCCTTTCCAGGACACGGCGTGGTCGGTGAAGAATTGGGCGTACAGGGTGCAACCGACAGCGATTACCAATGGATCATCGACCCACTTGATGGCACCTCCAACTTTATCCGCGGTATTCCGCATGTCGCCGTTTCCATTGCCTTAAAAGTACAGGGCAAACTGGATCAGGCGGTGATCTACGATCCCTTGCGTGCTGAGCTTTTTACCGCCTCGCGTGGCCGTGGTGCCCAACTGAATGGCCGCCGTATCCGTGTCACTAACCGGCCAGAGCTGGCAGGTGCGATGCTTGGCACTGGCTTTCCGTTTAAACAAAAGCAATTGCTGCCGGTGTACTCCAGCGTGTTCAACAGCTTATTTTCGCAAGTGGCCGATATGCGCCGCGCCGGCTCTGCCGCTTTGGATTTGGCCTATGTGGCGGCTGGTCGCTTAGACGGTTTCTGGGAAATTGGCCTAAAGCCATGGGATATTGCAGCCGGTGAGCTGATTGTGCGTGAAGCCGGTGGTATGGTCACTGACTTTGCCGGTGGTAACAACCAGCTGAAAAGTGGCAATGTGGTCGCAGCCAGCCCGAAAGTACTGCAGGGCATGCTAAAAACCATGCGGCCGCATCTGACCGAAGAGTTAATGCGCTAAGCATTGAAGATAAAAAAACCGGCTGAGAAAGCCGGTTTTTTATTGCCCGGACCTTAGGGCAATTCTATCGGCAAGCCCTGCTCTTTCCAGGCCCGGTAACCACCGTCCAGACTATACACCTGCTGATAGCCCATCTGCTGTAGCGCCTGTGCTGCCAGGGCCGAGCGATAGCCACCACCACAATACAAAATAATCACCTGCTGTTTATCCTGCACGGTTTGCTCAATATCCCGCTCGATGATGCCTTTGCCCAGGTGCATAGCACCCGGTAAATGGCCTTGCTGCCATTCGTGGTCTTCACGGGTATCAATCAATACGTAAGGGGTGCTGCGCTGCTGCAAGCTGGTAATATCCATTTCCTTGATGGCGGCTTTGGCGGCGTTTACTAAGGCCAGAAAAGCTGGGGAGTGCTGCATAACAAGCTCCATAAAAAATGCCAGTCGAGTGACTGGCATTGTGTCGGTTAAACAAGCTTATAGCAAGGGCTCGGTATTCTCGCCTTCTTTTTCCACTGGCGGTGGCATCAGATCTTCACGGCTGATACCCAACAGCAGTGACATCGAACTGGCGATGTAGACCGAAGAATAGGTCCCGATCACCACACCGAACAGCAAGGCTGTGGCAAAGCCATGGATCAACTCACCACCTTTAAAGAACAGCACCAGCAATACCAGAATGGTGGTCACCGAGGTGATGATGGTCCGGCTCATGGTACCGGTCAGGGATTCATTGACGACTTCCACCGGTTCGCTTTCGCGAATGCGGCGAAATCCTTCACGGATCCGGTCACAGACCACAATGGTATCGTTGAGCGAGTAACCAATCACCGCCAGCACCGCGGCTAGCACCGTGAGATCAAACTCCAGCCCGAGCAGTGAAAACAGCCCCAGGGTGATGATGACATCATGTGCCAATGCTGCGACAGCGCCTAGTGCAAAGCGCCACTCAAAACGAAAAGCGACATAAATCAGAATACAGATCAGCGCTGCCAGGGTAGCCAGGCCGCCCTGTTCTTTGAGTTCGGCACCCACACTGGGACCAACGTACTCGATACGACGCATATCGACCGTACCAGGATCGGCGTCCCCCAACAAGCGCAATACCTGCTCACCCAGGGTAACCTGCTCGATGTCATCGCGCGGACCAATGCGGATCAGCACTTCGCGGCTGCTGCCAAAGTACTGCACCACCGCATCCGGAAAACCAGCATCGGCCAGTACAGAGCGCACGGCCGATAAGTCGGCATCGCGCTGATAGCCTACCTCAATGACGGTACCACCGGTAAAGTCCAGTCCCCAGTTCATGCCTTTGGTGGCCATTAAACCAAGCGAGGCAATAACCAGAATACCGGACAGGATCAAGGCCGGTACCTTCAGGCGCATAAAATTGATGGTGTTGTTAAAATTAATTGCGATCATCATGGCCCCCTTAAATTGGCAACTTCTGCAGGCGACGTCCGCCCCAGATCATGTTGACCAGCACACGCGTCCCGACAATGGCAGTAAACATCGAGGTGATGATACCGATCATCAAGGTGACCGCGAAACCTTTGATAGGGCCGGTACCCACACCGAACAAAATTAAGGCCGCAATCAAAGTGGTGACGTTGGCATCGGCAATGGTTGACAGTGCCCGGTCATAACCATGATGAATGGCCTGCTGCACACTGCGTCCATCACGTAGCTCCTCGCGGATGCGCTCAAAAATAAGCACATTGGCATCCACCGCCATACCAACCGTCAGCACAATACCGGCCATGCCAGGCAGTGTCAGGGTGGCACCCGGGATCATCGACATGATGCCAACAATCAGCACCAGGTTCGCTACCAAGGCCGCATTGGCCACCAGTCCGAAAGCTTTGTAGTACAGCACCATAAACACCAGTACCGTTGCCAGGCCCAACATAATGGCGGTTTGCCCCAGCTCGATGTTTTCCTGACCCAGGCTTGGGCCTATGGTGCGCTCTTCAATGATTTGAATCGGTGCTAACAAAGCACCCGCCCGCAACTGCAGCGCTAAATTATGCGCTTCACCGGGGTTATTAATACCTGTAATACGGAAGCTGCGACCGAGCCGTGCCTGAATGGTAGCAACGTTGATGACTTCCTCTATTTTTTCCAATACCGGGTTGCCATCCGGGCCAATCTGATCGGTTGGTTTGTATTCAATAAAGACAGTGGCCATACCGCGGCCGATGGCATCACGGGTCGTCTGGGAGAACATATTGCCGCCCTGCGCATCCAGTGAGATATTGACCTGGGGCCGACCATATTCATCAAAGCTGGAGCTGGCGCCGGTGATGCGATCACCGGTGAGCATAATGCGGCGTTGCAGCACCACAGGACGTCCATCACGATCGTAGTAGAGCTGAGCACTGGGCGGCACCCGTCCGGCCAGTGCATCGTTCAAGTCGACACTATCATCCACCAAACGGAATTCCAACGTGGCGGTGGCGCCTAAAATTTCTTTAGCGCGGGCGGTATCTTGCACCCCCGGCAATTGCACGATGATGCGCTCGCCCTGACGTTGTACCAGTGGCTCCGCTACCCCGATTTCATTAACCCGGTTGCGAATGATGGTGATGTTTTGTTGCAACGCGTAATCACGGATTTCAGCAATTTTGCTGTCGCTCATCCGTACTTCAAGGCTAAATTCGACCGGGCCCAAGCTTACATCCAGATCGCGGTCCTGACTGATCAAGCGACGGGCTGCCGCTAAATCATCGGCATTGCGCAGTTGCACCAGCACGGTGCCCGTGCCAGTATCAGCCTGGATATTGCCAAAACGAATACGGGCTTCACGCAGGTCGGTACGGAAGATCTGCGCCAGATCGTCCAACTGCTTATCAATGGCCGCCTGCATATCGATGGCCATTAAGAAGTGCACACCACCGCGTAAATCCAGGCCCAGGTTCATTGGGCTGGCACCAATGGCCATCAGCCAGCTAGGTGTGGTCGGCGCCATATTCAGCGCGGTCACATAGTTATTGCCGAGCGTGCGGCTGACCAGATCACGGGCCCGCAACTGATCCTCGGTATTGAAGAAGCGGGCCAGCAGTTGGCCATCCTGCAGCGTGATGTCTTTTAACGCAATGCTGTCTTCTTCAAAACGTTGTTGCAGCAACACCAAACTGTCTTGCTGCACCTCACCACCACGGGTGGCGCTTACTTGAATGGCGGGATCTTCCGGGTATAAATTCGGCAGGGCATACAAGGTGCCGACCAGCAGCACCAGGATGACCAAAAGATAACGCCATGCTGGGTTATGATTTAACACTCAACGGTCCTTTTGCATCAATGGCAATTCAGATTACAGCGACTTGAGGGTGCCTTTTGGCAACACGGCCGATACCGACGCCTTTTGCACCGTTACTTCGGTGCTGTCGTTCAACGCCAAAACAATAAAGTCTTTTTCGTCAGAAATTTTGCTGATACGGCCGACCAAACCACCCTGCGTCAACACTTCATCGCCTTTGCCGAGGGCGCCCATCAGATTTTTATGCTCTTTGACCCGTTTAGCCTGCGGCCGGTAGATCAGAAAATAAAAAATCAGACCAAAGGCCAACAGCATGATGATTAAATCCCAGCCACCACCGGACTGAGCGCCGCCACCAGTGGCATGTGCATTTGCAATAAACAGACTCATAACGTTCCCCTTAATAAAAACAGCAATTAATTGAGCGCTGGTACATCCATACCACGAGCGGCATAGAAGTCAGCAACAAATTGGTCCAAAGTACCAGCGGCAATGGCTTCACGCAATCCCTGCATCAAATTCTGATAAAAATGCAGATTGTGGATGGTGTTCAGACGCGCGCCCTGAATTTCATTGCAACGATCCAGATGATGTAGATAGGCTCTGGAATAATTTTTACAAGTGTAGCAATCGCAATTTTTATCCAAAGGCGCTGTATCGGCCTTGTGTTTAGCATTACGAATTTTTACCACGCCATCGCTGACGAACAAGTGGCCATTGCGGGCATTGCGGGTAGGCATCACACAATCGAACATATCAATGCCGCGCCGAACCGCTTCGACAATATCTTCCGGCTTACCCACACCCATCAAGTAGCGCGGCTTGTGTGCCGGCATTTTGTCGGTGGTGTGGTTCAAAATGTTGATCATGTCTTCTTTTGGCTCACCCACCGACAAACCACCAATGGCATAGCCATCAAAGCCGATGTCTTCCAGACCTTGTAAGGATACATCGCGCAGACCAGGGTACATACCGCCCTGGATAATACCGAATAAGGCGGATGGGTTATCGCCATGGGCCGCTTTGCTGCGGGCAGCCCAGCGAAGCGACAGCTCCATCGATTTTTTCGCTTGCTGCTCGGTGGCCGGATACGGCGTGCACTCGTCGAAAATCATCACAATGTCGGAGCCCAGTGCCTGTTGCACTTCCATTGAGCGCTCTGGTGTCAGCATGATTTTTTCGCCATTCAGCGGCGAGCGAAACAAGACCCCTTCTTCGGTAATTTTGCGCAGCTCTCCCAGGCTAAACACCTGGAAACCACCGGAGTCGGTTAAAATAGGTTTGTGCCAATGCATAAAGTCATGCAAGTCACCATGCAGCTTGATGATATCCGTGCCCGGGCGCAGCATTAAGTGAAAGGTATTGCCAAGGCAGATTTGCGCCCCGGTCTGCTCCAACTCTTCCGGTGTCATGCCCTTGACCGTGCCATAGGTGCCCACCGGCATAAAAGCAGGCGTATCGACCACGCCCCGCTCAAACATCATTTGACCACGACGGGCTTTGCCGTCGGTCGCTAACAGTTCAAATTTCACATTTTACCTCGTACACCGGAGAAACAGTCCGGCTTCGCGGGCGCTATCATACCCTGTCCGGCGGTAAAATGCGATGCAAGGCATCCCGTGATTGCGGTGCTTTAGCTGATAAACATGGCATCGCCATAAGAATAAAAGCGGTACTGCTGTTCCACCGCCGTATGGTAGGCATTCATTACATAATCGCGCGAGCTAAATGCCGACACCAGCATAATTAAAGTCGATTCGGGTAAATGGAAATTGGTAATGAGGGCATCCACCAGCTGGAACTGATAGCCGGGGTAGATAAAAATCTGGGTATCGCCCTGAAACGGTGCCAGCGGTTGTTGCTGACTGCGTGCAAACTGCGCCGTGCTTTCCAGCGCCCGTACCGAGGTAGTACCAACAGCGACCACTTTATTGCCGCGCGCCTTGCAGGCATGGATCGCATCGATCACGGTTTGATCGACTTCGATGTATTCGGCATGCATCTGATGGGTAGTGACATCATCCACCCGCACTGGCTGAAAAGTACCTGCCCCGACATGCAGGGTAATAAACGCAAACTGAATGCCCTTTTCTTTCAGGGTATCCAGCAACGGCTGATCAAAATGCAAACCGGCGGTTGGCGCAGCGACAGCGCCGGGCTTCTGATGATACACCGTTTGATAACGGGCTTTGTCTTCCTCGCTGTCGGGACGGTCGATGTAAGGCGGCAGCGGCATATGACCCAGCCGCTCCAACATGCTCAGCACAGTTTCATCACCTTGCAATTCAAGTTCAAACAGCTCGCCCTGACGGCCCAACATCTTAACCCTGGCGTCGTTTTCCAACAGCAACTCAGAATCTGGTTTCGGTGATTTACTGGCCCGAACATGGGCTAAGAAACGCTGCTCATCCAGAATGCGTTCCACCAGCACTTCCACCTTGCCGCCAGAGGCTTTTTGACCAAACAAGCGGGCAGGGATTACTTTGGTATTATTGAATACCAACAGATCGCCCGGCTTAAGCTGGTCTGCAATATCCCGAAACACCCGGTGACTTAAGGCCCCGGTATGGCGATCCATACACAGCAAACGGCTGGCTGAACGTTCAGCCTGTGGATACCGGGCAATGAGTGCGTCTGGTAGTTCAAAATGAAAATCGGCAAGCTGCATGGGAACCAACACCTCTGAAAAATCAAGGCCGCTAGTCTAATAACAGCAAGAGCTTTGAACAAGCGAAATCCATCTATGCTCCGTCTGAAAAGGTCTACACTTAGGAGTGGAGGTTGCCATGAATGCTGTCACTGCTGTCAGAAAGATGCTGTACTGCTGCTTGCTGCTAATGTGCGGTCATGGCTTGCTGTCCACTGCAAGCAAAGCCGATACACCACCTACCATTCCCACTGGGGTGATTCATGTAGCCAGCGATCTCTGGCCAGGGTTTACGGAGCCTGATGGCAAAGGAGCCTACCTGCACTTGCTACGACTTATTTTACCTGTCGACACCGCGCTGGAATTACATTTTACCAGTTTCAGTCGTTCCATTCTGATGGCAGAACAACAACAAGTGCTCATGGTCATTGGGATTGGCGTCAAAGACAGTGAGCAGTTGTTATTGTCCGACCTGCCCTTTGATGTCGACGAGATTGCGGTTTTGTACCTGTCTGACCAACTGCAACTGACAGACAACAGTAAATTATCCATGCTCAGGCTCGCAACACAGCGCGGCTACAATTATGAGCTGGTGATGAATATTGATAACACCAGTTATGAAGTAGACAGCATTCGCACCGGCGTTGACATGGTGCGCAACCAGCGGGTAGATGCATTTTTGGTAGAAAAAACAGAGCTGCAGAGCAAACTTAGCGCAGAAGACTTGGCTGGCCTGGAGCTGCGTTTTCTTAAAGGTGAACCAATTTTTATGGGATTTGCCAACAACGTCCGGGGCCTTGAGCTAAAGCGATGGTGGGATTATCAATACCAAATCTTATACCGCAGTGGCCAATTAGAGCCCTTGTATCAGCAATACCCTAACTTCATCTTGCCCGATCTGGCTTCAGCCGGCTCTGTTCTTACGCCGGCGAAGTAACTTTCTTCTGCAATACCTGGCGGATCAGCTCAGCCAGTAAACGGTAACTGTGCAACTTGCTGGAGGTAGGCCGCCAGGCAACACCAATATCCCTGCTGGCCTGGCCTGTGCCAGGCCGTTGACAAACCAGCTCGGTGCCTTGCAATAAACCAGCATTGATGGCCAGTTGCGGCATAAAGGTGACCCCCAATTTGTTATTCACCATCTGGGTCAGAGTGTGCAAGCTGGTGGCAAAAAAAGGATTCACCTTGCGGTTATCTTCGAGCTCACAAGCTTTTACGGCGTGGCCGGTTAAACAATGCTCCCGCTCTAGCAGGAAAATACTCTCGTCCGGCCATTGCGTGATGTCATGCTCAAAACCGTGTCCTAACCAGTCCCTATGCAACACCAATTGGAATGGATCTTCAGCCAGCACTTCCGTATGAAAGGCCCCGGTTTCATAGGGCAATGCAAGCAACACCATATCCAACCGCCCTTCCCCTAGCGCATGAAGGGAGTTATCCGTAGTATCTTCACGCAGCAACAACTGCAGCTCCGGAAACTGCTGCCGACACTCGGCCATAATATCACTGAGCACAAAAGGAGCTATGGTAGGAATACAACCCAGACGAAAAGGACCCGACATTGGCTTGCCCTGGCACTGGGCAAACAGGCTAAGCTCTTCGCACTGCTCAATGATATAACGAGCCTGACGAACGATATCCTCACCAAGTGGGGTAAAAATAAAGGTTTTGTGGTCACGCTCCAACAGCTGCACATTGAGCGTTTCTTCCATATTAGCAATCGCAGCACTTAAGGTGGACTGCCCAATAAAACAGGCCTCAGCCGCCCGGCCAAAATGCTGATGTTCATGCAGCGCCAACAGATACTGCATTTGTTTAATGCTAGGTAAACGCTTCATCGTACCCCCATAAGCTTCACATTTAGTATATCAGCATGATTTCTGAACGCACAGCATTTTACCCAGCCATTCCGTTAACATATTTACCCAATATGAACACATGAGTAGGCGTATTCTTTGGTAGATTTATAATTAAATTGTGATTAATTACAGCAATTTATAAGCAGTTAAATTACAGCTGTAAATTATTGATTGAATCCTAATCTTTGATGTTATAAGTTAATCAGGCAACAATGTTTAAGGTTAATGAGCCATAAAGCCTGACCTGCATTGACCCAGGGTCGCCACTATGTTTTGAGTCTGTCCTGCTGTCTGCTTCTCTTAGTAAGTGCGCTACTACCATAACCATAATAATCACCTCGGGAGGGTGAACCCATGTCCAAATCCTTTGCTACTCTGGCTGGAGCCAAGAGCAGTTTAGTCGCCTTGGCTATTTCAGCGGCTTTAGCTACCCCACTGGCAGCACAAGCAAAAGAAAGCGCCGAGCCAAGTTCCAATCGTTTTATCATTCATTACAGCGCTGAACATTTGGCGCAACAAAACCTTTCTCTTCGTCCGGGTGAAAGCCATGAGCAGATTGCACTGCAAGTGACGGCTCGTGCTTTGGAGCGGATGGGCGCTAAGACCAAACTTATCTTGGGCCCTCAACGTGCTATTGCAGCAGAGCTGCCTGAAGCAGCTTTGAAGCGCCTGCAAGCAGAGCCTGGTATCGAGTTGATTGAACCTGATCTGGTCCGTTACCCAATGGCTCAGGATATTCCGTACGGCTACACCATGGTGCAAGCCGATCAGGTGTCTGATCAATTTTCCAGCAATCAAACGGTTTGTGTGATTGACTCTGGTCTCGATCTACCGCATGAAGATTTCCTCAGCAGTAACATCACTGGCACCAATGACCCAGGCACAGGCAACTGGTTTGAAGCCGGTGGCCCGCACGGCACCCATGTGGCGGGTACCATTGCCGCTTTGAATAATGATGTCGGTATTGTTGGTGTGCTGCCAAATGGCGAAGTTAAACTGCATATTGTCAAAGTGTTTAATGCCGCTGGCTGGGGGTATTCATCTTCATTGGTCAATGCCATTAATGTCTGTGCTCAAAATGGCTCTACCGTAGTCAATATGAGCTTAGGCGGTTCAGGCTCTAGCGTGGCTGAGCGCAACGCCCTGCAAAGCATTTACGACTCCGGCGTGCTGTTGGTTGCTGCAGCGGGTAACGGTGGCAACACCGCCATGTCTTACCCGGCATCTTACGATTCCGTTATTTCGGTCGCAGCTGTTGATCACACCAAAACACTGGCTGGTTTCTCGCAGCGTAATGCTCAGGTCGAGCTGGCTGCTCCTGGCGTTGATGTGCGCTCCACCTACCCTGAAGGCACAGGCATGGAGTCGCTACTATCCGTCAATGGTGTGGCCTTTAATCCAAACCCAATCACTGGTGCAGGCTCTGGCAGCATGACGGCTGAAATTGCCAGCTGTGGCCTGGGGTTAACCACCTGCGATGATATGGTGGGTAAAGTCTGCTTGATTCAACGTGGTGAAGTGTCTTTCGCGCAAAAGGTAGAGTCTTGCCAGGACGGTGGCGGTCTGGCAGCCATTATTTACAACAACGAACCTGGTAATTTCAGTGGTACCGTGGGCGATAACCCAACCACCACTATCCCTGCGGTAAGTTTATCGCAAGAAGAAGGTACCGTGTTGATGGGCCAGCTGGGTGATATCGCCAACCTGACCTCTGGCGCAAGCAACTATGGCCTGATGAGCGGTACCTCAATGGCTTCACCACATGTTGCCGGTGTTGCCGCTCTGGTGTGGAGTCACTTCCCGCAGTGTACCAATGCTGAAATTCGTGCTGCGCTGGCGGCTTCTGCCGAAGACCTGGGTGCGCCTGGTCGCGATACCTCTTATGGTTGGGGTTTGGTGCAAGCCAAAGATGCTGTGGATTATCTTACCGCTCATGGCTGTGAAGGCGCTGACTTACCGGATGATCCAGTGGACCCGGATCCAGAACCAGGCACCGAACTGCAAAATGGTGTTCCGGTAACTGATCTTGCCGGAGCCACTGGTGAGCAACTGTCCTTCACCATGCAACTACCTGCTGATGCCAGCGACTTATCCTTTGTCATGTCGGGCGGCACCGGTGATGCAGACTTGTATGTGAAGTTTGGCTCAGCGCCAACCCTCAGCGATTACGATTGCCGGCCATTCCGCTTTGGCAATGAAGAGCGCTGTGATTTTGCCACCCCGCAAGAAGGCACCTGGCATGTGATGATCAATGGTTATACCGCTTTTAGTGGGGTTAGCCTGGTGGGTAGCTTCACTGCACCGGAAGAGCCAGACGAGCCGGATGTACCGGATGCCGGTGGCTATGTCATTAACGACATTAGCATTGCCCGCCGGACCTGGGATTACTACAGTGTGGAGGTACCGGCAGGTGCAACCAGCCTTGTGGTTGAAATCTCCGGTGGCCGTGGTGATGCCGATTTGCATGTGCGGCATGGTGCTGTGCCAACAGCCACGCAGTTCGACTGCAAGCCAGGCACCAATGGCAACAACGAGACCTGCACTTTCAACAATCCAGCCGAAGGCACCTGGCACATTGGTCTGCATGCCTTCCGTGCGGTCAGTGGTATGAAACTGGAAGTTCGTTACGAGTAAGTCACACCATTTCTCCCTGAAATACAAAGCGCCGCTCATTGAGCGGCGCTTTTTTATCCGATAACGGAATGGTTTCCGACTGACGGATTAGTGCTTACGCGCCTGAGCCTGACCATCAATCCGCATCGCCTTTAAGCGACGGCCCGATGCCGACTCATTGACGTTCAGTACGTGATCGCCAATACGCTCCAACCGATTCAGCATATCGATAAAGATCACACCAGCACGAGGGGCATAGTCACCACTTTCCAAACGGCCGTAGTGGTTGTTGCGGTACTCGTCGCGCAGCTTGTCGATTTTATCTTCCAATGCAATGGCATCTTTCAGGCTAACGGCAGCTGGCTCTTTCGCCACATTCTCTTTCATCGCATGAATGGCATGCTGCAAGGCAGTCATCATCACAGCCATTTCCTTGCTGGCATCTTCCGGCCAGGTCGATTCCGTCTCGATCATCCGCTCCGACAGTTTAGACACCTGGTAGTAAATATCGGCAATGCGCTCCATATCGTTGATCATGGTTTGCATAAAACGAATCCGCTCCGTCATCCAGTGCTCCAGATTAGTATGCTCACTGACCCGCACCAGGTAGTCGGAGATTTCCACTTCCAGCTGATCGGTGGCATCCTCATACTTCTGGATTTTTTCCATCAGCTTTTCACGGTTGTTACCAGGCTCAAACAGCAGCTCGGTCACCGATTCGTGCATTTTTTCCACCACACCGGCAAACTGCTGAATTTCTTTTTGCGCCTGTGCCACCGATAGACCCGGCGACGTCATTACGCCAGCACTGATGTAGCGCAAATGAAACTCGTCGTCTTCACCACCACGATCTGGTTGGATAAACTCAACAAAACGGATCAGGTAAGGCACAAAAGCAAACAGCAACACTACGTTTAACACGTTAAAGGAGGTATGGAACAAAGAGAGTGCCAGGGTGGCATTAGAGCGGGCTTCTTGCGAGCCCTCCATCACCGACACCGGGTTGCCAGTAAAGTACTGCACCGCTGTGTCCATCAAGCTGAGCATCGGGAAGATGATGGCCATCATCCAGATCACCCCGACGATGTTAAAGAAGAAGTGAAAGCGGGCTGCCCGCTTAGCATGCACATTTCCTACCAGAGCCGCAATATTGGCCGTTACGGTGGTACCAATGTTTTCCCCCAGGATCATTGCTGCTGCTATTGGGAAGGAAATCCAGCCCTCAAACAACATCACCAATGTGATCGCCGTAGCAGCCGAGGACGATTGGGTCAGCAGGGTTAAGATGGTGCCAACAAAGACAAACAGCAGCAAGGATAAATAGCCATAGTTGGTAAATGCATCCAAAAAGGCAAACATCTCCGGGTTGGCGCGGATATCCGGTACAGCGCCCTTGATAAACTCCAGACCAATAAAGAGGATACCAAAACCCACCATGGCCTCGGCGATATTGCGCAGCCGGCTGTTATTCGAGAAGAGGAAGGCAAAAAATACCCCGATAACGGCAACCGCGATCGGGGTGATCTGAAACTTAAAGCCAAACAGTGCCACCATCCAGGCAGTAATGGTGGTGCCGATATTGGCCCCCATAATGACGCCGGTCGATTGCACAAAGGTCAGCAAGCCAGCATTGACGAAGCTGACGGCCATCACGGTCGTGGTGGTGGAGGATTGGGTAATGGCGGTGGTGCCAAAGCCGGTCAGAACACCGGTCAAACGATTGCGGGTCATGCCGCTTAAGATGCCTTTCAGCCGGTTGCCTGCTATTTTTTGCAGACCTTCGCTGAAAATTTTCATGCCAAAAATAAAAATCCCCAGTGAACCTATTAACTGGAGAAAATCAAACAGTGAATAACTCATGCGTTTTGCCCTGAATAGGCCGCTTCGGTTGGTGGATTACCAGATCGTTGCGGTCATATTTTATGCATTAGTGCAATTAAGGCGGCATTATAGCTGCGAACCAGCGCAATAAAAAATGAAATATTTCGTTTTTATGACTGTCAGCTGCGCGCATTACGCTCTAATTCTGACTCGTCGCTGTGTCGCACCACTTTTCCTTTGACCAGATAGATGATGTATTCCGACAGGTTTTTGCACCGATCGCCAATGCGCTCCAGTGAGCGAGCCGACCAGAGCACATTCATCACCTTGGGAATGGAGCGCGGGTCTTCAATCATGTAGGTCATCAACTGGCGGGTAATGGCCTCGTACTCCCTATCCACCCGCTTGTCTTCTTTGTAAACACTTAAAGCCGCTTCGACGTCCATCCGGGCATAGGCATCCAGTACATCGTGCAGCATTTGCCAGACATGACGCCCCAGATTGTCCAGATTCACCAGTAAATCTTGCTGCTCTGTATTGAAAGACTCCAGCGCCACCATGGCGATACGACGGGTTTCATCGCCAATGCGCTCCAAATCGGCAATGGTTTTTAAAATGGTCATCACCAACCGCAGATCGCTGGCCGCCGGTTGGCGCCTGGCGATAATGCGGGTGCATTCATTGTCGATAGTGAGTTCCCAGTCATTGACTTTGCGATCGTTGTCAATCACCTGCTGCGCTTTATCCGTATCTGAGTTAGCGATCGCTTGCAAGGCATGATGCAGCTGCTGCTCGACCAAACCCCCCATGGCCATCACATGGTTGCGGATTTGTTCAATTTCTTCATTGAACTGACTGGAGATATGGCGGGATAAATGCAGGGTATCCATCTCTGTTCCTTAGCCAAAACGGCCGGTAATGTAATCTTCGGTTTGCTGCGAAGCGGGCTGAGTAAAGATGGTATGGGTTTCGGCCCATTCCACCAAGCGTCCCTGATTCAGAAAAGCGGTGTAATCCGAGATCCGCGCCGCCTGCTGCATATTGTGCGTGACAATGACCACAGTATAGGCGGCTTTTAGCTCGTAGATGAGTTCTTCTACCTTCAAGGTGGAAATCGGGTCCAGTGCCGATGCCGGCTCATCCAGCAGCAACACCTCAGGCTGCAATGCAATGGCTCTGGCGATCACCAGTCGCTGTTGCTGGCCGGTCGACAGAGTAAGCGCATTGTGGTGCAAGCGGTTTTTGACTTCACTCCAAAGCCCGACCTGCTTTAAAGCGGACTCAACCTGCTCATCCAGGCGTCTGCGGCTGCGCTGGCCTTGCAAGCGTAAGCCAAAAGCCACATTGTCGTAGACCGATTTGGGAAAAGGATTGGGTTTTTGAAATACCATGCCGACCCGACAGCGCAAGCGCGCGACATCGGTCTCGGACTGATAGATGTTTTGACCATCCAGCAACACCTGCCCCTGACTGCGGCAGTCGAGCATCAACTCGTTCATCCGGTTCATCGCCCTTAGCAAGCTGGACTTGCCACAACCGGACGGGCCTATCAAGGCGGTGACCTGATTGGCCGGGATGCTCAGCTCAATGGCATCCAGCACCTGCTGATGCTGCAACCACAAAGAAAATTCGTGAATGGCTACTTTGGTTTGCATAGTGGTTTGCACAGTGGTTTGCATAGTAACTCTAATCAATTAGCCGGTACTTACGGCGTAAGCGCTGGCGCAAAAAAAACGCACTGAGGTTCAGCAACAAAATCAGCGTCAGCAACACCAGGCCAATGGCATACACCAGCGACATGGCCACCTCGGCATCCGGGCTTTGAAAGCCAACATCGTACAAATGATACCCCAGATGCATGAACTTTCGCTCTAAATGAATAAACGGAAACTGCGTATCAACCGGCAGCTGTGGCGCAGACTTTACCACGCCAACCAACATCAAAGGCGCCACTTCACCGGCAGCACGGGCTATGGCCAGAATAAGCCCTGTTAACATCGCCGGGGCTGCCTGGGGCGCCACCACTTTCCAAATGGTTTCGGCCTGTGTTGCGCCCAGCGCAAAGCTGGCTAAGCGTTGGGCCTGTGGTAAGCGGCTGAGCCCTTCTTCGGTTGCGACAATCACCACCGGCAAGGTCAGTAGTGCCAGTGTTAAGGCCGCCCAAAACAGTCCGGGGGTGCCAAAGGTCGGCGCCGGCAACTGGTCAGCGTAGAACAGACGATCCAAACTGCCACCCAGCACATAGACAAAAAAGGCCAGCCCAAAGACCCCCATCACTACGGATGGAATGCCGGCCAGATTGTACACGCTGGTGCGAATCAACTGCGTGAGCCAGTTTTTCGGCGCATACTCGTGCAGATAAATAGCCGCTAAAATACCGAACGGTGTCACCAGCACTGCCATCAGTAACACCATCACTAAAGTACCAAAAATTGCAGGGAAAATACCACCGGCGCTTTGATTCTGGCTAGGAGATGCAGTCAGAAAATAACGCCACTCCTGCCAAAAAACCGCCCCCTTCTGCCGAAAGCTCAGTTGATTTGGTAACCAATAGGCTCGGATCTCTACGGCGCTGATTAGTACAGGGGCCGCCATCCCAAGATCCAGCCAAAGTCCAGCATCCGATGGTGCTGTTTCCTGCCCTACCTGTTTCCCGTAGAAAGTCCGGCCATCTTGCAGTTGCACCCACACAGCTTGTTTTGGTCGATCCGATAACAGTTGATGCGCTTCCAACAACAGATAACGTCCCGGCAATTGAGAGCTGGCGTCAACGATCAGATCACCGCGGTCAACCAGCCTATAAGCTCTATCTTTCCTCTCCGCACGGTCAGATACCGAACGAACCAGGCGGCCAAGCTGTGGCCGGCTCTGTTCTGTTAGCTGGAACTGGACCAGAGGTGCAGGCCAGAAGTGATGCATACCTTTAACAGCTATCAGGCCTAGCAACGCCATAAAAAGGCCAAGGCACACCAGTAATGCTGAAGCGCTGAACCATACCCAGGGGCTGCCTTGTTGCCACCATTGCCGCATCATAGTTCCTAAAGTTGCAGATATCGCTGACGGATCCGTTGCCTGAGCAAGGAAACCAGTGTATTGATCAAGAAGGTTAACACCAGCAACAGTAAGGCTGCCAGCAGCAGGACTTTCAAGTGGCTGGAGCCGACTGCCGCCTCTGGCATTTCCAGTGCCAAACTGGCGGTCAGAGTACGCATGCCCTCAAAAGGATCAAAACCAAGCAATGGCGTATTGCCGGTTGCCATGATCAGAATCATGGTTTCTCCAAGCGCCCGCCCAAGTCCAAGCAACACTGCCGCCAGGATCCCCGGTGCGGCCACCGGCAATACCATGCTACTTAATGTCTGCCAACGACTAGCACCCAGCGCCAGCACCCCCTGGGTCAGCGAAGCAGGTACCTGAGAGACCACTTCCTCTGTCAGGCTAAAAATGCTGGGGATCACCGCCAACCCCATCGCCATGCCGATAATCAAAGCATTGCGTTGCTGATAGTCAATGCCCTGCCCGGCCAGCCAGAGCAGCAAGCTGTCGTCGAACCAGGCATGCTCCAACGCGGGGGCCAGCATAAAAGCCGTCAGAATACCTGCTACCAACGACAGCACCAGCACAGCGCCTGGCTGCTCGGCTTGTTGTTGTTGCCGTTGTCGCCAGTGAAACCAGAGTGCACTGCACAGTACAAGCACTGTTGGCACCAGCACGAGCAACACAAAAAATAGCATCAGTTGCTGTTCCAACCAGGGCGCGAGGAGAAATGCGGCGATAAAACCTAAAATCACCGTTGGCATCGACTCCAGCATTTCCATGGTAGCCCGGGTTCGGTAACGCCAGCGCTCAGGCAGATAAAAAGCCGTGAAGACTGCCGCAAGAATTGCCAACGGGGTAGCAAACAACATCGCATATCCTGCAGCCTTTAAGGTCCCAGAAGTGAGTGGTATCAGCGATAAACGCGGGTTACTGTCATCCGCTGCCGCAGCAGTTTGCCAGACATAGGCTGCTTCACGCCGGCCTTCGTAATGCACCGCCGACCACAATTGCCCACCAGCCACGGCTGGGTGTTGCCATTGCAACTGATAGGCCTGGCTGTGATCTGGCCCCCAGTGTAGTCGCATCAGTTGACGATCCTCACTCAGTTGAAGCTGTTGCAAGGGTGTATCGGGCAGCTGCAGCTCTGCCAAGTGCTTACCAGTCGTCACATGGTACCAATCCAGCTGCCCCGGATGCAGACTAAAAAAACTATCGGCCGAGACTGGGATCAGTGCCTGCAACTCCATTTGGCGCAGAGTAATTCTCGGCCGGACTATCAGCTCCTGATGCAAGCGGAACCAGGAATAAACCTGAGCGTTCTTATCCGCCACCAACAAAGTCCTGCTCCCTGATAACATGGTAGCGGCTTGCCAACTGGCAAGCCCCAAATGGCCCTGCATCTGGAGCTGCCAGTCATCACCCACCCGCAGATACCATTGAAAATATCCATCGGCCTGCAGTTGGACCCGCTCATCCAACCCATTATCCAGCATCAACGGATGGGTTGCGGTATGACCATTAGTGCTCTGAACAGAGTAACTATCTACCATAGTTACCGATGCAGACTCTAAAGACTGTACACTGATTTTTGCTGGTTGAAACAGTGGCCATACCTGCCAGAGTAAAAAGATAAAGATCAGGGCAAACGCCAGTAACACACTGTAGCCAACCAGGGTAACTGCTACGCGGCTAATGCAGTCACGACTCTTTCTAGTCCACATGCACAGTCCCACTCAAATGCTGCAACAACCCAGCCCGAATTTCAGGTGGAATGGCCTCGAATCCATGTTGCTCCACGAGTTGCTGCCCGGTTTCGGATAACACCAGGCGCATAAAAGCAAGTTCAGCCGCACCAAGCCCTATCACCGGGTGCGCATTCAGGTAAATGTACAAAGTCCGCTGCAAAGTCATCGGCTGTTGATCCTGCTGCTGCAGCTGCAACGCCTTTACTGCCGCACTCTGGTGACGGGTTCCGGCAATCCCAATGCCATTTTCCGCCAGGGCTACGGCCTGAATAACAGCTGCAGCACCAGGTAACTCATGCACCTCCGGCTTGAAATCTCCATGACAGAGCAGCTGTTGCTTTAAAAACCCATAAGTACCTGACGCAGAGTTGCGGCCATACAAGCTAATACGACGTTGGCCAAGCGGAGAAGCAACCCCTAGTTCAGCCCAGCGAGTGATCCGCCCGGCTGGCTGACACTGAGGCTCTGCCGAGAACAGCGTCTCAAGCTCATTCATATTTATGACGTTGAGTGGGTTGGTGCGATGCACATAAACGGCCAAAGTCTCCAAAGCGACCGGTATTTCCAGTGGCGGGTAACCATGCATTTTTTCAAAACGCTGTCGCTCGGTTTGGGTCATTGGACGGCTCATGGGACCAAGGTTCGCCGTCGACTCCGTTAAGGCCACCGCAGCTGTAGCGGAGCCACTGGCATGAATTTGCACATTCAGCTCTGGATGCTGTTGCATAAACAGAAGCGACCAGGCCTGCATTAAACTATTCAGACTATCGGAGCCTGTCGACGTAAGATTACCGGCTAGTCGCTCGGAACCCGCAAACACTGCAATCGCTTCATCGCCAAAAGCCTGAAGTACGACAAACCAGAGGCCTGCAGCCAAAAAAAAAGCATGGAGCCTGCTTTCGATTCGCTGGTTCAAACGCCGATATCTCCTGAGCTGAACCTGTTATGATGGGAAGCCCCCACACACAGCCACTTGGTAAGGATCATAGCGCTATAGTAGCATCGATACCAAGCGTTGTTGACTTAATAGCACTGATTTTATTAGCGATGGCGGTAACTCGCACACAAAACACATAGGCTAGAATAAAAAAATCTCAAAGCCGACTTTTATATTTTCATGACAGGTCTACACTTATGGTCAAGGAACCTGGTTCCTAATAACGATTAGAATGACCTCCCCCACACTGACGTCAACACAAAAGGAATCGCTATGAAGCAGTTGGTCCTGACCGTCATAGGACGCGATAAATCCGGCCTGGTAGAACAACTGGCTACCGTGGTCAATCAACACAATGGCAATTGGATGGCAAGTAATCTTAGCCACCTGGCGGGTTACTTTGCCGGCATTGTACAACTGGAGGTAGCAGAAACTGACCTGGCCGAACTGACCGAGGCGTTGCAAGCCATTGCCGATCTCGACATTCATATCCACCATGGCATTGACAGCGCTGGCCAAAATCAGCAATTGCTTAAGTTTGTCATTACTGGCAATGATCGCCCCGGTATCGTGCGCGAATTATCCTCGGTGATTAAACACAAAGGCACCAATATTATTCACTTTGAAAGTTCCAAGCAAAGTGCGCCAAATTGGGGCTCGCCCTTGTTTAACGCCATTGCCACCGTGGAACTAGCGCCTGGATTAAGCCGGGACGAGGTAATTGCTGCCTTGGAAGCTATAGCTACCGATGTGGTAGTGGATGTAGAAGTAGCCAGCTAATAATACCCAACCGTAAACACAGTGCCCGGACTGGGCACTTTTTTTACAGCGGCCATTGGCCGCTTCATCCAATTGTCATAAAACTGCCATAGAGTAAATGCCATAGCTGTTAGGAGCCCTGCATGGATACTCACTCACCCTTATCTGAAACACTGCAAGTCCCGATGATCCCGCGCGAACTCAGCTGGCTGTCGTTTAACGGCCGGGTACTGCAGGAAGCCGCCGATACCCGTAACCCAGCGATTGAGCGGCTGCGTTTTTTGGGAATTTACTCCAACAATATGGATGAATTCTTCCGGGTGCGGGTGGCCGATGTGAAGCGACGCATCTTGTTGAAAAAGTACCAGGCCAGTCCGGATGAAGATGCCGAGCAACTGCTGCAAGACATACAGCAAAAAGTGATTGAGCAGGGTGAGCAATTCAACCAAATCTATAAAGATATTCAACTTGAGATGCGCAAGCACAGCATCGAGTTAATTGATCATAGCCGCTTAACTGAGCCGCAAATCGACTGGCTGCGCAATTACTTTCGCACCGAGGTTAAAAAACACATTTCCCCCATTATCCTTAGCAATGAAGAGCAGCGGCTGGCCCGTTCGCTTGAAGACAATACCACCTATTTGTTTGTCGAAATGAGTGGTCAGGGCAAGCCGGAATACGCCATTGTCGAGGTACCAACGCAAGAGCTTTCTCGCTTTGTTGAGCTGCCACTGGAGCTCAATACCCGCAAAAAAAATGGCCATTATCGCCGCCAGTTGATGCTGCTGGATGATATTTTACTGCTCTGTCTGGCCGACCTGTTCAGTGGCTTCTTCGAGTTTGAGCAGATCCAGGGGTATTCGCTGAAAATGACCCGGGATGCTGAATACAATATCAGCGATACGCTGGATCAAAGCCTGCTGGATAAAATGTCCAAAGGCATCCGGCAGCGCCTGAAGTCCGAGCCGGTTCGGCTGGTGTACGATAAAGACATGCCGGAAGCCATGCTCAAGGTGCTTGGCAAACAGCTGGGCACCAGCTCAATGGATTCGTTAATTCCTGGTGGACGTTACCGTAATTTCAAAGACTTTATTAGTTTCCCAAATATGGGCCACCACAGCCTGGAGTTTGCCGCTCAACCCCCGTTGCCGAGCCCAGAGTTTGAGCAATACGCCACCAGTTTTGATGCCATTCGCGCCAGCGATATTCTGCTGCACTACCCTTATCAGGATTTTGGCTATTTTACCGAATGGATCCGTCAGGCTTCCTTTGATCCCAAAGTCAGCAGCATCAAACTGACCATGTACCGGGTGGCCAAAAACTCTCGGGTGATCAGTTCTCTGGTGGATGCAGTGCGCAATGGCAAAAAAGTCATTGTAGTGGTCGAGCTCAAAGCACGGTTTGATGAAGAAAACAACATCAACTGGTCCCGCAAAATGACCGAAGCCGGTATCCATGTGGTGTTTGGCCTGACTACGTTAAAGATTCACTCCAAACTCTGTTTAATCACCCGACTGGAACGTGGCAAAGCGGTGCGTTATGCCCATATAGGCACCGGCAACTTCAATGAGAAAACCGCCCGTATCTACACCGATATGAGCCTGTTTAGCTGTCACCCGGAAATTACCGCTGAAGTCGATCAGGTGTTCGAATTTATTGAGTACAGCTACCGGGCCTATCAGTTCAATCATCTCATTGTATCCCCCACCTGGAGCCGGCCACGCCTGGTAGCACTGATCCAGCGGGAAATTGGCTTTGCCACCACAGGCCGCAAAGCGGAAATTATCCTGAAAATAAACAACCTGGTGGATAAAGACATCATCGCCTTGCTGTATCAGGCCAGTCAGGCTGGGGTGAAAATCCGCATGATCATTCGTGGGATGTGCTCGCTGATCCCTGGCGTGCCAGGGTTGAGTCAGAACATCAAGGTGGTCAGTGTGCTGGACCGTTATTTGGAGCATAGCCGGGTGTATGTATTTCATAATGGTGGTGAAACTGAGGTCTATATTTCCTCCGCTGACTGGATGACCCGCAACATCGACCATCGCGTCGAAGTTGGCGTGCCAATCTACGATTTGCGTTTAAAGCAGCAAATCCTTGACATCCTGCACATCCAGCTCAAAGATAACGTCAAAGGGCGGCTGCTCGATGCCAGCCAGAGTAATAGCTACGTGAAACGTGGCAATAAGCGCAATATTCGCTCGCAGCAAGCTACCTATGATTATTTGGCAGCCCTGCAACCCGATGTGCCAGCAAGGACACCCGATTGAGTCAAATAAATGCACAGCCAACGCCAGAACCTAGCCTGATGGCAGCGGTCGATCTGGGTTCGAATAGTTTTCATCTGGTGATCGCCCGCGAGCTAGATGGCGATCTGCAGTTGCTGCATCGTGAAAAACAAAAAGTCCAGCTGGCCGAAGGTCTCAGCAGCGATCTGATCCTGACTGAAGACGCCATGGAGCGTGGCCTTACGGTGCTGCGCCAGTTTGCTGATACCTTGTCTGGCATTGCTCCGGAAGCGGTGCGGGTGATTGCGACCTATACCCTGCGCCGGGCCAGAAACAGTCAAACCTTTCTGCGCCGCGCCAGTCGTTTCTTCCCCTACCCGATTGAAATTATTTCCGGCCAGGAAGAAGCCCGCTACATCTACCAGGGAGTGGCGCATTTCGAACATGCTAGCAATCGACGGCTGGTAATGGATATTGGCGGTGGTAGCACCGAATTTGCCCTCGGCGAAGGCTTCGAAGTGTTGCGGCTTAGCAGCCGCAATATGGGCTGTGTTAGCTTTGGCAATGAATTTTTCGCTGGTGGCAAACTTAGTGCCAAACGCTTTGCCCGCGCTATAGTCCAGGCTGAGCAGGAGATGGAGTCGGTAGCCAGTGGCTTTAAAAAAACCGGCTGGCAACAGGCTCTCGGCACTTCTGGATCCGTCAAAGTGCTACGCGATATTCTGCAGCAGCAACTGCAAACCGATGGGGTGCTGCGTCTGGTGGACTTACTGCAACTGCAACAATTGCTGCAACAAGCGGGGCATACTTCCCATCTGCAGTTGGCTGGACTGAGCGACGACCGCCGTCCATTGCTGGCACCGGCCCTCAGTATTGCGATTGCTGCTTTTCAGATGCTGGATATCCACGAAATGCACTATTGCGATGCCGCGCTGCGTGAGGGGGTACTCAATGAAATGCGTGAACACCGTTATGAACAGGATATCCGCCAAAGCACCATCAGTAGTTTACAGCGGCGTTATCAGGTAGATGAGAGTCACTGCCTGCGATTGGAACGCACGGCCCGGCAACTGATCAGTCATTGCCAGATCGACTGGCAGTTAGCCAATACAGAAACACGGCTCTTGCTCTGGGCTTGCCAGGTGGTGGAAATTGGCTTGCAGATTAATTCTTCCGGTATTCAAAAGCACTCTGCTTATATTTTGCAGCACGCCAACCTACCCGGTTTTAATCAGGAGCAACAGCAAGTGCTGGCCTTTTTGGTGCGCTTTCATCGCCGTAAGTTGAAAGGCTTCAGCCTGCCGACGCTGTACCTTTATCCGTCGCATCAGCTACTGCGCTTGCTGGTGTTGTTGCGCCTGTCGGTGCTGCTCAATCAAAAGAGACTGGATGATTGGTTGCCTGACCCCGTCATCCAAGCTTACGAACGCAGTCTGACGCTAACTTTACCCATCGACTGGCTGGCCCAACAGCCTCTGCTGCAGGCGGATCTGCAGCAGGAAGCTGACTGGCTAAGCAAAGTTGGTTTTTCACTGCACTTGTCTTTTAGCTGCCCGGAGTTGCCTCATGTCTGAGTTGTGTCGTTGCCCCTGGCTGGATACCAGCAAAGCTGATTATGTCGCCTATCATGATACCGAGTGGGGCGTACCGCTGCTGGATGATGACAAACTGTTTGAGTTTTTGACGTTGGAAGCGGCTCAGGCCGGCCTGAGCTGGTACACGGTGCTGAAGAAACGGCCGCATTACCGTCAGGTGTTTGCCGGCTTTGATGCCGAGCAAGTAGCGCGTTTTGACCAGCAACGAATTGAGCAACTGCTGCAAGACCCCGGCATTATCCGCAATCGGTTAAAAGTAGAAGCTGCCGTCAACAATGCCCGCTGCTTTTTGGCCATACAACAAGCCTTTGGCAGCTTTGCCGCTTACCAATGGCGCTTTGTTGATGGCAGACCGCAGGTTAGCAGCATTTGCAGACCAGAAGATTACCGTGCAACCAGCAAAGAATCCGATGCGATGAGCAAAGATTTAAAACAACGAGGTTTTAAATTTGTCGGCTCCACCATCATTTACGCCCATATGCAGGCCTGTGGCATGGTCAACGATCATAGCTTGAACTGCTTTCGCCGCCAGCAGATTATCGACAGCTATCCGGCGCTTGGGCTTGGTTGATACCAACACGTTAGTCTTCCGCCGCCAGGCTAAAGGAAAAACTGCTGCCGGCGCCGGGCTCACTGAAAATCAGCAAGCGGCTGTTGTGGCGCGATAGCACGTGTTTCACAATGGCCAGCCCCAGACCACTGCCGCCAGTAGCACGACTTCTGGCCTGATCCACCCGGTAAAAGCGCTCGGTTAAACGTTTTACATGCTTAGGGGCTATGCCCTCACCATTGTCATTCACCGAGAACACCGCCTTGTGGTGCTGGCGCTGCCAGCTCACTTTGATCTCACCACCGGGTGGGGTGTACTTAATGGCATTGGTGATCAGGTTGGAAAAGGCCGAGCGCAGCTCATCAGCACTGCCCTTCACCACCAATTGCTCGTCAATGTGAAATTCAATCTGATGCTGTTTATCGCGGTTCAGCGAATGGGCTTCTTGCTCCAGATAATGCAACAATTCCGGCACCTTCACCACCTGTTCATGCTGCACCGGCCCGGAGGCTTCAATCCGTGATAAGGCAAGCAGTTGTTGCACCAGTGCCTGCATCCGCAATGTTTGATCCAGCATCACCGGGTGAACTTTTTGCCACATGGCTTCATCGG